>NZ_CALUTC010000001.1 GCF_944323605.1 uncultured Campylobacter sp.
GGGGGGGGGCATTGAAATATCTAAGATTTATGAAAGATGTGCGTAGGATAAAGAAAGTTTTTAAAAAAGTTTAAAGTATAAAGTTAGGTAGAGATGGAGTTTAAAGAAGGGTTAAAACTTAAAGTTAAAAGACTTTAAAATAAAAAATGATAAAGCTTAAAGTGTAAAGTTACATAGAATAAAGAAAACATTTGAAAGGAAGTGAAAAGCTTTAGATTTTTATACAAAAATATCTTTTTAATTTACTATTTTTTCATATAATTTACTTTTTAATAAAAAATATTATTTAAAGTTTTTAATATGGATTTAGAATTATCGCAAATATCTATAGCATTTTTATTAGCTACCTTAGCTGGTATATCCACGGCTATTGGTGCTTTGATAGCATTTTTTTCAAGACAGGATAATTTTACTTTTTTATCCATAGGACTTGGATTTTCTGCTGGAGTGATGATATATATCTCTTTTATGGAAATTTTGCCCTCAAGCTTTGTAGATTTTACAAAGGTGTATGGTGAGTTTATCGGCTCTTCTTTAGCTATACTTTTCTTTTTTGTGGGAAGCTTATTAGCAGCTTTAGTGGATAGGCTTATACCAGAAGATTTGCATATAAAACAAAAAGATGATTATAATGAGTTAAAAATTTGCCCGCTTGTAAGCGGGGTAAAGCGTCCAAATTTAGCTTTGAAAAGAACGGGTCTTTTAACTGCTATAGCTATTTCTATACACAACTTACCAGAGGGTTTTGCCACCTTTGTATCTTCTCTTGATAACATATCATTTGGCGTTGCTATAGCTATAGCTGTGGCTATTCATAATATACCTGAGGGTATGGCGGTTTCTTTGCCTATATATCACGCTACGGGAGAAAAAAGAAAAGCATTTAAATACGCCGCACTTTCTGGTCTTACAGAGCCAATAGGTGCTTTAATAGGCTTTTTTTTGATACTCCCATTTATAGGAGAGCTAACTTTAGCCTTTACTTTCGCCATAATAGCAGGGATAATGGTCTATATCTCTTTTGACGAACTTTTACCCGCTGCTAGAGTATATGGAGAAGCTCATCACTGTTTGTATGGGCTTTTTGCCGGTATGGCTGTGATGGCTTTTAGTCTTATTTTACTAAATGTAGCTTAGTTAAAGCATTAACACTATTCTTAATAAAGGCTTTTTTAAGCTTATTTTGTTAAAATTTAGCTTTTATTTTGCGGGAATAGCTCAGGGGTAGAGCACAACCTTGCCAAGGTTGGGGTCGCGAGTTCGAATCTCGTTTCCCGCTCCATACGCCCGGGTGGTGGAATTGGTAGACACAAGGGACTTAAAATCCCTCGGAATTTTTTCTTCCGTGCCGGTTCAAGTCCGGCTCCGGGCACCACTATTGGCGACATAGCCAAGCGGTAAGGCATGGGCCTGCAAAGCCTTGATCTCCGGTTCGAATCCGGATGTCGCCTCCAAGCTCTTACTGAAACTATGTTTTTTACGGGAGATGGCTGAGTGGTCGAAAGCGGCGGTCTTGAAAACCGTTGAGGTGCAAGCCTCCAGGGGTTCGAATCCCTTTCTCCCGGCCATTACTTAAAATTTATTAAAACCTACTATTTTGTTTTTATCAAAGCTCGAATTTAACTCTTTTTCTATGCTTTCTATGAAATATACTTGTTTAAAAATTCCATCTTTTGATATAGCTGCTTTTAGTGCTGCATTTTTAATAATCATTATGATTTGAGCACCGCTTAATTCATATCTAGCTAAGTTTTCTAAGTCAAAATCATCTTCAAAAGAAGCATTTTTTGGCAGGTATTTTTTAAAAATTTGCACCCTTTCTTCGTAATTTGGCTTTTTAAATTCTATTTTATAGTCAAATCTTCTAGAAAATGCACTATCTAAACTTTCTAAAAAATTTGTGGTAGCTATCAATACCCCACTAAATTTTTCAATCTGTTCTAAGAATATATTTTGCATTTGATTGTGCATTTTATCAGAGCCGCTGCTACCTTCTACCCTTGTGCTTAAAAACTGATCGGCTTCATTTAGAAGCAAGACAGGATTTTCTTTGCAAGATGAAGATATTTTTTTATATGTATCAAAAATTTTCCTTACATTTTGTTCGCTTTCACCAACCCATTTGCTTAGAATTTTAGAGCAATCAAAGCTTAAAACAACTTTTTTCATAGATCTTGCCATAGCAAGAGCGGACATAGTTTTACCAACCCCAGCAGGACCATAAAATATAATCTTTGCTTCTATATCTTCGCTATGTTTTATGCCCCAAGTTGAAAGTCTTTGTATGACTTTTTTGTCTCTTTGTTTTAGTATGTTTTCAAGTATGTTTTTAGTTCCATTTGGCATTATCACATCGTTAATATCTGTATCTGGTTCTATAAGCTCAAAGATATCTTGTTCTTTTACAAGGCTTTGCAATTCCAATCTTTCTCCCTTTTTCTTTCCTTTGGAATTGATAATCCTTTGTAAAAATTCATCGCTTATATAAAAACTTTTACTAAAAGTGCCAAAAGTGCTTATGTATTCGTCGTAGTCTATGAGATTGTTTTTTAAAAGCCTTGAATTTTCAGAAAGCAAGGCTTTGTTTTCTAATTTTTCATATTCATTTTCACTTATTACACAAAGCAAAGAATTAATATCTCTTGCACTGGAATTTTCGCTGTCTAAGCTGTATTCTTCTTTTAGCAGGGCTATAAATATTAATTCTTCTTTTTTGCTTAGCTTGTATTCTTTAAAGATTTCTTCTAATATATTTTTGAATTTGCTCTTTTTTAGCCTAGTTTTTATATATGCTTCATATTGTTTAAGCTCTTCTTTTAGTCTTGATGATGAGTTAAAGGAGAGTCTTTTATAAAGCTCTATCCTTGTGAATTCATCTTTTAAGTATTCAAGATACTCGGTATAAGCTTGTTGATTATTTAAATTTAGTGTAGAATTTTCTTCTAAAAATGATAAAAATGTGTCGCTAAGACTTAAGTCGCAGTTTAAAAGGGATAATAAATTTTGTCTATCTTTTTTTAAATCGCTGCTAAATGCGTGAAATATAGATACAAAACCTAAATCTATCAAACACTTAACATCGCTTAGGTGATTTAAGTATTCATATTTTTCTTTTTTAAAAATGGCTGTTAAAAGATTTAAGGTATTTATGCTAGAAAAACCATTTATCATATTTTTGCATAGTTCTTTTAATATCAAAGCTTGTTCATAAGAACAGGATAAATTTTTAAATAATTTAGTTTTCTTTATATCTCTCGCACTTACAAATTCTTTTAAATCAAGCATTTATATCCTATTTATTTTAAGTAAAATTTTATTTTTATCATCTTTGAAACTAAGTTCTTTAGAGCATAGTTCATAAGAAATAAAATTTATTTCTTGTTTAAAGCCACAACTTGTTTTTTGCAAGTTAAGCCCATCATATATTGGTTTTTCTCCTAAAATATCATCTAAAATTTTGTCGTAATGTGCTTCCTTAAAATATGTTTTGTTAAAATTTTCTCTGCTGTAGCATATCGAGTTTAAACAAATTTGTCTATTTAGTTCAAGCTCTAAAATTCCTTGCCCAAATTTATAAAGTTCAAGTCTGGTAAGTTCTTTATTTGCATATAAAAATCCAGCCTCACTCACCCTAAAACCGTTAGCGAATTTTGCATTTATAAACACTGCCTTACTTTGCTGAAAATCTGCTTTTTTAAATGAGCATGCATTTAATAAAAAAAGCACGTATAAGACTGCAAAAATTTGTCTCACAAAGACCTCTTATTTTAGATTCTTAAAACTTAAAGAAAGCTCTAAATTCAACTCTTTTACTAGCTTAATAACAGCTTGTAAATCATCTATTTGTTTCGCACTTACACGAATTTCATCGCCTCTTATGCTGGAAGTAACTTTTAACTTGCTTTCTTTTATAGTCTTGTTTATCTTTTTTGCATTATCAGAATCTATGCTATCATTTACTTTTAAATTTAGGCGAAATAAAGCCCCACTTTCTCTTGAAAGCTCTTTTATGCTAGATGCGTTTATGCCTCTTTTTATTAGTTTTGATACTAATATATCTTTTAATACATCTAATTTTGCTTCACTCGAGCTAGAAAGCTTAAAATTTCCTTCCTTTTCGTTAAAGTCTATTTCGCATTTAATGCCTTTTAAATCATATCTGCTATCAAGTTCTTTTTTGGCTTGTTCTAGTGCATTTTTAAGCTCTTGCTTGTCTATACTAGCACTTATGTCAAAACTATGCTCACTTGCCATTTTCAATCCATTCTTTTAAATTATTATATACTATATCCATTAAAGCTTCTAAAGATTCATAAGAAGCCCAAGCTACGTGAGGCGTTATGATTAGTTTTTCCTTGTCTTTTATGCTTAAAAGAGGGTGATTTTTAGCCATTGGCTCTTGTTCAAGCACGTCAAGCCCAGCTCTTATATCTTTTTGGTTTAAAATTTGGGCTAAATCATTCTCATTTACGATTCCACCTCTACCAACATTTATCAAAATAGCCTTATCTTTCATCAAAGATAATTCTTCTTTCTTTACTAAATTCTTTGTTTTTTCATTTAATGGAGCGTGTATGCTTATTATATCGCAAGTTTTGAAAAGCTCATCAAGCTCTACGCGTTCGTATGTGTTATCATTGTTTTTGCCAGAGCTTGAATAATAACAAATTTTAGCACCAAAAGCACTAGAAATCTTAGCAACTTCCTTTCCTATAGTTCCAAGTCCTATAATGCCGTGTTTTTTTCCGCTTATGTTGTATAAAATTCTACTGTAATCAGTAAATATTTCGCTCTCGCACCATTTGCCCTCTTTGCTCCATTTATCATAAAATGGAATTTGATTTAAAAAAGAAAATATAAGAGCAAATGTATGCTGCACTACGCTTTTTGTAGAATAATTTGCCGCATTTTTTACTATTATGCCCTTTTGTTTTGCATATTCAACATCGATATTATTAACACCTGTAGCGGTTTCTAATATTAGTTTTATATTTGTATTATCTATAACTTCTTTATCTATTATGACCTTATTTGTCATAACTACATCAGCATCTTTAAGTCTTTCTATGCGTTCATTGTTTTTTGTTAATTTATAACTTACGAAATCTCCAAAATTTTTAAATTTTGATAAATCATATGAACCCAAAGTTGCAGCATCTAAACAAACTATTTTCATTTTTACTCCTTTATGTAGTGTGCCACGAATTTAGCAAAATTATCAATTATTTTAGAGCCTTTTCTAAACCCAAGCCCACAGGATTCATAAGCGAAAAATACTCCAGCTTGGTAGTATAAATCATCTTTTGAATTTAACTGAGTAAATTCTTGATATATGAAGTTATTACCTATATATTCTCCATCATTTTGCTCTATTATTTTGCCATTTTCATCTAAAATGCTTATATTTGCTCCTTCTCTTCCAAACATAGGCTTTTTAACGCATTTTTTACCAATTAAAGGCTTATCGCTAGTTTCTAATAATAATGGATGATTTGGGTAAAGCTCCCATAAAATTTTTAAAATTCCTTTGCTTTGAAAAAGTAGTGTGTATGCGGGATTTAAAATGATTGCTTTTCGATTTTTAATGATCTGTGTCAAAAGCATAGCCAAATCACCTTCTTCTATAGCTATATTTTCCCAAGGTATGAGTTTAAATAAGTATTCATAGTTTTCTTGCTCGTAAAATACACCTTCAGGGCTAAATTCAATCTCATCTATAAAGGCAAAGTTTGTTTCAAAGCCAGACTCTTTTGCTATGTGTTCTAAGAGTCTAGTGGTAAGCTCATCTTCGCTACTGCCTTTTATGCTAGAAAAAAGAATTTTCCAGCCTTCATAATACTCATCAAAGCTAGAAATATCATCATTTAATGTTATAAGTCTTTTGAAATTATCCATTAAAGATTCATAAAGGCTGTTAAATTGCAAGCTTTCATTCATATCATTTTGTCTTAGTAAAGCCCACTGAAGTATAGCAGTTTCAAAAAGAGAAGTAGGGGTATCTGCATTAAATTCAAGAAGTTTTATAGGCTTTCCATCAAGTCCTCCGGCAAGGTCAAACCTAGAATACAAATGCCAATGCACATCATTTTCCCAGCTCATTTTTATCGCTTCTATAAGATTAAAAGGTATTCCAAGCTCATCAAAACGGTTTTCATCTATTACCTTTTGTGCTGCAGACACAAACATATCATACAGTTCGTTCCCAGCTTCATAAAAGGCATTTGCTTCCTTTTCGCTTATGCAAATTAATTCATCATCTAAATAATCAGAGCCATTATTATCCGTATGCCAAGAAAAACCTATACTTTCCAAATAGTCCTTAGTAAGAGCTTTTACTTTTTTAAATTTCATTTTAAGCCTTAAGATCCATAACTTTGTGTGCCTTGAGTTGAACCACCACTAGAGCCAAAAAAGCCAGAGCGACCAGCAGCATTCGGTGTGCTTGTAGCTCTATTATTAAAGCTATTCATACTTCTTTGATATGCACTTTGATTTGAAAAAGCACCTCTTTGTTGATTTGCAAAATTTTGATTATTAAAAAGTTTTGAACCTATCCAGCTACCAAGTATAGCACCTGCAGCACTTGCTAATAATGTTTCGCCTAATGAAAGCCCCCCGCTACTCATTTGTGTGTTATCTTTTGTCAAATTTGATGTTCCATTATCTATTTTAGCAGCTTCTTCTTTTATAAGAGCGTCCATTTCTTCTTTTGTTAAAACTCTTTCTGTTCCATCAAGTTGTTGCAACACAACTCTTGTTTCTGCACTTGGAAACTGTTCTTTTATTTTGTATTGTCCAGCAGCGGTTTCTTCTATGATTACAAAAGCTCCTTGTTGATTTTGTGAATTTTGTTGAGGTATTTGATTTTGTGAGTTATCACAAGCTGCTAAAGCACCGCCACCAACTGCTACCAAACCACTAACCATACTCAAATGTAAAATTTTTTTAATATGTTTCATATAGCTTTGTCCTAGTGTTAAATTTATTTAGAATTCTATCAAAAATTAATAAACTAATATTTTTCTTTTTATTATAAAAACTATAAAAAAATTAAAAAAAGTATGGCTTAAAATACAAAGCATTAAGGACTTAGAAAATTCATATAAAAGCCCTAAGAATAATCCTTGTAAAAATACCTCTAAGAGTAAGATAGGCTTCTTATAATAAGCTATATGTGCTAAAACAAAGGCTATGCTGGCTAATAAAAGACCAAAATTTTCTTGCAAGACACCTCTAAATAAAAGCTCTTCAGCTACGGCATTTGCTAAGAAAAATACAAATAAAAATGAAAGCGAATTTTTAAAAGCTATTTCTTTTATTGGTTCAAAATAAAGGCTTTTTTTTGGAAATACTATAAAAAATAATAAGGCTATTAAAATTGGGACTATAAGTGATACAAAAAACAATACAAAAAATTCTAAATTAAAATTTAAGCTATGAAAGCCGACAAAACTTGAATTTGCTTTTACTGTAAAAAATAAATAAAGCATAAAAGATACTGTGATAAAAACAAAGGTAGAGATGATAGCGGTTTTGTTATTAAGCAATTAAAATTCTTTTAAAAGCCCATTTAGGGCTTTATATTAGAGTCTTGACTCATATCTTCTAAGCATATAAAGTCTTTTAAGCATTTTTTTTCTAGCTGAAATTTTTTGTTTTTTACGAATTTCTGTCATAGGTTCAAAAAATCTTCTAGCTCTAACTTCTGTAACAACTAGATTTCTATCAACTTGTTTTTTAAATTTACGGTAAGCTTCATCAAAAGATTCATTTGGATGCACTTTTATACCAGGCACTAGCTTCACCACCTTTCTTTTAAAAATTGTCTTAAATTATAGCAAAAAATTCTTTATATTTTGTAGTTTTTGCTAGATAAATTTAGCATCATTTTTTAGTTAAAAAATGCAAAAACAGAGCAAAAATTGAAATTTCACTCTTTAGAATTTATGACCTTAATCAAACTCATAACCAAAATAGCTTCAAACAATGCAGTAAGTATAAGAGCTGAATAAAGCTCTTTATCAATTAGTTTAGCATTGTAAGAAAGAGTAGCTGTAGCTACTAGTAGCGTTAGTGGCATAGAATGACTAAGCACAAATAGTAAGCTTTGTTTTAAATTAAATTTTTCATAAAATGCAATAACACTTATAAGTCTTATACCTAGCATAGCAAACATTATGAAAAATGCATTTTTGATAAGTTCAATTTCTTTTAGTAAAGAAAGATCGAAAGTTGAACCTATATGTATAAAAAATATAGGTATTAAAAGCCCGTATCCAAAACTAGAAAGCCTCTTATCTAGATCTTGTTTTCGTGAAAAAAATGTTGATATAAAAGATCCGGCTATAAAAGAACCAAGAGCTAAGTCAAGTTTTAGTATAAACATAGTAGCTATGATTAACATAAAAACACTCATACAAAGCCTTATGTCTTTTTCATTTTTATCTTCGCTAGGCATTAATACATTTTTTAATTGTGGATACCACCAAAACAAAACTCTTAATATTTTAAAGGCTAACAAACAAAATGCTAGAAATGAAAAAATATATAATAAATTTATAATTAATTCAAATAAATTTATATCTTGTTTTAGCACAGTCCCAACAACTGTTAGAAGTATTATGCTTATGACTTCAGCTAGAGTTGCAACTACCATAGATGTATTAAGCCAATAACAGTCTCTTCCAAAATCTTTAAATAATATAGATAAAAGCCCAACACTCATAACAGGAAAAATGATTATAAAAATATATGGCAAACCCATTATATAGGTCAGCAAAGAACTTAATATATATAAATTACTTATGTAAAAAAAACTTCTTTTAGCAAGAGATGTTTTCATAGAAAAAAAAGATTTTAAATTTACTTCCATACCAGCCATAAACATCAGATAACAAAAACCTATGCTAGATACTAAAGTGAAAAGCTCACTACTTGGTAGCAATGAAAAATAAGCCAAAACACTACCCAATATCATTTCGGTAGCTGATATTGGAAGTCTAAAAAATTTGGCTATATATGGTGATATTAGCAAACATAAAGCTATGACTACTAATATTTGCAAATTGTTTATATCAGTGACACTGTGTTGCAAAAGTAAATCCCATATCCTTAAGTTTTTTTATGTCTTTACTAGGAACCTCTCCTTTTGTTGTTAGATAATCGCCTATTACTATGGCTGCTGCTCCAGCTTCAAAAATTTCATACTGCCTTTCTTTTAGCACAAATTCTCTACCGCCAGCAACCATTATAACCGTATCTTTTAGAATTTGTTTAGTGTCTCTTATTATCTGTAAGGCTTCATCTGCTTCTAAAGGTTTTTGTTTTAGTTTAAGATTTTCATTTGATATGAAAAAATTTATAGGAGATGAAAAGGGATTTAACTCTTTTAAGCTTTTTCTAAAACTTATTCTATCATCATCACTTTCGCCAAGTCCGTAAATTCCTCCACAGCAAAGCATAAGCCCAGCTTCTTTTGCTGCTAAATTTGTATTAAATCTATCTTCCCAAGTATGTGTGCTACAAATTTGTGGAAAAAATTCACGAGATGTTTCAAGATTGTGATTGTATGAAAAAATACCAACTTTTTTTAGCTCTTTTAGTTGTTCTAAATTGGCAATCCCATTACACGCTATTAAAAGTAAATCAGGAACTTCTTTTAAAACTGCCTTAGCTGCTCTACATACATAATCAAGCTTTTCATCATCAAGACCAGCTCCAGCAGTAACTAGACAAAAGCCCAAAGCCTCATTTTTTTTAGCTATTTTAGCTTCTTGGACTATTTTTTCTATTGGTTTGCTTTTGTATTTCTCTATACCTGTTTTAACATGTGCGCTTTGAGTGCAGTATTTGCAGTCCTCACTACAACCACCGCTTGCTATATTACAAATGGCACAAAGCATTATTTGCATATTAAAATCCTTTTAATTTTTTTTAATTTTATTATAGCTTTACTAATTTTAAAATAAAAGAAATTAAGCCTTTTTTACTTTGAAAAAGCAATAACAAATAGCAACTATAAATAAGGTGCTTGACCAAATTAAAAATTCATTTTTTATGCCAAAATTTTGAGTTAGTGGAGTTGTTATGAATGGTGAGACAAACTGACCCAAAAACATACAAGAAGCGAGTATGCTATAAATCCTTGCTTTAGCATAAGAAGGTGCCAAACCTAGTAAATATGCGGAATTATTAACTATAATAAGTCCTCCAGCACCACCAAATATAAAAAGACTCAGTATGCTTATATAAAAATTATCGCTTATATAAACCATTAAAAAACTAAATGACTGTAATAAAAGTGAATATATGTATATTTTTTTAATATCTAAAATTTTAACTATATCTTTATACAAAAATGAAAAAATTCCATAAGATATAGCAGATGTAGCCATAGCAAGACCTATGTATTTTGCATCTAGTTTAAGATGATGTTGTATATAGTGTGGGAATTGAACGGATATAAGATAATATATCATTATTATAAAAAATCCCATAAAATACACGGGTATAAAAGGTTTGTAATCAATTTTTTGTTTCTGTTTTTCTTCTCTTAGAGCTTTTTTGTTTTTATTTACTCTAGGTTCGAAAAGATAAAAAATGCAAAAGAAAAATATTATAAAACCGCTTAGATAAACTATAAATACATAATTCCAAGAAAAAGAAGCTAAAAAACCGCCTATAACAGTCATTAAAGCTCCGCCAAAGGCTAAGATTAAACCTTGTAAAGATAGTGCCCTATCTTTTCTACCTGTCCCAACTCCATAGTAATCTCCAAGCAATGCAGAAGCTGCGGTAGTTATAAAAGCAGTTGCGATTCCTAGTATAAATCTTGATAAAAGTAGCAGGTAAATATTGTCTATAAAATAAGCTACAAATCCTGTTAATATCCATAAAACTGTTGCTGGATATAAAAATATAAGTTTGCCAAATTTGTCCATTAAATACCCAGCTAATGGTGAAAACAAAGCCGTTGAAAGAGCAGGTATGGTAAGCACCAATCCGCTTAAAAGTTCTATGTTTTCCACATAGTAAAAATGTTTTGATATTGAAGGCAAGGCTGGAGATATGAGAGAAGCACCAAGCACGGTCATCATAGCCACAGAAAATATGGCTATTTTAAACCTAAATCTTTCTGTTAAATATATCATTTTCTTGTCAAGCTTTGTCATCTCATACTCTTTTAGGGTTTGTATGAATTATGCAATATGCTTCATTAAATATAGCTTATTTTGTAAATTTGTGAATTTTATTTATCTTTAAGCAAGGAAAATCCTTACTTAAAGACCTACTGCTGAAAGAGTTTGGTATTTATTCATATAAATTTGAGCTTCTATTTTTCTCATAGTATCAAGTGCAACTTGCACTACTATCAAAACTGAAGTGCCACCAAAATAAAATGGAACTCCCATAAATTTAACTAGCAGCCAAGGTAATGTAGATACTAATCCAAGATATATAGAGCCTGATAAGGTCAAATGAGAAGCTACTGTGTTTAAGTAATTTGCAGTGCCCTCACCAGGTCTAATGCCCGGTATAAAACCGCCTTGTTTTTTTAAATTTTCGGCTATATCTTTAGCATTAAATACTATAGATGCGTAAAAATACGCGAAGAAAATAACCAAAAAGAAAGTAAGTATATGAAATAAATATCCATTTGGATTTAAATAGTCATTAATCATCAAAACATATTCATTTGTGCTACTTTGCATAATAGTAGCTGGAAACATTAAAATAGCACTTGCGAATATAGGTGGTATAACACCACTTAAATTTACTTTTATAGGTATGTAGTTCATAATTCTCTTGTTTTGATTTTGCATAACTACTTTTCTTGAGTATGATATAGGAATTCTCCTTTCCCCAAGTTCCACATATATAATAGCACCTATAGTTAAAAGTATAACTATAAGTATTAAAAAAGCTACTAAGAAATTCATTTCCCCAGAATTTATAAGTCCTATCGTTCCATCAATAGCTGAAGGTATGCTTGAGACTATACCAGCAAATATTATCAAAGAAATTCCGTTACCAACGCCTTTTTGTGTGATTTGCTCACCAAGCCACATTAAAAGCATTGTGCCAGCTAACATAGACATAGCTGAAAGTGCTATGAAAGTGTTTAAATCTTCTATCATTATGGCAGATTGCCCTTGTGCGCTTCTTAAATTTTGAAGTCCTATAGACACGCCTATACTTTGAACTAAGGTTATAAAGATGGTTGCATAACGAATGATTTGCATATATTTTTGCATACCATCTCTTTCTTTTTTCATTTTCCCTATATTATGAAAAGTAGCCGCTAAAAGCTCCATTATGATAGATGCTGTTATGTAAGGCATAATCCCAAGAGATATTATAGAAAATCTTTCTGCTGCACCACCGCTAAACATATTAAAAAGCCCAAGTGCATTGCTTGAATTTCTGTTAAAAAATTCAGCTACCACATCAGCATTTACTCCAGGAACTGGGACATAAGCAAGAATTCTATAAGCAAATAAAAACGCTAGTGTTATTAGTATTTTATTACTTAGTGATTTATTCATTATTATTTTCCGCTAAAACTTACTTTTTCATCTTTTATTTTAGAAGCTAAATCTTTTGCACTTTTTCCTATTAGTTTTATCTTTGTTACTGCTTTTGGAATTTTATGCACCTCTTTTATGCTATCTAGGCTTATTTCAGCAAGCTCTTTTATAGCCTTTATTTTTTCTACATTTATTTCATAAGGTTTTTCTATTTTTGAGCTAAAGCCTACCTTTGGTAGTCTCCTTTGAAGAGGTTGTTGTCCACCTTCAAATCCTCTTTTTTCGTTATAACCTTTTCTAGCAGTTTGACCTTTGCCACCTCTAGTAGCAGTTTTTCCCATACCACTACCTTGACCACGGCCAATTCTTTTTATCTTTCTAGTTGAACCTTTTGCCTTAGTTAAATTCATAATATTATCCTTTTAACATAGTTAAAGCTTTTATAGTAGCACGGACGACATTTGCAGAGTTGTTTGAGCCTAAAGATTTTGTTAAAATATCTTTAATACCTGCAAGTTCGACAATAGGGCGTGTAGAACCACCTGCTATTACACCTGTTCCTTCACTAGCTGGTTTTAGCAAAATTCTACTTGAGTTATATTTGACTTCTACATCGTGAGCTATTGTAGAACCCTTAGTTTTAACTTCTACTATATTTTTAAATGCGTCATCTACAGCTTTTCTTATAGCATCTGGCACTTCTTTTGCCTTACCGTAACCAACTCCAACAAGCCCTTTTTTATTTCCTATAACAACAAGTGCGGTAAATCTGAATCTTCTACCACCTTTTACAACCTTAGTTACTCTACCTATATCTACTATAGTTTCTTCAAATTCTTCTCTATTATATTTTTGCATTTATATCTCCCTTAAAGCTTTATGCCATTTTCTCTCAAAGAATTTGCTACCTCTGCTACCACTCCGTGATACAGATAGCCATTTCTGTCAAAAACTGCTTCTTCTATTTTTTTAGCTTTTAGAAGTTTTGCAAAATCAGCAGCTATCTTTTTAGCACCTTCTTTATTAGCTTTTATGCCAAGCTTAACACCGCTACTTGCTACTATAGTTTTTGCATTTATATCATCTATAGCTTGTAAATATATTGTTCTATTTGATTTAAAGACTGAAACTCTAGGTAAAGAAGCTGTGCCTGATATATTTGCTCTTACCCTTCTTTTTCTTTTTAATCTTAGTTTAAGTTTCCTTTTTAAAATATTTGCTCTCATATACTATCCTTATTTTTTAGAGGTTTTACCAGCTTTGCGGATAATTCGTTCATCGGAATATTTCACACCCTTGCCTTTGTAAGGTTCTGGCGGTCTAAATTCACGAATTTGAGCAGCAACTTGCCCAACTTGTTGTTTATCACTACCTTTTACTATGATGTTGTTTTTATCAACTGTTATTTCTATTCCTTCTGGTATATTAAAATTTATAGGATGTGAAAAACCTAAACTAAGCTCTAAAATTTTACCTTTTAAAGCAGCTTTATAACCAACACCATTTATCTCTAAAGTTTTTGAGAACCCTTGAGTTAATCCTATAACTATATTTTGAGCTAAGGCTCTATATGTTCCCCAAAATGCTCTGCTTTGTCTATCGTCTGCTTTTGGAGAAAAGCTTAATGTATTATCCTGTAAGCTTACATTTACATTAGCTTTAGTATCTAATTCTTTACTTAAATTGCCTTTTTTAAATTTAAGAACATTTCCTTCTAATTTTACTTCCACTCCGTTTGGAATGCTAACTGGTTGTTTGCCTATACGCGACATATTTTATCCTTTTTATTTGTCTAAGGTATTTCTACTCAAATGCCATAAAAAGCATATATTTACCAAATAGTGCATAGCACTTCGCCACCGACCCCAGCTTTAAAAGCTTCATCATTCGGTAAAACACCTTTGCTTGTGCTAACTACTATCGTTCCATATCCATTTTTAAAACGTTTGATTTCATCTTTTCCTCTATAAACACGACGACCAGGTTTAGAAACACGTTTTATCTCATTTATAATACTATAACCATTAGCATCGTATTTAAGAACCACATTAATAAATTTCTTTTTGTTTTCTTCCACTATATCAAAGCTATCTATATATCCTTTATCTTGAAAAATTCTAACCAAGGCTTCTATAACTTTTGAATGAAGTAGCTTTGTTGTTTCAAGCCTTCTCATTGACGCATTTCTTATGCGAGTTAAAGAATCAGAAATTATATCATTTATCATATCTTATCCCTTTACCAACTTGCTTTTTTAAGACCCGGTATCAAACCTTCATTTGCCATTTTTCTCAAGCAAACTCTACAAATTCCAAAGTCTCTATAAACTGAATGTGGTCTTCCACAAATTTGACATCTAGTATAAGCACGCACCGAAAATTTAGCTTTGCGAGCAGCCTTTGCTATCATTGATTTTTTAGCCATATTATTTTCCTTTTGAGAAAGGCACACCAAAAAGCTCTAATAACTTCTGTGCCTCTTTGTCATTTTTTGCACTTGTTACAATAGCGATATTCATACCGTGAGTTCTTAAAATTTTATCATATTCAACTTCTGGAAACATAAGTTGTTCATCAAGTCCAAAATTATAATTTCCTCTACCGTCAAAGCCATCTCTTGAAAGACCTCTAAAATCTTTAACTCTTGGTAAAGCTATGCTTATTAGTTTATCAAGAAAAGCAAACATATTGTTTTTTCTCAATGTTACCATAACTCCAACAGGAAAGCCTTCTCTTACTTTAAAACCAGCAACTGATTTTTTAGCTTTAGTGATTAAGGCTTTTTGTCCGGCTATTAAAGATATTGTATCTGCTATATTTTGCAACACCTTTTGATCTTTTGCTAAATCTCCAGCACCAACACTTATAACTATCTTTTCTATGGCAGGTATAAGCATAGGATTTTTAATGTCAAATTCTTTAGCTAAGGCTTCTTTTATGCTTTTAGTATATTTTTCTTTTAATCTCATAATAAAACTCCTAAACCTTTGCTACATTTGAAATGTCTATAGGCATTTCTTTATTAACAAAACCACCATTTGGGACTTTATCGCTAGGTTTTACAGCTTTTTTAGCAAGCTTACAACCTTCTACTAAAACTTTATTTTTCTTAGGAAACACAGCTAAAACCTTACCTGTCTTACCCTTATCATCACCTGCTATAATTTTTACTGTGTCATTCTTTTTAATCTTAAGCTTCATTACAAAACCTCCGGAGCAAGCGAAACTATTTTCATAAAATTCGCATATCTTACCTCACGACCAACAGGTCCAAATATACGCGTTCCAATAGGTTCTTTTTTGTTATCAAGTATAACAGCTGCATTTTCATCAAAACGAATCAAAGAGCCGTTTTCCCTATGAATTTCTTTTTTTGTTCTAACTATAACAGCTTTTACAACCTGTCCTTTTTTGACCTTGCCATTTGGTAGTGCTTTTTTAACAGATGCGACTATAACATCACCTATGGTAGCGTATCTTCTCTTACTACCGCCCAAAACTTTTATACACATAAGCTCTTTTGCGCCGCTGTTGTCAGCAACCGCTAGCCTTGTAAAACTTTGTATCATTACTCAACTCCTGTTGCCAATACAGTTTTTAATCGAAAGGCTTTTCTTTTAGATATAGGTCTGCACTCAAGTGCTATAACCGTATCTCCTACCTTTGCAACATTTTTCTCGTCGTGGATGAGGTATTTTTTAAATCTTTTTACTATTTTTCTATATCTTGGATGAACAACCTTTCTTTCCACAAGCACACTAACAGTTTTATCACCACTTTTTTTAAGAACAATGCCCTGAATTTCTCTTTTAAATGCCATATCTTATCCTTGTTTTTTTAAAGCACTGATTGCTGTATTTATTCTAGCAATATCTTTTCTAGTTTGCTTTACTTCTTGATTGTTGGTAAGTTGCATAGTCCTTAGCTTTTGCCTTAAAGTAAATAAAAGCAACTTTTTCTCTTTTAAAAGCTCATTTAACTCGTTTATATTTTTATCTTTTAAATCAATATATTTCATTTTGACTCTCTCTTGTAACAAACTTAGTTTTAAATGGTAGTTTATGCATAGCCAAGGTTAGAGCTTGTTTAGCCATATCTTCGCTAACGCCAGCCATTTCATATATTATACGACCCGGCTTTATATTCATAACCCATTCTTCAACAGCTGCTTTACCTTTACCCATACGAGTTTGTAAAGGCTTTTTTGTAAGAGGTTTATCTGGAAAAACTCTAATCCATGTTTTACCTTGTCTCTTAACAAAACGAGTTAAAGCAATACGAGCAGCTTCAATTTGTCTTGAATTTATACGACCCGCTTCAGTAGCTTTTAATGCATAATCACCAAAGGTAAATTCAGTCCCTCTGCAAGCATATCCTCTGTTTCTACCTTTCATCATTTTTCTGTATTTTGTCTTTTTAGGCATTAACATTGTTATTTACCACCCTTTCCTCTGCTTCTTCTAGTTCGTTTAGCAGGAGTATTTTCTTCTTCTGTTTTTTCATTTTGCATACCTTTGTGTAAGACTTCCCCTTTAAAAATCCAAACTTTTACGCCTATATTTCCGTAGGTAGTCCTAGCTTCAGCAAAACCATAATCTATTTTTGCTCTTAAAGTATGTAAAGGCACGCGACCCTCCAAATACCATTCAGTTCTAGCCATTTCGGCTCCACCTAAACGACCAGAAACAGAAACTTTTATACCTTTTGCACCTGATTTTTGTGCATTTTGTATAACCTTTTTCATAGCTCTTCTAAAAGAGACTCTTTTTTCAAGTTGAGTAGCTACGCTTTCTGCAGCGAGTTGTGCTGAAGCACCTGCTTTTCTTTCTTCTTTTATATTTATATTTATATCTTTTTTAATTATATTTTGTAGCTCTTTTTTGAGATTATCTACATCTCCACCCTTTTTGCCTATGATTATACCAGGTCTAGCAGCAACCACAGTAACTCTTAGCTTTTTAGCAGTTCTTTCAACTAGGATTTGAGATATGCCAGCATAGTAAAGTTTTCTTTTTAGAAAAGCTCTTATTTTATAATCCTCGCCTATATTTTCTACCAAATTCGCCTTAGTAGGAAACCATCTTGATTCCCAGTTTCTATTTATACCTAGTCTTAAGCCAATTGGATTTACTTTTTGTCCCATACTACTCTTCCTTCTTTTTTGCTACTTTTTTAGTAGTAGTTTGTGCTTTTTTATCATTTTTTTTATCCTTTTTTTCTTCTTTTGTAACTTCTACCAAAATATGAGAAGTTGGTTTTCTTATGCGACTAGCACTACCTCTTGCTCTAGGTCTAAATCTTTTTAAGACTGAACCAGCATCTACACGACAAGAGCTTACTATAACTTCATTTGCTTCAAATCCGCCATTTGCAACAGCACTTGATATAGCATTTGCTATATATCTTGCTCCCTTGTTTGGTGTAAATTTTAGGGTTGCTAAAGCCAACTCAGCGTTCATACCTTGAACTTCTCTTGCTATCAATCTTGTTTTTGTAGGAGATAATCTTATGAATTTTATAAGTGCCTTACTCATACATTATCCTTTTTATTTACCTATCTTTTTTTGCACCGAACCCTTATGTCCTTTAAAGGTTCTGGTAGGTGCAAATTCACCTAGCTTATAGCCTATGTGATTTTCTGTTATATAAACAGGAATAAAACTTTTGCCATTATGCACATTAAATGTTAATCCTATCATATCTGGTATTATAGTACTTCTTCTAGACCAAGTTTTTATAGGCTTGTTATCATTTGTTTCCTTAGCCACAAGCACTTTTTTCATAACGTGTTTATCTACGAAAGGACCTTTTTTTAGCGATCTAGCCATATTATTTTCCTTTTCTTCTTGATATTATGAGTCTATCACTAGCTTTCTTGCGTCTAGTTTTAGCACCCTTTGTTGGTTTGCCCCAAGGAGTAACAGGGTGACGACCTGAGTTTTTCTTACCTTCACCACCTCCGTGAGGGTGATCAACTGGGTTCATAGCAGAACCTCTAGTTTGAGGGCGAATTCCTCTGTAGCGGTTTCTACCAGCTTTTCCTATAGTTATGTTAGCCCAATCCTCGTTGCCTACTTCACCTATACTAGCCATACACTCGGCTAAAACCTGTCTCATTTCTCCACTGGCTAACCTTAGTATTACATATTTTTCTTCTTTTCCCATAAGTTGAGCATATGCTCCAGCAGAACGGATCATTTGTCCACCTTTTCCCGGTTTTAGCTCTATGTTATGAACTATAGTACCAACAGGTATATTTTTAAGTTTCATTGCATTGCCAGGTTTTATATCAAGCCCGCTTTCTGCAGCAGCAACTATATCGCCTACCTTAAGTCCCTTAGCTTGCAATATATATCTTTTTTCTCCGTCTCTGTAAGAAACTAATGCTATACGACAATTTCTGTATGGGTCGTATTCTATAGCCTCTATTTTGCCTTCTATGCCAAATTTTCTTCTTTTAAAGTCTATAATTCTGTATAGTTTTTTAGCTCCACCTTCTTTGTGTCTGCTAGTTATTCTTCCATTATTATTTCTTCCTGAATGAGTAGGAAGTTTTATAAGCAAAGAACGCACACTAGGTTTTGCAGTAATATCATCAGAGCTTAGACCTGTTATGTATCTTCTACTTGGTGTATATGGTTTATAAGTTTTTATCGCCATATTAAGCCTCCGAACTTTCTAAGCTAACGCCTTCTGGTAGCTTTACATAAAATTTCTTGTAGTCATTTCTTTGTCCTAAACGACCTCTAAATCTTTTCACTTTACCTTCCATTTTTAGAGAATTTATTTTTAAAGGAACTATTCCAAAATACTCTTTTAGAACTGTTTTTAATCCATTTTTAGTCATCTTAGGAGAGGTTTGTATGACCACTACACCGTGTTCTTGTAGTTTTAAACTTTTTTCAGTGTAAAGTATAGTTTTTATATCTCTTATATCTGCCATTTTAGTCCTCTTTTATGATGGATTGCAAAGCATTTTGCTCTATAATAACAGATTTAAACACAGATATTAAATAAGCATTCACCTCTGTTATATCTACTACATAACAATTTGCTAAATTTCTATACGCAAGAAATGTTTTTTCGTCTATAAAATCTTTAACTATTAAGACATCTTTTAATCCAAGTTTTTTTATAATGCTGTTTGCATCCTTTGTTTTTGCACTTTCTACGATTAAAGATGGAACAACAAAAAGCATACCTGCACTAGCTTTATCTTCTAATGATCTTTCTAAAGCTAATCTTTTTTGTTTTTTATTTACTTTTTGGAAATAATTTCTATTATTTTTTGGACCAAAAGCAACTCCACCGCCTACCCAAACGTTAGTTCTTGTAGAACCTGCTCTTGCACCACCACGTCCTTTTTGTCTCCAAGGTTTCTTGCCACCACCGCTAACTTCACTTCTATTTTTTGTATGTGCAGTATTTGCTCTTAACGAGGCAAGGTATGATTTTACATAAAGATAAAGGTTGTGAGGATTTATCTCTGTGTATCTAGCAGGTAATTCTAAATCGCCTGATTTTTCAAATTTATCATTTAAAACGATAGCTTTACTCATTTTGAAATCCTTACTCTACCTAAAGCTCCGTTATGACCCGGAACAGCACCCTTTAATACCAAAATTTTGCTTTCGCTATCATAACTTAAAACTTCATTTTTAACTGTTATTTTTACATTTCCATAATGTCCAGCCATTTTCATCCCAGGCTGCACTCTACCAGGCCACTCTCTATTTCCGATAGAACCGTGCCTTTTGTGAAAGCGAGAACCGTGACTTGCAGGACCACCAGCAAAGCCGTGTCTTTTAACAACACCACTATATCCTCTACCTTTTGAGTTGAATGAAACCTTTAAAATTTTAGCATCATTTAGTGGGGTTTCATCTAAATCGCCTACCTCTTTATTATTAACAAAAATGCTAACAAACCTATTAAATTCAGGTGATAGGTTGTATTTTTTTTGTTGTCCTTGTATGCATTTATTTTTTGTTTTACCGTTCGAGTAAGCAACCAGAGCCTTTCCGCTTTCTTTTACTTCACAAACCTTAGCAGATAGCACTCTAAGCAAAGTTACAGCAACACTCGGATTGGTTACAGTTCTACTCATACCTATCTTTTCTACTATATATTCCATAATCTATCCTTAATCACTCAACTATTTTCCCATAGCTCTAACTTCAACATTAACCTCTGGAGCTAAATCAAGCTTAGTTAGAGAATCAACAGTATCAGGAGTTGCTGCTACTATATCGAGCATACGAGTGTGAATTCTCATTTCAAATTGCTCTCTTGAATCCTTGTTTATGTGAGGAGATCTCAAAACTGTATATCTTTTTACCTTAGTAGGTAAAGGCACAGGACCTCTTATATCTGCACCTGTCCTCTTAACAGCTTCAACTATAGCTGCAACTGTGCGATCTAAAACTCTATGGTCATAAGCTTTAAGCTTAAGCCTTATTCTTTCCATAACTTTCCCTTTAAAAGAACTTGTATAGCAAAGGCTAAACAGAAAAATATTTTAATAAAATCAAAGCTTGTATTGTAGTAAAAGTGTTTTTAAAAGTCAAGCTTTTTTTTATAAAATTTTTATTTTTTTCCTTTTAAAAAGGATAAAAATATATTTTTTAAAAAATGTGTTTTTTAAATTTTTGTTTTTAGAGTGCTTTATTTTTAATTTTTGTTAGATGATTTTTTTGTTTAATTACCCCTTTTATTAAGAGGTAATTTTTTGATTAGTCGTCAAATTTTTGTCCTACTACATTACCATTGGCGTCTGTATAAACTTCCATCATATTGTTGAATTTAAATTTATAGCCGTTGATAGTTCTATCAACCTCCATTATTTGAGCGTTTGGTTGTGCAGCTTTTACCTTAGATACTACTGCATTAGGCAAAAATGTTGTAGGTATAGCTTTGTATCTGCCGTCTATATCTGTCCAATCGCCATTTATATTGAACTCTATCTTTGTTCCGTCTGAAAGATCTATATCAAAAGATGTCATATCTCTTTCAGCAAACATAATGTTAGCTCCTTTGAAATGCTGTTTCACAAAATTGTGAATTTTAGCTGGTAGTGTATTTGGGGCTACTGCCATATCCGCAAATAATGAACTTGCACAAAATAAAGTAGCTAAAGCTACAACTCTTAATTTTTTCATTTTGTCTCCTTGAAAATTAATTTTTATGTTGTAATGATAGCTATATTAAGTGAAGTGTAAGTGAATGCATAATGAAGTGAATGTGAATTTAGTTTAAAACGATTTTAAAATGGAGCGGGAAACGAGATTCGAACTCGCGACCCCAACCTTGGCAAGGTTGTGCTCTACCCCTGAGCTATTCCCGCAAAATAAGAGTGTAATTTTATATAAAAAGATATTAAAAGTCAAGCTTTATGACGGATACATCTTCATCATTTTTAATCTCTTTTTTATCTATCTTGCTTATTAAAAGATACTCATTTTTAGATAGTATAGATAGCATATATGATGAATTTTGTTTGCTTTGTATGAAGTGTTTATCTTTTATATTTCCTAAAAAAAGCTCATTTCTACCACCTTTTAAATTTATTTCCCCTTTAAATTTGCAAGTTTTTACAGCAAAAAAATTACTTTGTTCTAGCGTGAAAAAAAGAAAAGATTTAACCAGTAAAAAACAAGAAAATATAGCTGATATTGGATTTCCGGGCAATACAAAAACAAATTTATTATCTTTAGCAAAAAATTTACTAGGCTTTATAAATTTAGCCTTTATATTTGACAATAAGCATTCAAAACCAAGCTCAAACAAAGCTTGTTTCATAAAGTCAGCTTCTCCTACACTAGCTGCACCGCTTGTGATTATAAGGTCGCAATCTTTTGTATTTATAGCGTTTTTGCACTCATTTACTGTATCTTGTATAATGCCTTTATAGTTTGTTTCAAAACAAGGATGATTTAATATAGCCATTATAGAATAAGCATTTGCATTGTAAATTTGTGCATCTTTTTTGCTTTCAAATGGCTCTTTTAATTCATTTCCACTTGAAAAGATGCAAATTTTAATTTTTCTAAAAACTTTAATTTTATATTTTCCTTGCGAAGCCAATAGTGCTATATGAGAAGCCTTTAACATAGTTCCTTTTTTTAGTAAAATTTCTCCCTTTTTAAATTCTTCCGCTTTTTTTCTATTGGCATTAAATTTTTTTATATCAGTTTTTATTATCAATGCTCCATTTTCCAAGCATTCATCTTCTAGCATAAGCACTGTATCTGTATTTTTAGGCATTTTAGCCCCAGTCATTATCTTATAGCATTCATCATCATTAATTTTGTATTCTTCTAAATCACCAGCAAATATACTTCCTTTTATTTTTAAAGGATTATCTTTATTTGCATATGCAAAAGCATATCCGTCAAGAGCACTATTATCAAAAGCAGGAGAATCAAATTCAGCTCTTAAATCCTCAAATAAAATTCTATCTTTAGCATCATTTAAATTTATAAGCTCAAATTCTTGTATTTTTTTTGTCTTTGTCTTCAAAAAATTTATAGCTTCAAATGTATCCAAGTTTTATTCCTCAAGTCTTTTTATATTAGCACCAAGTTTTTTAAATTTTTCCTCAAGTTTTTCATATCCTCTATCTAAATGATAAATTCTATGCACTCTGCTAACTCCTTTAGCAAACAAAGCAGCTAGTATCAATGCAGACGAAGCTCTTAAATCTGTAGCCATAACATCAGCACAGTTTAACTCTTTTGTGCCAGTTATACTTGCTATATGACCATTTAATTTTATGTCAGCACCCATTCTTAAAAGTTCGCTAACGTGCATAAAGCGATTTTCAAAAAGTCTTTCATCTATAATACTTGTCCCTTCAGCCCTTAAAGCAAGTGCCATAAATTGAGCTTGCATATCGGTAGGAAAGCCTGGATATTCACTTGTTATAATTTCAATAGCTTTTATTTTTTTGGCTGGAAGTATGGTTATTTCATCGTCTTTTACTTCTATACCAAAGCCCATTTGTCTAAATTTATCTAAAACAGCACTAAGGTGTTTTGCGTTTGCTTTTTTTACTGTTATTTTTGAATTTGTTATAGCACCTGCACAAAGATATGTTCCAGCCTCTATTCTATCAGGTATAACATTTATTTCTTTAAATGGTAAAAGCTCTCCATCTGTTCCGTAAATTTCAAGTTCATCTGCACCTATGCCTTTTATATCAAGCCCAGCTTCTTTTAAGGTTTCGCAAAGCTGCACGACTTCAGGCTCTTTAGCAACATTTATTAGCTTTGTTTTTCCTTTAGCTAATGAAGCTGCCATTATTATATTTTCACTACCTGTTACGGTTATCTTATCAAATATTATATCAGTCCCTTTTAATGCACCGCTTGCAACCACATAACCTTGCTTTATAGCTATATTTGCTCCCATTTTTTCAAGAGCTAAAAGGTGTAAATCTATAGGTCTTTGTCCTATGGCGCAACCTCCAGGCAAAGATACTTCACATTCTTTGAATCTAGCAAGCAATGGACCAAGTGTGAGTATAGAAGCCCTCATTTTTCTTACTATGTCATATTTAGCTTTTGTATTGTTTAATGTGCTAGTATTTATTTTTGCTTCGTGATTTTCAAAAGAAAATGATGCTCCTAAATTTTTAAGCAACAAAAAAAGCGTGTTAATATCCGCAACGTTTGGTATATTTTTCATACTAACTTCATTTTTTGCTAGTATGCTAGATACTATCAGCGGCAAAGCAGCGTTTTTAGCTCCACTTATTTCAACAGAACCGTTTAGATTGCTCGTTCCTTCTATTTCTAAATAATACATATTTTTTCCTTTTACAAAAAGATAAATTATACTATAATTTGTCTTGAATTATAGGAGTTTTATGAAAAGAAGCTATAAATTTGGAGTTTTATTAGTCATTTTAGGTGGATTGTTTTGGGCTAGTTCTGGAGTTATGGCTGAGTCTTTATTTAAAAAGGGATATAGTGTTGATTGGGTAAGTTTTTATAGATTGTTTTTAACAGGTTTAATACTAGCTTTATTTTCTTCTACTAAAAATAATATGCGTATTTTTAGAGATAAAAAAGAAGTTTTGTCTTTGCTTTTATTTGCTTGTTTTGGACTACTTTTAACACAGTTTGCTTATTTTAAAGCCATAGCTTATATAGATGCTGGTACAGCTACGATGATTCAGTATTCAGCACCTATTTTTATAATGCTTATTATTTGTTTAAAATCTAAAATTTTACCTAAAAAATTAGATGTATTGGCTCTTGTTATATTGCTGATTGCTATGTTTTTTTTAGCTTTTAAAGGAGAATTTTCATTGCAAAAGCTTAATTTTTGGGGATTATTTTGGGGGATACTCTCTGCTTTTGGTGTAGTGTATTACTCTTTAGGTGCTAGAAAAATAATGCTAAAATATGGCGTTATTTTTGTTATGGCTTATGCTTCTTTAATAGGTGCTATAATTCTTTTTATACTTTTATTAGGCAAAATTCCAAGTTACAATTTTACGTTTTTAGAGTATGGAACCATGTTTGGTATAGTATTTGTAGGGACTATATTAGCTTTTAGCTTGTATTTAAAAGGATTAGAGATAATAGGAGCATTAAAAGCTAGTATGATAGCTTGTATAGAGCCGGTAGCAGCTGCTTTTATGACATTTTTGTTTCTTGGCACTACTTACAGCTTTGTTGATATATTTGCTTTTTGTTTGATAATATTTTCTGTGTTTTTAAATTCTAAATCTAGATAGTTTATTTATCAGGCTTTAGTGAATTTAAAAATACAAAGCTAAAGCTATTTAAAGCCTCTTTTTAACAGAACAAAGTTTTTTAAATTTGCATTGAAATGTTTGAAATTTGTTTAAAAAATTTTCTTTGTTTTTAAAATCTTGCTTATTAATGTGAAATGTGCTACAATCTAATTTTAAAGGAGATACTATGCAAGGAAAAATCACAAATTACACAAAACAAAGATACATAACTTACGGAGTTATTGCTGTATTGGCTTTGATATTACCTTTTGTTCGTATAAATGGAAACCACTTTTTTTTGCTAAGCTTTGATCACAAAAAGCTTGATTTGCTTTTTGTTTCCTTTAGCACACAAGAGCTTTTTTTAATGCCTTTTGTGTTGATAGGTCTTTTTTTAACTATATTTTTTGTAACAACTCTAGCCGGTAGAATTTGGTGTGCTTGGGCTTGTCCTCAGACTATATTTAGAGTTATTTATAGGGATTTGATACAAACAAAATTATTAAAAATTCGTAAAAATATAAAGGACAAACAAAAAGAATATCCGGGAAATATGTTTAAAAAAATACTAGCTGTTTTAATATTTTACGTATTGTCTTTAATAGCTACAAGTAATTTATTATGGTATTTTGTCCCACCTGAAGATTTCTTTTTGTATTTGCAAAACCCAGCAGAACACTTATTATTGCTTGGAATTTTATTTTGTGCCTCTTTATTTTTAACATTTGATGTTGTTTATATACAAGAGAGATTTTGTGTATATGTTTGTCCTTATGCTAGGATACAATCTGTTATGTTTGATCACGATACAGTGCAAGTTGTATATGATGAAAAAAGAGGAGGTGTGATATTTGATGGAAAAACAAAACTACACAAAAAGCCACCTCAAGGAGAATGTATAGGCTGTGAAGCCTGTGTAACAGTTTGTCCTACTCACATAGATATAAGGCAGGGTATGCAGCTTGACTGTATAAATTGTCTAGAATGTGCTGACGCTTGTTCTGTCGTGCAAAATAAGCTAAATAGACCAAGTCTTATACAATGGACTAGCTCACAGTCTATAAACACTGGCAGGAAGGTTAAATATTTTAGATTTAGAACCGTTGCTTATTTAGTCGTTTTGGCTGTAGTTTTTATAGCCCTTTTAACAATG
Source organism: uncultured Campylobacter sp. (assembly GCF_944323605.1). GTDB lineage: Bacteria > Campylobacterota > Campylobacteria > Campylobacterales > Campylobacteraceae > Campylobacter_D. Next base: position 26,422 of record NZ_CALUTC010000001.1, read on the forward strand.
ACTACAAAAAAAGAAAATATGCTTTTAAATATAAACAGAAGCACCGAACTTTATAATATAAATAAAAAAATAGACGGTAGTTTAGAGATAAGTAATTCTTATGTATTTTTATTCCAAAACACTGACAATAAAGCTCACGAATATTATTTTGAGGCTACTGTTAAAGATAGTAATGAAAAGCTAGAAATTTTAAGACCTAAAAAAGCTTTTAAATTAGAAGCTGGGGAGCAAGCTAAACAAATAGTAGTTTTAAAAGCAAATAGCGAGTTAGCAAACGATGATAGTAAGGATACGATTTTACATATTACTATCAAAGCTTATGCAAACGATGATAAAGAAAATATATCAGTGCTTAGAGAAAGCATTTTCGTGTATCCTAAACAAACAATTATAAAAGAAAAATCAGGAGAATAAATGGGTGCTGATATTATCATTGGCGTTCAGTGGGGAGATGAAGGCAAAGGCAAGATAGTAGATAGGCTTTGCAGAGATTATGATTTTGTATGCAGAAGTGCTGGAGGTCATAATGCAGGACATACCATATGGGCTAATGGAAAAAGATACGCACTTCATCTTATACCTTCTGGTGTTTTGCATAAAAATTGTGTAAATATAATAGGAGACGGGGTTGTTATTTCTTTAGAAGCTTTAACAGAAGAGATGAAGGCTTTTGAAGACCTTAAAGGAAGGCTTTTTATAAGCCAAAAGGCTCACTTAAATTTGAAATACCATAGCCTTATGGATATATCTAGAGAAAAAATGAGAGGCAAAAATGCCATAGGCACTACAGGTAGAGGCATAGGACCTTGCTATGCTGATAAAATTTTGCGTGTTGGTCATAGGGTATTTGAGCTTTTGAATCCTAATAAGCTTTGTGATGATATCATATCTGATTTTGAAATGAATGAAGCCATTTTTAAAGCATTTGATATAGAAAAACCAAATAAAAAAGAGCTTTTATCAGAATTGCAAAAGTATTGTGATTTTTTTAAACCTTTTATAAAAGATACCACTTCTATGCTTTATGATGCCTTGGAAAAAGATAAAAAGATTTTAATAGAAGGCGCACAAGGGACAATGCTAGATATAGATCACGGGACATATCCTTTTGTAACTAGCTCTAGCACAACAAGTTGCGGTGCTTTAAATGGGCTTGGTTTAAATTCTAAAGATAGTGGTAAGGTTATAGGCGTAGCAAAAGCTTATACTACAAGAGTTGGAAATGGTGCTTTTCCTAGTGAGGATACAGGCGAATATGGACAAAAAATATCTAAAATAGGCAATGAAATTGGCACAAGCACAGGTAGAGCTAGAAGATGCGGACACTTTGATGCCGTAGCAGTTAGATACGCTTCAAGATTAAACGGGCTTGATGAATTAGCCTTGATGAAATTAGATGTTTTAGACGGGTTTAAAACTGTAAAAATTTGCAAGGCATACGAATATAATGGAGAAGAGGTAAGTTTTGTTCCAAATGATTTAGAGAATGCAAAACCTATATATGAGGAATTTGATGGCTGGGATAAAAGTGCTGGTGTAAGAAATTTTAAAGACTTGCCAAGCAATGCTAAAAAATACATATCTCGCATAGAAGAGCTTATTAAAACTAAGATAAAATATATATCAACTTCTCCAGAAAGGGAGGATACTATAGTTCTGTGAAAACAAAATACAGCTCAGTTTTGAAGATACAAAAACAAAATTTAGATAAAGCAGAATCAAATTTAAGTAAGGCTAGAGCTAGATTAAGGCAAAATGAGCTTGAATTTGAACTAGCTTCTAGGCAGTGCGAGGAGCTTTCTCTGCCTAGTTCTGGTTCTGTTCAAAATTTAAAACAAAGTCTTGAGATTTTAGGAGTAGCTAGAGCCTTTAAAGAAAATAAAAAAGAGAAACTTATTCTTAGCAACAAAGAAGTATCGCATTATCAAATGTTGTATAAAAGAGCAAATCTTGAATATGAAAAGATAAAATACCTAGAAAGCGAAGAATTAAAAAAAATAAAAGAAAAGATTAAAAAAGAAGAAGAGAAATTTATAGATGAAATAGCTATTAGTAGGTATGTTTATGGAGAGAAAAAAACATGAAAAAAATTGTTTTTATGTTAAGTTTTTTCTTGTTTGCTTTTGCAAATGAAGAAAGGGTTTTAGAAAATAAAAGACAAGAACTTGAATTAAAAACTAGAGAATATGATGAAGCTAAACAGGCATTAGAGGCTTATAGAGCTTCTTTTGAGGCTTTGCAAAGGGAGAAAATGCAAGCTTTAGAGAAAAAAGAAGCGGAGTTGAATGCAACTATGAAAAAAATAGAGCAGTTAAAAGCTGATAATGAAAGAATCTTAAAACAAAGCGAAGAAAATTTAAAAGCGATAGAAAGCAAAACAGACGGTAGAATAAAAGAAATTTACTCATCTATGAAAGAAAGTGCTATAGCTGATGTTTTAACTCAAATGGATGGTGATGAAGCCACAAAAATCATCTTATCTTTAGAACCTAGGAAAATTTCAGGAGTTCTTTCTAAAATGCAACCTCAAAAAGCATCAGAGCTTACACTTTTAATAAAGCGAGTAGATGATAATAAAACCAAAGAAAATAACGCTAGCAATTAATTACAAATTTATTAAGCCAAGTGTTTGTTTTCTAGATATTAAGAAAAGAGTGGGCTTTTATGTCAAAATCTTAAGCCATTTTTTTATAATATTTTCTTTTTCAAATTTAAGGGCTTGTTTTTTTGCATTCTTGCTAAATTTATGTCTTAGACTTTCATCTTTCATTAAAATTTTAAGCTTTGCAGTAAAATCTTTTATATTGTTATCTTCTATTAAAAAGCCACTTTCTTTATCATTAATTATATCACTTGGTCCTGATTTTACATCAAAGGCAATGCAGGCCAAACCATAGCTACAAGCTTCAGCTAAAACCATACCAAAGCCCTCAAAATGGCTCGTCATAGCGTAAATGCTAGCCGATAAGTATTCTTTTTCTATGTCTTTTGTGAAATTTTTAAATTCCACATTTTTCATAATCCCCAATTTTTCAGCTTTTTCTTCTAAACTTTTTCTTAAAATTCCATCACCTACTATACAAAGCTTCCATTCCTGCAAACTTTTATCGTCTAAAACTAAGCTAAAAATATCTAATAATCTAAAAAATCCTTTTTGATCTCCTCTATCCATACGACCTACGCTTATAATTGCTTTTTGACTTAGATTTGTTTCTTTGTTTGGAATTGTGTTTAAAAAATTTGGTATTACCGTTATATTTTTATGATACTTTTCCCAAGTAAGAAGTTCTTTTGTTGATAATACCACTATATCATCAAAACTATCAAAAATTTTCTTTTTCTTTCTTGGTGCTTGTAAATGCCACAATCTAATATATTTTGTATGTTTATTTTTAAAAAAAGGCACAAAAAAACCATCGTTTGCTAAAATAAAATCAAAATTTTCTTTCTTTATAAACATACAAAGTTTTAAGCTTAAAAAATACCTATAAATACTTTTCATAAAAAACTTATAAATGGCATTTTTTGCTTTTATATTTGATAGATATTTTATTTTTAATTTTGAATTTATTTCAAAATGTAAATTTTCGTTTTCTTTAAAAAAACTTACAACTTCAAGTTCATAGTATTTACAAAGCTCATTGGCTAAATTTGCACCGACCCTCTCTCCTCCGCCATTTGAGCTTATGTCTTTAGAGCTTATTAACAGTTTCTTCATCTTTATTTAACTCATAGAGCTTTGCGTATCTTAAGAAAGAACCTTGTGCATTCATAAATGAAATTATAAAGCCTTTGTATCCATAAAATATGCCCTTTCTAAAGAAATAATCCTTAGTAAAGCTTACAAAGAATCTCAATATAGCAGAGCTAAAAGATGTTTTTTTGGAGTTTTTAAATTTTTCTTTAGCTGAATGACTTGTGTATAAATTCATCTTTGTTACTATGCTTTCTATTCCAGAACAAGTATAATGCTTCACGCCAAAATCAAGTTTTTTAAAATTTGAATCTTTAGGCACTATCACGCTTTCATGCACTAGGTTGTTGTTAAATTTTGTATAATTTTTATTAAAAATGCGTGTAACATAATCAGGATACCAGCCGCAAGCCTTTATCCATTCTTGTTTGTATAGATTTTTGCGGGGTAGGGCTAGGATAGTTTTCTCATCTACAGCTTTAGAAAAGAAGTCTTTTAGGTAGTTTAAACACTCTTTTTCTAAGATTTCATCACTGTCTATGCTAAATATCCATTCGTTCTTAGCGTAAGAAATAGCTAAGTTTTTCAAGGCACCAAAGCCTATAAATTCGCTTTGATATATTTTTAAATTTTTATATTCTTTGTTAAAATCGTGAGCGATTTTTAAGGTATCATCGCTACTTTCATTATCAAGCAAGATGATTTCGTCAAAATCTTGCAAATTTTCTAGGCATTCTTTTATGTGCTTTTGTGCATTTTTTACTAAAATACACGCACTTAAAGTAAGTTTGTCATTTTTCATTTCTTATCCTAAGATAGATTTTTAATTATCTCATCTCCCATTTGCGAACAAGTTAGCAAGGTAGAGTCTTTATCCATTATATCAGCTGTTCTAAAGCCTTGGTTTAAAGTTTTTTGCACTGCATCTTCTATGGCTTTTGCCTCTTTTTCAAGCTCAAAAGAAAGTCTTAGCATCATAGCCACACTTAGTATAGTAGCTATAGGATTTGCCTTGTTTTGTCCAGCTATATCTGGTGCTGAGCCATGAATTGGCTCGTAAAGACCTTGTTTGGTTTCATTTAGAGATGCAGAGGGTATAACTCCTATGCTACCTGTTATGATACTTGCCTCATCACTTAAAATGTCTCCAAACATATTTTCAGTCAAAATTACATCAAATTGTGAAGGTCTAGCACAAAGCTGCATAGCCGCATTATCTACATACATATGACTTAGTTTTACATCTTTATACTCTTTTGCCACTTCCTCGCTTATTTTTCTCCAAAGGCGACTACTATCAAGAACATTTGCCTTATCAACTGAAATAAGCTCTTTTTTTCTATTTTTAGCTATATCAAAAGCAACTTTAGCTATACGTCTTATTTCGCTTTCTTTATAAGTCATATCATCGCTTGCTACAAGTTCATTTTCTATCTTTTTGGTTTTATGTTCTCCAAAATAAACCCCACCTGTCAATTCTCTAACTATTATCAAATCAATGCCTTGTTCTAAAATTTCAGCCTTTAAGGGAGAGGCATTTTTTAACATAGGAAACAAAAAAGCAGGGCGTATGTTTGCAAACAATCCTAATTCTTTTCTTATTCTAAGCAAGGCTTGTTCTGGTCTATTTGTGCTTACTTCATTATCCCATTTAAAACCACCAACAGCACCCAACAGCACCGAATCGCTTTCTTTGCAAATTCTTAAGCTTTCATCAGGCAAACACTGTCCTGTTTTATCTATGGCACAACCACCTGCTAAAACTTCATTAAAAGAAAAGTCGTGCTTGTAAATTTTAGCTACTGTTTTTAGCAGTTTTAATGCTTCTTCTATGATTTCAACGCCTATTCCATCGCCTCTTACTACGGCTATATTTTTTTTCACCTTTTATCCTTTTTTTGTGCTATATAATTTACATAGCCATTTGCATTTATTATTTCTTGTATAAATGATGGAAAAGGAGTTGTTTTGTAAGTTTTGTTTTTGCTTAAATTTGTGATAGTTCCACTGCTAAAGTCAATTTCTACTTCATCTTTGTCATCTATCTCATCTGCTGCATCTGATTCTATTATAGCTAGACCTATATTTACGGCATTTCTGTAAAAAATTCTAGCAAAACTTTTTGCTATAATGCAAGAAATTCCACTTTCTTTTATGGATATAGGGGCGTGTTCTCTGCTTGAGCCACAACCAAAATTATATCCAGCAACCATTATATCGCCCGGTTTTACCTTTTTAACAAAATCTTTATCTATATCTTCCATACAGTGCGAGGCTAATTCTTTATTATCGCTTGTATTTAGATACCTAGCGGGTATTATAACATCTGTATCTACATTATCATTATACTTATGCACAAAACCTTTTACTTTCATAAGTTCTCCTTATAAAACTTCATCTGGTGAGCTTAATTTACCTGTTATGGCACTAGCTGCGGCAACTTCGGGAGAAGCTAGATAAACTTCACTTGTTACATGTCCCATTCTACCTACAAAATTTCTATTTGTTGTTGATACGCATTTTTCATTTGCTGCTAAGATACCCATATGTCCGCCAAGACAAGGTCCGCAAGTTGGTGTTGATACTACTGCACCTGCTTCTATAAAAGTTTTTAGATAGCCTTGTTTAATGCATTCTAGGTAAATATTTTGTGTGGCTGGTATTATAATACAGCGAGTGTTTTTAGCGATTTTTTTACCTTTTAAAATTTCATAAGCTGCTTTCATATCGCTAAGGCGACCGTTGGTGCAAGAGCCTATTACGATTTGATCTATTTTTATATCTCCCCAATCCTTTTTGGTTCTGGCATTTTCAGGCAAGTGTGGAAAGGCTACTGTGTGTTCTATCTCATCTAAATTTATATCATACACTTTTTCATACTCTGCATCTTCATCAGCTTTATAAATTCTAAATTCTTTAGAAGTTCTACCTTTTGCATACTCGATAGTTACATCATCTACTTCAAAAATTCCATTCTTAGCACCTGCTTCTATAGCCATATTTGCAATGCAAAGCCTATCATCTATTGTAAGATTTTTAAGCCCCTCACCGCTAAATTCCATACTTTTATATCTTGCACCATCAACGCCTATTAAGCCTATTATATGAAGTATTACATCTTTTCCGCTTACATTTTTTCTAAGCTTACCTGTTATGTTAAATTTAAGTGCAGATGGCACTTTAAACCAAGCTTCTCCAGTAGCCATAGCCATACCCATATCAGTAGAGCCAACTCCTGTAGAAAAAGCACCTAAAGCTCCATAAGTGCAAGTATGAGAATCAGCACCAATAACTAAATCTCCAATGGTAACTATGCCTTGTTCTGGCAAAAGTGCGTGTTCTACCCCCATATTTCCAACATCATAGTAATGTTTTATATCAAAGTCGTTTGCAAAGCAGCGACATTGTTGAGACTGCGTGGCTGCTTTTATATCTTTGTTTGGAGCAAAATGATCCATTACTAAAGAGATTTTATTTTTATCAAAAACTTGAGTAAATTTGGCTTTTTTAAATGCATTTATCGCAACCGGAGTTGTTATATCATTACCCAAAACCATATCAAGTTTTGCCATTATCAAATCCCCAACTTTTACTTCTTTAAGCCCTGCACGGTCTGCTAAAATTTTTTGCGACATTGTCATAGACATTTTTTATCCTTCCTTTTTTAAAGCCCTATTTATGGCACTTGTTAAACCTTTTATAGAGGCAGCGATGATATCCTCATCAATGCCTACACCAAACATTTTTTTTCCTTCAAAATCCACATACACATAAGATATTGCTTGAGACTTTGATCCTTCTTTTAAGGAATGCTCGCTATAGTCTAAAATTTCAAAATTTATATCAAGCACTTCTTTTAAGGCAGATGCTATACTATCAAGACGACCATTTCCCTGTGATTGTTTAGTTTTTTTCTCTCCATTAAAACTTAAATTTAGCGTAACTTGCATACTATCTTTTTTGTTAAAATTATAGTCTAAAATTTCAAGCGGACTTGTAAGATTTACAAAATCTCTTTCAAAAATTTCACAAATTTCATTTGGGTTTAATTCTTTTTGAGCTTTGTCTGAAATATCTTTTATATGGTATGAAAATTCCTCTTTTAAAATAGACGGCAAATCGGCTTTATAATGTTGATTTAATATATAAGAAATTCCACCCTTGCCACTTTGTGAATTTATCCTTATCACATCACTTTCATAAACCCTTCCAAGATCTTTTGGATCTATTGGCAAGTATGGCACAGTCCAAGTAGAAAGTGAATTTTCTTTATGATAAGCCATACCTTTAGCTATAGCGTCTTGATGAGAACCAGAAAAAGCTGCAAATACAAGTTTTCCGGAGTATGGTTGTCTTTCATATACGCTCATCTTGCTGACTCTTTCATACAAATTCGCTATGCTTGGTATATCGCTAAAATCAAGCTTATTATCGATTCCGTGTGTATGCAAATTCATAGCTAATGTTATAAGATCTACGTTTCCTGTTCTTTCGCCATTTCCAAAAAGAGTTCCTTCTATCCTATCAGCACCGGCTAAAACTCCAAGTTCAGCAGCAGCCACAGCACAGCCTCTATCATTGTGTGGGTGCAAGGAAATTAGCACACTATCTCTTTTATTTAAATTTTCTGACATAAATTCGATTTGAGAAGCGTATATATGTGGTAAGCTCATTTCAACAGTAGCAGGTAGGTTAATAATCATACTTTTTTCTTTGCTAGGGTTTAAAATTTCAATAACCTCATTGCAAACTTCTAAAGCATAGTCAATTTCTGTGCCTGTAAAGCTTTCTGGCGAGTATTCAAAACGAAAATTTCCCTGTGTTTGTTTTGCTAATTCTCTTACGCATAATGCCCCATCTGTAGCTATTTTCTTTACTTCATCTTTGCTCTTTTTAAAGACTTGTTGTCTTTGTGCAAAAGAGGTCGAGTTGTAAAAATGCACTATGGCGTTTTTGCAACCTTTTAAGCTTTCAAATGTTTTTTTTATGATATGCTCTCTACTTTGCGTTAAGACTTGTATGCTTACATCATCTGGGATAAGATCCTCATCTATAAGTTTTCTTACAAAGTCAAATTCTGTAGCTGATGCTGCTGGAAATCCAACTTCTATTTCTTTAAAGCCTATTTTTACCAAGAGCTTAAAAAAATCCAACTTTTCTTCTAAATTCATAGGTGTGATTAAGGCTTGATTCCCGTCTCTTAAATCCACGCTACACCAAATAGGAGCTTTGTCTATAAATTCCTTTTTACTCCACTTTAAACTTTCTTTAGGCGGCATATAATAGCCTCTGTGATATTTTTTGTAATTCATCTTGTCCTACTTAATATTTTGATCTATTTTAACATTTTATTTTTTTTACTAGCTTAAAAGCTAGTTTTTAGAAAGTTAGGAATCTCAAAAAAAAGAAATTCCTTTATTTAAGCGAAGTCTTTCAGCAGCAGTTTTTGAGTGTCCATTATGCCTATTTTTGAATTTAAAACTTTTTGTGCTATTTCTTGAGCCTCGTTGATAGAGTGCATTTTGCAAGTTCCGCATTGGTATTCATTTGCTTCTGGTATCTCTTTTGCATTTAATACATCTTTCATACTTTTTTCCCAAGCACATTTTACATCTTCATCGCTAGGTTTTCCTATAAGACTCATATAAAAGCCGGTTCTACAGCCCATAGGAGATATATCTATGATCTCAACTTCTCCGTCTTTATTTAAGTGTTCTCTCATAAATCCGGCGAATAAATGTTCTAAAGTATGGATTCCTTTTTCTGATAAAATTTCTTTATTTGGCACACAAAAACGAAGATCATATACTGATATAGTATCTCCTTTTGGAGTTTGCATAGTTTTTGCTAAACGCACGGCAGGTGCTGGCATAATAGTATGATCGACTTTGAAACTATCTAATAATGGCATTTTTTCTCCTTATTGTAAATTTTAGGATAAATTATATCAAAAAATGGTAAAAGAGTAAGCTACTAGTATATTAACAAGCATTCCAAGTAATAAAAGAGGAGTGCTTGTTTTAACTATACTCATAGGACTTAGCTTTGCATAACCTGCTAAAACTAAAATTCCGCCAGATATAGGCGAGGTAGCACGTCCTAAGCAAGAAGCTATTTCTATCGGTAAAACTAAAACCATAGGATGTATGCCAAGCTTTGTCGCTATATCAGGAGCTAGTTTGCCAAATGCATTAAAAGCGGCTATTCCAGAGCCCATTATTACAGAGGCAAAATATACCAAAAAGCTTAAAACTGTTATGCTTAGTATGATAGCTGATGCTCCCATATTTGATACAGCAGAAGCTAATATAGAAATTCCTCCAAGAGCCTTTATGCCCTCTGCAAATATCCCTGCTGCTATTATTATAGATACAACTGTTATAAAAATATCAGCCATAGCTTTTAATATAACCATTATATCTTCACCAAGCTTTTTTCCGTCTTTGTGCCTTATAAATTCTATTGTAAATACTATGGCAATGCTTAAAAAATTTGCAGTGATTACGTCTAGTTTTACATTTAAAAAATAAGCAGAAAATAAAAAAACTATTGGAAGCCAAGGTAAAAATATATAAAATAATGGGCATTTTGGATCTTTTATTTCAGGTATTTCAACCTTTACATCATCTGTTTTTTTAGCCTCATCTCTTTTATCTATATAATTATAATAAAAAGGTATGACAAGTGCTATAACCACTACGTAGGCTATAACTGTGTAAATTTGATAATTTAAAAATAAACCTATAACATTATCGCTTTCGCCAACCATAGCTGCCATATTTATAGAATTTGCGTCCTTTGGACCGTAATCAATCGCTATTAAAGAAAGCACAGAAACTGCTGTTAAAGGTCTAATCCCTATGGTAATTAATACAGGATAAATACAAGCTAATAGTAGTATTAAAAGCCCAGCATATGATGAAATGACTATTTTTAATGCCATTCCAACCACGAAAGTTCCGCTTAAAACTAGGTATTTATTTTTGATTTTGCCAAGAGGTTTATTTGCTATGTATGCTAATTTTGATGATGCGTTTATGTGTTTCATATAAGCAGCAAAACCAGCTACTGACATTATCACAAGTCCAACTCCTGCTAAGTTTTTCTTAAAACTATCTGTTATAAATGCAAAAGAATCTAGCAAATTTGTTATAAATGTAATATCTTCTAAAGCCCTTTTTGTTGTAGGGATCAATGTGCCGTTTAGATAAAAAGCTGATATTAAAATAACTATGCCCGAAAAAAAGAAAATAAAGATGGGATTGTAGTTTTTTAAAATAAAATACGCCACCAAGCTTACAAAAAAAAGTGTTAGAACTAAAGATATTAAGTCCATTTATATACCTTTGAATTTATGTATAAGGTATAATTTTACACTTTTTCTAACTTTTTTACAAGGAAATAAAATATTTTATAAAAGTTAAATCAACTTTCTTTTTTCTAGCAATTCCCTTAGCGGCACTATAGCTGCTTTGAAAACTCCATTTTGAAGTAAGGTTAGATTATGCACTTCATCAACCCAAGCTTCGTGAGCGTAAATCCAAGCTACCATTTTGTTTTGCTTATCTGCTTCGCTTAGCACATTTTGAAGATAAAGCGGTGCTAAGGAGCTTTCATAATGATGTAAATTAGGACCTAAAACCTCTCCTAAAAAGGCGTATTTTTTAGTGCCAAGTTTATTTTTAATCTTATCTAAATTTTGATATACAGAAGTAAGGCTGGGTTTATTTTTCGCATTTTGCTTACTTTGAGGATTTATAAAATAAGTCATTTGTTTAGACACTCTTCTGCATTCTTTTGCTAGATTTTCTCCTCTTCTTTGATAGGTTTTTATTTTTTTGTAAGCATATAAAAGGAGTTTATTTTGGTGTTCTCTTTTGTAAGGTTTTATTTTTACAAATGGTTTTTTTAAATCTTTGCCTAATAACTCCTCACAGCATTCTTTAAAAGGCTTTTCTATGGTATGTTCTATCCTAGCACCACCTTCTGTTGCGTTGTAAATATTAAAATTTTGTTTAGCCCTTTCAAACATAGGTTCAAAAATGTTTTTAAAAAGAAACCAAACCTCTGTGGTTTTTACAGTCCCAACTCCACCATAAGCTTTGACCGTGTGTTTTGCCAGACGGTTGGTTTCTTGTTTTGATTTTTCTTCCCCTCTTGAGTAATTCTTAGAATGCCCCTTATCATCTTTGCCAAATGCTAAATCTTGCCCTATAAAAATGATATTTTTGTGTTTTAATCTTGTAGCTAGTAAAAAAGCCATATGAGAAACTGACATTCCCGTTAGGCTTTGGTATTCTTTAAAATCCATATCCATTGCTAATGGCAGAGTTTTTGGAGTTAATATATACTCTCTTTTATTTCTTTCTAGGTATTCTATAGTTTTTGGATTGGTTAAGGCTAGTGCTACAAAAAGCACGTTTTTATCAAAGTCGCCAAAGTCATTATCAAAGAATTCTGATGTGGCTACCACTCTTTCTAAGGTTAATACATAATCAGGCTTGATACCATGTTCGTGCAATATAGGATAAGAAGCATCAAGGCAAAAAATACTAGCCTTTTTTGCATACTTTTTTAAAAGTGGAAGTTGCTTATCAAGGCTTGGTCCTGTTGCTACTATTATAGCAGTATCTGCTTTGCCTTTTCTTTTTTTTATAAGCTCCTCTAAAGAAGCGTGAGTAAGCATTTTTGGCAGGTGTTTTATAAAATGATTTATGCCTATTAAAGCATCTTTTGCATCGTTTCCTCTTTTTAAGGAATTTGATATCATTGTATTTTTATTGATAGAATTTATATGTAAAATATCTTTTTTGTATTTTTCGTAAAAAGAACAGTTAAGCTCTAAATGATATGAGCGATAAAGCAGGTTTATTTCCCTAGATGTAAATAAAAAGTCAGCCCTAGCACCGTCGTATTGAGGACTATTTACTAAACAAAGTCTAGCCTTGTATAAATCCTCACTGAAATCAACCAGACAAAGAGCTATAAATATAAGCTCTATTTCTTTTTCAAATACTACTATTCTTTTGTAATTTTTATTTTGAAGCAAAGCCTTATATAAAAGCCCATTTCCAATACCATAAAAAAATAGCATAGGAAATTTAGCTTTTTCTTTGTTTATTTCTTCTATCCTTTCTTTTAGCTCTTCAAATGGTTTAGCATACATCTTTTCTTTTGTTTTAAGCTCTGTGATATTTAAATTTAAAGGCTCATACAAGTCAAAAAAAGGCTCAAATTTTTTAGTATTTTTCATCTTTTTTAATTTTTTAACTAAGGGTTCATAAAATCTAGCTCTCATACTGTTTAAATTCTTGTCAAAAATATCTGTTTTTTCCATTTTTCATCCTTTTATATTATATTAAACCGTCTTTTTTTTTATTAAAAAGTCTTTTTAGTAAAAAATTAAACATAATTTTTAAAGCCCCCCCCCCATCTTTGTTTATGATATTTTCAGAGCGAGCTTTGATCTTTAACAACCTTTTTTCAAAGCCTCTTTTTAAAAGTTCTTCCTCAAGCACTTTTATATCCCTTAAAAGTGTATTTTTTTGCTCTTTTACAGCACCTCTAAAATAATCGGCAAAAAGCACATTTTCTTTAAATATCAAATACATTTTTGCAAGTCTTTCGTTTTCATCTCTTACGGGTAGAGTGTAACATTTAGCAAGATGTAGCATCAGTTGATTTGCTAATGGCTGCAATAGTTCATATATATCAAAAAATTCTTTATCGTCCAACATAAATTGCCTTAATTTATCAATATTATTTATTTCATCTTCCATATCTTTTTCAAATTCTTTTAAATTATCGGCATTTTTATATTTTTGTAATTTTTCGCTTAAAATGCTTAGTCTTTCATTCATATTCTTTTCTTCTTTTTCACAGTGTTTAGCAGAAAGATATACCCTAAAATAAGCCTTTAGCATAAGCTCATCTTCTTGTTTTTTGCTAGGAAGTGGAATTTTTACAAAAGGTCTTTGAATATCTTCTTTTAAAAGCTCCTCACAGCATTCTTTAAAAGGCTTTTCTATAGTATGTTCTATCCTAGCACCACCTTCTGTTGCATTATAAATTTTGATTTTATTACACAAACTGCTTGTTAGCGTTTCTAAGGAATCTTTAAAAGATTTCCAAATAGTATGTGTTTTAACAAGCTTATTACCACCGTAAGCCTCTATATCAAAAGGAGTATATAATGAACTTTCATAAGTAGCACTGTTTTGATACTCATCAGGGTGGGAATTTCCATTATCAGCATAGGCTAAATCCTGCCCTATAAATATTATATTTTCGTTTCCAAGCATATAAGCTACTATAAAATTTAAGTGAGCTACCGATATAGTATAATCTATATAACCGTATTTTGTTAAATTCATATATAATTGAAAACTTAGTAATTTATCTATAGATATATATTTTCTATTATATTTATTTAAATATTTATAGGCGTTTGGATGGACAATAGTATAAGGTAAAAACACTATATCTTCATCGAAATCACCAAAATCGTGATTAAAAAATTCAGCTGTTATTTCAGTTCTTTCAAGCATAGATACATAATCAGGTTTGATTGCGTATTTATAAAGTATAGGATAAGCAGAATCAGCACAAAATATCACTACTTTGTCTCTATACTGTTTTAAAAGTGGGAGTTGTTTTATAAGAGATGGTCCCGTTGAGACTATGATAGCTGTTTTGCTTGTATTTTTTCTAAGCCTTAAAAAATCTTTAAAATTTGAGTTTGTGAGCTTATCTTTTAAATTTAAAACATACTGTGAAATTCCTTGCAAGGCATCATAAGGATCGTTTCCATTCATTAATATAGAATTCTTAATGGCCGTGCTAACTAGTCTATTTAAATACAAAATTTCTTCTTCAAATTTTTCATAATACACAGTTGTTATATCCATAAAATACGTTCTGCTGTAAAAATAAAATAAAGATTTGTGATTATATAAAGGAAGCAAAGAGTTGTAAGTAGCTTCTTTAGAAAAACTTATTATTATTTTGTTTTCTTTTAATTCTTTTGAAAAATCCACAAAATGAAATGCTAAAAAAAGTATTTCTATTTCTCTTTCAAAGACCAAGATATGAGCTAGATTAGGATTTTGCAAAAGCCCTTTAAACAAAAGACCGTTTCCAAAACCGTAAAAGGTTAAAACTTTATAGTATCTATACTCTACATCATATTTTTTAAGCATATCTTCTAAATCTTTAATAGGATTTTTGTATATTTTTTTATTATCTCTTAAATCTACAAAATTTATATCTAAAGGATCTTTGCCTAAAACAACCTTGTATAAATTAGGTTTTTTAATAGCACAGATCTTATCTTTAAAAGATTTTACCTGTATTGCATCTATGTTTTTTCTAAACATATCCTTTTGTTCTTGTGTAAATTTCAAAGCCTATCCTTTAAATAATTTGTCAAAAGCTCATCTTGCAAAGAAAGCAAAGTTAAAGATTCTTTAAAAAAAGATTCTAAAAGTTCTTTTACGTCTTTTTCATTAAAATCAAGAGCTTTCATTTTTACTAGCTCACTTGCCTTTTCAAAATAAAGAGGCAAAAAAAGCTCTGAAAAAAATTCACTTTTTCTAAGCTTAAGCATTAATAGTTCCAAATTTTTTATATCATCTTTTTTGCATTTTTGAAAATCTTTTAAAAAGGTATTTTGAATTTGCAAAAGCTCTTTTATCCTCTTTTTAGCTTTCTTTTTTAAGGATTTTATTTGCGTTTCATTGTTTTTTACAGTAAAAAATTCTTTTTTAAGATCCTCTTTTAAAAGCTTTTCACAACACTCTTTAAAAGGTTTTTCTATAGAATTATTTATCCTTGCTCCGCCCTCTGTGGCATTATATACTTTTATGCCAAGTTTTGAGCTAACTAAGGCTATATCTTTTTCAAAAATTTTTCTAAAAAGCGTCCAGACAAAAGAGCTTTGCACGGTTTTTTTGCCGCCATAAGCTTCGCATTCATAGTGATTAAAATCTCTTTCATAATCATTTTTATGCAAATTTTTATATATATAATTTTTGCTATGAGAATTTTTATCTTCGCTATAAGCAAGATCTTGCCCTATTAAAATGATATTTTCAAATCTAAGCACACAAGCCATTTCAAAAGCCATATTCGCAACACTTAATCCATCTGCTAGATAGCCAAAGTCATCAAGTTTTAAAGATGTGCTAAAATGTAAGGCTCTAAGTGCTAGGATAAAATTTCGTTTATTTCTTTTAAGATATTTTACAGTGTTTGGGTGGGTCAATGCTGATATGATAAATATAATATTTTTGTCATATTCTTTATAGTCGTTGTTAAAAAATTCAGAGCTTAAAGGTATTCTTTCTAAAGAAAATACAAAATCAGGGATTATATTGTGCTCGTAAAGTATGCTATAGCTTGAATCAAGGCAAAAAATTATAAGATTGTTTTGCACTTCTTTTAAAAGAGGCAATTGCTTTTCTAAGGATGGTCCGGTGGATATTATTATCGCTGTTTTAAATTTAAATTTATTTTCCTTTAAAAAAGGTCTTATCGGTGGATTTTCCAGCATATCATTTAAATTTAAGATAGTATTTTTTATACCAGCAAGAGCGTCTTTATAGTCATTTCCATAAGAAAATGCCTTGTTTTTCATAAAAGAAATAAGCTTTAAATTTAAATTATTTATATCATCTTTAAAATTTGTTTCATAAAAATAGCTATGTATATTTAGTTTATAAATTTTATGGGCTAAGATTATATTTTCTATCTCAAAGATTTTAGATATTTCACCATCATCAAAAGAATTTATAATTATCAACCGTTGTTCGCATATATATTTGCTAAAATCAAAAAAACACAAACATAGCTTTATAAGCTCTAGTTCTTTTTCAAAGATTATAAGATGTTTTAAATTTTCATTTTCAAGCAAAAGCTTATAAAGAGCGGCAGAACCAAGCCCATAAAAAAATAAAACCGGATATAAAGTGCAGTTATCATTAAAGAAATTTAAAGAGCTTAAAAGCTCTTCATTTGCATTTTTATAAAGCATTTTCCCTTTAAAATTTACATTTAAACCAAATTCATCTTTTAAAAGGTCAAAATTTTGTATATTTATCTTATATAAATCATCTAAAATAGAGCTTTTTATAAGGGATAAAGCTCTAAGATTATTATCGAGATTTATCATTCAACGGTAACGCTTTTTGCCAAATTTCTTGGCATATCTACATCGTTTCCAAGCCTTATAGAAATTTCCATAGCTAAAAGTTGAACGATTATCATCATTTCAAAAAATTCACACATAAAATGCTCTTGTTTATTTGTCTTTATGAAATCATCGCTTAATTCAAATTCATTAGGAGATATGCAAAGCACGGTAGAATCTCTTGCTATAAGCTCTTCTACGTTTGATTTGGTTTTGTCATAAAGGCAAAGCTCAGGCATCAAGGCTATGGTATATAGCTTACTATCTGCTAGAGCGATAGGTCCGTGCTTCATCTCTCCTGCTGGATATCCTTCAGCGTGCAAATAAGAAAGCTCTTTTAGCTTTAAAGCTCCCTCCAAGGCAAGTGGGTAAAACACATCTCTTCCTATAAAGAAAAATCCGTGTCCATCAAGATATCTTTTTGAAAGTCTATGAACTTTATCGTGCAGTTTTTGAGTAACAAGTGCTACTTTTGGTATATGTCTTAGTGCTTTTAGCTCTTTATTCATATCAAAACCCTTTTTTTGAGCTATAAAGATTGCCAACATCCATAGTGTTAAAATTTGTGTCGCAAAAGCCTTTGTAGATGCCACGCCTTTTTCAATACCAGCTCTTGTTAATATAGAATAATCCGCTAAACGCACTATGCTAGAATTATCTACATTACAAATTGCTACCGTTTTTGCACCCTTTTGCTTAGCTATTTTTAAAGCTTCTAATGTATCGGCAGTTTCTCCACTTTGAGATATAACTACAAATAAAGAATTTTCTTTTACTATACCGTCTTTATACCTAAATTCACTAGCTATTTCAACAGAAGTTTTTACCTTAGAAAGTCTATTAAAAAGATAAGAAGAAGACAAAGCTGCGTGATAGCTAGTCCCACAAGCACAAATGCTAAGCTCTTCTACATCTTTTAAATTTTCATTTTTAAGCTCATCAAATATAATTTCCTCGCCTTCTATACGTCCCATTAAAACTTCGCTTAATACATTACTTTGCTCATAAATTTCTTTTTCCATAAAAAATCTAAAACCATCTTTTTGAGCATAAGCTTTATCACTAGGCAGTTTAACAAAGGTATTTGCTCTTAGTATATCGTTTTCATATATAAGCAATTCATTCTTGCTTGCATAGCCATAACTTACATCTTCTAGGTATATTACATCATTAACTTTACCTATTAAAGCGGCATCTGCTGAAGCAAAAAATGTCTCATCTGCGTTTTTCCCTATGATTAAAGGTGCTGCATTTTTTGCAAAAAATACCTTTGTAGGTTCTTTTTTTGAGATAAGCAAGGTAGCAAAAGCACCTTTTAATTCAGATACAAGTTTTTTAAATGCATCAAAAGCGTCCATATCTTTAGCGTAATACTCGAAAAGCTGCACTATAACCTCGGTATCTGTTTGACTTAAGAAGCTAATACCTTCTTTTTCTAGCTTTTCTTTTATTTCTTTATAATTTTCTATGATTCCATTATGTATAACACAAGAATATTCTCCAAGATGCGGATGAGCATTTATTTCAGTAGGTTTTCCGTGCGTTGCCCATCTTGTGTGTCCTATTGCAAAACCAAAGCCCTCGCTAGAAAAAGCTTCGCATTTATTAGCTAAATTTTCAAGCTTTCCAACTGCCTTGAAAAAATCAAGCTCCTTGTCTTTTAATACAGCTAATCCAGCGCTATCATAGCCTCTGTATTCTAGCTCTTTTAAGCCTTCTAAGATAATATTTTTTTTCTCCCTAGAACCGATGTAACCAACTATACCACACATTTTTACTCGCTTGTTAAAGATTTTATAAACTCATCTTTTTTTTGTAAGAAAAGCTCATTTTTTTCAAAGATAAAGGTATTTCTAGTCCTTTGTCTAACCGTTTTTATTCTTGCTTCACTAAGTATTATGCCAAAATTAGCAAAAATATCCATAACAAAAGCCATTAAGCCCTTCGTGTCCTTGCTATTTAAATTTAATTTAACATAATTTTTAGAATAAGCAAGGTCAAATTTTAGCTCATCTTTTTTAATGGTCGGTTTTTTAGTCATTTTAAAATTTGTTTTTAAGCACTCTTTTAAAAGCTCATAAATTTTATCCTTTTGCTCTTTGTTTATAAGATTATCATATATAAATTTTATGTAAATTTTTTCATCAAAAAGTTCATAAAAACTCATATTAATCAAATTTAAATTAGATAGAGCCTTTAGTATATTAGCCACTCTTAAATCTCGATTCGCAAATACTTCCAAGCAAAAATTTTCTTCTATGTTTAGTATAAAATTTTCCCCCTTTCTTGCCAAAAGTGCTATATTTACTATTTCATCATTGTTATGTTTAATAAAAAATAAATTTGATTTTATATGTCTTATCTTATCTTGCATATTTTCATCAAGTTCTGTAAAAATTTTGCTTCTTTTTAAAATTTGCTCTTTTTTAACTCTTCTAAAACTTTCATCTAAAAAATTTTCATCACTTAAGGCTTCAAGACAGTTTTTAAGCAGTTCATTTAAATTTCTTATAAAAAAACTGTTATTTTCTTTTAAGGCTATAGCACTTATAAGGCTTAGTTTATGTAAAATTTTTAAAAATCTCTCATTTTTAAGCTTTGAAGTAAGTGAAAAAATTACTGTTTCATTGTAAATATCTTCTTTTAAAATAGTCTCTCTCATAAGAAAGTAATTTTTGCAAAATACAAGCCCAAATTCCACTGTTTGCATATCTAAATCAAGTTTTGCACAATAAGATCTAAAAACATTTGCTAATGAAAGCTCATTTTCCTCTCTTAAAGAGCTTAAAAGTATGCTTAGTTTTAGAATCATTGTTTCATCTTTGCTTAAGTTTAAATCCTTAAATTCGCTTAAATTTTCCTCGTAAGTCTTTAAGCATAAAAAAGCATTTTCACATAGGCTAAATTCCCTTTCAAAGTCTATTAAGAAACGTATGTTGTAAAAGGGTTTTAAAAATTCTTTTAGAAGATCACTATCAAGTAGGAGTTTTAAGGTGTAAAATGAATTATCATTATATAAAAGCTGTAAAAAATACTCATAGCAAAGCAAGAGTTCATCTTTGTCAAAATCTATTTTCTTAATCTCAAAAGCCATATATGCTTTAAATTCCTCTTTTGATTTGTATTCGCAAAGTCTTTGCATAAGTTTAGTAAGACTTAAATTTTCATAAATTTTTTTTTCATTGCTATCAAGCAAAGAAAACACGTAAGAGCAAAAAATGCCTATGAAATGCAAATTTGACATAGCCCTTGTTAAAAGCACTTCTTTTGCACTTTTGTTTTTTTTGCTTTTTATGAGTAATACCGTGCTTAATTCGTCCATTTGTTCTAATAAAAAAATATCACTTTCTTTGTCGTTTTGCAAATTCATAGCAGAGCTTAAAGACAGCAAAAAATCACTACAAAGTCTAAGTTTGCTAAGTATATCCTCATCAAAATTTTCACTTATTTTATCTTTGTAAAGTTTAAATATAATATCTAGCATATATATAAAAGAAAGTCCGCCGAAATCTTTTTTTATGTTAAATTCTTGTCTTATAAAAGGAATTTTACTAAGATTAAATTCTTTTTCACACATAGTTTTTATGTAATCTTTTTGTTTTTTTATCTCATCTATCTTTGTTTTTGCAATTTTAAATATAAGTTTAGACCCGCACAAGAAGCGAGTATTTACTAGATTAAAATTTATTACATCATTATCAAAGGCGGATAATTCTTTTATCTCGTATGACATCACGTATCCTAAATCCCCTAGTAAGCTTATTATAGCCTTTATAATCTGCCTTATTTTATAAGCTTTTAAATCCTTGTAGATAAAAAGTAAAGGAAGCTCTTGTTTTGGACAAAGCTTAAATGAGGCATAAGACTTACTAGCACATATGCAAAATGGCACATTGTTTGGTAAAAAGTCCTCAAAAAAGTTTTCAAGCACTATATCATACGCCTTTTTTACAAAATAATCTACATCTTTAGAATAATACAAGGCAAAAGAACCTTGTTTTGCAAAATGCTTATAAGAGCTTTCTTGTGTATCTTTTAGCTCTTTTTTTATTTGACTTAAAATTTCAATATTTATCAAGTTTATCCTCGTAAAGCTCATAGCCATTATAAAAAATCCACCAAGAAAGTGCTTTAGCTCTTTTTAAATCTTTCATAAGATCCTTGGCTAACTCTAAATCCTTTTCTTGCTTTTGCTTATCTTTAAAATATTCTATGCTAGATGAATCGGTAATAAAACGGTCGTTTGCACTAGCTAAGTATCCTAAAATTCTATCTCTATTTTGCAAAGATGAGGTTTTATCTGTGCTTAGCATAGCCTTTCCAAAACTAGAATATTTAAAACCATCTTTTGCTACTAAATTTACTATACTAGGCACTATATCGATGTGAGAACCACTTTCATAAACTGTGCTAAAGTCTAGGCTGGGTGCATAAAGTATAAATGGAATTTGATTTCTTATGTTTAAGCTTTCAGCTCCATATATGTATTTCATATCATAATGATCTCCCGTTACCACAAAAAGGCTATCAGGGAATTCTTTGGAGGTTTTTTGTATAAAATTTGCTATTTGCTTATCTTGATAATATATATGCGATAAAACCTTTCTTGCTAATTCTTTATTTGCAATTTTGTTTTTATTTTTTTCTATAAAAGAATCTATCTTATCAAACGGTATGTCAAATTGCTCAAGAGGGACATCGTGTGGAGGATGATATGAGGTGCTAAGAATCATAGAAAAGGTTTTTTCGTCTTTTTTAGTATTTGCTCTTATAAAATCATATAAATGGTGATCATAGGCTCCCCAAGCATTTGCAAAAGGAGCTTTTAATCCATTCTCCTTTGCAAAATTTATTATATTTGTATTGTAAAAAATATTATCAAAGCCTTGAGATGCAGTGTAAGCATCTATCCTTTGCCAAGTCCCAGAACCAGCGTAGTAAAAATAATTTTTATACCCTAACTTTTTAAATATAAAGCCCGGAGACGTCTCAAAAACAGGGCTTTTTCCAACAGATAAATTTAAAGGTATTTCAAACTGCAAAAGACCACTGATTTGAACATCTAAACTTTTTATAGTGCCAGATGCGTCTTGCAAGAAATTTTTAGCCTTAAAAGCGTGAGGAGATTTTAAAAGTTCTTTCATAGCAGAGCTTAAATTTAACTCATCAAATTCCTCATCAAAATGCCAAGCAGAATAAGACTCTGCTATCAAATAAAATATATGTTTTACTTCTTTGTGAGAAGGATTTTTCACTGTATGTTCTAAAGCTTTTAACAAATTTATGCTTGAGTTTTGTTCGGAGATATTTTTATCTTTAACAAACGCTTTGGCTACTTGTAATGGATCTTCATCTATATAATCTTTAAAATTTGAATTATAAATTTGTTTGTAAGCCTTAAATACATAAAACAAATCCCTAAAGCTTCCAAAGGTGGTTTTTCTTAAGAAAATGTTTTCTACAGGCACAAGCTCTTTTCCAAGCGATATGCCTTTAAAACCAAATGTTGAATTTATAGCAAATGTGCTTAGCAGTGCAAAGATTATGAAGAGAGCAAAATTTTTAATATATGATTTTTTATTTTCATCAAAGCTTGAAATTTGTAGTAAAAATTTTAAAATAATATAAAAAAATACACTTAAAATAAGCCATATTAAAAATTTAAAGCCAAGATTAAAATCTCCGCTTAATGCTGTATCAAATATAGCTTTTTTATCATCAAACACCAAGCCAAGTAAAGTAGCATTAAAAACATCTTTATAAATTTCATAAAAGCCTATGTTGGCTATATTTACAAAAACAGTTATTAAGATTGTTATAAATGCGTAAAATTTTGCTATTTTATAACTAAAAATTCTTAGCAAAAAAAACAAAACTGCCAAAGCCCCTATAATCTGCCCATCATATCTAAAGGCATTATATGCACTTTTAAATATATCATCAAGACTAGCTTCGCCAAGCTCTGATTGATACACTCCAATATATAAAAAAAATAAAAGTCTTAAAACAAAAAATAAAAAATACAAGAAAAAGAAAAATATAAAACATTGATATAGTAGGGATTTAAAGCTTTGTTTTTGCACTTTTACACCTTTTTATGAATTTTTTTATCAGAAAAAACGAGCTAAATACTATAGAAAATATGAAAATATATACACAAAATAAGACATTAAAAATATTTTTATCTAAAAACCAAGATATAAAAACGCATATTAAAGCTATGTAAGCCATATTTTTATCAAAAATATATAGCAAGACTAAGAAAACAAATGCAAAAATAGAATCTAAAAAGATTAAATTTATATTTGTTGTATCTATTTTTATTAAGTTTAAATTTATAAGAAATACTAAAGCTATTATAAGGCTTAAAAAAATAAAAGCATAGGGATTAAATTTGCTTGTGATATTTAGAATTTTTTTAAGCAATGCAAAACAAAGCAAAAGCACTGCAAATATAGACGGCTCATCAAAAAAAGAATACAAAAGCTCTAAAAACGAATAATAAACACCAAAATCACTCTTGTAAAATGGCACGATGCTTGCTAAACCTATAATGGTAAAAACTAAAATTTTATACATTTTTTTAGATAAAATCTTATCCACACACAACAAAAGACTTATAAAAAATGCACTAGCTGTTAAAAACAAGGCTTATCCTTTAAATTTGCTTGAGCTAGAAAGATTAATGGCAAGATATTAAGCCCTATTTTAACTCTATCGTATGTATAGCTTGTGTAAAGCATAGAATTTTCTATCAACACACTAGGATAGGAGATTTCTTGAGATTTATCTAAGGTATAAATTTCGCAAAGTTTTTTGCCGTTTAAAGCGTATATTACAAGCTCTTTACGACGATTTTTTTCATCATCGCTTTTGTTTTGTATTAAAAATGTATGTAATTTTTTGTCTTGGTAAAATGAAAAGAGCAAATTCGCACTGTCGTAATTTTTAAGCCCTGTTTCAAACGGTTTTTCACACTTTGCATTTATATCGCATTTTTGCAAAAATAAAGTATTATCATAAGTATTGTAATTTCTAAAAGAAAGCAAAATTTCTTTTTCATTTAATACTGTCATACTTGGTTGAAGTTGATTTTTAAGAGAATTTATCCTTTTTGCGTATAAGAATTTTCCATTCTCATCAAAATATGCTAAAAGTGGATATTTTCTGGCTAATTCATGATATATAGGCAGCATAAAACCACTTTGATTGAGTTGATTATCTTGCATTAAAACAGCATTATTTCTAACAAGATGTGATAAATTCGCTATAAGCCCTAGTTTTAACTCTTCTTTATATTGTAGTTTTTCTACTTCTTCATCAAAAGCAAGATGATAAATTTTTGAAGTAGCCCAGCCTCCAAGACTAACTCCGACAACAAAAAGATGAGTTTTTCCGTTTAAATCTGTAAAGACTACTGGATTACCAAGCTTTTTTATAAATTTGCCACTCATATCAGAAAGCATAGATGAATCTAAAATTTTTTTAGGATTTTTCATTGAATTTAAATCATCTAAAAAGATTTGATATATAGCTACATCAGTTGCACCTTCTCTTGTCCCAGCAAAAAAAACCAGCATATTTCCTTTTTTAGTATGTGTTAAAGAGCTTGAGTGTGAGTGAAGGCTTGCAGTTTTATCTTCTTTATCTTTAGTAAAATATCTTGTGTGAAATATGTATTTATTTTCTTCATTTTTTTTATTTAAAATAAAATTTGAGTTTGAAAAATCTTTATGCAAAGGATTATTTGTAAAAAGTAAAAAGCTAAGCACTAAGGATAAAGTTGTGAAAAATATAAAATTTTTCATTCAAAGCCTTTTTTGTATTTTAAATAAAAGTTAAATTATACAAAATAAAGATGTAAAATCCCACAATTTTTTTCAAAAAAAACATTTTTTTTAAAATACTTTTACTTTGTTAAACTTTTTTATTATAAAATACTTTTTTAGTAACAAAAAAATTAGGGAGAAAAAATGGCAACTTTTGAAGATGTTAAAGCTGTTGTTGTAGAACAACTAAGTGTTGAGGCTGATTCTGTTAAAATGGAATCCAAGATTATAGAAGATTTAGGTGCTGATTCGCTAGATGTTGTTGAGCTTGTTATGGCTTTAGAGGAGAAATTTGGCGTAGAGATACCTGATAGCGAAGCTGAAAAACTTCTTACTATAAAAGATGTGGTGGATTATATAGAAAAAATACAAAAATAATTTAGCCTATTTTACTGGCTTTTCAAGGAGAAAATTTTGGCAAGAATTGTAATTACAGGTATAGGAATGATAAATGCACTTGGCTTAGATAAAGATTCTTCTTTTAATGCCATATGCGAAGGTAAAAGCGGGGTAGATAAAATAAGTCTCTTTGATGCGAGTGATTTTCCTGTGCAAATTGCTGCCGAAGTTAAAAACTTTGATCCAGCACAGTATATAGACCCAAAAGAAATAAAAAAACTAGACCGTTTTATACAACTTGGCATAAAAGCTGCTAGAGACGCTATGCAAGATGCTGCTTTAGGCGATGATTTTGATAAGGATAGTTTTGGAGTAGTTTCTGGAGCTGGTATAGGTGGTTTGCCAAATATAGAGAAAAATTCTATTACCTGTTTTGAAAAAGGAGCTAGAAAAATCACTCCATTTTTCATACCATCAGCACTTGTTAATATGTTAGGTGGTGTTATATCTATAGAACATAGCTTAAAGGGACCAAATTTGGCCTGTGTAACTGCTTGTGCTGCAAGCACTCACGCTATAGGAGAGGCTTACAAAAGTATAAGTTTAGGGACTGCTAAAAAAATGCTGGTTGTTGGTGCTGAAGCTGCTATTTGTCCGGTTGGTATAGGTGGTTTTGCTGCTATGAAAGCACTTTCCACTAGAAATGATGATCCAAAAAAAGCTTCAAGACCTTTTGATAAGGGTAGAGACGGTTTTGTTATGGGAGAAGGTGCAGCTGCTTTAGTGCTAGAAGAATACGAAGACGCTAAAAAAAGAGGTGCTAAAATTTATGCTGAATTATTAGGTTTTGGCGAAAGTGCTGATGCGCATCATATAACTTCTCCTACTCTTGATGGTCCATTAAGAGCTATGCAAATGGCTTTGAAAATGGCTAATAATGTAAAAATAGACTACATAAATGCACATGGCACTTCAACTCCTGCAAACGATAAAAATGAAACGGCTGCCATACGAGCTTTATTTAAGGATTATACACCGCTTGTAAGTTCTACTAAAGGTCAAATTGGGCATTGTTTAGGTGCTGCTGGTGCTTTAGAGGCTGTTATATCTATAATGGCTTTAAACAAAGGCATAGTTCCGCCTACCATAAATCAAGAAGAAAAAGATGATGATTGCGATCTTGATTATGTAGCAAATACCGCTAGAAAAGCCGACTTAAAAGCGGTTATGAGTAATTCTTTTGGTTTTGGTGGCACTAATGGTTCTTTAATTTTTGCAAAAGTGGATTGATAAAATGGCTTCTTATTTGGATTTTGAAAAAAATATACAGCAAATAGATGAGGATATAACTAACGCAAAAATAAAGGGCGACAAAGAAGCGGTAAAAATACTAGAAAAGAATCTAGAAAAAGAGATTTCAAAAACTTATAAAAATTTGACCGACTTTCAGAGATTGCAACTTGCACGACACCCTGATAGACCTTATGCACTTGATTATATAGAACTTATACTAAATGATGCTTATGAAATTCACGGGGATAGGACATTTAGAGATGACCCTTCAATAGTTTGTTTTGCTGGTTATCTAGGATCAAGAAAGATTATGGTTATAGGTGAGCAAAAAGGTAGAGGAACAAATGATAAAATTTATAGAAATTTCGGTATGCCTCACCCTGAAGGATACAGAAAGGCTTTGAGAGTAGCTAAATTAGCAGAAAAATTTTCAATACCGGTTTTATTTCTCATAGATACTCCCGGAGCGTATCCTGGAATAGGTGCAGAAGAAAGAGGACAAAGTGAGGCTATAGCTAGAAATTTGTATGAACTTAGCTCTTTACAGACTATAACTATAGGAGTGGTTATAGGAGAAGGAGGGAGTGGCGGAGCATTAGCCGTAGGTGTTGCTGATAGACTTGCTATGATGAAAAATTCTGTCTTTTCTGTAATATCTCCAGAAGGTTGTGCTGCTATACTTTGGAATGATCCTACTAAGAGTGAGCAAGCTGCTAAAGCTTTAAAAATAACAGCTGATGATTTAAAAAAACAAGAACTTATAGATTTCGTTATCGATGAACCTGTGAATGGGGCACATAGAAATAAGGAAAAAGCAGCTTCTAATTTGGCTAACTATGTAGGCAAGGTTTTAGATGAATTAGAAAAAGTGGATATAAGAGAACTTGTAGCAGACCGTATGCATAAAATACTTACAAAAGGTGTTTATAGCGAAGAGCAAGCTAAATAAGTTTATTCTTTTTCTTTGAAATTCTAAAAAATGCTTTTATTTTTAAGTTTGTTAATCCTTAATTTACTATATTTTATCACAGTATAAAACAAAATTAGGAGATTGTTATGCCTGTTTTAATCAAAGCACAAAATTTATGTTTAGGATATGATGAGCTTGTGATTAATAAGGCTAATTTTGTCTTTAATGATAGCGATTTTGTGTTTATAACGGGTAAAAGTGGAAGTGGCAAATCCACTCTTTTGAAATCTTTTTATGGAGATTTAGAACCTCTTTCTGGCAAGCTAACTGTTTGCGAAAGTGCATTAGAAAATATATCAAACAATGAACTTTTAGCACTTAGACAAAAGATAGGTATTATTTTTCAAGACTATAAGCTTATAAAGGAATTTAGCATAGAAAAAAATGTTATGCTTCCTTTGATGATAAAAGGATATAGCAAGAAAATTTGTGAAGAGCAGAGTGCAAAGCTCTTAAAGCACGTAGAACTAACCTTTAAAGCAAAGAAAAAACCAGACCAGCTTTCGGGCGGAGAACAACAAAGAGCAGCTATGGCTAGAGCCTTGGCACATAATCCTAAACTCCTGCTTTGTGATGAGCCGACAGGAAATTTAGATGAGTATTCATCTGATATTATTTGGACTTTGTTAAAGTCAGCAAAAGAGTTATTAGGCACTTGTGTAGTCGTGGTAACGCACAGAATTCCTACAAATTTAAGGCTTAATTATAGATTGTTTAACATAATAAATGGAAAAATGGATGAAATTTTTTAGGACACATCTATCGCTTATATTGCCGTTATTTTTTATGACCTTTGCTTTTGAGTGCATACTCATCATAAATCAAACAGTAAAGCATTACGAGCAAAGTTTTAATGAGGATTATAATATAATAATAGTAAGCAAAGATGAACTTAGAAAGGAAAAATTACAAGCACAGCTTCCACAAATTTTTTCTTTAAGACAAATTGATTCTAAATATCTTTTAGAAAGAGTAAAAAACGACATATCCCAGAACAATCTTGTGTTATTAGAAAAATCTTTGCCAAAATTTTATAGTTTAAAACTTGACTATTTACCACATCAATCCGAATTAAATGAGATAAAACAAAAGCTTTCTAGTATGTCTGGCATATCTAAGGTAGAAGTTTTTGCTAAAACTTATGATAATGTATATACCTTGTTAAATCTTGTTAAGTCTATTTTGTGGTTATTTTTATTTATTATTATTTTACTTAGTTTAGTTTTATTCTTAAAACAAATGCGAATTTGGCTTTACGAGCATACCGAGCGTATAGAAATTATGTGTCTGTTTGGGGCTGCATTTTGGTTTCGTTCTCTTATACTCTATAAAATAGTAATATTTGACTGTTTTGTAGCCTGTGCTTTACTTTTTGCTTGTTTTGAATATGTTTTTTCTTTAGATTTTATAGCAAATACATTTTTAAGCTTAAATATGCAGGTTTTAGATATAAATTTTTTACTCCACATAAGCATAATATTTACTGTTACCATAATAGTTTCTTTGCTTTGCGTAAATTCTGTTATGTTTAAAGTTAAAAAATGAGATATATTTTTATATTTTTAAGCCTTTCTTTTTTTTTATTTGCAAATGATGTTGATAAAAATTTGCAAGAAAATGAAAAAATACAAAAGCAACTTAATAAAAAATTAGAGGAATTAGCAGCAGATATAGTAAAGGGCGAACAAAATTTAAAACAGATAGCTTCTCAAATTCAAAATTTAAGCAGCAAACGCAATGAATTAAATACTATAGTTGATGCTCAAAATAAAGAGCTAGAGCTTTTAAATTCCCAAAATCAAAACCTTTTAAAAGATAAAAATGAAATGGAAAATAAGCTTATAAATTTAATAGCTAAAGATTTTGCACTTGATATAAGCATACCCAGCGGTTATTTAGAAAGCGAGGAAAGTTTTATGGCTTTTGAGCTTTTAAGCAGTTTAGATTCTGTTTTTAAGGAAGAATTTTACAAGCTTTCTAAGGATTATGAGGAAATTTCAAAATTAATCACCCAAAAACAAGGACAAATAGAAGGAATTAATACAAATTTACAAAAATACAAAAATGAATTAAATAGCCTTGAGAATTTAAGACAAAAGCAAATCAATGAAATAAAAGAGCAAAAAACAAATAGGGCTATTTATAATAAAAGATTAGATGATTTGCAAAAACAGCAAAAAGAGCTAAGAGCCACATTAGAAGAGCTTCAGATAACTCAAAGCCCACCACCAAAAAGCAACAAAACAAATGTAAGACAGCTTGGCTCTAGCTATCAAGGAAGTAAGGTAAAAAAATACACTGGTAGAAAAACCATAGCACCGCTTGAAAATTTTACCGTAAAGCAAAAATTTGGAAATTTTACAGACCCAATTTACAAGATAAAGATATTTAATGAAAATGTAGTTTTAAGAAGTAAAACCCAAAACGCTACCGTAAAAAGCGTTTTGTCCGGCAAGGTTGTATTTGCAAAGGAAACAAATTTGCTTCAAAGAGTTGTAATTGTAGAGCATAGTAATTCTTTGCACACTATTTATGCACATTTAGATAGGATTTCTCCTACTATAAAGGTCGGTAAAAATGTAAAAAAAGGCGAAGTTTTAGGTAGAGTTCAAGATGATTTAACATTTGAAGTAACTCAAGAAAAATTTCATATAAATCCTTTAGAATTAATAAGCTTAAATTAGCCATTGTTAAGCCTTTTAGAGTATAATTGCTTTTGATTATGAGGAGAATTTATGAGCGAGAAAAAAAGAATTTTGATAAAGTTTTCAGGGGAAGCTTTAGCTGGAAATAACGGCTTTGGTATAGAAAATTCTATTTTAAAATATATAGCTTCTGAGATTAAAAAACTAATATTAAGCGATATAGAAGTTGGCATAGTTATAGGCGGTGGAAATATTATACGAGGCGTTTCTGCTGCAAGAGATGGTTTGATAAAAAGAACAAGTGGCGATCATATGGGAATGCTAGCAACCGTTATAAATGCCATAGCTATGCAAGAAGCTTTGGAAAGCTCTGGGCTTGAAGTGAGAGTTCAAAGTGCTATACAAATGGAAGCTTTTTGCGAAACCTACATAATGAGACGAGCACAAAGACATTTAGACAAGGGTAGGGTAGTGATATTTGCAGCAGGCACTGGTAATCCTTATTTTACAACCGATACCACCGCTATATTAAGAGCATTAGAAACTCAATCTGATATGGTTATAAAAGCCACTAAAGTAAATGGAGTTTATGATAAAGATCCACACAAATTTGAAGATGCTAGATTTTTAGATACCTTAAGCTATGAAGACGCTATGAAAGATGAGATAAAAGTGATGGACAATACTGCCATAGCTTTAGCTAGAGACAATTCTTTACCTATAGTGGTTTGCAATATGTTTGAAGAGGATAATTTATTAAAAATAATAAAAGGAGACTACAGTAATTGCTCTGTAGTTAAATGAAAGGAATATTATGCAAGAAAATATAGAACAAATAGTAGCGAAAGCACTTGAAAAAATGGATAATGATAGATATAAATTATCTGTTGTAGTAGCTAAAAGAGCCGAAGAATTAGCAAATGGTGCTTCACCAAAAGTTAATCTCGATAAAAATAAAGTAAAATACGCAGATATAGCACTCTATGAAATAGCACAAGATAAATTGCAGATATTAGAGAATAAAGTTGAGAATAGTCAATGAAAACCTCTTGTTAGAGGATTTGGTAGAAAAAGCAAAAGATTGTAGCGATATAGAAGAAGCAAAGAATATACTTTTCTCTGTTTATCTTCCAAGCGACAATATAAAAAGAGCTGTTGAATTTTGCATTAAGGCACATGAAGGTCAATTTAGAAAGGCAGGAGGTGCTTATGCCACTCATCCTATACTAGTTTCCTCTTTTGTAGCCTTTTTGAGTGCTGATGAATCTATGATAATAGCTGCTTTATTGCACGATGTTATAGAAGATACTCAGTATGGAGAAGATATTGTTAGAAAAGAATTTGGAAATGATGTTTGTGTCTTAGTTTGTGCTCTTACTAAAATAACAGAGATAAGAGAGGATAAATTTAGCTCAAAGGCTGATAAGAACTTGACAAAATCAGCCCTTTCTTTTAGAAATATGCTTTTAACCAGCATTAGCGATGTTGGAGTTTTGGTAATAAAACTTTGCGATAGACTTCATAATATGCTTACTTTAGATAGTTTAAGGGAGGATAAGCAAAGAAGGATTAGCGAAGAAACTCTAGTTGTTTATGCACCCATAGCACATAGACTTGGAATTTCAAGCCTTAAAAATTATCTTGAGGATTTAAGCTTTAAATACCTTTTGCCAGATGAATACAAGCAAATAGATAGATATATAAATTCAAACGATCAAAAAATGCAAATAGCCTTGAATGAATTTATAAATAAGGTAGAGCTTTTATTTGCTCAAAACCGTTTTAGACCAAATTCATTTGAAATTCATAAAAGAGTAAAGCACAGTTATTCTGTGTATTTGAAAATGCAAAGAAAGGGCATTGGTATAGAAGAGGTTTTAGATCTTTTAGGTATTAGAATACTTCTTGAAAATACTTTAGCTTGTTATGCGGCTCTTGGGATTTTGCATACAAATTTTAATCCTCTTGTATCTAGGTTTAAAGATTATATAGCTTTGCCAAAGCAAAATGGCTATCAAACGCTACATACCACACTTTTTGATACAAAAAATATAATAGAAACTCAAATTCGCACATTTGATATGCATAAAATTGCAGAATTTGGCATAGCAGCTCACTGGCGTTATAAGGAAGGTATGAGTGCTTCTAAACCAAAGCTAGATTGGCTTAACGATATATCAATGCAAAGTGCAAATACCGTCGCAAAGCCAGAAAATTATAGTGCTATAGAATTATATGAATACGCAAAAGATAGTTTATATACAGAAGATATAGCTGTTTATTCCCCAAAAGGAGAAATTTTTACCCTCCCTAGAGGTGCTACTGTGCTTGATTTTGCTTATGAAGTGCATACTAAGGTTGGTTTGCACGCTGAAAGTGCTTATGTGAACCGTATAAAAGTGCCTCTTTTAACCGAACTTAAAAATGGAGATATAGTTAGGATAGTTACTTCAAACAAGAGGTTTTACCGCTCATCTTGGATAGATAGTGTAAAGACAGGCAAGGCTAAAGTGGCTATGAAAGAATTTTGCAAACAAAAGATAAGAGAGGTAAATTTACAAACAGCTCTTAATATACTTTCTTTCATTTTTTCAAGCCCTAAAGATGAAATTTTATCTTGGATAGAAAAAGAAAATTTAGGAAAAAATATAAGACGTTTAAGCAGTGATAGCTCATATCTTAAAGATGTTGTAGCAAATTTGAAAAAATATGCTAAAAAATCATACTTTTTTGAAAAATATGATATAAAAGAACAGAAATTTGACAATATAACAGTCTTTTGCAATCAAAGAATTTCAAGCGTTTCTTTTGACTTTTGTTGTAAGCCAAAAAGAGGCGATGAGATAGTAGCCTTTGTTGAAGCCTCAAATGTTACTTTGCATAATAAGCTTTGTGATAAGGCTGATAAATTTATAGAAGAATGCAAAGATATGGTATTTGTGGAATGGAATAGCAAAAGCTCTAAAAGCTATAAGATTATATTTACTTTAGATAATAAAAGAGGTGCTTTGGCTGAATTTTTAACTTATCTTTCTAGAATAGGAGCAAGCATTTTATCTATAAATGTAAATGATGAGAGAAACGAGCTTAGCAATGATTATTTTGAAACAAAAGTAGAATTTCCGGTTAATTCAAATATAAATTTAATCAAGGAAAGACTAATGGCAAATTATAAAATTTTAGATTTTACGTCTTTAGATGATGCGTATAATCAATAGAGGAAAATGTTTATGGATATAGCAAAAATTATGCAAGATATAAAAAAAGGTTGTGCCGAAATAATAGGAGAACAAAGGCTTGAAGAATTAATCAGAAATTATTATGAAAAAAATGAGAATTTCTTTGTAAAAGCAGGATTTGACCCAACCGCACCAGATTTACACTTAGGACATAGTGTCGTTTTAAATAAAATGGCACTTTTGCAAAAACACGGTGCTATAATACAGTTTTTAATAGGTGATTTTACAGCTCAAATCGGAGATCCAAGCGGTAAATCCGCTACTAGAAAACCTTTAACAAAGGATGAGGTTTTAAAAAATGCAAAAACTTATGAAGAGCAGGTTTTTAAAATTTTAAACAAAGAAAAAACTGTGCTTTGTTTTAATTCTAAGTGGCTAAATGACTTAGGAAGTGCTGGTATAATAAAGCTAAGTGCTACATTTAATGTTGCTAGAATGCTAGAAAGAGATGATTTTGAAAAAAGATTTAAAGCACAAAATCCGATTTCTATTTGCGAGTTTTTATATCCTTTGCTTCAGGGTTATGATAGCGTTGCTCTTAAAAGTGATATTGAAATGGGCGGAACAGACCAGAAATTCAATCTCTTAATGGGAAGGCACCTTCAAAGAACTTACGAACTTGGAAAAGAACAAGTAGTTTTTATGATGCCATTACTTGTAGGGCTTGATGGCGTGCAAAAGATGAGTAAAAGTTTAGGTAATTATATAGGCATAACAGAAAACGCAAACGATATGTATGCTAAAATTCTTAGCATAAGCGATGAATTAATGCTTTCTTATTATGAACTTTTAAGCGATATTTCTTTTGATGATTTTCAAAATTTAAAAAAAGATCTTAAAAATTCAACTCTACACCCAAAAAAAGCCAAGGAAAATTTAGCTATTGAGCTTGTAGATAGATTTCATTCAAAAGAAAAAGCTATAATGGCAAAAAATGAATTTGATAAGATACATAGTGCAAATGAATTGCCTACTGTTATTGACGAATTTGAATGCGAGAATGAAATTTGGCTTGCAAAGGCTTTGGTATTATGTGGTTTAGAAAGCTCAACCTCTGCAGCCAGACGGAGCATAAAGGCGAATTCTGTTAGTGTAAATTTGAAAAAAGTAAAGGATGAACAAATGCAACTTTGTAAAGGAGATTATGTTTTGCAGTTAGGTAAGAGAAAATTCGCAAGGCTAAAGGTTAAATAGTATGCAATTACAGTCTTTAAAAATAGGAAAACATATTATAAAATACCCAATTTTTCAAGGTGGAATGGGTCTTGGCATAAGCTGGGATAGACTAGCCTCTGCAGTATCATTGAATGGAGGTCTTGGTATAATATCTTCTGTTGGTACAGGTTATTATGAAAATAGATCCCACATTAAAAAGGAATTAAATTTAAAGCCATATGGTAGCGAAAATTTTTACTCAAGAGCAGGCTTAAAAGCTTTGATAGATAATGCCAGAAAGGTTTGCGGCGATAATCCTTTAGGTTGTAATATACTTTGTGCTAGCAATGATTACTCTAGGATAGCAAGAGATGCTTGCGAGCTAGGCTTTAATGTTATAGTTTCAGGTGCCGGTATTCCTACGAATTTACCAGAATTTACAGCTGATTTTAAAGATGTGGCTTTAGTTCCTATAGTATCTTCTGCTAAAGCTTTAAAAATAATTTGCAAACGTTGGCAAAATAGATATAACCGCTTACCAGACGCTGTTGTAGTAGAGGGACCAAAAAGTGGAGGACATCAAGGTTTTACTTATGAGCAGTGCCTTGATCCTAATTACCAACTTGAAAAAATAGTGCCTTTAGTAGCACAAGAAGCTAAAAATTGGGGTGATTTTCCGATTATAGCAGCAGGTGGAATTTGGGATAAAAAAGATATAGAAAACATTATAAGCTTAGGTGCAAGCGGGGTTCAAATGGGGACTCGTTTTATAGGCACTTATGAGTGTGATGCAAGTGATGATTTTAAAGATGTCTTACTTTCTTGTAAAAAAGAGGATATAGAGCTTATACATTCTCCTGTTGGCTATCCTGCAAGAGGCATAAGAACAAATCTTTTAAATTTAGTAGATAAAAGAATGGGTCCAAAAATAAACTGTATAAGCAACTGCGTAACTCCTTGCCAAAGAGGTAAAGAAGCTACAAAGGTTGGTTACTGTATAGCAGATAGACTTTATGATGCTTATAGTGGCAAAAAGGATACTGGTTTATTTTTTAGCGGTGCAAACGGCTACCGTTTAGATAAGCTAATCACA
Source organism: uncultured Campylobacter sp. (assembly GCF_944323605.1). Lineage (GTDB taxonomy): Bacteria > Campylobacterota > Campylobacteria > Campylobacterales > Campylobacteraceae > Campylobacter_D. Next base: position 61,865 of record NZ_CALUTC010000001.1, read on the forward strand.
GTTAAAGAGCTAATGGACAAGCTTGTAAATGGCGAAGATTCTTAGTCCTTTTCTTTTTATATTATTTGCATTAAATATACTAAAAGCAGATACGCTTTTTGTCTTAGATACTAAAAAGATACAAAACGGTATAGAGCTTAGCTTAAGTAGTAATATCAACAAGAGTGATTTAAAAATTTCAGAATTAAAAGATAAAAATAGTTATAGAAAAATTATAGATTTTGAAGCTACTCTTGAGGGCATTAGGACAAATTATGATTTTGACGAAGCTAAGATAAGCATAGCACAGTTTAATCCAAAAACAACAAGACTAGTTTTAAGTGCAGATAAAGAACTAGAAAGTGATTTAAGTTTCGATAAAAAAACTCTTAGATTTACATTTAAAAGTAGCGATAATAAAGCAAGCAAAGAAAAGAAAGTTTCTAGCAGCAAAACAAATTCTAAAATTTATATAACAGATGTTTCGCGTTATGATAGCGGCATTACAATGAAATTAAGCGATGATATAAATGAAGATGATTTAAAAGAATTTTCTATGAAAAATAAAAATTCTTACAGAACAGTTATAAATTTTAAAGCCATACTAGATACTGGAAGAAAAAAATTTGACTTAGACAAGAATACGCAAATTGTGATACTTCAGTATAATCCAAGCATAGCAAGAGTTGTTATAAATTCAAACAAAAAAATAAATACAAACAAAATAGCAAAGGATAAAGAGCTTTTTATAGGGCTTGATGGTGTTAAAACAGATGATGATTTTGAGCCTGTAACTACCAAAAAGGTCCAATCCAACAAAGGTAAAATAGTAGTCATAGACGCTGGACATGGTGGAAAAGATGGAGGGGCTATAAATGGTAAGCTACTTGAAAAAAATATAGTCTTATCCCTTGCATTAAAAATAGGAGATGAGTTAAAGAAAAAAGGCTACAAGGTCTATTACACAAGAGCAAATGACAGATTTATAAATTTAAGAGATAGGACTAAAATAGCAAATGATAAAAAAGCTAATATGTTTATATCCATACACGCAAACGCATCTCCAAATAAAAAAGCTGCAGCTTCTATGCACGGCTTTGAAACTTTTTTTCTAAGCCCAGCAAGAAGTGAAAGAAGCAAGGAAATAGCAGAAAAGGAAAACCAATCAGATTTAGAAGAGGCGAATTATTTTTCAAAGCAAAATTTTTTACATTCTTTAAGTAGAGAAAAAATAATAGCTTCAAATCGTCTAGCTATAGATATACAAAGACATACCTTAAGTGTTTTAAACAAGAAATACAAAGTAAATGATGGCGGTGTTAGAGAAGCTCCTTTTTGGGTCTTAGTTGGTGCTCAAGATATGCCAGCCGTTTTAGTAGAAGTAGGTTATATAACTCATCCTGTTGAGAGTAAAAGACTTGCTAATAAATCTTATCAAGACTTATTAGCAGAGGGCATAGCAAATGGCATACAGAGCTATTTTTATAACAATAGATGAAAAAAGCTGATATAGAATTTAGACAAAACTGTATTTATTCTAAAATTTTTGATGATATTTATTTTGATAGTGAAGACGGAATCAAAGAGAGTAAATTTGTTTATACAAGAGCTTTTGAATTTAATGATAATCAAGATTTTATCATAGCAGAATTAGGCTTTGGCATAGGCTTAAATTTCTTTCTTTGTCTTGAAAGATTTTATGAAGAAAAAATACCAAAGAGATTGTTTTATGTTAGCTTAGAAGGTTTTTATATAGAAAAAAATGAGCTAAGAGACATTTACAAAAAATTAGGTTTTTATGATAGATTTAAAGAGTATTTAGAGCATTTTTTAGCCTTCTATCCCAAAGCTAAAGACGGAATTTACCGTTTTTATTTTAGAGACTGTTTTTTAGATTTGGTTTTTTCAGATGCGACAAAGATGATAAAAGAGCTTGATTTTAAAGCGGATGTATGGTTTTTAGACGGCTTTAATCCAAAAAACAATAAAGAGCTTTTCGATGATTTTATGATAAAAGAAATTGCAAGACTAAGCAAAAAAGGTGCTAGTTTGCATACTTTTTCAGCCTCAACTTCTTTGCAAAAAAGCTTAAAAAAATTTGGCTTTCACATAGAAAAGAAAAAGGGCTTTAAAAAAAGAGAGATGATAATAGCCAAATTTGATAACTTTGATTTTGATGATACAAAGGCTTATTTCACAAGGCTATATCAAAATAAAGCACAAAAAATAGCTATCATAGGTTCTGGAATCGCTGGTCTTAGTCTTGCTTATGAGCTGTCGCTTAGAAATTTTGATGTAGAAATTTTTGATAAGAAAGATAAAATTTCAGATGGTGCTAGTGGGAATGAAAGCGGTATTTTAAGCTCTTTAATACTCAAAAAAGGTGTTTTATTAGGAGAATTTAGTGAGTTTTCTTTTTATGAAGCTTCCAGATTTTATAGGCAAATTTTAGCACTTAAGCCAGATGGAGTTCTTGAAATTGCACACAATGATCTTATGAAAGATAGGTTTTTTAACCAAAAGGATAATATATTATTTAAGATAAATGAAAATAAAGCCTTCCTAGAAGATGGCTTAAGCTTAAAACCTAGACAAATATGTAAGGCTTTATTTGAAAAAAGTGGTGCAAAACTTCATCTTAAACACGAATTTATAGCTTTTTCTTATGAAAATACTTTTACTTTAAAATTTAAAAATCAGAGTGAAAGAAAAGGCTTTGATATATTAATTTATGCTTTAGGAAGCGATAGTAAGGATTTTATAAATTATGAATTTATGAAGCTTAGCAAAGTAAGAGGGCAACTTTCCTTAGCGAAACCTTTTTTAGATAATCGCTTTGCACTTTCAAGCAAGGGCTATGTTTGTGTTAAGGAAAAGGATTTTCAGGTCTTTGGAGCTAGTTATGATAGAACAAATTCTAGCAAAGAACCTAGTATGCAAGATGATAAAAATAATTTAGAAAATATAAAAGAATTTCTTACAGATGATATAGTGCCAGAAATCATTGGCTCTAGAGTTTCTTTTCGTTCTTATTCAAGTGATAGATTTATGATAGCTGGTGCTTTTTATGATGAAAATTTTTATAAGGAAAATTATAAAAAACTTTTTTGGACTAAAAATAAGGCTCAAAAAAAAGCTAAAAATTTACCAAATCTTTATCTTAGCATAGCTCACGGATCAAGAGCCTTTGCAAGTGCAATAATAGCAGCTAGATATATATGTGCTCTTATAAATAATGAGCCTTTGGGTATTGAAAAAAAATTTGTAGAGCAAATTCACCCTGCTAGATTTTTGATTAGAAAGCTTAGAAAAGGCTTGTTGTGAAAAAAGAATTTTTTTTTGAATTAGAGAAAATTTTATATCCTAGCAACATCAATGATAAATTTACTGATTTTTATGATTTTTATGAGAATTTTAAACTTGATTTATTTGTTTTTAATCACGAAAATGAAAGTGTATTAAAAGACAACTCTCATCCAAGTATAAAATTTAAAGAGGCTGTTAAAATAAGAAGGGTAAAAGAGCCAAATTCCAACGAAAGCCTTGCCAAATTTTTGCATTCTATAGCCCACATAGAATTTTCAGCAATCAACTTAGCACTTGATTCTGCTTACCGTTTCAAGGATATGCCAAGAAGTTTTTATGCTGATTTTTTAGAGGTTGCTGATGAAGAAATAAGCCATTTTTTGCTATTGCAAAAGGCTTTGTTTGAGCTTGGTTTTAAATACGGTGATTTTATAGCTCACAACTCCTTAAATTTAGCCTTAAATGCTACAGCAAATTCTTTAAAATATAGAATGGCGGTAGTGCATAGAGGGCTTGAAGCTAAAGGTCTTGATGCTAATATTTTTGTTTTAAATAAGCTTAAGAATACAAAAACTAAATTAAATTCTTATTTGCAAGATACGCTTAATATAATTTTAGATGATGAAATAAAACATGTTAGCAAAGGTGATATTTGGTGGAAATTTAGCAAGAAAGATGATGATAATTTCATAGATGTGTGTAAGAAATTTAAAGATTTTATTTTAGCCGGTAGAACGCTAAATGAAGATGCTAGATTAAAGTCTGGTTTTAGCAAAGAAGAGCTAGAAGAATTGAAAAAAATTTATGACAAAAATAGTTGTAAATAGCTAAAAAAATAACATTTTATATAAACATTTTTTTTGCTTTATGTTATAATAAAAACAATAATCACTAAATTACACGAGATGTGGGAAAGGTGTATTTCATGCTACCTAAGTGGGAAAATCAGTTTTCTGTTTATAATGCTAGGATAGATGAACAACATAAAAAACTATTTGAGTTAGCGGCACATGTTGAGCAAATCTCTGATAGAGCTGTAAGCAAGGGCGAAATAAAAGATTTATTAGCTGATTTTTTTTCCTACATGAAAGATCATTTTTATGATGAGGAAAAGTATATGGAGGTCATTGGATATCCAGATTTAGCTTCACACAGGGCTATACATAAAGGTATAGTTCAAACTATGATAGAGCTTATACAAAATATCAAAACCACAAATGATTTAAAAGAAAAGCTTTATGTGGTTGCAAAACAGTGGCTTTTAGAGCACATTTTGTATGAAGATATGAAGGTTGCAACTTATAGACGTTCTTTACTTGCAACTGATGATGGACAAGATGTGGAATTTAAATTAGATGATGAAGAGCAAGAAAATCAAGAAGCAAAAACGTATCTTTACAAATGCGAGTGTAAAGGTAAGGTGCATGATGTGCCTTTAAATATACACAAGAAAATTCAAAGTGGAAAGAAAAATTTCAACTGCAAGGTTTGTAAAAAGCCTATAAAATTTCACGAAATAGTTTAAAGGATATAAAAATGAAAGCAAAAAAGAAAAATAACAATAATGTAAGATGTTCTTTCAGCGTTGATGCATCTTTAGCTAAAAAATTAGAAAAAATGAGTAAAAATTTAGGCAAAAGCAAATCAGAAATTCTAAGAGAAGCACTTAGTTCCTACATAAACTATAATGAAACAGATGATTTTTCATTCGCTTTAGATGCTCTAAATGAGCTTAAAAGCGGCGATCACGGTAAGGCTGTCAAAAAGCTTGACGATGTTATTGAAAAGCTTAAAAGGTAGGGTTTGTTTAGGTTTTTATTTTCTTTATTTTTACTTACTTATTTTGCGTATGCTAAGGGTGTTGTAACTGTTAGCATACCTCCACAAGCTTTTTTTATTGAAAAGATAGCCAAAGATACTGTAGATATAAATGTCTTAATACCTCCTAACAGCGACGAGCATAGTTTTGAGCTAAAACCAAGTGTTATAAAAGAACTTGAAAAGAGTGATATTTATTTTGCTATCGGTTTTTCTTTTGAAGAATCTCTTTTGAAAAGATTTAAAAATACTCTAAAGCATTTAGATATAGTAAAAACTCAGGAAAATATAAATCTTTTAGAGCAGAGTCATAATGCACATAAACATAGTGCATTAGATACACATATATGGCTTGATCCTATTTTAGTAAAAATACAAGCTCAAAATATCACAAACGCTCTTATTAAGCATTATCCACAGCATAAAAACTTTTATGAAAACAATTTAAAAATTTTCCACGATGAGCTTGATAGCATTGATTCTGATATAAAAAAGAAATTTCAGGGTATAAAAAACAATAAATTTATAGTTTATCACCCATCTTGGTCTTATTTTGCTAAGAGATACGATCTTGTGCAAATTCCAGTGCAAATTAACAATAAAGAGCCAAAAGCTAGAGATTTGCAAAGACTTATCGATATAGCAAAAGGAGAAAATATAAAGGTTGTCTTTATACAAAAAGGTTTTAGCAAAGAAGCCGCTCAAACTATAGCAAAAGAGTGCAATGCAAGACTAGAAGAGATAGATCATTTATCAAGAGATTGGAAAAATGAGCTTTTAAAGAGTGCAGATATACTAGCATATTCTCTTAAAGAATAAATTATGAAATTTTTTGAAATAAAAAATTTAAATCACTATTACTCAAAAAATTTGGTTTTAAAAGATATAAATTTAAGTTATTCTAGTGAAGATTTTTTAGCTATTATAGGACCAAATGGAGGCGGAAAAAGCACCTTAGCAAAAATCATTTTACGTCTTATAAAAAATAAGAATATTTATTATGAAAATTTACATACAAAACAGATAGGCTATGTGCCTCAAGATTTTTTAACGAATGATAATTTTTATATAAAAACTATAGATTTGGTTTTAATGGGCTTGCTTGATAATAGTTTTTTTGGTTATTATAGTAAAAAAGACAAACAAAAAGCCTTGCTTATTATGGATGAGCTTGGTATAAGACATTTAGAAAATAAGTGCTTAAATGAATTAAGCGGAGGGCAGAGGCAAAGAGCATATATAGCAAGAGCCTTGGTAACTGATTGTAAGCTTTTGATTTTAGATGAACCAAGTGCAAATTTGGATGCAAAAGCTGCTATATCTGTATTTAATATCTTAGAAAATTTGCATAAGCAAGGCATAGGCATTATAAGTATTTGCCACGATATAAATATAGTCTTAGCCTATGCAAACAAAATAGCTTACTTAAATAAAGAACTCGTTTTGCACGAAAACAATAAAGAAAAATCCAAGCTTTTAAAGCACTTAGAACAAAATCATAAGCATTTTTGTGATGTTGAACTTAGTTTTGATGTATGCACTAGTTGTGATGAAAAGGTTTAAATGAGCGAGATTTTTGAATATGATTTTTTTATAAATGCTATATTAGCAGGCATATTAGTAAGCTTGTGTTGTGCTTTGATAGGCTCATTAGCTATGATAAATAAGCTTTTGCCAATGGCTGGTGGTATCACTCACGGTGCATTTGGCGGCATTGGCATAGCATTTTATTTTTCTTTGAATGTTTTTTTATGCACTTCTTTATTTACTATATTTTTGGCTTTTGTATTATCTTTTTTAAGTCAAAAATTTCCAAACAGAAACGATAATTTTACCGCAGTTATTTGGACTTTTGGTATGGCTTTAGGGCTTGTTTTAATAGACCTTAGTCCGAGTTATCAAAATGATTTGTTTGTTTATTTATTTGGTTCTATTTTGACAGTTTCAAATGATTCTTTGATAAGATTATTGTTTGCGAATTTATTTTTCTTATTTATCATTTTTGCTTTTTACAGACAATTTATAGCCATAAGTTTTGACAAAGAATTTGCTTCGTTAAGGGGCATAAATACAAGCTTTTTTTACTATCTTTTGATTTGTATGATGGCTCTTTGTATAGTTCTTTGTATGCAGACTGTGGGTCTTATACTGATTTTAGCACTTCTTAGCATACCTTGTTTTATAGCAGAGAAATTCACAAAAAGCTTAGCTTCTATGATGTTTTTTTCTTTTATACTATCTATGTTTTTTTGTATTTTTGGTATATTTTTGAGTTATTTTTTAAATCTTAGCGGTAGTGCTAGTATAGTCGCTTTAGCCTGTTTGGCTTTTGTTATCAGTATTTTTATAAAACCTTTTGCTAAGCAAGGAGCCTAAAATTCCTATAAAACAAATAAATATCGTGTAAAAAGATAAGGACAAAGATAAAATTTCCCCTTTGTTTTGCATAGATAATATATGCAAGAATACTGCAAGTTGAGGGGTAAAATACCCTGAAATAGCGTATGCTATATTGTATGAAAAGGAAATTCCGCTAAAACGAAATTTTGCTTCAAAAACATCACTCATAAATATAGGGCAACAAGTCATTATGCCAGAAAAAAAACAAGACAAAGCATAGTATAAAAGCAATAAATTTATATTTGTATGTAAGGAGTAAAATTCCTTTACAAAAAGAAAGCTAAATACACCAAAGCCAATGCAAAAGACTATGCATACCTTGTATGGACTGAATTTATCACTTAAAAAGCCTATTAAGACTATGCAAGATATTAAGCAGCACAAGCCTAGAATTTGAAAATACGTCTTTTCAAAAGGATTAAATTTTAAAACATCAGCTACAAAATTTGGAAGTTGCAAAACAAATAGCAAGATACAAGCCGTTAGAACCCAAGTGCTAAGCATAGATACTGTTATAGCAAAGCTAGAATTTTTTCTTTTAAACAATTCTTTTAAAGGAAAGCTAAGTAAAGCATTATCGTTTTTCATTTGTAAAAAGACGGGTGTTTCTTCTAAAAATTTCCTAAGATAAACGGATATTATCCCAAACACTCCTCCAATCCCAAAAGCTACACGCCAAGCCCAGTTTTTTACCTCTTCTTCGCTAAAAATTGTATATATAAGCAGATATACCAATGCTCCTAAAAAAATACCCGCTGTAACAGAGGCACACAAAAGCGATATATATAAATTTTTTTGCTTTGTTGGTGCGTGTTCTTGTATAAAAACCCAAGCTCCGGGTAATTCGCCACCAACTGCTATACCTTGAGCTATCCTAATAACAAGTAGTATTATCGGTGCAAGATAGCCTATATGTTCAAAACCAGGCACAAATGCTAGAGCAAATGTTGGTATAACCATAAGCAATATACTAAGCATAAAAACATTTTTACGCCCAAATTTATCTCCAAAATGAGCCATAAAAATACCGCCTAAAGGTCTTGCTAAGTATCCAGCCGCAAATATCCCATAGGCATGTATAAGCTTCCACGTATCGCTTAAATTTTCAGGAAAGAAATGTATGGAAATAATATTTGCAAAAAATACAAATATTATAAAATCATAAAATTCTAAGGTCCCACCAAGCGAGGATAAAGCTAATATTTTTAGTTCTTTTTTATTAAAACCTTTGTGTTTCATATCGACTACATTTCGTAGCTATTTTCATCATCTTCATCATCGTATGAATAATCATCTTCATCGTAATTGTATTGTTTTTTCTCGTAAGATTCATATTCATCTTCATCATTATATGCGAAATTATCTTCATCATCAAACAAATCTTCATCATCATAAGCCATTATTAAATCCTTTTTGATAAATAATATTGCAATTTTAACTTAAATTTTATTTAACTTGATATAATTTTTTAAATTTTTAAAGGTTTTTTATGAAGCTTTCTCACTTAGATGAAAATAATTACCCAAAAATGGTAGATGTGGGTCATAAAGAAGCAAGCAAAAGAATAGCTCGTGCTAGCGGAAAGATAATAGTAGGAAAAGAGGCTTTTGAAGCAGTTAAAAAACAGAAAGTGAAAAAGGGAGCTGTGCTTGAAACTGCTGTTGTTGCAGCTATTATGGGAGCTAAAAAAACTAGCGAGTTAATACCTATGTGTCATAATATAAACTTGTCTAAAATAAAAACTTTTATAGAAGAAAATGAAAAAGAGCATTCTTTTAAGCTCATTATAGAACTTGCTTGTGAGGGTAAAACAGGCGTTGAGATGGAGGCTTTAACTGGCGTTAGCATAGGACTTTTAACAATATATGATATGTTAAAAGCGATAGATAAGAGTATGGAAATTTCAAATATAATTTTAGAATATAAAGAAGGTGGAAAAAGTGGTAAATTTAAACAAGCTTAAACAAAAACCGATAATAAATTATCCTTCTTTTTGGGAGTATAAAATAATTTTAGAACAAGATGAAAACGCTAAGGCTATTGTAAAAAAGATTTTATTACAAAGAGAGTTTAAACTAAGCGAATCAAATAATAGCAAAAATGGCAAATACAAAAGCTATTTATTAAAAATTTTAGTAGATAGCGAGAGCGATAGACTTGCTATATTTGAGCTTTTGAAGAAACATTCAAAATTTGTTTTATGAGGAATTGTTATGGAAAATATTGTTATTTTATTTGAAAAATTACTTTTAGATGGCACAAGTAAGACCGGCGAGTTAATAGAGGAATTAGCCTATAATCTTTTTCTAAAACAAAAGCAAAACAATTCTCTTAGCACTGCAGTTTTGTTTGAATTTTTTGATATTTTGCAAAAAAATTCTTTGCTAGATGATGAGAATTCCACAAAACTAATCAAAGCTTTTGTTAGGGTTAGCGTAAAAGATGAAGAAAATATTTTGTATCAATATATAAGAGAATTAGAGCTTTTAAATTCTAAGATAAAAAGACAAAAAAATATTGTGAAAAATGAACTTAGCAGTAAATTTTTTGAGATAAAACAAAAGATAGATGATAAGAATTTTAAAGTGCAAATATCAAATTCGCTAAATGAAGCACTTTTGTTTGAGTTAGAAACGCTTGATATACTGAAAGAAACAGCAGAAAGTGCATTTATAACCACACTTGAAAAGGCTGAAGATGTGGAGATAACGTCTTCTGTTATAGCTAGACAACTTGTATTTAACACCATAGGCGAGAGTGATTTCAAAAAGGAAAAGATTTTAAAGGCATCTAAGACTGTTTTAGAGTGTGCTTTTGATTTAGCCAATGAATCTAAAATATTTGCAAAAGAGCTGTGTATAGGGGCTATAAAGGGCGTAAGAGATGGCATAAGTCTTGGTATAGAAAAATTTAAAAAAAGTTTTGCATACTGTATAGTAGAGGAGGATATAAACGCTAAAGAAAAGGAATTAATTGATATAGAAGATGATTTTATAGCTATACTTAGAGCAGAGCTTAAAAAATACAACGACCCGGCAAAAAGTATAATACAAAATTTATTAGAAAATGAGCTTGATACCTTATTTGCGAAGCTCAAAAGACTTGCTAATGAAAGCAAAGAACAGCTTTTATTATCCCTTAATGAGCTTAAGAAAAATCCAAAAATAGATGATTTTAACAAACTTGCCCAAAGCAAGATAAATTCTTTCAAACAAGAGCTTTCCAAGCTTGAAAAAGTTAATGATGATAGATACAAGGAATTAAACAAAAATGAAGCTAAGATGCTTGGAATTAGTTTATGGCAAAAGGCTAAAAAACTTCTTGGAAAGTGATATTTAGTTTCTTATTTGTTTGAGTTTGCGTAAAATTAGCTTTATTGTTTAGAAAAATAAAGATTGCATATTTTCAAAAACCTTTAAGGTGAGTTCTTTGAAATACTGCATCATAATTGCTAAAACAGTTATTAAAACAACAAAGGCTATGGCTATTTTTATCGGGTATCCCACTACAAGTAGATTAAATTGAGGCATAGTTTTCATTAATAATCCAAAAATTAAATCCATAAGCAATATTATGGCTAAAACTGGAAAAGCCATAGTAAAGCCTATTAAAAATATATTTACCATAGACATTATGATATATTGCATAAAATTTTCGCTGGGATAAAAAGCTCCTAGAGTTATATGACCTAGCGAATGGCTTAAAAATAGCAAAATTAGATGATGTCCATCAAAAGCTAAAAATACCAATAAGGCTATCAGGTATAAAAATTGAGAAGTTATAGGCATATTTGCACCAGAACCAGGATCTACTATACTTGCCATAGTAAAACCCATAGTAAAAGAAATTTGCTCCCCAGCCATCTGTATTATGGCAAAGAGCATTTGCAAGATTATACCACTTATCATTCCAAGCAAGGCTTCGCTTAAAATTTGTAAGATGAAAAAAGTATTATATTGAGGGGTATCTAGTTTTGCCAATGGGAATAAAAACATTGTAAGAAAAAATGATAAAGTAGCTTTTATAACAACTGGTATGTTATTATGCGAAAAAAATGGAAAAAAAACAAAAACACCGCTAACTCTTGCGAAAAGAAGCATAAATTTAGCAACATTTTCATCGCCTAGATAATTAACAAATTCCATCTTTATTAAACCGGTAAATTTTATCGCATAAGGAAGCCAATTTATCATCGTGCGTTACAAAAATCATAGCGGCTTTGTTGTTTCTAACATAATTTTTTAATATGTTTATGACATTTGTCGCATTTTCATTATCTAAGTTCCCAGTAGCTTCATCTGCAAAGATTATCTTAGGATTTTTACACAGCACCCTAGCTATGCTCACTCTTTGCTGTTGTCCTCCACTTAATTTTCCCACTTTTTTTAATACAAGCTCATCTATTCCAAGATTTTTTAATATATCTTTGTTTAGTTCATTTCCCGATAAAACCGTTGCAAGTTCTATGTTTTCAAATGCCGAAAAACCTTTAAATAAATAATGTGCTTGAAATATAATGCCAAAAAAATACCTTCTTATTTTAAGTCTTTCATTATCGCTTAGTTTATAAATATCATAATCTTTGAAAAAAACTTTGCCTGATTTAGGTTTTAGCAGTGTGGATAAAATATGAAGTAGGGTAGATTTGCCACAACCACTACTTCCTTGAATGGCTATACATTGCCCTTCATTTATACTCAAATTTAAATTCGTAAATAGCGGATAATCAAAACTATGACTTATATTATCTGCTCTTAGAATTTCCATTTTAATTCATTTGTGCTGCGACTTCTGCTGCAAAGTCCTCGCTTTTTTTCTCAAGCCCTTCGCCCACCTCAAATCTTATAAATTCAACTATTTTTATTTTTGTGCCAAGTTCTTTTTCTTTTTGTTCTATGACTTGCTCAACTGTTTTTTTATCATCAAGCACAAAAAATTGTCCCATTAAGGTAAGTTTAGAATCTAGCTGGGAATTGTCTGCTATAAAGCTATTTATTTTTCCAGGTATTATATTTTGCCAGATTTTTTCTGGTTTATTTTGGGCTTTTAGTTCAGCTTTTATCTCATCTTCCTTAGCCTTTATAATTTCATCGCTTAGCTGTTTTCTACTCGCGTATTGCGGGATTTTATGCTCTATTTTTCCAAGCCTTCTTCTTTCTTCGTTATCTTTTTGAAGTTCCGCTACCAAAGCTTTGTATTCTTTTTCTATAAATTCTAAATCTAAATCCTCATAAGAAAGATAAGTAGGTTTCATAGCTGTTATATGCATACAAAGCTGTTTTAAAAAATCAGGCAATTTCTTAGCACCTTCCTCGCTATCGCAAGCTGCTGCTATTATTACTCCGACCCTTCCATTTGTATGTATATAGCCATTTACTACACCTTTATCTGATGCTTTTAAGGTGGCAAATCTCCTAACTACTAAATTTTCTCCTATAGTAGCAATTTGGCTTTTTAGATATTCTTCAAATTTTACGTCATTTATTATGCTTGTATGAAGTTCTTCTATGTTTTGTAAATTATTGCTTTGAATATGTGTTGTAGTATCTTTGGTAAGTGCTATAAACTGTTCATTTTTAGCAACAAAATCTGTTTCAGAATTTATTTCGCTAACAGTAGCTGTTTTAAAATCATCACTCACCTTCACATCAACAAGTCCTTCAGCCGCCAAGCGATCCGCTTTTTTGGCAGCTTTTGTAAGACCTTTTTCTCTTAGGTATTGAACGGCTTTTTCAAAGTCTCCATTTACCTCTTTAAGAGCATTTTTGCAGTCCATCATACCTGCACCAGTGCTTTCTCTAAGTTCTTTTACCATTTGTGCAGTTATTTCAGCCATTATTCTTTTTCTCCTTTAAAATCTTCCTCGATAAATTCATCTTCCATAGCTTCTTTTAGAACCTCTTCTTTTTCTTCCTCGCTAATCTCTTCTTTTTCTGTTTCATTACCTATTAAATCAGCATCTTGCTCTCTTAAATTTTTTCCTTCATTTATAGCTTCAGCCATTTCTTGGCAAAAAAGTTGCACAGAGCGAATCGCATCATCATTTCCAGGTATAGGATATGTAACTAAGTCAGGATCACAATTAGTATCAAGTGGAGCAACTACAGGAATTTTTAGCTTATTTGCTTCTGTAACAGCTATCTTTTCTTTTACTGTATCTATTACAAATATCATATCAGGCGGACTTTTTAAGTGTCTTATGCCCCCAAGATATGCTATAAGTTTTTCTTTTTTTCTTGATAGCATCAAAGCTTCTTTTTTTGTTAGCAGATCAACACTTCCATCTTCTTCCATTTTTTCTATTATTTCTAGCTTTCTTATAGACTGTTTTATAGTCCCAAAATTTGTCATCATGCCACCTAGCCATCTGTGATTTACATAAGGCATACCACATTTTTCAGCATATTCTTTAATTGCTACACTTGCTTGTTTTTTAGTTCCAACAAATAATATGGTTTTTCCTTCAGCAGCAGCATCTCTTACTATATTGTAAGTGTATCTAAAATACCTAAGGGTCTTTTGTAGGTCTATTACATAAATTCCCTTTCTCTCTCCAAAGATGTATTTTTTCATCTTAGGATTCCAGCGTCTGGTTTGGTGTCCGAAATGAACCCCGCATTCTAGCAAGTCTCTCATACTTACCATATTTTCTCCTTAATAATATTTAGGTTTTTTCCTCCGTGCCCATTAGCTTTAAAGCAACCTAAAAAGAATTGACACGTGTGAAGTGAAAAGTAGATTTTACTTTATATAAGTTTATATTTTGCTTACTTTATTTGATTTTTTTAAAGATTTATGTGTATAAGCATTTGCCAAGTGGCAAATGCTTTATTATTAGTGCAGGTTAGACCATACTTTGCGTTTCCAAGCTATAGCAAATACACTTAGGATTGCAAAGAATATCATTATATATATACCCAAACTTTCTCTTTCTTCTTTTTTACTGTCTCCAACTTTTTCTATATAAGAAAGAACCCTATCTTGAGACTCTTTATTTAAGCCAACTCTAGGCATAGCAGTTCCAGCTATAAGTTTTTGAGTATTGTTTGTAAAATTGTATATATATTCATACCCTCTTGAGCGAATCATCATAGATAAATCAGGTGGAATTTTTCCTAAGTATCCAAGTAAATCATTATGAGCTGACAAAGATTTAAATGAATCGTATTTCATATCATGACAACGTCCACAAGCTTCTATGAAAAGATTTTTATCTTTTGCAAAAACCAATTCTTTATCTATCATAGTTTTATTTGCTTCAGGGCTTAAACCTTCAATTTTAGAATACTTCTCTTCTATAGCCTTTTTAAATTCCGCAGTTTTAGCTTCATTGTATTGTTTTCCCACTTCTTTTAAATAGGCTATAACATTGGCTATATTTTCATTCACAACTCCTGTAGGATCGCCTATACTTTCATTATAAGCTGTCATTACAAAGGCATCGCCAAATTTATGATCCACCTTTAAAGCTACTGAAGGATTATATATAAGAGCAGCCAAAAATTTTTCATCATAAAGCAAACCAGCTGAACTTAGATCAGGAGGTAATACACCGTATATGGAAGAATCCGGAATGTTTGCTTCAAGTCCAGCACTTTTTAAGCCATGACAAGCATAACAATTTGTTGCAAAAAATTCAGCCCCCTTACTAGCATCACCCTTGCTTAAATCACCCATTTGTTCCACTCTATCCCAAAGTTTTTGATTATCATCTAAACTTTTTTGTGCCACATCTAAACTTTTTTGTGCTCCACTTAACTTTGCCTCAGCAGCTTTTATAAGCTCTGCGTCATTACTTGTTTTTGCTTTTTCTAGCTCCGCATTTGCTAACTCTAATTCTTTTTTTCTAAGATCAACAACTGACTGTGCAAAATTTATATCTTCTTCTGAGAAATTAAAATTTGCTGGAGAAACGTGAGGTTTCATTACAGAATGTGCGTAAGGTTCAACCCCCCAATAAACTAGAGCTGTGAAACAAGCTACAACTAAAAATATTTTAAATTCTCTCATTCTTAACCCCTTTTATTTTCTGCTCTTGTGATTAGAGGTAGCACCACTATTAAGAGCAATAAAAATGTTATAGAAGCAAAGAAACCAACCCAGGCATTAACTCCAGTAGGAGGCAGTTTGCCATACACAGTTAGCACTATCATATCTATAAGCAAAATCCAAAACCATATGAAAAATTTAGGTCTATGGTGTGCAGGTTTTACAACATCACTTCTATCTAGCCAAGGCAATAAGAAGAATATAATTTGAGCTATACCAAATGCTGCTAAACCTATGTCAAAAGCGGCTATTTTTAGTCCAAAAATATTAATATCAAAAAAGAATCCTCTTAATACTTCATAAGACCATAAGAAATACCACTCAGGATATATATGTGCTGGAGTTTGTAAAGCATTTGCAGGGTCAAAATTTATAGGATCCATTGCGAAATTAAATTTAAAACATACCAAATAGAAAAAGAAAATCATAAATATGCAAATATACATAAAGTCTTTAGATAAGAATGCAGGCCAAAAAGGTATAACTTTTGAACCTCTTGTATCACCTTTTTTGTATTTTTCAGCTTCTATATCAAAATCTATTTCTTCTGCTATTTCGTTATTAACGTGAGGTATGCGAAGTGCGTAGAAGTGAAATACTATAACCATTATTATTACTATAGGTAATAAACATACGTGTAGCATAAAGAATCTAGTTAATGTAGGGTCAGCAACAGCATAATCACCTCTTATCCATATAACAAGCTCATCTCCTATAAAAGGCACACCACCAAAAAGTTGAGTAATAACTTGTGCAGCCCAAAAGCTCATTTGTCCCCAAGGAAGCATATATCCACTAAAAGCTTCTGCAGAGAAAAGAACAAAAAGAAGCATACCGCTTATCCATATCATTTCTCTACCTCTTTTGTAAGAGCCATAATATATAGCAGTAAACATATGTATGTAAATGATTAAAAATATCACAGAGGCTGCGACACCGTGCATATGTCTCCAAAGCCAACCATATTCAACTTCTTGCATTATAGTTTTATTCACACTATCAAATGCTAAAGCTGCATCTGGTTTGTAATACATAAGCAAAAACAAACCACTTATAAAAAGTATTGTAAAAAGAACAGTTAAAATAACACCCATAGCCCATAAGAAATTTATTTGCTTAGGTATCCAGTATTCAACCATTAAAACATTCATCAACTTTTTAACGGCTAGTCTTTGATCAAGCCAGTCAATAATCCCTTCCGATTTTCTAATATGTGCCATATTAAGCCTCCGCTATCATTTTTTGGTATTCAGGACCTTCTTCGCCTAAAACGAGTTTTGTCCCATCTATTCTGAATGGAGGTATATCAAGTGGTCTAGGAGGTGGTCCAAAGGTATTTATACCATCTGTATTAAATTCTCCGCCGTGACAGGCACATTTAAATTTTTGCTCACTTGCTGAAAAAGCAGGAATACAACCTAAATGTGTGCAAAGTCCTATTAAAACCACATAAGGAGAATTATTTATGCTTATTTCTCTCTTTGGATTTTGAGACATTTGAGCACTTTTTTTGAGGATAAATATAGGTTTTTTACGCCATTCTATTGTCCTTAATTCACCTTCTTGCATAGACGATAAATCAACTGTGGTAAATCCAGCAGCCCTAACACTAGGAAGCGGATCCCAAGTCTTTTTCATAGCAACAAGTGAAAAAACTCCACCAACAGCAGCCACTGTGCCAAATGCAAAGCCTATAAAGCTTCGCCTACCTTGCGATGCTACCATTATAAGTCCTTTCTTAAAACTTTATATAAAATTTTAGTAACTTGTCATTTTATCTAAGAAAAAATAAAAATATTCTTTAAACGCATATATAAAAATATCGCCATTGTTACCTTTTGAAATTCTTATATCTTTTTACATTCAAGTTGCAATGTATTGTCTTTTTCTTTAAATGTGTATATATACTCGTTGCAAGGATAAGAAATTTCTTTTTTTAAGTTTTTTCTATCACTTTTTTGGGTTAAAGCAAAAGGTATGGTGTTGTTTATAAGCGTTTTTATAGACATTCCTAGACCGTGTGTTAAATTTTTAATAAATTTTCCATCTATTTGTTCTTCTTTTTCAATCATAAAAAGCTTAGCATCATATCCGTATTGCTTAAATAATGCATAACATAATTCTTTATCAGCAGCAGGTGCTAAGTCACCGTCAAAACGCGAGTGATAAGATATGTATTTTGCTTTAAAAATTTCTGCTTGAATTTTTATATGCTCTTCATCTAAAATTGTGCGAATTCTTTCTCTTGATTTTGAAAAATAATTTTTAGAAAATTTATTTGTAGTCCAAAATGTTTTATCAAAAATAAAATCGCTTATATTTTTCCCTAATCTAATAGAACAACTTGGATATTTTACATAGTCAATTTCTTTTCCAAAGCCTATGAGACGCCAAGGTATTTTTACATAAGATGAGTTGTCTATCACAAAATCCACGTTCCAAGGTGAAATTTTAGCTACTAAATTTGCTAAATATCCTCCGTGGGAGCTTCCTAAAAATATAGTTTTTAGATCCTCTAAATGCCCCCCCCCGTTTGCTATTTTAAATGGCGGGTCTTTTTTGATGTGAAGCAAGGCATTTACTATATCAGTAGCGCTCATAATACCAAAATTGTTGTATTCATTTTTTGCAGGAAAGAAGGTAGAAGTTATGTTCATATTATAAGATTTTTCTAATTCAAATTTTTCTTTCTTTTTTTGTATTTTTTCATCTAAATATCTAGAAAGTTCTATTATTTCATTATTTTTTATTTTCTTTATCGGTAGAAATTTTTTTGGAATTTTTAAATTTAAGCTTTTGCAAATTTCATTAAACACAAATTCATCTACATCATCAAAGCCTAAAGTGCAACCAAGTTGAGGACGGTTGGCTATGCAGTGATAAGCCACTGAGCAAACTGCCACAGAAAAAGTATTTGCACAATGTAATGCTAGTTTGTTTTGATATATTTGGTTGTTATCTGCGCCAAGTCCTGGTATTATAAACAAAATAGCTTCTATTTCCTTTTCATCATCAAAAGTAAGACTAAATTCTAGTAAGCTTTCTCTTTTTATATCAAGCTCTACATCATCACAGGATTTTATTTTGTATTCTTTAGTTTGTAACATTTTTATACCTTAGTTTTATATGAATTTGTAATATATCAAGTGCAGCAGGGGTTATGCCGCTTATCATACTTGCAGCAAATAGTGTGCTTGGAGAATTTTTTTCAAGCTTTTCTACAACTTCATTGCTTAGCCCACTAATACTTCTAAAATCAAAATCTTTAGGTATTTTCAGCTTGTTTAAAGATTTCATTTTTTTAATCTGCTCTTTTTGCATAGCTATGTAGTGATGATATTTAGCTTCATTTAAAATTTCATTTAGACTATAATCGCTTAAATTTTCAAAGTCTTTAACTAGTTTTTTAAGTTTATCTGCGTTAAAAGATGATCTAGCCACTATTTTTTGTAAAGATACTACTGAACTTATCTTTTCTTCATTTATGCCTTCTAAAAACTCATTATTTTCTTTATTAGGTCTAAATTCTGTATTTAATAAATAGCTTAGTGCTTTATCTATCTCATTTTTTGACTGTCTTATGTAAAAAATTTCATCTTCATTTAATAAACCATATTTATAACCATATTCACCAAGTCTTAAAATAGCATTTTCCTCTCTTAATAGCAAGCGATATTCAGCCCTAGAAGTAAACATTCTATAAGGCTCTTTTGTTCCTTTTGTAACCAAATCATCTATTAAAACTCCTACATAAGCTTCATCTCTACCTAGTATAAAGCTTTCTTTATCATCACAAGCTAAAACAGCGTTTATTCCAGCCATAAAACCTTGTGCTGCAGCTTCTTCATATCCTGTAGTGCCGTTTATTTGTCCTGCACAGTATAAATTTTTTATTTTTTTTGTTTCTAAAGTGTGTTTTAGTTCAGTTGGTTCTATATAATCATATTCTATAGCATATCCAAAACGCGTTATTTTAGCATTTTCAAAGCCTTTTATACTTCTTAGCATATCTTTTTGCACATCATAAGGTAAGGATGTGGAAAAACCATTTATGTAGTATTCTGTAGCAGCTTTTGTTTGCGGTTCTATGAATAAGTGATGAGAATTTTTGTCTGCAAAACGGTTTATTTTATCTTCTATTGAAGGGCAGTATCTTGGACCTATACCTTCGATTTGTCCTGTAAAAAGTGGAGCCTTGTCAAAATTGCTTCTTATAATTTCGTGTGTTTTTTCATTTGTTCTAGCTATATAACAAGGCAGTTGATGAGGCTTAAAATTTCTTGTTCTAAATGAAAAAGGTTTTGCATTTTCATCACCGTGTTGTATTTCTAAAACATCAAAATTTATGCTTTTTGCATCCACTCTAGGACAGGTTCCAGTTTTTAATCTACCTATATTAAAACCAAGTTCAGATAAAGACTTTGCAAGATCATAAGATGGCAACTCTCCAACTCTTCCGGCTTTTATTTTTTGTTTTCCTATGTGTATAAGACCGCTTAAAAATGTGCCTGTTGTAAGGATTATCTTTTTTGCAAAATATTCATTAGATAAATTAGTTTTAAGTCCTATTATCTCATCTTTTTTTAGTATAAGGCTTAAGACTTGTTCTTGTGAAATTTCTAAATTATCAAGCTCAAAAAGTTTATTTCTTGCATATATTTTATACATATCCATATCTATTTGGGCTCTACTTCCACGCACAGCAGCACCTTTACTTTCGTTAAGTGTTCTAAACTGAATTCCAGCTACATCGGTAATCAAGCCCATTAAAGCACCCATAGCATCTATTTCTTTGACTAAATGTCCTTTTGCCAAGCCACCTATGGCAGGATTGCAAGATGCAGCAGCTATTTGCTCTATTAAGGTCGTTAAAAGCAAAGTTTTTTTACCCATTTTTGCACAAACAGCACTTGCCTCAAGTCCTGCGTGTCCTCCACCCACAACTATAATGTCAAAATTCATATAAACCTTTTTATTTTACTGATAAATATATTTTCGCTTATTCTAGCATAAAGAATTAAACTGCATTTAAAGTCTTTTAGCTAGAATTGCAGACAAAAAAATAAGGGCATAAGATTGAAAATTTTAAATAAAGTTACTTTGTTAGCTTGGTTTTTTTTACTGTTGGCTATAGTAGCAGAAGTCATAGGAACGAGCTTTTTAAAGGCTGAAAATATTTTTTATGCTTTATTTATGATGAGTATTTTTATAGCCATTTCTTATTATTTTATGGGTAAAGCTATAACTAAAATTCAAGTTGGCATAGCCTATGCTGTGTGGGAGCTTTTAGGTGCAGTTTTAATAATACTTGTAGCATTTTTTATCTTTGGTGAAAGACTTAGCACTACTCAAATGTTGGGATTAGCACTAGCTTTCATCGGTATAATAATGATAAATTTGGGCGAGGCAAAACACTAATGTATATAATCATCATCATATTTTCAGCCTTGCTTGATATAATCGCAAATTTGCTTTTAAAGAAATCAGATGGTTTTAAAGACTATAAATGGGGTATAGCTTCTATATTTTTTGCGATATTAGCTTTTGTCTTGCTTTATTTTAGCCTTGAATATGTGCCTTTGAGCGTAGCGTATTCTACTTGGGGAGCTTTTGGTATAATAGGAACTTGTGTTGGTGGCTATGTTTTTTTTAAGGAAAAGTTAAATTTTATAGGTATATCAGGTATAGTAGTTGTTATAATAGCCGTAATTTTGCTTAATTATTAATTTAAGATATTTTTTATCTTTAATGTATTATACTTTTTTAAGAAGCAATTTTAAAAGAGGACATTTGTATGAGAAAATTTGAGCTAGATAATGTGAATTGTGGAAACTGTGCTAATTTAATAAAAAATGGCTTGAAAGATGAATTTGGAGATGTTGAGGTAGATTTTAGCGTAAAACCGGCTATTCTTACTTTGGATATAAAAGATGAAAAGATAGAGGTATTAAAAGAAAGTTTAAAGGACTTAAATTTCCCTGTTTTAAGGGCTTTATGAGATATGCAAGAATTAAGACTTAAAATAGGAAAAATGAGCTGTGTAAATTGCTCAAATTCCATAGAAAGAGTTTGCAAAAAGATAGAAGGCGTTAGCGATGCTAGTGTATCCTTTGTAAATTCTAGTGGAGTTTTTTTGTTAGAAAAAGAAAGCCTTAAAAGTAAAATAATAGAAAAGATAAAATCTCTAGGCTTTGAAATCCTCCAAGATGATGCAGATATAAGAGAATTTAAATTAAAAGAACTTGCTAAATTAAAATACACTTTGTTTTTTAGTATTTTTATAACAGTCATTTGTATGCTATTTAATATGTATATACACAATACTTTTTCAAATTTTATTCAGTTTATCTTGGGCTTTATAGGAGTATTTTTTTGCGGAAAGAACTTCTTTATTAATGCCATAAAGGCTGCAAGTCATAAGACTTTAGATATGAATACTTTAGTATCATTAGGTCTTATTAGTGCTTGTGCTTATTCCTTGTTTGTGTTTTTTGGGTATTTTGAT
This sequence comes from uncultured Campylobacter sp., assembly GCF_944323605.1. Taxonomy (GTDB): domain Bacteria; phylum Campylobacterota; class Campylobacteria; order Campylobacterales; family Campylobacteraceae; genus Campylobacter_D. The sequence continues at coordinate 83,922 of NZ_CALUTC010000001.1, forward strand.
ACGCATTTGTATTTTGCAGAAGCTAGTATGATAGTAAGCTTTGTTTTGCTTGGTAAATTTTTAGAAGAAAATGCTAAATTAAAGGCACTTTCTTATCAAAAAAATTTGCAAAAACTAGACGCAAAATTTGCCAGAGTGATAGATGAAAACGGTAATGAAAAAGAAATTCCAAGCTCTTTAGTTAAAGAAGGCGATATAATAATTCTAAAGCAAGGAGATACTCTAAGTGCCGATGGCACAGTCGTTCAAGGCGAAGGTGAGCTTGATGCTAGCAGTATAAATGGTGAGTTTGTGCCGGTTTTAAAAACCGTGAATGATGAGCTTTTAGCAGGGTCTGTTTTGGTAAGTGGAATGCTTAAAATAAGAGCTGATAAAAAGGCTATGGATAGCAAAATAGAGCTTATAAAAGATTTGGTTTTCAAAGCAGGTGAGCAAAAACTTCCTATATCTAGGGTGGTAGATAAAATTTCAGCCTATTTTGTAGGAGTTATTATACTTATATCTTTTTTTATCTTTATTTTTTGGTTTTTTAAAAATGGACTAAATGAAGCTTTCTTGCATACAAGTGCGGTTTTACTTATATCTTGTCCTTGTGCTTTAGGGCTTGCTACCCCACTTGCCTTAGTTTTATCTCTTTCAAATGCTATGAAAAATTTTGTTCTTATTAAAAATCCAGCCTCCTTAGAAAATTTTAGAAAAGTAAAATTTGCTCTTTTTGATAAAACGGGAACTCTCACAAAGGACAGCTTAGAACTTTTTAAGCATAATTTAAGCGATAGTGAATTTGCTTTAGCAGCAAATATAGAAAAATTAAATTCTCACCCAATAGCAAAGGCTATAGCGAAGTATTCTAGCGATTTGAAATTAAGCGGTAAGATAAGCACCATAAATTCAAGGGCTATTGTGTATGAAGATGAGCTTGATACATACGCTCTTTGTAATAAAAAATTCATAAAAGAACAAGGTTTTTTACTAGATGAAAAACAAGAAGAATTTGTTAAATCTAATGCAAAAGAAGCTCCTGTCGTTGTTTATTTCATAAAAAATTCTGTATGCAAGGGAGTGATATGTTTAAAAAATGAGCTTAGAAAAGAGTCTAAGCAGCTTATATCCTTTCTTAAAAAAGAAGGTGTAAGTCCGGTTATACTAAGTGGAGATAATGAAAATAGCGTATCTTTGTGTGCAAAAGAATTAGGCATAGATAAATATCATTTTAATTTATCCGTTGAAGATAAGATAAATTTTGTAAAGCAGTATCAAAAAAATGCGAGCTGTATTTTTGTTGGAGATGGTATAAATGATAGTGCGGCTTTAAAGTTAGCAGATATTAGTTTTGTTATGAATAATGCTTCGGATTTTACAAAAAATTTGGGTGATTTTGTATTGTTAGAAAATGATTTAGGCAAAGTAAGGTATTGTTTTGAATTATCTAAAAAGACTTTTAGCATAATAAAGCAAAATTTATTTTGGGCTACTATATATAATGCTATTTGCATACCAATAGCTGCGGGCACAGTGCCTTTTATAAAATTAAGCCCACATTTAGCAGCTTTGGCTATGTGCTTTTCTTCGCTAACTGTTGTTTTAAATTCTTTAAGGCTTAGAAAAGTTAGCTTTTAGAAATGTTTTTTCTTATATTTTTTGTATTTATCAAAGATTGAACTGTGCCTTGTTACCATAAGACTTTGTTCAAAAAACAATATAAGAGTAATGGAAACACCAATAGCTAAAGATAATGTAACTGAAAGTGTTATCAAAAAATAATCAAAAAATTCCACCAAATATCTAGTTTTTGAAGCTAAATCATCGCTGCTAAAAAAAGAAAAAAGATATAAAACTGTTCTATAAGCATAAATTCCCGGTATCATAGGCAATAATGCAGGAAAAGCTATGATTTCAGCGGGTGTTTTTGAAATTTTAGCACAAATCATACCCAAACAACCAACAAGAAACGAGGCTAAAAAAGTAGCTATCGCCAATGTGTCTATATTAAAAAATTCAATCAATGTAAAGCGAAAACCGTGCCCAATAGCTGCAAGTGCGGCTGAAAGTAACAAGGTCCTTAAGGGCGGAGAGCAGTTGTATGCAAATGCAAAACCTGCAAGTGCCGCAAAAAACATATCCATAAGCACAGAAAACATCATTGTAAAAGCCTAAAATTCGATAGAGTTAGTGTCATATAAAGTCCTATGGCTATGCAACAAACAAAGATTATTATATTCACTATCCTGCTTAAACCAACTTGTATATAATCTTTTAATATATCAAGAACTGAATTTATAAAAAATACTCCGGGTATTAAAAAAAGTATGCTAGAACCAAGTGCAACTTCTGGTGTTTTTGTTATATTTAAGCTTACCCCTATAAATACTATGTATGATGCTATAAAAGAGCATAATATGTATTGAATTCTTTTATCTACATTAAATTTCATTAATAAAGCTCTAAGAGTAGCACCTATTAATGTGCTAAAAAGTATTAAAAGCATAGTGCCAAAGTCTCCTCCAAAAAGTCTTGAAAATGCTGCATTTCCAAAGCTTTGTATGAGAATGAAAGAATACAGAGGTCTTTTTTTTGTGCTTATAAGTTTTTTAAAGCACCTTTTTGCTACTTTTATATCGTGTATATGATCATAAATAGCCCAGCTTAATGCACTTAAATTTGAAATTAATCCAAAGTCTATTAGGGTATAGGCGTTTTTTACTATGTATGTTCTTGATATGGAGTAATCATCAGGGTCTATTATATTTATAGTAGTATGATTGAATGAAAAATCCAGAGTTAGCGAGTATCCATAAGTATATGCTATCCTTGTGGCACAACGATTGATTCTAGAGTTGTAAGTTCCTATGCTAACCATAGATGAAATATAATCAATAATAAAATTGCTAAACTCTTGTATATCTGGTTTTTGCATAGTTTAAACTTTTAATTTTTTTTCAAATTATATAAAGATTTTTTTTAACAAAGTGTAAATCAATCTCTTTTTTTAAGTCTTTTGTTTATGTAAATATAAAGAACTGTAGCGAATATAGACAGTAATACAATGATTATTAAAACTTCGTGCAGGTATTCTTTTATTAGTTCTTCATTTTGACCTAAAACATAACCTATATAAACCAAAATACTTACCCAAATTCCACTACCTGCCGCTGTAAAAAAAATAAAGTTAAATATTTTCATTTTTGCAAGACCAGCCGGCAAAGATATATACTGTCTTATGCCCGGCAATAAACGACAAATAAAGGTTGAAAATTCTCCGTGTTTATTAAAAAAATTTTCAAATTTATTAAATTTATCCTCTGTTATACCAAATATTTTTCCGTATTTTATAACAAAGGATCTTCCCCAGAAAAAACATATATAGTAATTTATTAATGCACCTAAAACAGAGCCAAAAATCCCACAAAGTATGCATATATAGGCATTTAACTCCCCTTGATGAGCCAGATAACCAGCAGGTATCATAACAACTTCACTTGGAAACGGTATAAAACAGCTCTCAAGAGTCATTAAAAATACTATACCAAGATAGCCCATATCTTTTGCTAGTTCTAAAAAGAAATTTATAAATTCTTGCATTATTTTTTAAACACTTTCTTCATTTTCTATAATTTCTATATCTAAAATTTTATCCCCTTGTCTTATGCTATCTAACACTTCAAAACTCTTTTTATCTTCTGCGTTGATTTGCCCAAACACTGTATGCACTCCATCTAAATGAGACTGTGGGCTGTGAGTGATGAAAAACTGCGAACCCCCTGTATCTCTACCCGCATGAGCCATACTTATAGTGCCTCTTATGTGCTTATAGGACTGATTATCACATTCGCATTCTATGCTGTATCCTGGTCCTCCTATCCCATTTCCATAAGGACAACCGCCCTGGATTACGAAATCATCTATAACTCTATGAAAATTAAGGTTTTTATAAAAGCCTTCTTTTGCTAAATTAGCAAAATTACACACAGTTTGCGGTGCTTCCTCTCCAAACAACTCAAGCTCTATATTACCTTTTTCTGTTTTTATGATAGCCTTTTTGTAATCTTTTGCCTTGCTTGTATCTATTTTTTTTATCATTAATAAGCCTTTCGTTTTTTTTATTCTATATTTACATAAACAGCTTGAACATCATCATCATCATCTAGCTTATCAAGCAATTTTTCTATCTCGTTTATTTGCTCATCATTTAGACTAATCGGCGAATTTGGTATATACTCAAGTCCTGCTTTTTTGAGCTTTAAATCTCTTTTTGATATTTCATCGCTTAACTCTTTAAATGAAGAATAATCAGCATAAATAAGCAACTCATCATCTAGGTTTTCAAGCTCTTCAAGCCCATAATCTATAAGTTCAAGCTCTAATTCCTCTAAATTTCCCTCATATTTTTCTAAGTGAAACACAGCCTTTCTTGAAAACATAAAATCTAAGGAGCCATTTTGTAGGAATTCAGCACCGTTTTTGTTAAATATAGCTTTTATATTAGCAACTGTTCTTGTTGGATTATCGCTCATACATTCTACTATTATAAGCACACCATAAGCTGCCTTGCCCTCATAGTGAATTTGCTTTATATCGTTTGCATCTTTTCCACTCGCTCTTTTTATAGCGGCGTCTATATTATCTTTTGGCATATTATTAGCTTTAGCTGCTGCTATGGCAGAACGAAGTTTAGCGTTCATTTCTGGGTCGCTCCCACCTTCTTTAGCTGCAACTTGTATAGCCTTTGCAAGTTTTGGAAACAACTTGCTCATCTTGTCCCATCTAGCTTCTTTTGAAGCTCTTCTGTATTCAAATGCTCTTCCCATAATAATCTATCCTAAAATAATTCTCTAATAAAAATTTTAAATTTATGAATCATTTACTTAACTTTTTTACAATTAAAACGTGGTTGCAATATACACACTAAAGAAATGGTTTATTCATAAAAACTCCTTATTTAAGTGAATGCAGGGGTTCTAAACTCCTGCTCGCTTTCTAATACAACTACAGCTATAGCAAAATTTCCATCGTGCGATATACTAAGAGAGCTTGATTTTATCTTAAATTTATCTACTAAGCTTTGTCTTAGTCTTACAAAAGGTGCATTTCTTTCATCTTTTATAATCCTTACATCTAAAAAGCCACTCTGCATACTTATACCGGTTCCAAGAGCTTTTAATGTAGCTTCTTTTGCCGCAAAAAAACCAGCTAAAGACGAAGGGTTTTTTATAAGTTTTTTTTCTTCTTCACTCAAAAACCTATCTAAAAAACGCTCTCCGTGTCTTGCGTATATTTTTTCTATTCTAGGTATAAAAACTATATCACAGCCTATCACGATACAACAAAATCCGTAAAATATATGTCTTTTATAAAGCCATCATTTAGAATTTCATTTATTCTGCCCACAAGCTCATCTTTAAGTCTTTCTTTTCCTCTTGTAGTGCTTATTTCCTCATAAGTTTTTGAGGTCAGCGTTCTTATAACTATATCTCTTATTACAGAGACTTTCTTTTCGAGTTCAGCTTGTAAAAGTTCATTATTTTGCTCTAATTGTATGCTGCATTTTAAATACCTTTGCCCCCCATTGCTAAGCAAATTTACAGTAAAAGGCTCTAAAACAAACATAACGCCTATGTTAGCAAAATCACTTCCTCTTTGTCTGTTTGTATTTTGGTTTTGTTGATTAGCAGGTTTTACTTGCTGTTCGTTTGTTTGATTAACAACAGGGGCTTCATCGCTTGGAGATGAAAACATCAAAAAACCTATAGCACCAACTATAACTAGCAACAATAAAAATAAAAATATAACTATTATAAGCACCAAAGATACTTTGCTTTTTTTGGGTTCTTCCGTTTTTACCTCTTCATCCATTTTTTATTTCCTTTGTTTTTTAAAATATTGTAGAATTATAGCTGTTTTTGTTTATTTATGCAATACAAAGGAGAAGTATTATGAAAGAGACTATTTTTAGAGAGTATGATATAAGAGGGCTTTACGGCTCTGAATTAAATGAAAAATTTGTAAAAGCTTTAGGTTATTTTTTAGGTTTAAAAATGAAAGAAAGCTCTTGCGAAAACGTAAGTGTTGGATATGATGCAAGATACAGCAATAAAGAGCTTTTTTCTTATCTTGTAAGTGGTTTAAATAAAGCTAAAATAAAAATTTATTCTCTTGGTTTGGTGCCAACTCCGCTTGGTTATTTTTCTTTATATGAAGGCAAAAAATTTGATGCAAATATTATGATAACAGGCTCTCATAATCCTAAAGATTATAATGGTTTTAAGATCACCATAAAAAAAGATAGTTTTTTTGGGGAGGAATTAAAAATTTTTGGTAAAAAAGTTTTATCAAATTTAGATTTAGAAATTAAAGATGATTTAAATTACGAAGAATACGACATATTAAGCATTTATATTAATTTTATGTTGGAGCAATTTAAGGATTTAAAAAATTTAAAAACCAAGATAGCTATTGACTGTGCAAATGGTGCTAGCGGAGTTGTGATAAAGCCTTTGGTTGAAAAATTAGCTTTAAATGCTACCATTTTGTTTGATAAGCCCGATGGACAGTTCCCAAATCACGAGCCAGATCCAACAGAGCCAGAAAATTTGTTAGCCTTACAAGACTGTGTAAAAAAAGATAAGGATATAAAATTTGCTTTTGCTTTTGACGGAGATGCTGACCGTGTTGTGGCATTAAGCAGAGATAGAATTTTTTGTGGAGATGAGCTTTGCTATCTTTTTGCTAAAGATATAGATAATCCAAGGGTTTTAGCCGATGTAAAAGCTTCAAAAAATTTATTTGATGAAGTTGCCAAATTTGGAACTATACTTATGTCAAAATCAGGGCATTCAAATATAAAAAAGATGATTAAAGAGCATAATATAGACCTAGCTGCAGAAGTTAGCGGTCATATATTTTTCAAACATAGATATTTTGGTTTTGATGACGCTATTTACGCATTTTTACGCACATTAGAGCTTATAAACAAGGGTTATGATATTGAAAAAATGATACAGTCTTTACCAAAACTTTATACCATAGATGAAGTTAAGATAAAAAGTGATGATAAGGTTAAATTTAAGATAATTGAAGCCTTTAAAGACGAGCTAAAGAAAGGAGTTTTAAAAGATCTTAAATCTTTATGCGAAATAGACGGTGCAAGAATGGATTTTGAAAACGGTTGGGGCTTAGTTAGGGCTTCAAATACAACTCCTTACATAATAACTCGTTTTGAAGCAAATACAGAAGAAGAAGTTAAAAGGATACAAGATATGATTATGAATCTTTTTAATGAAGTTAAGCTTAAGTTTTAGTTTTTTAAGCTTAAATTTTGATTTTTTTGATAAAATTTGGCTTTTTATTTTTTGGGACAAAGGGTTTAAAATGTCAAGAGTTTGTGCTTTAACAGGTAAGGGACCTATGGTTGGAAACAATGTTAGCCACGCTAACAACAAAACAAAAAGAAGATTTTTGCCAAATCTAAGAACAGTTCGCATAAGACTTGAAGATGGTTCTGTCAAAAAAATTCGAGTTGCAGCTTCTACTTTAAGGACTCTTAGAAAGAATAAAACTAATTAAAATAAGTGGTTTTATACCGCTTATTTTCAAAAATTTCTATTTGATTATCGTTATTTTTTTTGTTTTTTCTGAAAATTTATTGTATAATTGAAACTGTATTTTTTTTAAAGGAGAGCTTATGTGGCACGAGTACAGGGATCTTATGACCAAATTAAAAGGAAAAGATAGGCATTTTGATCATCTTTTTGAAAAACATAATGAGTTAGATGATAAGGTAAAAGATGCTGAAGAAGGTAGAATTCATATTGATGATATGGAACTTAAAGCCTTGAAAAAAGAGAAATTAAGAGTTAAAGAAGAGCTTGGACAATACCTTTCTCAACTTAATAATAGTGCTAATAAGTGAGGTGTAAGTTATGTTTGGAAACAAAAAAGATAACAAGTCATTGGAATTACAACAAGAGATTCAGAAATTACAGCTTCAAATTCAACAGTTAAAGAATGAAAATTCCCAGTTGAAAGATAAGATAAAAGAAGCAGATACTAATAGTAATAATTCAAATTTACAAACACATCTTGTAGAGAGTTTGGTTTCTGGCGTTTTTTCTAATATTACTAAGGTCCAAGAGGATATGGTTAGAAATGTTACGCAGTCAGAACAGATTGCAAATTCTTCAGAATCCACTATAAATGCTATGGAACAACTCAGCGAAATAACATCTTCTATAAACGAATCTTTAAATATGATAGTAGAATCGGCTGATAGATCACGAGAAACAGCAGGAACTTTACATAGAAGTGTTGATGAAATAAGCAATGTTATCAATCTAATTAAAGATGTAAGCGATCAAACAAATTTACTTGCACTTAATGCCGCTATAGAAGCAGCTCGTGCGGGAGAACACGGACGCGGCTTTGCTGTGGTTGCTGATGAGGTTAGAAAACTTGCGGAAAAGACACAAAAAGCTACTGCAGAAGTTGAAATGAATATAAATTTATTAAAACAAAATGCAAATGAAATGTTTTCTCAAAGCGAGCAGGTCGAAAAAGTAAGCGTTAGCTCAAATGATTATATATCGCAGTTTTCAGGAAAATTTGAGGAGTTAAAAACCGAAGCAACGTCTTCAAATTCATCTGCTTCTGGCATAAGTTCTGAAACTTTTTTATCTTTGGTCGAGCTTGATCATATCGTTTTCAAGTTAAATGGTTATAGTTCTATCTTTGCTAAAAAAGGTCAGCTATTGGCAGATCATCATTCTTGCAGACTTGGAAAATGGTTTGATTCAGAAGGTAGAAAAATATTTGGCTACTCTCCTATATATTCTAAGATTGAAGAGCCTCATAAAATAGTTCATGAAAATATAAATGCAGCTATTACTATAGCAGCACAATCTGATATTACCAAAAAAGAAGTTCAAGACGAAATTCTAAAACGATGCTCTATTGCTGAAGAGGCTTCTCAAAATTTATTTAAAGTTTTTACAGAATTACTTGAGCATCACAGACAGCACGAAGGATACTCCGTATCAAAAAAAGAGGAAGTTACGCAACCATCAACTCCTGAAGTAGATCAAGAGCAAGAAAGCACTTCAGAAGAGCAGTAATTCTTTTTAAGGTATTTTAAATGGATTTAAGCTCCTTAAAACAAGAAGAATTTACTTCCTCTTTATATATAAAAGCAAAAAGATTTAGTTATATTAAAAATGGAAAAAAACACACTTGGGACTTCATAGAGTCTTTAGATAGTGTTTCCGTTCTTTTGTATCATAAGGAAAAAGAATCTTTTATCTTTGTAAAGCAATTTAGAATACCTCTTTGGGACTATCAAGTAAGAAATAACTTAAAAATTCCTCAAAAAGACCTTGGAATGAGCGTGGAGCTGTGTTCTGGGCTTGTTGATAAAAATTTAAGCCTAGAGGACATAGCAAAGGAAGAATGTTTAGAGGAATTAGGCTATATGCCTAAGTCTGTGGAAAAGGTTTGTGATTTTTATAGTGGCTTTGGAAGTGGTGCATCTAAGCAAAGTTTATTTTTTGCCGAAGTTTGTGAAGATGATAAAAAAGGCACAGGCGGCGGACTTGATGATGAGGAAATAGAAACTGTTTTTGTAAAGGTTTTAGACTTTGAAGCCTTTGCTAAAGATAACGTTCATGCTGCATCTTTTGAATTTGCTTATCTTTGGTTTATGAAAAACAAAGCTAAACAATACGGGCTTTCATAAGCGTAGGGATATTTTGGCTGATTTATCTGTAATTATACCCTTTGGTATTAGCAAGGAAAGATCTTTCATAAAAGATAGACTTTTACAAAAAATAGATTTTTTTAAAAGTGATGAAAGATTAGAATTTATTTTTGTTGAAGGTTTTTCAAGTGAGAATTTTGATACAAAGACTAAGATAGAGCAAAAAGGGCATATTTATTTAAAGGATGAAAAACAAAAGGCTTTTTCTCAAGGAGCTTGTAGAAATTTAGGTGCTTTAAAAGCTAGTTCTAAGGTGCTTTTGTTTTTAGACATAGATTGTTTTTTATCCCAAAAAAGTTTAGAAAAAATTTTAGAGCTTATTAAGATAAGAAAAATCGATGAAAAAGAGGAAGAGTTTTTTTTACTGCCCTGTCTTTATCTAAGCAAAGAGGGTAGCGAGTTTTTAAACTCTGTTGATGAGGCTTTGTGGGATACTTTGGCGCAAAATGATATTTTAAGAGCTGAAAAAAAGATAGTTTTAAACCTAGCTAGTGCTTCATCTGTGCTTGTTGTAAATAAGCAAAAATTCTTAGAACTTGGCGGCTTTGATGAGAATTTTCTTGGACATGGTTATGAGGATTTTGATTTTTTGGCTAGGCTTATGCTAAAAACCTTATCTTTTGAAAAAATGCCAAGGAATTTAGCTTACGATGCTAGAAATTGGAACTTTGATACTTATGAGGGCTTTCGTGCCTTATTTTCACTTTTAGGATACGAAACTATGTATCTTGGACTTTATGCACTGCATTTTTATCACGAAGCCATAAATCAAAATGGCTATTTTGATAATAGAGAAAAAAATCACAAGCTTTTTTTTGAGAGGCTTAAAATTTATGAGAAAGAATTTAAAGACTTAGAAAAACAAAGAAATTTTCCTTTAAAAAATTTAGCTTACAAGCCTTATTTATACGAGATAAAATACGGCAAACAAAAGGGCGGAAATTTTTTAAAAATTTATATCTCTCATTTTAAATTTTATAGATTATTTAGAAAATTTATAAGCTCTCCAAAGCTTTTTTTTAAAGATATGAAATTTTTTAAGGCAAGATGATGTTTTACATAAGCGAGAAAAGTTTAAAGCTTTCAAGATATTTTTTTAAAGGTGCTTTGCTTTATCCTTGCATAAATTTTTTTAAAAAATTCTTGCTTAAAAAATATAAGGCGAGGCAAAGTTATGTCATAATTTCGCCTCTTTATAACTGTGCTAAATATTTAGATGATTTTTTACTTTCTATCATAAATCAAAGGCTTGATTTTAAGAGAAATATCACGCTTATACTTGTAGATGATGGCTCAAGTGATGAGAGCTTTTTTATCATTAAAAAATATCTTAAAAAATATCCCAAAAATATACACTATATATATAAAGAAAATGGCGGCGTAAGTTCTGCTAGAAATTTGGGCTTATCTTATCTTAAAAAAAGTGATATAAAAGCTACATTTGTAAATTTTGCAGATAGTGATGATATTTTAGATAGAAATTTTTTTTATGAAATGGATAAATTCTTAACTAAAAAAAATGATAAAAATTTAGCTATGCTTTGTGCAAATTTTATCTTTTATAGAGAAAGAAGAGTTGTTAGATATAAGGACAGTCATAGCCTAAATTTTAAGTTTAAAAAAACTTGCGTAAAAGATATAAAAAATTTAGATACCTTTATACAACTTGCTACAAATTCTGTGCTTTTTAAAAGAGAATTTTTAGATGATAATTTACATTTTGAAAAGGATTTATCTTACGGTGAAGATGTGATTTTTATTTTGAATTTTTTTCTTTTAAATTATTATAAAAAAGTAGCTTTTTTAAAAGAGGCTAAGTATTTTTATAGAAAAAGATTTAACAAAAGTTCCATTTTAGATAGTGCTTCTTATAAGGTAAAATATAAGCTTATTTATTCATCTTTTCTTGAAGACATTTTATATAAATATAAGAAAAATTTAGGCTTTATACCAAGTTTTCTTTCAAATACAGTTTTGTATGATGTTTTTTGGTTTGTTGATGAGCTTTTAAATGTAAAAAATGATGAAATAAAAAGCCTAAATTTAAACTTTCATCTAAGAAAAATTTTCGCATTTTTACCTAATGAACATATACAAAATTTTTCTCTTTGTAATATTAAAATTTTTCACAAAATAGGCTTTTTGAATCTTTTTAAAGATGAGAAATTTCAAAGAAAAAATACTATTTTTGTAGAAAAAATAGATGAAAAAAAATCCCAAGTTTTATTATCTTTTTTTTATGCTAAAACTTGTGATTTTTTTATAAAGAATACAAAAATCTTATATGAAAAAACTAGAAAAATTTCTTTTTTAGACGAGACTTTTTGCTATGAAAAAAGATTGTGGATAAGTCTTGATAAAAATACTTTAAATTTAGATATGAGTTTGGATCTTAAAGAAGTTTTTTTAGAATTTAAAGGAGAGAAAATTTTATCTTTAAAGCCTGTATATGAGGACTTTTTAAAGCTTAAAAATAAAAGAGCAAAAAATGCTAAACTTTGGCTTTTTGCCGATTCAAATTTAAGAGCTGATGATAATGCAGAGCACTTATACCGCTACCTAAGACACAAAAGAATAGATAAAAAAATCTACTTTGTTTTATCTAAAAAAAGCGAGGATTTTAAAAGGCTTAAAAATGAGGGCTTTAACTTGGTAGATCCAGATTCTTGTAGATTTTTATATCTACTTTTTAAAGCCGATAAGATTATAAGTTCTCATATAGATAGGTATTTTTATGGCGCCTTTGGTAAAAACACTCTCTTAACAAAGGACTTTATTTTTTTACAGCACGGAATTTCAGAAAAAGAAATTTCAGCTTGGCTAAATACTAGAAAAATCAATCTTTTAATCACTGCTGCTAAGCCTGAATTTCAAAGCTTTGTCTGCGATTACACAGCTTATAAACTTAGCAAAAAAGAGGTTAAATTAACAGGCTTTGCAAGGCACGATAGGCTAATATCTTTAAAAAAAGAAAAAAAATACATACTTATAATGCCAACTTGGAGACGAGATATAGTGGGTGCTTTTAGCAAAAAACTTGGCACAAGAAGGATAAATAAAAACTTCACTCAAAGTCTTTATTTTAAAAAATATAATGAGCTTTTAAGCTCGTATGAGCTCTTAAACTTTTGCGAAAAAAACTCTTATGAGCTTTGTTTTAATCCTCACCCAAACATTTTGCCTTATTTAAATTTTTTTAGGCTTGATAAAAGGATAAAACTTTCAAATGGCAAAAATTTACAAGAGCTTTTTGCAAAAACAGCACTTTTAATAACGGATTATTCAAGTGTAGCTTTTGATATAGCCTTGCTTAAAAAACCAGTGCTTTATTATCAGTTTGATAAGGAAGCTTTTTTTGAAAGACAGTGGCAAAGCGGTTATTTTGATTATGAAAAAAATGGCTTTGGAGCTGTTTGTAAAAATTTAAACGAGCTTTTAGCCGAGCTTTACAAAAATGAAAAATGCGAATTTAAAGAGCCTTTTTTAAGTAGGGCAAGAGCCTTTTTTGCTTTTAATGATGGCAAAAACTGCGAAAGAATTTATAAAGAGATCTTAAGTCTTGATTTGTAAGCTAAGATTTATAAAAAAGTATTAAAATTCTTTAATTTTACTTTAAAAGGCTTATATGGATTTTGCTTTTATAACTAAGGTTAGTCCTATGTTTTTTGACGCTGGCTTGCTTACCTTGCAAGTCTTTGGCTTGGGACTTTTATTTTCATTTATCATCGGGCTTTTTTGCGTGGCAATGTATTTTTTTCGTCTAAATTTTATGTATAAACTTTGTGCCATTTACATAGAATTTTCAAGAAATACCCCTCTTCTTATACAACTTTTTTTTCTATACTACGGTCTTGGAAGACTGGGACTACATATGTCTTCATTTAGCTGTGCTGTTGTGGGGCTTTCTTTTTTGGGTGGCTCTTATATGGCTGAGAGTTTAAGAGCTGGTATAGATGCGGTTAAAAAGCAGCAGTTTGAGGCTGCCTTGTCCTTAGGACTTAATAAATTTCAAATTTTGCGTTTCATTACTCTGCCTCAGGCTTTGGGAATTTGTATGCCCTCCTTGTCTGCAAATACTATATTTTTATTCAAAGAAACATCAGTTGTAACCATCATAGCCTTGCCAGATCTTGTAAATACTATGACTAGCTTAAATTCACTTAGCTATAAAACCGATGAGCTTTTGTTCTTGCTTTTCATAAGTTATTTAATCATAATCTTGCCTATGTCCTTGTTTTTATCCTTTCTTGAAAAAAGGCTTTCTTATGCTTGAGCTTTTTTCTGTAAATTATCTTTCTCGTTTATTTGATGGGCTTTTGCTTACCTTAGAAATTTCTTTTTTTTCTATACTGATTTCTTCTTTTGGAGGACTTGTTTTCGGAATTTTAATGTCCTTAAACAATAAAATTATTTATATCTTTTGTAGATTTTGTCTTGAATTTGTCCGTGTTATGCCTCTTATAGTCTGGCTTTTTGTGGTTTATTTTGGTTTATCTCGTTGGTTTGGGCTAAATTTAAGTGCTTTAGCTTCTACTATCTTGGTTTTTAGCATTTGGGGAATTTTTGAGATGATGGACTTAGTGCGAGCCTCGCTTGCTAGCATAGCTAAACATCAGTTTGAATCAGCCCTTTCTTTAGGCTTTACAAGGCTTCAAACCTATCTTTACATCATCTTGCCCCAAGCCTTAAGAAGACTTACTCCAATGAGTATGAATTTGCTTACTAGAATGATAAAATCAAGCACCTTTGCTTTTTTAATAGGAGTTGCAGAGCTTGTAAAAGTAGGACAGCAGATAATAGAAGCAAATCACAGCTTCGTTTATGCCTCTTTCGTAATATATGGGCTTATCTTTTTTGTATTTTTCTTGCTTTGCTATCCTCTTTCTTTGTATTCTAAATTTTTAGAGAAAAAATGGAGTTAAAATGGGTATTTTAGAGCTTAAGAATTTACATAAATTTTATGGAGAAAATGAGGTTTTAAAGGGTATAAATTTAGAGGTTGAAAAGAGCGAGGTTGCTGTTATCTTAGGACCTAGTGGTTGTGGTAAATCCACGCTTTTAAGATGTATAAATGGACTTGAAAATATTGCAAGTGGAGAGATTATAATAGACGGCGAACGTATAGATAAAAACTATACAAATTGGACTAAGATAAGGCAAAAGGTTGGTATGGTTTTTCAATCCTACGAGCTTTTTGACCATTTAAGCGTTGAGCAAAATATACTCTTAGCACCTATGAAGGTTGAAAAAAGAAAAAAAGATGAGGTTTTAGAAGAAGCTAAAATGTGGCTTGAAAAGGTGGGACTTTTGCACAAGTTAAAATCTTATCCAAGAGAGCTAAGCGGTGGGCAAAAGCAACGCATAGCCATAGTTAGAAGTCTTTGTATGAACCCTGATATAATGCTTTTTGACGAAGTTACGGCTGCTCTTGACCCTGAAATAGTGCGTGAAGTGCTAGATGTTATGCTAAATTTAGCTAGAGAAGGTCTTACTATGCTTATAGTAACGCACGAAATGGCTTTTGCAAGAGCCGTAGCCGATAAGGTTGTTTTTATGGATGATGGAAAAATAGTAGAGATTTCAAAACCAGATCTTTTTTTTGAAAATCCAAGCACAGATAGGGCTAGGAAATTTTTGAATTTATTTGATTATCACAAGTAGGCTTTATGAGAGTTTTTATCATAAATTTAGCTAGGTCAGCGGATAGAAAAGAAGCTATGCAAAAAAGAATAAATGAGCTTTATTTAAAGGATAAAACCTTAAAATCTAAGCTAAGTTTTGAATTTTTTGAAGCTATTGATGGAAAAGATGAAGCAAATTTAAAAGCTTTTGATGAGTATATAGATGATAAAAAAGCAAATTTGCTAAGGGGGGGGGCGTTAAGTTCTAGTGAAAAAGCGTGCTTTGCTTCTCATTTGATGCTTTGGAAAAAATGCATAGAGCTTGATGAAAGCATCATTATACTAGAAGATGATGTGATTTTTAAAAATGAATTTTTAGAATTTATAGATGAGTTTATAAATTCTCCTTATGATTTTGTGCGTTTAATGGCTTTAAAAAAGCTTAAGGGCGTGGTTTATCTAAACGAACATCATATATTGACAACCAAAAGAGCTAGTGGCACTCAAGGTTATCTTTTAAGGCCAGCGGCTGCGATTAAATTTTTAAAAAAAGCTAAATTTTTTTATCCTTTAGATGATTATATGGATAAATTTTTTCTACACGATGTTTTTATAATTGTCTTCAAGCCTTATCTTATATCAATGCATTTTGAACAAAGCACCATAAATATGGGAAAAAAATCCGCTCTCATAAACACACATAGGGAAATTTTAAGATTTGTATATAGGATAATAAGCTTTTTTTATATTATTTTTAACTATAAAAAGATAAATAAATTAAAACAGATGTCTAAGAAATAGCGTTTTCAATCTCTCTTGCTAGCTTTACGCATTCTCTTACATTTTGCTTTTTGCTTATAAACAAATTCTTAAACCCTTTTAGCCTCAAAGCCGTGCTATTTCCTATGGCTACTATCTTATCTTCGTCTTTTAGTTTGCATTGTTTTAAAAAGTTATTAGCAAGTTCAAAAGAGCTAAATATAAATGTAGCCGGTCTTTGCACTACAAAGCCTTCAGGCACTTTCTTATAGTTTGTTTCGTATGCAATGATTTCTTTTATATTTAAGTCTTTTGAGTTTTTTGCTATGTCATAGCTGATTTTTTTCGCTCTTAGATATAAAATTTTTTTACCTTCTAAATCCTTTTTAAATTCATCTACAAGCTCTTTTAGATATGATTTTTTAGAAATTTTTATATTTTTAAAACCTAGTTTTTTAGCCTCATCAAAGCTTTTTTTCCCAAGCACAAAAAGTTCTATTTTTAAATTAAGCTTACATTTGCTTTTGCTTAAAGCCTTAAGAGCATTTTTAGAGCTTATTATAAGTGCTTCAAAATCATTTAAATTTACATCTATCTTTTTAAAATTTATCTTGGCAAGTTTTAAATTTTTTACATTTTTAAAATTATGACTTTGTGCCGATACTAGATAAATCATTTTTAACGCTCTTAACCTTATCCTGCATAGTCTTTTTTCTTCCTTTATAGCAGTCAAATTTAGCTACTATGTAAAATCTTTGTGCATCCATACAATTATTTGCTAATTTCAATATCTTTAAAGCCTTTTTCATACTTTTGCACTCTACACAAGTTCCCATTGGATTTAACTCATATTTTACACCCTTTTCATCAAAAGCACTTAAAATGCTTTTAACTTCTTTGGATTTGGAAAGTTCTCCACTTATGCTAAATATGCAAAGCTCCATTATTACACTCATTTTTCCTCCAATTTTTTTATATATAAAACGGCTTCATATAGATTTTTAGCTATAAAAACACCTGTTTGTTCGAGTTTTAACCTATCTTCATACATAGGCTCTACTACTACACACTGAATATCCGCATTTTTAGCAGCCTTTACATCTACGCTTGTATCACCTATTAAATATGCTCTTTCTTTATTTTGATTAAGTTTTTCTAAGGCTTTATTTATAGGTTGTGCATCTGGTTTTGCTTTTATAACATCATCTTTTGTTACAAGAACTTCAAAAAAATCAATGACACCTAAATGCTTTAACAAATTTGCGGTAAAAACTCCGCCCTTATTAGTAACTATACCAAGCTTAGCAAAGCTTTTTGCTTCCTTTAAAGCCTCGTTTGCAAAAGGCAAAAGAAAACTTTTATTAAGATAAATTTGTTCATATTTTTTTCTATATGATTTTATATACTTTTCTATATCTGTTATATTAAAGGATTTAAAAATTTCATCTAAACTTATACCTATTAAAGATTTTATGGTTTTTTCATCATATCTTGTATTTTTGTTTTCTAAAAAAGCAAATTCAAAAGATTCTAAAATAGCATCTGTAGAATCTATAACAGTTCCATCAAGATCAAAAAGTATAGTTACTTTCATTTATCTAGCCTTTTTTTGAATAAAAGTAAAGTATAACAATAAAAAATTAATTAATACGAAAATTACAAATTTTTAACCTTTTCTATATAAAATGCACTATTTCATAAAAAAAATTAAATATTTGCTATGTTTTTAAGATAATAAATTATAAAATATACTAAATTTTTTTAGATACAAGGAGAAAAAATGAGAATATTGCTTGTATTGACGCTTTTTTTCACTAGTTTTTCTTTGGCAAAACCGCTAGAAGAAGCTATAAAAAATGTGGAAATAAGTGGAGAGATTAGATATAGATACGAACATAGTAATAATGACAAGATGGTAGCTCCTAGAAATTCAGATGGAGCTAGAACTAGAATGAATATTACTATACCATTAAATTAAAAAGGAAATTTGTATGAAAAAACTAGTATTATCTACACTATTTTTAGCTAGTGTTTTATGTGCTAAAGAAGTTAATATAGGTGTTGTTTTACCCCTTACAGGTGCCATTGCTAATTATGGTCAAGATGTTTTAAGCGGCATAGAAATAGCTAATAAAATGGTGCCAAAGCTTGAAGATGGGACTTCTGTTAAGATTATAGCCTTAGATACAAAGGGAGATAAGGTAGAATCTTCAACTGCAGCTTTAAGACTTGTATCTCAAGATAAGGCTATAGGTATCATAGGAGAAGCCATCACAACAAATACTATGCAGGTTATACAAGTTGCAGAAGAAAACAAAATTCCTATGATAGCTCCTGTTGCTAGTGGTGATAGGTTGCTAGATAATAAAAAATACTCAAGTAGAGTATGTTTTACAGATAGTTTTCAAGGCGGAAAATTAGCTGATTATGCTGTAGATAGCTTAAATTTTAAAACTGCTGCCATAGTTATAGATCAAAGCAACGTTTATTCTTTAGGGCTTGCAAAGGTTTTTGAAGCCCAGTTGAAAAAAAGAGGTGGAAAAGTCCTTAAAAAATTTATGATAAGTTCAAATGATAAAGATTTTAAGGCTATTGTATCTCAACTTAAAAGCGTAAATCCTGATTTTGTATATTTACCGATATATCATCCAGAAGCTGCATTGGTAGTAAAACAAGCTAGAGCAGCTGGTTTTACCAAACCTTTTACAGGAGCTGATGGTTTAAATAACAAAACATTTATAGAAATAGGTGGCGAAGGAGCTGAAGGAGTGATATTTACCGATGCCTTTGATTCTGCTAATCCTAGCACAAAGATTGGAAAAGATTTTGTTTCTTTTTACAAGAAAGAGAAAGGAAGTCAAATAGTTCCTGCTTTTTCTGCAATGGGTGCTGATGCTTATATGGTTTTTGTAAATGCTATGAATAAGTGCAAAAATTCTTTAACTCCAGAATGTGTAAATAAAGAAATTCGTAGCACTAAAAATTTGCAAACAGTTGGCGGGGTTGTAAGTATAGATAGCAATGGTAATGCTATGAGACCTGTTGTTGTTAAGCAAATAAAAAACAAAGAACAAGTTTATAAAGCTACTATAAATCCTTAAGGTATTTTTCTTATGGATTTACAACAAATCATCAATGGGTTTAGCCTAGGCTCTATGTATGCACTTATAGCCATAGGCTATACAATGGTTTATGGAGTTTTAAGGCTTATTAATTTCGCACACGGTGAAATTATGATGGTAGGAGCTTATTGCTGTCTTTTTTGTGTTTCAGCTATGAATGTTCCGTTTTTAGGTGCTATTTCTTTGGCTATGATTTTTGCCGCTTGTGTTGGTATAGCTATGGATAGGATAGCTTACAAGCCTCTTAGAAAAGCTCCTAAAATTTCACTTTTAATAACTGCTATTGCCATAAGTTTTTTTATACAAAATCTTTTTCATATAACTTTTGGTTCGTCTCCGAGACTTTTTCCCGTTCCTAAATACTTAGAAGAGGTTATACAAATAGGATCTTTGAGTATATCTGTTGCAACTGTTTGCGTTCCTATTTTGACTGTTGTGATATTATTTATACTTCTTTTTATTCTTTATAAAAGTAAATACGGTGTTGCTATAAGGGCTTTAGCTTTTGATATACATACTGTAAATTTAATGGGAATAGATGCAAATAAAATAATAGCTTTGGTTTTTGCTATAGGTTCTGCTTTAGCTGCTATTGGAGGTATATTTTGGGTTGTAAATTATCCTTCTTTAGATCCTAATATGGGAGTTTTGATAGGTTTAAAAGCTTTTGCTGCTGCTGTTTTAGGAGGCATAGGCTCTGTTGTTGGTGCTGTTTTAGGTGGGCTTATAATAGGTTTTACAGAAGTGGGAGCTGTTGCTTTATTTCCGGAGTTATCCGGCTTTAAAGATGCTTTTGCTTTTATTTTCTTGGTTTTTATTTTACTTTTTAAACCCAGCGGTATTTTGGGTATAAATTATGAAAAAAGTAGGTTTTAAATGTATGTAAATAAAGCTTATCATCTAGCATTTTTGTTAATAGCTATAGCTTTTATCTTTATATCTCCTTATTTTTTTAGTGATTATGGTATGAGAATTCTAAATAATATAGCTATATTCAGCATTTTAGCTGTTTCATATAATCTAATAAATGGAGTTACGGGACAGTTTAGCTTAGAACCAAATGGATTTGTGGCTATAGGTGCTTATGCCACTGCTATAATGCTCTTAGGCTCCGATGCTAAAAGTGCTCAATTTATGCTAGAAGAACCAAATTCATTTATAATGGCTATACATTCTAGCAACTTTTTTGTAGCTCTGCTTTTTGGCGGTTTTTGTGCTTTATTGTTATCTTTTATACTTTCTTTTGCTGTATTTAGAGTTAGAGGCGATTATTTAGCCATAGTAACTCTTGGTTTTGGTATAATAATCAAGCTTTTTGCTATAAATTTTCCTTCTATAACAAATGGATCTTTAGGGCTTATGGATTTGCCATCTCATTCAAATATTTATTATACCGGTATATTTGCGATTGTTACTGTTATTTTAATTTTAAATTTGGTTTATTCTAAATATGGTCGTGCTATGAAAGCAGTAAGAGATGATGAAGATGCGGCTTTAGCTATGGGTATAAATACTTTTTGGATTAAAAGTTTAGCTTTTGGCACATCTGCCTTTTTTGAAGGAGTTGGCGGAGGGCTTTTGGCTTGTCTTTTAACTACCGTATCCCCAGAACAGTTCGAATTTTTGCTTACATTTCAATTGCTAATCATCATAGTATTAGGAGGTTTAGGCTCCACTAGCGGTGCTATTATAGGCACTATTTTAGTTTTAGGTGGTGCTGAATGGCTTAGATTCTTAGATGAGCCTATGAATGTTTTTGGTTATGAAAGTGAAGCTCTGCCGGGTCTTAGAATGCTTGTTTTTTCTCTTGTGCTGATATTAATTATGCTTTTTGCAAGAAAAGGTATAATGGGAGATAAAGAATTAATATACTTTTTAAAAAGGAAAAAGAAGTGATACTTAGCCTAAGAGATATTACTAAAAATTTTGGTGGCGTCAAAGCTATAAGCAACACTTCATTTGATATAAAAGAGGGTGAAATTTACGCTGTTATAGGTCCAAACGGTGCAGGTAAAACAACTCTTTTTAATATAATTACAGGAAATTATAAACCAAGTTCTGGCAAGGTATTATTTAAAGATAAGGATATAACTAAGCTAAAAGCACATAAAATAGTCAAGCTTGGCATAGCTAGAACTTTTCAAAATATAAGACTTTTTTCATCTATGACTGTGCTTGAAAATGTGCTGATTGGCTTTAATAATAGCATAAATTATAGCGTATTTGAGGCATTTTTGCATTTAGGTCGTTTTAGAAAAGCTGAAAATTTAGCTAAAGACAAGTGTTTAGAAATTTTAAAGGAACTAGATATAGAGCATTTGGCTAATGAAAATGCCATTTCTTTAAGTTACGGTCAGCAAAGAAAAGTTGAGTTAGCAAGGGCAATGGCAACAAATCCTAGCTTACTTTTGCTAGATGAGCCTGTTGCTGGTATGAATGGGGCTGAAAGCGATGAGTTGGCAAGTATAATATTTAAATTAAGAGACAAATATAAGCTTAGCATTTTGCTTATAGAACACGATATGAAATTTGTCAATACTCTTTGTGATAGGGTTTTGGTGCTTGATTATGGTAAGTCAATTTTTGAAGGAGACATAAAGGACGCCGTTTTAAATAAAGATGTAATATCTGCTTATCTCGGAGACATAGAAAATTTGGAGAATTATGTTAGTAGTTAAAGATTTATACGTTTATTATAATTTAGTTGAGGCGGTGAAAGGTATAAATTTTGAGGTAAAAACTGGACAAATAGTCAGCCTCATAGGATCAAATGGAGCCGGAAAGACATCTACTCTTAACGCACTTTTAAACTGTGTAAAAAGAAAAGGAGAGGTAAATTTCTTAGGCTATGATACCAAAAGGCATTTGCCACACAGTCTTGTTCAAAGAGGTATAGCTTTGGTCCCAGAAGGAAGAAGGGTGTTTATAAATTTGACCGTTGAGGAAAATTTAAAAATAGGTGCTTTTAATAATGATGAAAATTACGAGCATTTAAAGGAGCAAATGTATAAAATTTTTCCTAGATTAAAAGACAAAAGAAATGCTTTGGCAGGGAATTTAAGTGGGGGTGAAGCTCAAATGTTAGCTATATCCAGAGCCTTAATGAGTGAGCCAAAGCTTTTGATGCTTGATGAACCTAGTTTGGGACTTGCTCCTAAAATAGTTGCGGAGGTTTTTCAAACTATACTTAGATTAAAAGAGGAGGGCATAACCGTGCTTTTAGTAGAGCAAAATGCTTATTTGGCATTAAAAAGTAGCGATTATGCTTATGTCTTAGAAAATGGTAAGATCACTATGCAAGATGAAGCAAAGAATTTAATAGGAAATGATGATATACGCAAAAAATACCTTGGATTGTAAAACATTAACTTCTCTTTACTAGAATTTCTACTTTACAAGATATTTTATTGTTTAGGATTTTTATGAAGAATGCGTTTTATAACTTTGGAAGTTTGCTTATATCAGTAGTATTATTTTTGATATTTGCTTTTGCTTGTGCTATTGCTACATTTATAGAAAGTGCTTACGGAACACCAACTGCTTGGGCTATGGTGTATTCTACATTGTGGTTTGGCTTTATACAATTACTTTTGGGTATAAATTTAGTTTGTGCTATATTTAGATATAAAATGATAAACAAAAATAAAATTCCAATGTTGCTTTTTCATATTTCATTTTTATTTATATTATTGGGTTCTATATTTACTAGATATATGGGTTTTGAGGGTATACTTCATATAAGAGAAAATGAAGAAAATTCCTTAATCGAAAGCTCAAAATCTTTTATAAAATTTTCCACATTAAAAGACGGTGAAGTTTATGGAAAATATATACAAAAAGATATAGCTTTACTGCCATTTGTGAATAATTTTAATATAAATTTAGATTTAGATGCAGATGAAGCTGTTTTAAGATACAAAAATTTATTATTAGATGCTAAGGAAGTTTTTGTAGAAGATGAAAATTCTTCAGCACTTTTATCTATGATGCTTAGTTTAAATGGTGAAGCAAGAGAGTTAATCTTTAGCAAGGGAGAAGTAAAAAATATAGCCGGTGTGAATTTTTATTTTATGAGCGATGAAAAGCCTGTATCTCCTTATGTTTTAGTAGATGAAAATTTAAAATTAAGCTCTGATAAGAATATAAAATTTTTAAGTATGGCAAGTGGTGAAAATTCTGTCTTAAAAGCTGGCGATTTTGCTGACACATCTGAAAAAAGACTTTATGATTTTGGGGTTTTAAATTTTGTTATCAAATACGCATCTAAAAATGCTAGAATAGATTTAAAGGGTTCAAATAGGTTACAAGATGAAAGTTTTTTACATTGGCTTAAAAGCATATCCTTAGAATCTTTTAGAACCATCTTAGTTTCATTGTTTGGTGAGCCTCAAAAATGGCAAAATTCAAGTCTTAGCTTTTTGAAAGATTTTGCTATGAGTAAGGATTATCAAGCATTGAGATTAGGCAATAATGCTGTAAATGCTTTAGAATTAGAACTTGAATATAAAGGAGAAAAAAGCACTTTTTATGTTTTAGAGTATTCTGGAGCTAAGAGAGTAAATGTTGCCGGTCAATCCTTTTTTATATCTTGGGGAAAACATATACACGATTTAGGTTTTTCTTTATATCTTAAAGATTTTATTTTAGAAAGATATTCAGGTTCTATGTCTCCAAAATCATATGAAAGTTTAGTTGAGATAAGAGATGGGGACTTTAAACAGGAGGCTAGAATTTTTATGAATAACGTCCTAGACTATAAAGGATATAGATTTTTTCAAAGTTCTTATGATCAAGATGAAAAGGGAACTATACTTTCAGTAAATCAAGACCCTGGTAAATTAACTACATATATAGGCTATACTCTTTTATTTTTGGGTATGTTTTTAAATCTCTTAAATCCTAAGTCAAGATTTAGGCAGTTAGCTTCTTTAGTTAGTAAGGACTCTTTAAAAAATTCTGCCCCTTTAATACTTATTTGTATTTTATTTTTTAGCACAAATGTAAAAGCACAAGATTTGCCTAATATAAGCAAAGAGCATAGCGATAAATTAGCTGCTTTAGTTTTGCAAAAATTAAATGGAAGAATGTCTCCTTTTGATACTATTTCTAAAGAAATTTTAGAAAAACTTTATAAGGATACAAGTTATAAAGGTATGGATTCTAACGCTGTCGTGCTTTCTATGCTTATGAATTCAAAGGCTTGGAGTGAAGAGGATATTATAATAATGCCTAGAAATAAAGCCGTTAGAGAGGAAATAGCTAAAATTTTATCTATAGAGCCTGCAGATTATATAAGCTTTGCCGATTTTTTTGATGAAAAAGGACAATACAAACTAGCAAAATATGCTGAAAATTCAAATAGAAAAGCACCTAATGCAAGAGGTGTGTTTGATAAAGAGATTATAAAACTTGATGAAAGAGCTAATATAGTAAATTTAGCATTTCTTGGGGAGCTTTTTAGATTCTTGCCAAAACAAAATGATAGCAACAATGCTTGGCTGACAAGTTATGAGGTGCTTACTAAATTAAGTGGAGAGGAAAAAGAAGTAGCAGTTGTTTTGCTTGATAATTATTTTACTTCTGTTAAAAATGCACTGCAAAGTGGGGATTGGAATGATGCAAATAAAGCTTTAGACAATATAAGTGCATACCAAAAGAAATTTTCAGCCCAAATAATGCCTAGCGAAGGTAAAATTTATGGTGAAATTTTTATGAATGAAAGCAAGCCTTTTGTGAAGCTAACTCCTATTTATCTTTTAGCAGGACTTCTTTTGTTGATATTAATAATTGCTAAAATGTTAAAGCCAAAATTAAACATATCTTTAATCTTTAAGATTGTTTATGCTATAAATGTTATAGCCTTTATACTTCATTCAGCAGGTCTTGCGATGAGAGCTTATATAGCAGAGCACGCACCTTGGAGTAATGCTTATGAAAGTATGGTATATATAGCGTGGGCTTTAGCTTTGAGTGGAATTTTCTTTTCAAGAAAAAGCCCTATTGCTCTAGCTTTAACTTCCATACTTTCTGGCATTGTTTTACAAGTCGCTCATCTTAGTGAAATGGATCCACAGATAACAAATTTAATGCCTGTGCTTGATTCTTACTGGCTTGTTATACATGTATCTGTAATTACTGCTAGTTACGGATTCTTAGGTCTTTGTGCTTTGCTTGGTATTTTTGTTTTATGTTTATTTTGTTTTATGAAAAAGGATTCAAAACATAATGAAAACATAGCAAGAAACATACTCGAAGCTACTAGAATCAATGAAATGGCTATGATACTAGGACTTTGTTTGCTCACAGTTGGAAATTTTTTAGGTGCTATTTGGGCGAATGAAAGTTGGGGAAGATATTGGAGTTGGGATTCAAAAGAAACTTGGTCATTGGTTAGCATTTTAGTTTATGCTTCTATTTTACATATAAGAATGATACCTAGTCTTTCAAATCAATACAATTTCGCACTTTGTTCCATGTTTGGGTATTGGTCTATAATAATGACTTATTTTGGAGTAAATTATTTTTTAGTAGGCATGCATTCTTACGCTGCTGGAGAAGCGGTGCAAATACCTAGTTATGTTTATTATGGCTTTTTATTGATGATAGTTTTGGCACTGTTTAGTTATAGAAAAAAATCCTTTGCGAAAAGACTGTAAGGAGGCTTAATTGAATAATTCTTTTTTAGCTTTTATTTTCGTAGTTTTAGTTGTTTTAATTATAATTTTTTGTTTTATTGTGCTTTCTTATCTAAGAAAAAGAAATCCAAGTGCTATAGAAAAAACGGTTGCTAAAAAAGCTGTTACTTTAGATCAACTTTTCAATGAAATAGCAAATCCAAAATTAAATTCTGATGATATACAAAAAATAATTTTAAAATTTATAGATAGTCAAACTTTGCCCAGCAAATTTGGAAAAAAACTAAGTGCTGATGCTAAGAAAAAGCTTGAATTCGTAACAGCTGTCGCGGTTCATCAAAACGCAAGTGCAAAAAATATAGCCTTTTTAAATAGAGAGTTAAGCAAAAGATACACCGCTTACAAGCAAGATATATTAGCATACGAGCAAATAGGACTTGCAAAAAGAAATATAATAGAAGCTAGGTCTAGGTAATATTATGAATATAGTTATTGTAGAAGACGATATAAATATGAGAAAATCGCTTGAAATAGCTTTGGCTGAATTTGAGGAATTTAGCATAAAAAGCTATAAATCAGCTACAGAGGCTTTAAAAAAGATAGATGATAATGTAGATCTTATAATCACAGATATAAATATGCCAGGAATTGACGGTATAGAATTTGTAAAATCTTGTGGAAATAAATATGATTTTATCATAATAACAGGCAATGCTACTTTAAATAGAGCTATCGAGGCAGTTAGGCTTGGAGTTAAAGACTTTTTAACTAAGCCATTTGATATACAAACCTTGGTACAAGCTATCAAAAGAGTTAAGGTAATAAGGCAAAAAAGTGCAGATAAAACAAATCTTAAAACTACGCAAAATGATTTTTTTGCCTCATCAAAAGCACTAGATGAAGCATTAAAGTTAAGCTTAAAGGTCGCACAAACTGATGCTAGCGTTATGTTTTTTGGAGAAAGTGGAGTTGGAAAGGAACTTTTTGCAAATTATGTGCATAAAAATTCAAAACGTTCTTCAAAGCCTTTTATAGCCATAAATATGGCAGCAATTCCCGCTAATTTGATAGAAAGTGAGCTTTTTGGTTTCGAAAAAGGAGCTTTTACAGATGCGAATTCTACCAAACAAGGTCTTTTTGAATTAGCAAATGATGGAACATTATTTTTAGATGAAATAGGAGAAATGCCTTTTGAAATTCAAGCTAAGCTTTTAAGAGCATTACAAGAAAGAGAGATTACAAGGCTTGGTGGAACAAAAAGTATAAAGATAAATGTTAGAGTAATATCTGCAACAAATGCGGATATAGAAAAAAAGATTAAAAATAATGATTTTAGAAGTGATTTGTATTACCGTTTAAATACTGTTCCTATACAAATTCCCCCATTAAGACAAAGAAAAGATGAAATTTTTGGTATAGCTCAAAGGGTGTTAGAAGATACTTGCAAAGAGTATGGATTTGACAAAAAAAATCTAAGCGATGAAGCGAAGAAAGCTTTATTAGATTATGATTATCCGGGCAATATAAGAGAGCTTATATCTATAGTGCAAAGAGCTTGTATTTTAAGTGATGGTAGCACAATCAGTGCTGATGATTTGTTTTTAGAAGCTAGAAAGGCAAAAGATATTAAAGATATGGAAAAAGAGCTTATACTAGAGGTCTTATCAAGCACTAATGGTGATGTTAAAGAAGCTGCAAAAATTCTTGGTATGAGTGAAAAGAAAATAGAAGAAAAAATAAAAATATATACAAATTAAAAAGGTTAGATATGAAAACATTTAGGATAGCTATAGTTGGGGCAACAGGTGCAGTCGGAGAGGAGCTTTTAAGAGTTTTAGAAGAGCAAAAATTCCCAGTTGCAAGCATATTGGCTTTAGCAAGTAAAAATAGCGTAGGAAAAAAGGTAGAATTTAAAGGTGAAAATATACCAGTAAAAGAGCTTAGCAAAACAGTTTTTAAAGAAAATCCAGTAGATATAGCTTTTTTTTCAGCAGGTGGTTCTATATCTGCTGAATTTGCCAAATATGCAGTAGAAGCTGGTGCTGTAGTGATAGATAATACAAGCTATTTTAGAATGGATAAAGATGTGCCTTTAGTTGTGCCAGAAGTAAATTCAGATGATATAAAACTTTATAAAAAAACAGGCATAATAGCAAATCCAAACTGCTCTACAATACAAATGGTGCATATCTTAAAGCCACTTGATGATCTTTATGATTTAAAAAGAGTTGATGTAAGCACATATCAAGCAGCTAGCGGGGCTGGTATGAAAGGTATGAAAGAATTAAGCGACGGTTTGCAAAGTTTTTTTGCCTTTAAGCTGAATGATTTTAAAGCGAAAGTTTTTCCTTACACTCTAGCCTTAAATTTAATACCTCAAATAGATTCTTTTGATGAACTTAGTTTATATACAAAAGAAGAGCTAAAAATGGTAAATGAGACTCAGAAAATTTTGCATAAAAAATTAGCTATTTCAGCGACTTGCGTAAGAGTTCCTGTTTTGCGTTCTCATAGCGAGAGTATGAGCCTTACATTTAAAAAGGAAGTAGATTTAAATGAAGCTAAAGAAGCACTTAAAAAACATAAGCATATAAAAGTTATAGATGATATAAAAAAACAAAAATATCCTATGCCTCTTTTCACAAGTGATACAGATGATACGTATGTTGGTAGGATGAGGCTTGATTTAAATTCTAAAAAGATACTTCATCTTTGGTGTGTTGCTGATCAAATTCGCGTGGGAGCAGCCACAAATGCCGTTAGAATAGCTAAACAATTTATAAGATTGAAAAAATGAGTAGATTTTTTGAATCTTTATTGGTAAAGTGCAGATTTGTAACTATACTTCCCGTCATATTTGCCTTACTTGGCACTTTTGTTTTATTTATCATAGCTTCTTATGATGTTATCAAGGTTTTGCTTTATACCTTTGAGTATTTTGTTTCTGAAAATTCAAACATAGATTTACACGAGGATATAGTAGCTCTTTTGGTTGGGGCTGTTGATCTTTATTTAATGGCTTTGGTGCTTTTTATTTTTTCTTTTGGCATATATGAGCTTTTTATATCAGAAATAGAAGATTTTAAAGGTTTAAAACAGTCAAAAGTATTGGAAGTTCATAGTCTAGACCAGCTAAAAGATAAATTGGCAAAAGTAATAATTATGGTTTTAATAGTAAATTTTTTTCAAAGAATTTTACAAATGAAGCTTGATAATATGCTTGATATGGCATACTTAGCCCTTTCTATATTTGCTCTTTGTTTGGGACTTTACTTTTTGCATAAGGGCAGTCATTAATATATGCCTTCATCTACTGTTTTTAAGGATTTTGTTTTAGAGCAGCTTTATCTTTGCACGAATGCTTACCATTTTAGTGCTAGAAAGATGTTTGGAGAATTTTGCATTTATATACACTCTAATGGTGAGAAAAAAGCACTTTTTTTGATATGCGATGATACTGTTTTTTTAAAACAAAACGATAAATTTAAAGATATTTTAAAAGATAATGATTTATCACCTCCTTTTAAAGGAGCTAAACCTTGGTATGTGATAGATATAGAAAATTTAGAGCTTTTAGAGATGATTATTAAAGATGTATTTTTGTTTTTAGAACCTTTAAAGATTAAAAATAAGAAAAAAATACCGTGATTTTATTGTCTTATTGAATTTCTTTTGATAAACTTTTCAAGCGTAGAATTTAAGGAGTAAAATTGATACAACTTCAAAATGTAAATAAATATTTTGGCACTCACCATGTTTTAAAAGATATTAATCTTACTATAGGTGAGGGTGAAAAATTAGTTATTATAGGTCCAAGCGGTAGCGGAAAAAGCACTACTATTAGATGTATGAATGGGCTTGAAGATATAAGCTCTGGCAAGGTTATTATAAACGATATAGAACTTAATCATAAAAGTAGGCTTGAAATTTGTAGAAAATATTGTGCTATGGTATTTCAGCATTTCAACCTCTACCCGCATATGACTGTTTTGCAAAATTTAACATTAGCCCCTATAAAACTTCAAAAAAAGAGCAAAAAAGAAGCAGAGGAAATAGCTTATAAATACCTAAAAGTTGTTGGTTTGGAGGAAAAAGCTAGTGTTTATCCAAATTCTTTAAGTGGCGGTCAGCAGCAAAGAGTCGCTATAGCTAGGTCTCTTTGCACTCAAAAGAAAATCATACTTTTTGATGAACCAACTTCTGCACTTGATCCCGAAACAGTGCAAGAAGTCCTTGATGTTATGAGGACAATATCTCACGAAAAAGGCACTACTATGGTTGTTGTTACGCACGAAATGGGTTTTGCTAAGGAAGTTGCAGATAGAGTTGTATTTATGGAAGATGGTAGGATTGTAGAAAGCGATACGCCAAAAAATTTCTTTGAGAATCCAAAAAATGAGAGAACAAAGAATTTTTTAAGTAAAATTTTAACACATTAAGGAGATTTTATGAAAATTTTTAACTTAAGTTTTTTAAGCTTTTTGCTTATTTTTTTTGTAGCTTGTGGTGGGCAAGAAAGCTCTTCTGGCAATACTCTTGACAAGATTAAACAAAGAGGAGTGTTAGTAGTTGGCGTTAAAAAAGATGCTCCAAATTTTGCTCTTTTAAATCAAGAAAGCGGTCAAATAGAAGGCTTTGAGATAGATATGGTAAAGATGCTTGCAAAGGAAATTTTAGGAGATGAAAACAAGGTAAAATTAGAAGCTGTAACAGCAAAAACAAGGGGTCCTTTACTAGACAATGGAACTCTTGATGCCATTGTTGCAACTTTTACTATAACTGATGAAAGAAAAAAAACATATGATTTTTCACAGTCTTATTACAGCGATCCTATAGGATTTTTAGTATTGAAAGAAAATGGATTTACCAGCTTTAAAGATCTTAATGGAAAAGTCATAGGTGTTGCTCAGTCTGCTACTACAAATAAAGCTGTTGAGGCTGCTGCAAATAAACTTGGTATTAAGGTAGATATAAAAGAATTTCCTGATTATCCATCTTTAAAAACCGCCCTTGATTCAAAAAGAATAGATGCTTTTTCTGTTGATAAGTCTATATTAAGAGGATATTTAGATGATAAAAATGTCATATTAGATGATAATTTAGATGCACAAGAATATGGCATAGCTACTAGAAAAAGTGATCCACAATGGAGCAAATTTGTAAGCGATTTTGTTTCAAACAATAAACAAGTTATTGATGAATTAGCTGTTAAATGGAATTTAAAATAATCTTAAGCTAGGTAAAACCTAGCTTTTTAAAGGACTATCTTGGATAATAATTCACCATTTGCTCTTTGGAGATGGCTTGACACCTTGTCGAATTTTTCTAATTTTTTAGAAGGCTTTTCTTATACTTTGTCAGTTGCTTTTTTAGCACTTTGTATAGCTGTTGTTATGGGTGTTTTTCACGCTCTTTTAGCTACTTCTAAATTTATGATTTTAAAAATTTGGGCTAGAATTTATGTAGAATTTTTTCAAAATACACCACTTCTTATAAATCTTTTCTTTTTGTATTTTGTTTTACCTATGATGCCTGTTGTTGGTGTTACACTTGATGTTTTTACTATAGGTGTAATAGGCATAGGAGTTTATCACGGAGCTTATATGAGCGAGGTTGTTAGGGCTGGTATTTTATCTATCCCAAAGGGTCAATTTGAAGCAGCACGGTCTCAAGGCTTTAGCTATATTCAATCTATGCTTTATATTATTTTGCCGCAAACACTTAAGATAATATTGCCCCCTTCTACAAATCAGGCTATAAATCTTATAAAAAATACCTCTGTTTTAGCCATTATAACAGGAGCAGAGCTTATGTATAGAGTGGATTCTTATGCACAGTCAAGCCTTAACTATGCTCCAGCTTATATTATAGCTGGTGTTCTTTATTTTACAGTTTGTTATCTTCTTTCTTTTTTTGTTAGAAGATATGAAGAAAAACTTAAAAAAGTGCATTTATCAAGGTAAATTATATGAATATTATAAATTTTTACGCACTTTTAAATGGTCTTTGGCTAACCATAGTTATGGCTTTTTTTGCTGCCACTGGAGCTATAATTTTTGGTTCTATTTTAGCTGTTTTAAGAAATTATGCTAATAACGGTTTTTTAAAAATTTTAGGAATTTTATCTTCAGCTTATATAGAAATTTTCAGAAACACTCCCTTGCTTTTATGGATGTATGCTTCTTGTTTTGTTTTGCCTATTTTGCTTGGCATACCTGCTAATTATGCAGTTTTAGGAACTATAGGCTTATTTTTATACACTAGCTCTGTTATGGCAGAGATAATAAGAGGCGGTCTTAATGCTATCCCAAAGGGTCAATTTGAAGCAGCACATGCACAGGGTTTTTCTTTTTCATTTACACTTTGGTATATAGTTTTTCCTCAATGTTATAAAAAGGTAACTCCTACTATATTATCTCAATGCGTAACAACTATAAAAGATACTTCATTTTTAGCCGCTTTAAATGTTTCAGAGCTTACCAATGTTTCAAAAGACATTCTTAGCTCTCTTAAAGATTTTAATCAAATAGTTTCTGTTTTTATTACAGTAGCAGGTCTTTATTTTATAGTGTGTTTTTCTTTATCAATTTTAGTTAGATACTTATCAAGACATAACCACTACTAGTTTTAGATACTAAATAATTTGTGCTTAAGTAAGCACAAATTTATATTTATTAATGTTCATCTTCTGCATTAAATTTTAGTAATGCTATGAAACGGTAGAACATATGCACAAATTTTGAATATGGAATAAGTATAAAAAATACTAGCACCGTGCTTAAATGAAACCAAAGCACATAAGAAAGCATAGCACTTTCTCTTAAAAACATCAAAACAAGACCACTTAAACTAACTATAAAAAGCATAAGTATAAAAACATAGTCCATAGCTACGGTTTCTTCATCTATTATATTTTTATCAGCACCAAGCTTTATAAAAAATAATCCTAAAGTGCCTATACACAATAAAATTCCACCGATAGTTCCAAAAAGTTTTGGAAGTTGTGTTATATCATAAGGTGCAAATATGTGTAAAAAGTGATGATAAAATGCCGCTAAACTAGTGGCTATAAAGCAAAATAAAAAACCATAAGCTGTAAAATGATGAAAATATCTTCTTATATTGCTTCTTTTTTCATTAGGGTAGGTGCAGCCTTCAGCCTTATGTCCTCCTAGGTATTTAAGGCTTAAAGCATCTTTTACGCTTTTAATAAATACCGTTGCATTTATATTGCTTAGCCCTATGGCTCTTGAAAATTTCACAAAGCTAAGAATTAAAACTAAGGCTACAAAAAGCGATACTAATGTAAAAACAGTTACCATATATTCATAAGATATTATTGCAAAGAAATTGCCATTTGCGTTTGTTTGAGATGTTGAAGCGGCAAAAAAACCTATAAAAATAGCTACTACAAGTAGTATGCTAGTAAGCCAAGCATTTTTATCAAAAGCTTTTCCTAAAAAATTTGGACACGCATATTTTTTGTAACTTTCCTTTCTGACTGAAGCAAATTGTTTTGGTATAGAAACGTTAAATTCGTGAGGTGGTGCATATTGACAGTCATAAAAACACTCACTACAGTTATGGCATAAATTTGCTAGATAATCTACATCTTGAAGTGAAAAATCCCTTTTCTTTTCCATAGCTGGAAAAACAGCACAAAGTCCCTCACAGTATCTACAAGAATTACATATTATACAAGATTTTGTAGCGTCTTCATAAATTTTACTTATCTTCATTTTTTATCCTTTTATTAAATCAAAAGCATTTTCACCGGCAAGTCTTCCAAAAACAGTGCCTATACTCATACCAAAACCGGCTACATAGCCTTGAGTTAGTATGTTTCCAGCCATTATTTCTCCAGCGGCAAATAAATTATCAAATAAAGTTTCATCATCGGCATACACCCTAGCATTTTTATCAACCTTAACACCCATATAAGTAAAAGTTACACCAGGTCGTAAAGGATAACAATAAAAAGGAGGAGAGTCAAGCCTTAAAGCCCAATGAGTTTTGTCTATTGTAAGTCCTTTTGTGTAGCAATTATCTTGTATTGTATGATTAAATTCTCCATCAACTACAGCTTTATTGTATTCATCAACTGTATTTTTAAGTGAATTTATATCAAGATCCATTTTTTGAGCTATTTCATCTATGCTATTACAAACTATAGGTGGAAAAAGAGAAGGCATATAGCATTGCTGCACCTTTGAATCGGTTATCGAATAAGCTATTTGATCTTCTTCATTTGCAACAAGCCTTCCCCATATAGCATATCTTTTAGGCCAAAAATCTTCTCCTTCATCATAAAATCTTTTTGCTTTTTTATTTACAACAATTCCCAAAGAAACGCAATCCACACGAGATGCTATACCACCGTCATATTTTGGTGTTCTTGCATCTATAGCAACCATATGCCCTTGGGTTGGGTCTCCTATTATCTTAGCCTTATTTTTTTGCAAAGATTTTAACATCTTTCCTTGATTAAATCTTGTTCCTCTTATTATGAAATTTCTTGCTTTTTCTCCCCAAGCTTCCTCAAGCCATTCTAAATTTGATTCAAATCCACCGCTTGCTATAACAAACGCTTTAGCTTTGAAAGAAACTTCTTCGTTTTCCTTTTTATTTAAAACTAATACCTCTTTACAAGTTTTTCCATCAAATACTAAGTCTTGAGCCTCAAATTCATAATAAATATCTATCCCTAGTTCTTTAGCACTATTAAAATATGCATTAACTAAAGATTTTCCTCCACCTAGAAAAAAGGCATTTGTTCTACCAAGATGCAAAGTCCCTCTCATAGAAGGTTGAAATCTTACTCCGTATTTTTTGGCAAATTCT
This sequence comes from uncultured Campylobacter sp., assembly GCF_944323605.1. Classification (GTDB taxonomy): domain Bacteria; phylum Campylobacterota; class Campylobacteria; order Campylobacterales; family Campylobacteraceae; genus Campylobacter_D. Next base: position 118,645 of record NZ_CALUTC010000001.1, read on the forward strand.
ACTGCTTGTGGTGTTCTAGATATAACAAAACGGGCGTATTCTTCGTTTGTTTGTCCCTTTGTTACCTTAAATACATCTTCAAAAAATTCATCCTCACTATAAGAATCCGTCAAAACATCTGTTGGTTCATTATGCATTGAACGTAAATTTCTTGTGTGTTGAGAATTACCGCCACGCCACTGTTTTGATGAGCTCTCAAGCACGGCTATCTTCAAAGAACCTTTACTAGCAGCACTTATAGCTGCACATAATGCCGCATTACCAGCACCTACAACTACTATGTCGTATTCAAAAGTTTTCATATCTGCCCCTATTTATTCTCTTGATTTTATAATTATAGGATAATTTTGATAAAAAAATATCCAAATATATTTTTTTGTATGCAAAAGTATTTTTTTAGTTACGAAATTACATTTTTTAGCATTTTAATCAGCAAGTAATATTAAAGCTGTAATGTGTAAAAAATATACAATATAAAATTCATCTTAATTAATTTAAGTGTTTAGTATAATTTATTAATTATGTAGTTTTAAAAGATATTTTTGTTTTGAAAAGTAATAAATTTTTTGCTACAATAACCGTAAAATCAAGTTTTTTTGAAAGAGAGATATGCAAAGTATTATCGATAAAATACAGTTATGTTCTAATTTGCAAGAGCTAGAAGATATAAGACTTGCTATATTAGGAAAAAAGGGTAAGCTCACTAAGAAATTTGCAGAGCTTAAAAATTTAGATGAAAGTGAAAAAAAGATTGTAGCTTCTAAGTTAAATAAGGAAAAGGAAGAGTTTAACAAGGCTTACACTAAAAAGTTAAAAGACTTAGAAGATGAAAATTTAAACATTAAGATGAAAGAAAATGTTTTTAATTTCGAGTATTTTGATGTTAAATCTAGCACAGGAGCACTTCATCCTATAAGCCAAACTATGCATAAGATAATAGAATATTTTGTATCCTTAAATTTTAGCATAGAAAGCGGTCCATTAATAGAAGATGATTTTCATAACTTTGAAGCCTTAAATTTACCAAAATCTCATCCTGCAAGAGATATGCAAGATACTTTTTATTTTAAGGATAAGAGATTATTAAGAACACATACTTCACCTGTTCAAATTCGCACCATGCTTTCTCAAAAACCACCCATTCGAACTATAGCCCCCGGTGCAGTTTTTAGGAGAGATTTTGATTTGACGCATACTCCTATGTTTCATCAGATAGAAGGGCTTGTAGTAGATAATGGACATAATGTTTCTTTTGCAAATTTAAAAAATGTTTTAAATGAATTTTTACTTTATATGTTTGGAGATGTGAAAATTCGTTTTAGACCTAGTTTTTTCCCTTTTACTGAGCCTTCGGCTGAAGTTGATATATCGTGCGTTTTTTGCAAAGGAGATGGTTGTAGAGTTTGCAAAGGAACTGGTTGGCTAGAGGTGCTTGGTTGCGGTGTGGTAGATCCTAATGTTTTTAAATTTGTATCCTATGAAAATGTTAGTGGATATGCTTTTGGATTAGGCATAGAAAGATTTGCTATGCTACTTTATAAAGTGCCTGATTTAAGGTCTATGTATGAAGGAGATTTGAGACTTTTGGAGCAATTTAGATGATATTTACAAGAACCTGGTTGGGTGAATTTTTAAATTTAGAAAACAAAAACTTAAACGATATAGTAGTTGCTTTAAATTCCATAGGTATAGAAGTTGATTCTACTAAGAGCTTAAAGGTAAGCGATAAGGTTGTAGTTGGCTTTGTCAAAGAAAAAACTAAACACGAAAATGCTACCAAATTAAATGTATGTAAAGTGGATATTGGCGATGAGGATTTGCAGATAGTGTGCGGTGCTTCAAATGTCGATGAAGGTCAGTTTGTAGCTGTAGCTTTAGAGGGTGCTAAAATTGGCGATATGACAATTAAAAAAACCAAGTTAAGAGGGGTTGATTCTGAAGGTATGATTTGCTCTAGCACGGAGCTTGGTTTTGAAAAAATAAATGATGGCATTATGATACTTGATGATAGTATAGGTGTTTTAGAGCTTGGCAAACAGCTTAATGCCTATCCTACCTTCAATGATGATTTCATAGAGGTAGAACTCACCCCAAACCGTGGTGATTGCTTAAGCGTATATGGTGTAGCCAGAGACTTAGCAGCTTATTTTAATGAGAATTTACAAAAAAGGAGGGTCTTTTTAGAGCCTAATAATACTATAGGAGTTGGAAGAGTATTGAGGCTAAATATAGATAATAGTTTAAATAGCATATTTAATTTCAGAGTAGTTGAATTTAATGGTAGCTTAGACATTCCTTTGCTTTTAAAGCTTAGATTAGCTTCTATTGGCTCTCTTAAAGATGATGATATATTAAATTATTTTTCATACGCCACGCATTCAACAGGTGTTATTTTCAATGCTTACGATTTTAACAATTTAGCTCAAAACGAAGATATAGTTAGTTTAAATATTTCAAAGCTTGAAAATGGCGAAAGTGTAATTACTTGCAATGATGAAACTGTAAGTGTAACTGGAATTTATCAAGAAGAAAAATTTTCTATAAACAAAAACACAAAACTTGCAGTTATAGAAGCACACTATACTTTTCCTGAAATTGTAGCCTTGGCTAAAGATTTTTACAAAAAACAAGATTTAGAAACTATCTATAGAAGTTTTAGAGGTAGTGAAACAGATCTTGAATTTGGAGTATCTTATCTTTTAAGCAAAATGACGCACTGTCCTAACATCAGTATTTATACATCTTCGCACAATATAGGCTTTAGCAAAGACAAAACAGAAATAAAAATAAATGTAGAAAAAATTTGCAAAACTATAGGTGCTGAAATAGGCGAAAATGACATAATTGATATATTAAAAAGACTTGGTTTTGAGATAGTTGTTTCTAAGGAAGGGCATTTATTTTCCGCTAAAGTTCCGTATTACAGATATAGTGATATAAAAAATTTAGCAGATATATGCGAAGAAATAGTAAGAATGATAGGCATAGATAACATACAAGCTAAAAGATCTCTTGTTGTTGAGAAAAATAGGCTTGATAATTCTACTTATAAGACTTATAAAAAAGTTTATGATTTAAAACAAAGATCTGTTTTAAACGGATACTTTGAGAGTATTCATTATGTTTTAGATAGTAAAGAGGAGCTAAAAAAACTTGGCTTTGAAACTGTAAGTCTTGAGCTTTTAAATCCTATAACACAAGAATTAAATTCCTTAAGAACTACCCTTATAAATCATCTTTTAAATTCGGCTTCGTTTAATTTGAAAAATTCAAAAAAAACAGTGAAGCTTTTTGAGAGTGGTTCAGTTTTTGATTCAAACGCAAATGAATCTGCAAAAATGGCATTTATAAGTTGTGCCTACAAAGAAGAAGCAAAAATTTCAAATAGAGCAAAACCAGCTTTAGTAGATTTTTACACTTTTTTAACAGAGCTTAGAAATATATTGGGAGATTTTCAATTAAAAAATTCCTCTCTTTCTTTTTTAAGCCCATACGAGCAAGCCTTTATATATAAAAATGGAATCAAAATAGGCTTCGTTGGTCGTTTGCATTTGGCTTTGGAGAAAGAAAGAGATTTGTTTAATGCTTATATTTGTGAATTTAGCTTAGATAAGTTTGACTGTGTTGATAAGGTTGCACATATGTATTCTAAATTTCCGAGCGTAAGCAGGGATTTAAGCATCTTAACTCCTAAAGATTTTGGTTATGAAAAAATTAAAGAATGTATAAAAGAGCTTAATATAGATATTTTAACAGATTTTAGACTAGTTGATATATATAGCGATGAAAGCTTAAAAGATAAATACAGCATAACAATAAATTTTATTTTTCAGGATATGAATAAAACTTTAGAAGATTCTGAAATAGTTTCTTGTATGGATAAAATTATAACTGTCTTAAAAGATAAATTAGGGCTTAGCTTAAGATGAAAATATCAGCCTTAAACAGTTTTGATATTAGCTTAGAAGATGTGGCTTCTGATAAGAGCATAAGTCATAGGTTCGCTATTTTTTCACTATTAGCAGAATCTAAAAGCAAGGCTAGTAATTATCTTTTGGCAGAGGATACCATAAATACTCTTAAAATTATTAGTAAGCTCGGAGCTAAGGTTAGCAGACAAGGATCTTTTGTAAGCATAGAGCCACCTAAAAAAATACTTTCTCCAAATGAAGTGCTTGACTGTGGAAATTCCGGCACCGCTATGCGTTTAATGCTAGGATTTTTAAGCGGAGTTGAAGGCTTTTTTGTTTTAAGCGGGGATAAATATCTAAATAACCGTCCTATGAAGAGAATTTCAAAGCCTTTAAATGATATAGGAGCTAGAATTTTTGGTAGAGATGATGCAAATTTAGCTCCCCTTTGCATTGAAAGCAAATCAAAATTAAAAGGCTTTAATTATAAAAGCGAAATTTCATCAGCCCAAGTAAAAACAGCACTGATTTTAGCAGCCTTAAGTTCAGATTCGAATTCTTATTTTAGTGAGATTAGTTTAAGTAGAAATCATAGCGAAAATATGCTTTTAGCTATGAATGCACCTATATCTGTTTCAAATGATGGTTTAAGCATAGCTATACAACCATTAAAAAAACCTCTAAAACCACTTGATATAAGCATACCAAACGATCCATCGTCCGCTTTTTATCTCGTTTTAGCTGCCATTATATTGCCAAATTCTAAGATTTGTATTAAAAATATCCTTTTAAACAAAACCAGGATAGAAGCCTATAAAGTTTTAGAAAAAATGGGGGCTAAGATAGAATACAAATTTTATGATGATAGCTTTGAGAGTATAGGAGAAATTTATGCTCAAAGTTCTAGTTTAAATTCTGTTGAGGTGTGCGAAAATATATCTTGGCTTATAGATGAAGCACCAGCTCTTGCCATAGCTTTTTCTTTAGCTAAAGGCACTAGTGTATTAAGAAATGCCAAGGAACTTCGCGTCAAAGAAAGCGATAGGATAAAAGCTATGGTTGAGAATTTAATAAAATGCGGTATAAACGCTAAAGAACTTGATGATGGCTTTGAAATAATAGGCTCTAAGCCAAAATTTGCAGTTATAGATAGCTTTGGAGATCATAGGATAGCTATGAGTTTTGCTATACTCGGTCTTATTTGTGGTATGCAAATCAATGATAGCGATTGTATAAACACTTCTTTTCCAAATTTTAAAAATATATTAGAAAAAATAGGAGCTGTTGTTGAAGATTGAATTAGCCAAAAACTATGGCTTTTGTGTTGGAGTAAAAAGAGCTATAAAAAAAGCAGAAAGGATAAGAGACGCTGCTACAATAGGACCTCTTATACATAATAACGAAGAAATAAATAGACTAAAAAACAAATTTAATGTAAAGACCTTGCAAAACATAAGAGAATTAAGTGATGAAAAAAAAGCTATCATAAGAACTCACGGTATTACAAAGCAAGATTTAGCCGAGCTTAAAAAGAAAGATATAGAAATTTATGACGCTACTTGTCCTTTTGTCAAAGAGCCTCAAAGTATATGTGAGCAAATGAGTGAGCAAGGTTATGATGTGCTTATTTTTGGAGATAAAGAACACCCTGAAGTAAAAGGTGTAAAGAGTTATGTAAGCACAAATGCCTATGTTATATTAGATGAAAAAGAACTTGATGGTATAAAATTGCCAAACAAAATAGCTGTAGTAAGTCAAACTACGAAAAAAGTTGAAAAATTTATGCAAATAGTGAATTATCTTCTTTTAAGAGTAAAAGAAGTGAGAGTGTTTAATACCATATGCGACGCAACCTTTAAAAATCAAGAAGCAATAACAGAGCTTTCAAAAAGAAGCGATGTTATAATAATTGTCGGAGGTAAAAATTCCTCAAATACAAAGCAGCTTTTTTTAATCGCAAAAGGAAATTGCGATAATTCTTACTTGATAGAAACTCAAGATGAGCTTAAAAAAGAGTGGTTTATAGGTAAAAAACATTGTGGCATAAGTGCTGGAGCTAGCACACCTGACTGGATTATAAAAAAAGTTATAGAAAAAATAGAAAAAATGACTGATATTTAACTATAATTAAAGAAAATATAAGTTAGAATCTCTAACTATTTAACTATTTACACAAAAAGGGAAGTATATGGCTCAGGCTAATGGAGAATTTGTCGATTTAGACGACTATCAAGAGTGCGATTTTCAATCTTTGCTTGATGAGCATGATAATAGACACAGTAATGGCTCTGTTATAGAAGGTATTATTGTAGATATTAGAGATGATGTAGGTGAAGTTTGCGTCGATGTAGGTGAAAAAGAAGAGGCTATTATGCCTATAGATGAGATAAAAAACGCAGACACTTTGCTGTTTAAAAAAGGTGATAAGATAATGGTTGCTTTGTTAAGCAGCTCTAAGAATGGTAGGCGAGTTTCTTATCAAAAAGCACTAAGAAAAGCTAAAGTAGATGAATTTATAAAGAATTTTAAAGAAGAAGATAAAGATAATATTATAGAAGTTGAGTTAATTTCCAAAAACAACGGAGGTTATATTGCAGTAAATTCAGAAGGTGTTGAGTTCTTTCTGCCACGTTCTCAATACAATCTTTCAAAAGATACAAAGAATTTTAAACATAAAAAACTTAAGGTTAAGATTATAAAAGTAGATGATAAAGACGGCAGTATAATAGTATCTAGAAAAAAACTAAGCGATGAAGAGCGTAAGAAACGAAAAGAATTAGTAAAAAATATTATGGAGCTTGATAACGTTGTCGAAGGTATTATAAAGAAAATAACATCTTATGGTATGTTTGTAGATGTTGGTGGTGTAGATGGTTTAGTGCATTACAGTGAAATTTCTTATAAGGGACATGTAAATCCTAGCATACATTACAAAGAAGGTGAAAAAGTTCTTGTAAAAGCTATAGGATATGATAAAGACAAAAAACACTTATCTCTTTCTATAAAAGCAGCTATGCCCGATCCTTGGAATGAGATAAAAGACGGTTTAGAGGTTGGAGATACTATAAAAGTTGTTGTTTCTAATATAGAACCTTACGGGGCTTTTGTTGATTTAGGTAATGATATAGAAGGATTTTTGCATATAAGTGAAATTTCTTGGGATAAAAATATCAAGCACCCAAAAGATTATATAAGCAAAGGCGATGAACTTGATGTTGAGGTTATAGAAATAGATGCTCTACAAAAAAGGTTAAGAGTTTCTTTAAGAAATTTGCTTTTAAAGCCTTTTGATGAATTTTTGAAAAAGTATAAGGTCGGAGATGTTGTAAAAGGAACTATAACATCTATAATAAATTTCGGAGCTTTTGTAAAAATTTCTTCCATAGAAGCCTTACTTCACAATGATGACTGCTCTTGGGATAGAAATAAAAAATGCAAAGATTTGTATAAGGTAGGCGATGAAATAGAGGTTAAGATTATAAAGATAGACCCGCAAAATCAAAAAATATCCTTAAGTGTTAAAGATTTACAAGATAGTCCTATACATTTTTATGCACAAAAACATAAAAACAATGATATAGTTAAAGGAAAAATAAAGGATATTAAAGATTTTGGAGTATTTGTTGAGCTTGATGATAATGTTGATGCACTTATACATAAAGATGATATAAGCACAAAAGATCTTGAAAATTTAAAGCTTGGCGATGAAATTGAAGCTGTTATATCTTTGATAGATGAGAAAAAAAATCGCATAAGACTTAGCGTTAAAGCCTTACAAAAAATGAAAGAAAGAGAGGTTTTAAACGAGCTAAATTCTAATGAGAAAGTGACATTGGGGGATATTATAAAAGAACAATTATCCTAAGATAAAATATGAAAAGATACGCTTTTTTTTCTGTATTGTTATTTTTATTTTTGTTACTGTTTTCTAGCATAGTTTATGTTTTTTACGTTAGTAGATTAGAAGTCCCTGTTTTTCAGTCTATTTTTGATGAAAATACAGACGAAAATACAAGTCAAGTAGTCTTAAGGAAATTAAACACTTGGCAAGACAAGTTTTTGAGTATAAAACCTAAAGATTACTCACCTGCTGTTGAGACATTTTCTATGCTTTTTGATGTAGATACTAGTGCTTTACAAGAAAAAAGCAAATTTTATCAATTGATAATAGATAAAAATGATATTTATTCTTTATTCTGTTTGAAGCAGACCTTAAATTCCTTTGATATAAAATATTCTATTATCAGAAATCTCGATGGAACTGATATATTTTTGGATACAGATAACAAAATTTTACTAGAGCAAATTCAAAAAGCTTTGCTTGTTTATGATATAAATACCCAGTTGAAGGAGATTTGGCTTTGAAAAAAATTATAATATGTGATGCTATTTTAGATATTGGTGTTGAACTTATAAGAAAAGCAAGCGATATAGAGCTAATAGAAGCTTCTAAAGTTCCAAAAGATGAGCTTTTAACAATGCTTGCCGATGTAGATGTGGCTGTAACTAGAAGCTCTACTGATGTAGATGCTAAATTTTTAGACGCTGCTAAAAATTTAAAAGCTGTTGTTAGAGCTGGTGTTGGGGTTGATAATGTTGATATAGAATACGCTTCAAAAAAGGGAGTGATCATTATGAATGTCCCTACTGCCAACACTATAGCTGCGGTAGAACTTACTATGGCTCATCTTTTGTGTTCTGCAAGATCTTTGGTAAATTCGCATAAACAGTTAAAAGAAGACAGAATTTGGGATAGAGAAAAGTGGTATGGGGTAGAACTTATGGGAAAAACCTTAGGGGTTATAGGTTTTGGGCATATAGGTTCTAGAGTTGCTATTAGAGCAAAATCTTTTGGTATGAATATTTTAGTTTATGACCCATACATACCAGCTTCTAAAGTGCTTGATTTGGATATGTCTTATATCCACAATCTCGATGATTTGCTAAAAGAAAGTGATTTTATAACCATACACACGCCAAAAACAAAAGAGACAAATGGTATGGTATCTTATGATGAGATAGCAAAAATGAAAGATGGTGTGCGTTTGATAAATTGTGCTAGAGGAGGTCTTTATTCCGAAGATGCCTTATGTGATGGATTAAAAAGTGGCAAGATAGCTTGGCTTGGCATAGATGTTTTTTCAAAAGAACCAGCTACAAATCATCCTTTATTAAATTTTGAAAACATCTCTGTTACTGCTCATCTTGGAGCAAATACAGTTGAAAGCCAGACGAATATAGCCATACAAGCTTGCGAACAAGCTTTAAACGCTGCTAGAGAAATTTCTTATCCTAATGCACTTAATCTACCTATAAAAACAGAAGATTTGCCAAATTTCGCTTTGCCTTATGTCGAGCTTGTTTCTAAGCTTTCTTTTTTGTGTTCTCAAATAGAAGATAAAGATGTTATAAAAGCTATCAGGTTAGAAGCTGAAGGAGAAATATCAAAATACGCTAAATCTATGTTAAGCTTTGCTGCTGTTGGGGCATTGAAAAGAATTTTAGGAGATAGTATAAACTATGTAAATGTTGATTTTGTCAGCAAAGATAAAGATATATCATTAGAATGCGAAGTTTTACCAAGCAGCGGTTACAATAATAAGCTAACAGTAAAAATTTTAACAGAGCATTCAGGCTTTAGTATATCAGGCACAGTTTTTTCTGAAAACGAGCAAAGAATTATAGATATAAATGGTTTTAAGACTGATTTCAAGCCAAAGGGTAAAATGATTTTTATAAAAAATAAAGATATACCTGGAGTTATAGCTGATATAAGCACAATTTTAGCGAAGCATAATATAAACATAGCCGATTTTAGGCTCGGCAGAGATGGGACAGGCTTTGCGTTAGCTGTTATTTTAATAGATGAAAAAGTGGATAATGCTTTACTTGATAAAATAAATAAATTAGATTCTTGTGTATTTGCTAAATATGCGGAATTATTATGAAAATTTTATTAATAGAGGATGATAGAGACCTAAACGAATTGCTTAGTATCAAATTTAAGAATTTAGGTTATGAACTATTTTCCTTTTTTGATCTTAAGAATGTAAAATCTTGTCTTGATGAAAATGATATAGATATAATGATAGTTGATAGAAATATAACAAATAAAGATAGTTTGGATTTTATAAAAAGTCTTAGAGAAGAAGCCTATAATGAACCTATCATTTTTCTAACGGCAAAGACTTTGCAAAAAGATATTTTAGAGGGTTTTAGTGTAGGTTGCGATGATTATATTACAAAACCATTTAACTTTGATGAATTGCTTTTTAGAATTAAAGCTGTTGTAAAAAGACATAAAAAGGAAAATTCTAAGGTTTCTTTTATGAATTTTTTATTAGATAATGAAAGCAGACAGTGCTTTGAAGACGGTAAGGAAATTCAAATTTCTAACTTAGAATTTGAGCTTTTAAAATGTTTTTTTGAAAATAAAAACACAGTTCTAACAAGACAGTTTCTAAGTGAAATGGTTTGGAAAAGTGATAGTGCCAATGATAAGACGATAAATATAGCCTTAACTAGGCTTAGAAATAAAATTCCTAAATTAAAAAATCATATAACTAGTATAAGGGGTATGGGCTATAAAATATGCTAAAAACTAGAACTGCTTTTTTTCTTGCTTTTAGTTTTTTTGCTTTCATTTTTGCTTTGTTTTTTTATATTTTTGTAAATTCACACTTAAATTTTTTATTATTTAAACAATACGAGCAAAAGATTAAAAGCATAAATGATTTACTTAGTTTTTATTCTTTAACTTTTATCAATGAGGATAATATAAAAGCACTTTCTAAACAGAGTAGGGCTGATTTTATCATAGATAAAAATGGTAGCGTGATATCTTCTTTACAAGATTATGAGCTATATAAAAATTTAGAAGAGAATAAAATTTTAAATTTTCATTCAAAAAATATCTTAGTAAAAAATTTTTCTAAAGACGGCATATCTTATAGCATTATTGTTTATCCTAGATTGTTAAATTTAGATTCTTTTTGGTTTTATGTAGTTTGCTTTTATCTTATTTTTTTGTTTTTTATATTTATTTTATTTTTTGTATTTTTCAAACAAGTATCAAAAAATATAAATGAGATGATTTTATTCTTAGATAGCATAGACAGTGTAAAGCAAATTTCTTTAAAAAAGTCCATTTTTAAGGATATAAATATCTTAAATGCAAAACTTTTAAAAATAAAAGATAAGATTGTAAAAAGACAGCAAAAAAATAAAAAACAAAGCGACAAAATAGCTCTTAGAAATACCCAGCTAAGTAACGTAATATCAGCCATTTCTCACGAGCTTAAAAATCCTTTATCTGTAATTGATTTAAGCGTAGAACTTTTAAAAAAAGAAAATGATAAAGTATTAAAAGATGAGCTTTTAGAAAAAATACAAAGACAAAGTTTTAAGCTTAACAATTTAACAAATAAGCTAAATTTTGTATTTAATATAAACAAGGAAAATTTAAATATCGAAAAATTTGATATTTTTAAACTTTGTGAGAAAATACTTAAAAATCCGGGATTTGAAAGAGTTGTATTAAATGGAGAATCAAGCATCGTTAAAGCAGATGAATTTTTGATAGAACAAGTTCTTATAAATCTTATTTCAAATTCTTTAAAATACAGTCAAAAAGATGTGGTGCTTACTGTTTCAAATCAAACAGTTACTGTAAGGGATTTTGGAGAGGGCATAAAGGAGGATAGCATAAAGCTTATAACAAAAAAATTTTATAAACTCGATAGCAAAAGTAACAACTCCTTTGGTTTAGGGCTTTTTTTGGTAAAAAAAATTTTAAGCATACACGGTAGCTATCTTGAAATTTCAAGTCTTGTAGGACAAGGAAGCACCTTTTCTTTTAAGCTTAAAGGATAAAAATGGCACTTATAGATATGATAGAGGCTAGTAAAAGTTTTGCAAATAAAATAGTGTTAAAAAATGTGAATTTTAGTGCTAATGACGGTGAAAAAATAGCTGTAATAGGCAAAAACGGGGAGGGCAAATCCACTTTTTTAAAGGCTTTAATGGGAGAGCTAAATTTAGATAGCGGTAGGATAATAAGGCAAAATAATAAAACCATAGCTATGTTATCTCAAGCGGTAAATTTTAACTTGAATTTAACTGTTAAAGAGCTTATAAAAAAAGAATTAGATGAAATTTATACACATATAAAAGAGTATGAAAACTTACAAATTTTACTTGCTAACAACAGTGAAAACAAGGAATTTTTAAAAAGATTAGATGAGCTTGTGAATTTTATAGAAAGCAAAGATGCTTGGGATATAGATAGCAAAATTAAAAGAATTTTAAAAGAATTTGAGCTTTTAAACTATGAAGATAGAGCTATTTGCACATTAAGTGGGGGCGAAATTCGTCGTGTGGGTTTATGCATACTTTTATTAAAAAATCCAGATATATTGTTATTAGATGAGCCTACAAATCACTTAGATGTTTATATGACTAGTTTTTTAGAGGATATGCTTAAAAAATCCAAAATGTGTGTTATTTTTATTTCCCACGATAGATATTTTATAGATAGCATAGCACATAAGTGCGTGGAGTTAGAATCTGGAGAATTAAGAATTTTTAACGGGGCATACGCTAATTATCTGAAAAAAAAGTCAGAGCTTTTGCAAAGTCTTTCTAAGAGCTATGAGACCTTGTTAAAACAATTAAAAAGCGAGGAGGAATGGCTTAGAAAAGGCGTTAAAGCAAGATTAAAAAGAAATGAAGGTAGAAAAGAAAGAATTTTGAAAATGAGGGAGGAGGCGAAAAAGAATCCTTCGCTTATAAAAAAACTGAAATTTGAAATTCAAAGGGCAAATTCTAGTGCTAGTCAAACCATAGATACAAATAGAAAAAAAATGCTTTTTGAGCTTAAAAATATATCCAAAACTTTAAACAATAAAGTTCTTTTCAAAAATTTTAGTGCTAGAATTTTGCAAGGAGAAAAAATAGCTATAGTCGGTAGAAATGGTTGTGGCAAGTCTAGTTTTTTAAAAGTTATTTTAGGACATCTTAGTAGCGATAGCGGTGAGATAAAAATGGGGGATTTAAAAATAGGCTATTTTGACCAAGCAAGAGAGCTTTTAAATTCTGACAAAAGTTTGATAGAGATTTTTTGTCCAAATGGAGGAGATAGAGTTAGGATAAATGACAAAGATATGCACGTTTATGGCTATCTTAAAAATTTTTTATTTCCTAAAGAGTTTTTGGAGCAAAAAGTATCTATTTTAAGTGGAGGAGAAAAAAACCGTGTAGCTTTAGCCTTGCTTTTTACAAAGCAATATGATGTTTTGATATTAGACGAGCCTACAAATGACCTTGATATAGCTACTATAAATATCTTAGAAGAGCATTTGTTGAAATTTCAAGGAGCTATTTTGCTTGTTTCTCACGATAGATATTTTGTAGATAAGATAGCAAACAAGCTTTTTGTTTTTGAAAATTCACTTATAAATGTAGAGCATATATCTTATACACAGTATCTAGAAAAGGAAAGTGAGCTTAAGAATTTTGACCTTTTTGCTAATTCTTTGACTGATAAAAAAGAGCTTAACGTAAAGCAAAAAGACAAGCAGAAGTTAAGCTATAAAGAAAATGAAATTTTAAACACATATCCGCAAAAAATACAAGAATGCGAACAAAGGATAGAAGAGCTACACAAAAGCCTTTGTGATGAACAAATTTATAAAGAGCTTGGCATAAATTTCATTTATGAGGAGTTAAAAAGCAAAGAAGAGGAGTTAAAGCTTTTAGAAAAAAAATATTTTGAAGTTTTAGAAAAAACTTTATCTTAACCGTATGCAAAAAAAGCTTAAAATTTATGTGCTTTAAAAAGATTAGATAATTTTCTTGCTAATATAGACGCTGAAGCTTCATCTTTTGCTAATTCTTGCATCTTTTTTTTAAATTCATAAAGCCTATCATCAAGAATGTCACTTTGTTTGTATTTTACTTGTTTTGTTTGTGTTGTTTTTTTGTTTTTGAAAAACATATTTATCCTTTTTTAAAGTAAAATTTACAGTAATAAGTATAAAAAATAGATAAAGTTTTATTTTTTTAAAAAATGAGCTATTTGCCCCAGAGCAATGGAGCTGTCATTTACTGGAAAGTTTAAACCTGTTTTATAGTTTAAGCCCTTGATTTTAAGTATTTTTAAAAGGGTAGAGTTTTGAAAAACACCGCCGCAAAGTATCACATCTTTGATATCTTTATTTTGTTTTAAAAATTCTTTTGAATAAGAATATATAAAATTTGCTAAGGCATTTAAAAAACCTGTGCAAATTTTTATTTTATCATCGTTTAATGCTTGTAAAAAAGCCTCTTTAAAGCAAATTGTGTTTTGTTTCATTTCAAAATGATAGGTATAATCTAGCTTAAAATCATAAAATTTTTCCATACAAAGTCCAGCTTGAGCTTCAAAATCAAGCTTTTCTTCCCCAAAGGCTAAGGCATAAAATGCGTCTATTATCCTTCCTAATGAGCTTGTGTGAATTTTAGAAAGGCTGTAAATTTTTTTTAAATTTCTAAGCTTTTTTTCATCTATTTTTTCTAAAAATTTTGTAGCATTATCTTCTAAATTCCACTTAAAAATGAGACTTAAAACTAAATTTTGTATATTTTTTATATCTGTATTTATGAGTTTAAATTCGCTAAAATGAGCTATTCTTTCATAACTTTTTAAATCAGCTTTTAAAATTTCTCCGCCCCAAATTTTTGCGTCATCTCCATAACCTGTGCCATCAAAGCAGAAAACAATACTTTTTGTATATATTTTATGCTCAAACATAACAGCACAAGCATGGGCATAATGATGTTGTATAAATGCATTTGCTTTGTAAGGTTTAGTGTATGAAAAATGCGGGTGTTTATCGGCTAAAACATAATCAAATTCAAGTTCGTAAGTTTTTATAAAAAAATCAATTAGTTTTTTAGCTCTTTTTTGAACATCTATTGATTTCATATCTCCCATATATGGAGAAAGTAATATTTTATCATCATAACAAAGTGCAAATTCATTTTTTAGCTCTGCACCAAGTGCTAATGTTTTTTTCTTTTGAAAATTATCATCAAGTTTTATGTATTGTGGTCTTTTTCCTCTAGATGTCCTAAGATACATAAGCTCATCATTTACAACTTGTGCAATACTGTCATCGCTTGAATTTACAATATCCCTGTCATAATCTACATAAAAGTCAAATACACAAGAAAGTTTATCTAGCAAATCTTTTTCATTAGATATTATGCTCTCACCACTTAAATTCGCACTCGTAGCAACTAGGGGCTTTTTAAAGTATTCAAATAAAAGCAAATGTAATGGAGTGTATGCCAACATTATACCTATTTTATCGCTATCAAAGCTTATTAGCTCTAATTCTTTTTTCGCTTTTAAGATTAATATAGGAGCTTCTTTTGATTCTAAAATTTCAGCTTCTTTCTCATTTATGAAGGCTAAGTTTTGTGCCATTTCTAAATTTTTACACATTATAGCTAGAGGCTTTTTTGCTCTTTTTTTTCTAAGTCTTAATTCTTTTAAGGTATGTAAATTTAATGCATCGCACATAAGATGAAAGCCCCCAAGTCCTTTGAAAGCTAAAATTTTTCCATTATTTAGCAAGCTAGCAGCTTGTTTTACAGCTTCTTTATCTTTAAATAAAATATTTTGATTTTTATCTTTTAAAAAAATGTTAATTTTGCACTTAGGGCAAGATAGAGGTTGAGCGTGAAAACGTCTATTTAAAGGATCTTTGTATTCATTTTGGCAAGATTTGCATAGCTCAAATGATGACATAGAGGTATTTTTTCTATCGTAAGGCAGGGACTTTATTATGGAGAATCTAACTCCGCACTGTGTGCAAGTTGTAAAAGGATACATAAATCTAGAATTTTTTTCGTCATAAAATTCTTTTTTACATTCCGAGCATATAGCAAAATCGCTTAGCATAGCCGAGCTTTTTGTGTTTATCTTTGATTCGCTTATGCAAAAGTCATTATAAGAGCATTTTATCTTTTTGATTTTTATTTCATCGATTCTTGAAAGCTGTGGTTTATTTTTTTGTAATTTATTTAAAAATTTTTTTAAATCTTCTTCATTGCAAGATAATTTTATTATCAGAGCTTTTGTATCGTTATAAACTTCTCCACATAGATTGCTTTTTTTTGCTAGATTATACACAAAAGGTCTAAAACCAACGCCTTGAACTAGACCTTGTATCTCTATTTCATATCCGTAAGGCAACATCACTCGTTTTGCAGTTTTTTATATGCTTTAAACTATTTTTCAAAAGAGTTGTGCTTTCAAAAAGAGAGCCGCTTATTATGGCTATTTCTACTTGTTTTTTCTCTCTTAAATCATCATAAGTATCTCTTAAAAAATACGCCAAACTTTCCACTAGACCATATGCTATATCTTTGCTTGGAACACCTGCTAGCATAAAGCTCATAACAGAACGCACTGTTCTTGTGTAGTCAAATTCTTGTAGATTTTCTTTTAATCTGTAATCTATCTTTACTCCCCTTTCTAATCTACTTTCATCAACTTCATTTAACATTTTATTTGCGGCTTGTTTTATATCGTCTCCAAAGCCTAGTATCATAGCTACTATACCAAATAAAGAGAAAAAATTATTTTTGCTTTCAAATTTCCCGCTATTTAATCTAAATGCAGAGCTAAAATTTTTTAACAACCTAGCTCCTATGCTATCTTTTGAAATTTCATTAAATATTTCCTCAAAAGATCTTGGTAGTTTTAAATTTAGTATATTATTTTCCTTATTTACCAGCAAAATATCATCATAATCTTTGCTAAGCTCTAAAAGAAAGGACTTTTCATCAAAAAGGCTTAATATATAAGAGATTCTAGCCATATTTTTATCATCTTTGCTAAATATAATATCTTTTGCCTTCTTGTCTATAAAATCAAAACCTCTTTTAACTATAAGCCTTTTATCTTGTTCAAAAACTTCAAAGTCATCTTCATAATTTTCTATCTTTTCAAAACTTAAAAATTTTATATCATCTTTAAAAAGGTTTAATCCTAATGCAAATAAAAATATATTGTTAGGAAATTTGACCTTAAAAGTTTGATTTTTAAGTCCATATTTTTCTTTAAATGGTTTTGAAAAACGTAAATTTACAAGCGGTTTTTCAAATGAAGCAAGAAGCCTAAAATTTTCATTAGAACATACAAAAGCAAGTTTTAAAGCCTTTGTTTCGGTCGGCATTAAAAAAGTTTTTAAATTTTTGTAATCAAAAATATTTATAGAGTATATACCCAGATGATTTTTAATAAAAATATCTTTAGAATTTTTTAGCAAATCTATAGCTTTATTAAGGCATTCGTTAAAATTTTCCTTGTTTATTTGTATGAAATTTTCTTTATCAAAACTGATTGTATCATCTACAAAAGCACCCCATTCATTTTCAAGTAAAACACCATCTTCTCTATAAGCTTTAGCATTTATTTGACTTAGAAAATCTTTCTTTTCAAAATCCTTTTTTATATCCTCGCTCGCTTTAAATTCCTCGTCTATAGCTTTTACATCAAAACTTGATAAAAAAAGTGAATTTGGCATAAGATTAAAATTGTTGCAAAATTCGTCTAAATTTCCTTTTTGCGAATTTATGCTTAAGCTTATTTTATTTTTTTCTCTTTTAACTGTGTATTCATAGTCTTTTGCGTAGTATCTAAGCAGGTATTCAAAAAAGTCATTCTCGCTTCTGTAGTCAAAATCAAAATGTAAAAACAAAATTATATCCCTCCAAATAGAATAATCAAATATAGCAAATTTTACTTTAAACTATCTTTGTGCTATAAAAGCCCTGTCAAAGCCTTGTTCATCTTTAAAAAATTCGCTTTTGAAATTTTCTTTATCTAAAATATCTTTTAAAATATTTTTTTGATCGTAGCCAAATTCACAAAGCAAAAATTTAGACCCCTTGCTAAAATGTATTATCTTTTCTAAGCACTCATAGCCCTTATCTCCGCCAAATAAAGCTTCTTGCGGCTCATTTTTTACCCATTTATCTAGTGGATAATTTCTGGCTATGTATGGTGGATTTGAAAATATTAAGTCAAAATCGTTTTCTAAGTCTTTAAAATCACACAATACAAAGTCTATTAAGCTGGATACTCCGTGAATTTCAGCATTTTTTTTAGCCACTTTTAAAGCACTTTCACTTATATCACAAGCTCTTATTTTTAAATTTAGTTTTTTTGCTAAAATTATACTTAAAATTCCACTACCAAAGCCTATTTCTAGTATATTTGTGAAGTTATTTTCCTTGCAAACTTTTAGTAAAAGCTTAAGCAGAATTTCACTATCGTATCTTGGTATTAGCACACCTTTTTCCACGTAAAATTCATATCCATAAAAGAAGGCTTTTTTAAAAATGTATTCAAAGGCTTCGCCCAAATCAAATCTTTCTACAAATTCAAAAAATGGCTTCTCATCAAAGTCTAAATTTTCGTCTAAAAAAAGCTCTGCTCTGTTTTTTTGCAAGTGTTCGCATAGTATAAATATTGCTTCTTTTGTGCCTATCTTCTTCTTTGCTATATTTAGAGCGTCTTTTATCTTCAAACAAGAGCCTTAAGCCTATCGCTAATGCTTGGGTGGCTTAAATGAAAAAAAGTATAAATACTAGAATTTTTGACAAAGGCTTTATTTTCTTTAGCAAGTGAGATTAATGCACTTCTCATATCTTCTTTTGAACTTAGTTTTGCACCATATTCATCTGCTTTAAATTCATTGTTTCTACTAAGCATATTTAATATAGGAGATACAATAAAAGAAAAAACATTAGAAAATATCAACAAAAGCACAAAGACCCCCGCATCAACTCCTAGCAAAGAGCTTTCTTCATAAAAAACAGTTGGCATATGTGCGAATATAAAAAATAAAGCAAACAACATAAGAGCTGAATTAAACAAGGCTTTTAAAATATCTTTGTGTGCGAAATGACCTAATTCGTGTCCTAATACTGCCAACAGTTCATTTTGTTTGAGTGATTTTAGCAAAGTATCAAAAAGCACCACTCTTTTACTTTTAAAAAGACCTCCAAAATATGCATTTAATCTTTTATCTCTCTTGCTCGCGTCCATTACATAAATTCCATTTGCACTAAAACCACATTTTTGCATAAGATTTTCAATTTTTTGCATAAGCTCTTCATCTTCTAACTTTTTCATTTTGTTAAATATAGGTGCTATTAATGTTGGATATATCAAATTTATAAGTAGTATAAGCAAGAAAGAAAACACAAATGCCCATATCCACCAAGCAGAGCCAAAGAAAGAATAACAAAAAAGCAAGGCATATGTTATTAAAAAACCAAAAATCAATACTAGTATAAGTGATTTTATGCTGTCTTTTATAAACAGTGCTACAGTCATATTAGAAAAACCTTGTTTTTTATCTTTGATAAAGCTTTTATAAATGCCTAAAGGTAAGGATAAAAGCATAGTTATAAACAAAAAAGCAAGTAAAAATAATGTATTTTCAAGTATAGAATTTTCTTTTATAAAAAAATCTTTTAGATATGAGAGAGCAAAGCTAATCCAAGCTATATTTATTATTAAATTATAAAAAGCTGAAAATAACTGGAATTTTTCATTTTCTATGCTTATATTTGCCGCTTCCTCGTAGTCTTTTTCACTTAAAATTTCGGCTTGTTTGCATTTTTCTTTTTTTAAAAATAATATTTGATTTATAGATATTAGACTATAAAAAGCAGTGTATATACATAAAATCGTTATAAGTGTCATATTTTGCCTTAAATTTTAGTTTCTTGTAAAAAATTTTCCAAAATTTTTATCTGCGTTTCTACGCTTTTGACAGAGCTTGAGCCTTCGCTTACCTTTAAATTTAACGAATTTTCAAAAGAAAGCAAAGCATTTGCATCCTCGTCAAAATTTTCATCATATTGTTTTAAATTTTTTATCTCGCATATATCAATACCTTCTTTCTCGGCTTTAGCGACTACTTTTCCAACTATAAAATGTGCCTGTCTAAAAGGTATATTCTTTTTTCTAACTAGATAATCAGCTAAATCTGTCGCAAGCAAGTGTCCTTTTTGACAAGCTTTTAGCATATTTTCTTTTTTTATATTTATTTCTTGCAACATAGCATTTAAAATTTGTAAAGAATCAAGAGCGGTTTTAACGCTGTCAAACACCCCTTCTTTATCCTCTTGCATATCTTTATTGTAAGCAAGTGGCAAGGCTTTCATTATGGTTAGCAAGGAGACTAAATTTCCATAAACTCTTCCCGTTTTTCCTCTTATTAGCTCACATACATCTGGATTTTTCTTTTGTGGCATTATAGATGAACCCGTAGAAAAAGAATCACTTATACTTATAAAGTCAAATTCTGAACTTGAAAAAAGTATAAGCTCTTCACAAAGTCTTGATGTGTGTGTAAAAATTACAGCTATGTCATAAAGCAAATCAAGAGCAAAATCCCTATCGCTAACTGCGTCCATAGCATTTGGCATAATCCCTTTAAAGCCAAGTAAAGATGCACTTAAATTTCTATCTGTTTCGTAGCTAGTTCCAGCTAATGCACAAGAACCAAGTGGAGAAAAATCTGCTAACTTATAGCTTGATTTAAGTCTTTTTATATCTCTTAAAAACATAAATCCATAAGCTAATATATAAAATGAAAAACTAACGGCTTGAGCATGTTGTAAATGAGTAAAACTAGGCATTATAGTATGCTTGTGTGTTTTTGCTAGGTTTAAAATGGTGTTTATTAACTCTTTTAAGAGAAGCTGAATTTCTAAATTTGATTTTTTTACAAAAAGTTTAAAATCCGTAGCTACTTGGTCGTTTCTACTTCTTGCTGTATGAAGTTTCCCGCCTATTTCAGAGCCTATTAATACAGAGAGCCTTTTTTCAATAGCCATATGTATATCTTCATCTTTTATATCAAATTTAAAATCCCCTTTTTCTATCTCATTTTGGATTTGCTTTAAACCTGTTTCTATAGCATTAAATTCGTTTTGATTTATAATTTTGCATTCATAAAGCATTTTAGCGTGAGATAAAGAACCTTTTATATCTTCTTTAAAAAGCTGCTTATCCACATTTAAAGAGGCATTAAATTCCTCTAGAAGGCTTGAACTTACACCTTCAAACCTTCCAGACCACATTTCATTTTTCAAAGCTTAGGTCCTAATCCTTTATACAAGGTTCCTTCTTTTACGTCCTCATAACGGGCAAAATTCTTTATAAATCTCCTTGCTAGCTCGTCTCTAGTTTTTATAAATTCTTCTTTGTTTTCCCAAGTGTTTATTGGATTTAAAAGCTTTGTATCAACTCCGTTTAGCTCTTTTGGTATAGCTATGTTAAATACCTCATAATTTTCAAATTCACATTTTTTTATACTTCCATCAAGTATGGCATTTACGCAAGCTCTGGTTGCTTTTATACTCATTCTTTGTCCAACCCCGTATTTGCCACCACTCCAGCCAGTATTTACTAGATATACATCTACTTTGTGTTTTTTTATTTTTTCTCCTAAAAGTCTTGCATAAACAGTTGGGTGCAAGGTCATAAAAGGCTCTCCAAAACAAGCTGAAAAAGTAGCTTGTGGCTCGGTGATTCCTCGTTCTGTGCCAGCTATTCTTGCGGTATATCCGCTCAAAAAATAATACATAGCTTGCTCATCATTTAGTTTGCTAACAGGTGGCAATACCCCAAAGGCATCAGCTGTTAAGAATATTATATTTCTTGGGTGAGAACCTCTTAAACTAGGTTCGTGGTTTTTTATATGTTCTATAGGGTAAGAAACTCTGGTGTTTTCTGTTTTTGATTTATCGCTAAAATCAACAGTTTTATCAGCTCTTAGCACAACATTTTCTAAAAGAGCATTTCTTTTTATAGCTTCATAAATTTCAGGCTCTGAATCAGGATTTAAATTTATACATTTAGCATAGCAACCGCCTTCAAAGTTAAAAATTCCTTCCTCGTCCCAGCCGTGTTCATCATCTCCTATTAGTTTTCTATTAGGATCTGTTGATAGTGTAGTTTTGCCTGTTCCGCTAAGACCAAAAAATAAAGCAGTATCTCCGTCTTTTCCGATATTTGCACTGCAGTGCATAGGAAGCTTATTTTCAAGAGGTAGCCAATAATTCATCATAGAAAATATGCCTTTTTTCATTTCTCCACCATACCAGGTCCCACCTATAACTGCAATATTTTTTTCTACATTGAAAATAACAAATACTTCAGAGTTTAAACCATCTTTCTCGTAGTCTTTGTTTATGCATTTACAAGCATTATAAACTACAAAATCCTCTTTAAAATTTTTAAGCCCATCTAAATCTGGTCTTATAAACATATTTTTTACAAAGTGTGCTTGCCAAGCGATTTGTGTTATGAAACGAATAGACTTTCTACTATTTAATGAAGAGCCACAATAAACATCTTGCACGTATATATCGCTATTACTTAATTGTTTTTGTGCTAGTTTTAAAAGTTTATCAAAAAGCTCTTTTGTTATCGGGCGGTTTAGTTTGCCCCAAGCTATATATTTTTGTGAAGGATCTTGTTTTACAAAATATTTATCTTTTGGGCTTCTACCTGTGAATATACCAGTATCCACACTAAAGGTTCCATTTGCACTAAGCACTCCTTCTTTATTTTTCATTTCATGTTCAAAAAGCTCATCATAAGATAGGTTATGATAAACGTTTTTTACATTTTCTAAGCCTAATTTTTCAAAATCAATCATTTGCTTTCCTTTATTAAAGCCACAGCCTGTCCCTCGCTAACAGACTCGCCTGTTTTTACCAAAATATCATCTATAATGCCATCTTTTGTAGCATTAACTTCGATTTCCATTTTCATAGCTTCTAAAACCATAATAACTTGCCCTTGTTTTACTTCATCTCCGGTTTGTGAGTAAATTTTAAATACATTTCCTGATATACTGGCTTTTATTGCATTTTCATCGTTAGTTTCATTGCTTGTTTCAACTGTGTGTTTATCTACGCTTTTTATATTTACATCCTTATCAAAGCCATCGTGAAGTTCCACGTGGTATTTATTTCCATTCACAGAAACTGTAAATTTGTTGCCATCTATGCTTTGATGAGGCTTTGGCATTTGTGAAATTTTTCTTACATTTACCTTAGCTTCTCCTTTCAAAAAGGCAATTCCTTTTTCCTTACAAGCTGCGGCTATAAAGATATTTTCCTCGCTACACTCAATGCCCTCTTTTTCAAGCAAGGCTTTTGTGTAAGCTATGCTTTTTGTTTCATCTTTATTTGCTATGCTTATGGCACTTTGTGTGGTTGGTTCTAAGTTTAACTGCTTTGCTGCTAACTCAACTACCTTGCTATCAGGTTTAACAGGTGTTTTTCCAAAATATCCAAGCACCATTTTTCCATATCCGTCAGCTATTTTTTTCCAAGGACCAAACATTACATTATTAAAAGCTTGTTGAAAATAAAACTGTGATACAGGTGTTACTGATGTTCCAAATCCACCTTTTTCCACTACTTCACGCATAGCCTTTATAACCTCTGGGAATTTATCTAAGATATTATTATCCCTCATCATCTGCGTATTCGCAGTCAAAGCACCGCCTGGCATTGGCGAAAATGGTATCAAAGGACTTACCATAGTTGCTTCAGGCGGTATAAAATAGTCTTTTAAACAGTCTTTTAAAACTTCTTCATATTTTAAAATTTTATCTAAATCAAAACCAAAATCGTAATCCTCGCCCTTAACAGCGTGCATCATAGTTAAAATATCTGGTTGAGATGTTCCGCCACTTACAGGAGCAGCCGCTAGGTCTATACCGTCAGCACCAGCTTTTAAAGCGGCTAAATAGCAAGCCACACTTACTCCAGCTGTTTCGTGCGTATGAAGTCTTATGTGTGTATTTTCTGGTAAAAGCTTTCTAGCCATTTTTATAGTTTCATAAATCTTGTTTGGACTCGAGGTTCCACTTGCGTCTTTAAAGCAAATGCTATCAAAAGGAAGTCCAGATTCAAGTATATCTCTTAAACTTTTTTCATAAAATGCCACATCGTGAGCTCCCACACAGCCCGGTGGTAAATCCATAAGAGTAACTGTTACTTCGTGTTTTAAGCCGTATTTTACTATACATTCAGCACTAAATTTTAAATTTTCCACATCATTTAGTGCGTCAAAATTTCTTATAGTTGTAGTTCCGTGTTTAGCGAATAATTTTGCGTGTAAGTCTATGATTTCTTCGCTACCCGTATCAAGGGTTACGGTATTTACTCCTCTAGCAAGGGTTTGTAAATTTGCTTCCTTGCCCACAATTTCTCTAAATTTATCCATCATCTTAAAAGCATCTTCATTTAGATAAAAATAAAGGCTTTGAAATCTAGCCCCACCACCAAATTCAAAATGCCTTATACCAGCTTCTTTTGCGGCTTCTAAGGCAGGAAGAAAGTCTTGCATTAAAACCCTAGCACCATAAACAGACTGAAAGCCGTCTCTAAAAGTGGTATCCATAATGTCGATAAATTTTTTAGCCATAACAAATCCTTTTTACTAAGCTAATTTTACTTGAAATTCTTAAAGATGTAGCAAAAATTAGACAAAAATTTGATAAATCATAGTTATCAAAATTGCAAAAACAGCCACAAATCTAAGGCAAAACAGCCAAATTTTAAATACTTTTTTAGACATAAATTTAGAAAAAAGTTTATAAATTTTTTTCACATCAACAAAAAAACCAACAAAGATAGCGACTAGCAAACTTCCCAAAGGAAGCAAGATATTTGAGCTAAATTTATCTAAGATAGTAAAAAAATCATAAGAAAAAAAGCTAAAAAAGCTTGAAAAATCTTTATTTATAGACAAAATACAAGCACAAGATAAGGCAAAAACCAAAAAAGACAAGAAAAATAAGGCTTTTTTTCTAGAAAACTTATACTCATTGATAAGATAAAAGGTAAGTGGTTCTATCATAGACACAGCAGAGCTAATGCCTGCTAAAAAAAGAGCTAAAAAGAAGTAAAAGGCTA
The DNA here is from genome assembly GCF_944323605.1 of uncultured Campylobacter sp. Taxonomy (GTDB): domain Bacteria; phylum Campylobacterota; class Campylobacteria; order Campylobacterales; family Campylobacteraceae; genus Campylobacter_D. The sequence goes on from NZ_CALUTC010000001.1 coordinate 143,559, forward strand.
AGAAATTTCCAAGATAGCCTAGATTATAAAACAAGCTCATTAAGGATATAAAGACAAGTGAAGAGCCTTGCTCATCTACTTTGACATCAAATTCAAAGATGAAGGTAAAAACTATAAGTCCCATTAAAAGAGATATTAAGACATTTAAAAAAACTACCACAAGTGAGCTAGTTATGAAATTTGTCTTTGAGTTTAAGGAAGCTGAGTAAGTTACTATGCAACCTATGCCAAGACATAGGGTAAAAAGTGCTAGACCCAAAGCATTTAAGGCTGAGCTAAAGCTTAGATTTTCTAACTTTGGATAAAAAAGATAAGAAAATGCCTGTGAAAAACCTTTTTCAAAGCTAAAACAATAAAATAGCAAACATAAAAGCATTATAAAAAGTGTTGGCATTAGGATTAAATTTAGCCTTTCAATGCCCTTTATTATGCCCTTTGAAACTATAAAGATAGTAAGTAAAAAAGATATGATAAAAAACAAAAAAGATGAGTAAAGATCTGTGCTTATAAGATTTTGAAAATCTATTTTAGCCTCATATAAGCTGCTTGGAAGATAAAAAAGTGAGACCCACATATATCTTAAAGCCCAAGCCATAACCACAAGGTAAAAGGATAAAACAAAGATACCTGTAAGCATAGAAAGACCGGCAAAACGCCATTTTTTGCCATTTTTTACAGCTAAACTCTCATAAGCATTTGCTAAATCACTTCCACTTAACCTACCCATAGCAAGTTCAGCTAAAAAGAGAGCTAAACCTACAAAAATAGCAAAGAAAAGATAAAGCAAAACAAAGAAAAAGCCACCATTTTCGCCAACTAGGGTTGGAAATTTCCAAGCGTTTCCAAGCCCTATGGCTCCACCAGCTACTGATAAAACAAAACCTATCTTGCTAAAGGTATTCAACTTAAATCTCAGCTAAAAATAAATAAAGCTTTTAAATAAGCAAATATATAAGCAAAAAGCTGAGGATAAATTTGATTTATCACAACTATGATTATAGCAAGTGGGGATATGTATCTTAAAAAGAAATACCAAAGAGAAAAGAAAAAGTCATTCATATATGGAGAAAATAAAATTTTAAGCCCCTCTTTTTTCATAATAAAGCCTACAAAGATAGCCGCACAAAAGCCACCTATTGGCATTATGATATTTAATGAGAGATAATCAAGTATATCAAAAACGCTTTTAGTCCCAAAAAAGATTAAAGAGCTATTTGTAAAACTCATAAAGGATAAGATACATAGCACTCCAAGTATAAAAACAACTATAGCTATATAAGCAAGTGCCTTTTTTCTAGTAAAATTATAAGTGTTTATAAGATAAAGTGCAAAAGGCTCTATCATAGACACAGCTGATGTGATACCAGCAAAGAAAAGTGAGATAAAAAAGCATACGGCTAGGACATTACCAAAGCTGCCGAGATTAGAAAAAAGTGTGGTTAAAGAAACAAAGATAAGTCCGGGTCCTTGAGAAACCTCGCCTCCAAATTCAAAAACATAGGTAAATACCACAAAGCCCATCATAATGCCTATGAGGATGTTTATGAAAATTATTACTAAGCTTGCCTGTATGAAATTTGTTTTATCTGGTAAGGAGGCTGAATATGTTATTATCGTGCCAACTCCTAAGGATAAGGAAAAAAAGGCTAGTCCAAGTGCAGAAAGCACTGAATTTTCATTTATCTTACCAAATACAGCTTCAAAAAAGCCAAGCTCTTTTATGGTGCTTAACTCAGGAAAGATTAAGAAATGATAAGCCTTTTCAAAGCCAGAAAAAGACATAGAATAAAGTAGCATAAATAAAAGCAAGATGAAAAGTATGGGCATTAGCCAGACATTTAGCCTTTCTATGCCGTTTTTAATGCCCTTTGAAACTATGTAAAACATAAGTATAAAAACAAAGAGAAAGCAAAAAAACTGCGATGTAAAATCATTGCTCATAAAATTTGCAAAAAGAGCTTTGCTATCTTGTATATTATTTGGTAAATTAGAAAAAGAAATCAAGGTGTATTTTACTATCCAGCCTATAACCAGACTATAAAACGAAACGATTAAGATAGCTCCTATCATAGAAAAACCAGCAAAGCCCCAAAGATTTTTGTAATTTGGTGCTAATGTTTTATAAGCATTTACCGGATCTTTCTCGCTTAGCTTTCCTATGCTAAGCTCAGCTAAAAAGATAACAAGTCCTACTATAAGAGTTAAGAGAAGATATAAAAGTATAAAGCCTATACCACCATTTTGCCCCACCATAGTAGGAAATTTCCACGCATTACCAAGTCCCACAGCAGATCCAGCCACTGCTAATACAAAACCTATTTTGGAAAATTTAGAACTCAACTTTGACCTTATTTTAAAATTTTTAAATCATTTAAGCAGAATATATATTTATTTTTTCTTAAAAACTGTGTTAATAAATAAAATTTTGACCTAGTTTTTTCTTTTTTAAACATTATAAATACCGCTTTTGTATTCGCTTAAATTCTTTTCTATATAGCTTATCGTAAGTGCTAATCCCTCATCAATGCTTATCTTACTGCTCCAAGATGTTTTTGCTTTAAGTTTAGAGCTATCTCCTAATAGTCTGGTAACTTCGCTATTTTTAGGACGCAGTCTTTGCTTGTCTGTGATAATTTTTACCTCTTTGTTTGTAAGTTTTAAAACTTTATCAAGGACTTCTTGCATAGAGTATTCTACCCCACTTGCTATATTAAAAACTTCTCCAAAGTTATTTAAATTTAAAAGAGAGATAAAGCCCTCGCAGGTATCAAGCACAAAATTTAAATCCCTTTTTGGACTTAAATCGCCAAGTTTTATTTCTTTTTGACCGCTTAAAATTTGAGTTATTATGCTTGGAATTATAGCTCTTGCACTTTGCCTTGGACCGTAAGCATTAAATGGTCTTGCTACTATCACAGGTAAATCAAAGGAATTATAATAGCTAAGAGCCATCATATCAGCAGAAATTTTACTAGCAGAATACGGGCTTTGAGGTTGTAGCGGGTGTTTTTCATCTATTGGTGTGTATATGGCAGAGCCATAAACCTCGCTGGTTGAGGTATGTATAAATTTAGAAACACCTTCATTTTTAGCCGCTTCAAGCATATTTAAAGTGCCTTGTATGTTTGTATCAACATAACTTTGTGGTGCTATATAAGAGTATGGTATGGCTATTAAAGCCCCTAAATGAAATACTACGTCTATATCTTTTACAAGTTTAGCACAAAAAAAACTGTCTCTTAAATCACCGCTTATTAGCTTTATATCTTTTAAAAATTCACTTTTTTCAAGATGTCCCCAAAAGTTAAAAGAATTATATTGGCTTAAGGCTCTTACGCAAAAACCTTTCTTTACCAAGCTTTCACAAAGATGAGAGCCGATAAATCCATCTGCTCCTGTAACTAAAATTTTCACTATTTTATCCTTTTTATGTATTTTGCAAAATCTTTTTCTAAGATATTTTTAAAAGTATCAAAAGCTTTGTTTATCTCATTTTCATATATTTTTGTATTAGCTTGTATAAAGATAAAATATGCACTAAGCTCATTTAACAAGGCATTCATTTTAACAACAAGATCCTTTTCATCTTTTGTAACTAGGACTACAATTTTGCTTAGATTCATATTAAACTGCGTAATCACAGGATATATAAGTTCGTAAAATGTATCTAAATTATTTTCATCTTCTAAAAAAATTTTAGCATTTTCAGCCTTTATCAACAAGGTTTGTAGCTTTGTTTTTATATCTTTACTATCTTTGCCATCAAGTATCGTTTGCATACCAAGTTGTAGTTCTTGTATATTTTTATTTAAAAAGTCTGTGTATATTTTAAAATCTTTTTTTATCTTAGAAAGTTTATAAAAAATTTTAAGCTTATATTCGCTTTGTTTTTCTTTTTTGCTTCTTTCTAGAGGCACGTCTTTTTTATCTTTTGTGCAAAAAAGCTCTAATGCCTTTTTAAAAGGCATTTCTTCACAAAAATTTATCTTTGCACCACCTTGAGTTGCATTTATAACTCTAGCTTTAGTGCTTCTTAAAAAGATTTCTAAATTTTCTTTAAACATTAGCCAAGTTTTATGGCTTTTTACAAAACCATTTCCGCCGTAAGCCGGAATTTCTATGTGTTCGTATATAGTGCTTTCAAAATTAGAACCGTTTTGATAGTCTTTTGGGTGAGAAGCACCGCTTTCATCGTAGGCTAAATCTTGACCTATGATTATGATATTTTTAAAACCTAGCCTAAAAGAAGCCGTATTAAAGGCTAAAACTGCAACATTGCTTTCATTTATCACATAGCCAAAGGCTCTTGGAGTGAGACGAACAGACAAATGGAGAGATTTTGCCATTATTATAAATTTTTTATTTTTTTGTTTTAAATATTTTATGGCATTTTTATGCACCACAGCATCTACTATAAAGATAGTATCTTTATCATCTTTAAAATCGTGATTAAAAAATTCAGCCGTAAGCTCTTCTCTTTCAAGCATAAAAACATAATCAGGCACTATATTATTTCTCATAAGTATGCTATAAGCAGAATCAGCACAAAATATAACAGCCTTTTTTTCATACTCTTTTAACAAAGGAAGCTGTTTGCTAAGAGAGGGTCCCGTTGATACTATTATAGCTGTATCATTTTGAAATTTTCTTTTTTTAATCAATTCTAAAACTGTGAAATTCTCGCACATATCATTTAGATTATAAAGATACTGTGAGGTTCCTTTTAAAGCGTCTATTGGGTCATTTCCCCTAACTTTTGCTTGATATGAAAAACCTTCTATCATAGCTTTATTTACTCTTATAATCTCATCTTCAAATTTAGAGTAATAATCGCTGTGAAGCTCTAAATGATAAATCCTAGAAGTATATAGCAAGGCATTTATGCCACATAAATTTATAAAATCATAATTTTCGTAAAATTTAGAAGCCATGAGTATGATTTTTTGGGCTTTAAGTTCATTTGAAAAGTCTATGTTGCTAAACACAGTAAATAAAAGTTCTAGGTCGTTTTCAAAGATCACTATGTGATTTAATCTCTGATTTTGTGCTAAAGTTTTATATAAAATTCCATTTCCAAAACCATAATAATAAAGCACAGGATAGTTTATATACTTTTCATTATAAAGTTTTAGCAAATTTTCAAGCTCTTTCAAAGCATTTTGATACACCAAATGCCCCCCCCCGTTTTGTAAATTTATGTCTATATTATTTATGCCAAGTATTATTTTATAGGGACTTTGTTTTATATTTATTAGCTCTTGTTTTAATCTTTTATCACTTAAATTCTCTAAATTTTTTTCAAAAATATTCATAAATCTCCTTCATTTAAGGCATCTGCGAATTTTATATCTCTTTTTGCTTTTTTTCCTAATAAGTCTTTGTAAAATTTTGGGTGCAAACCAAAATTTGGTCTGATTGATTTGATGTTACTTTCTGTAAATATTTCTCCTTTTTTTATGTCAGCACTAGCATACAAACTTCTTGCAAATACTCTGTTTTTTAAGCCCTTTTCATCAAGTTCTAAGCTAGGTTTTCCAAGGGCTTCTTCTGTTTTTCTTATATCCTCACATAAGCTTTTAAATTCATTAAAATCAAGTGAAAAGGCACTGTCCTCGCTTTTTATGCTTTTATCAAGGCAAAAATGTTTTTCTACAACCCTCGCACCAAGCGATACTGCTATGATACTTGAGAGATTATCTAAGCTATGATCGCTTAAGCCAACTATACAGTTAAATTCTTTTTTTAAAAGATTGATAGAGCTTAGATTCATATCTTTTGTATCGGCTGGATAGCTTGAAGTGCATTTTAGAAGTATTAGATTTTCATTTTCTTCCTCTTTGCAAATTTCACAAATTCTTTTTAACTCCTCTTTTGTAGCTATTCCTGTCGATACTAAAACAGGTTTTTTTTCTCTTATTACAAGTCTTGCGAAATTTTCATCATTTGCTTCAAAGGAAGCTATTTTATAAGCTGGTGGGTCAAATCGTTTTAAAAATTCTAAGTCATCTTTACAAAAAGGACTTGAAAAGCATATAATACCGGCATCTTGTGCTGCTTCAAATATCTGTGAATGCCATTCATATGGTGTTTTTGCATTATCATAAAGTTCAAAAAAGCTTTTTTTATCCCAAAGACCACCTTTTATTATAAAATCATCTTTTTTTGAATCAAGTGTAAGGCTGTGTGGCGTGTATGTTTGAATTTTTATCGCATCAGCTCCAGCCTCCTTAGCCGCTCTAACGCTTTGCAAGGCTATATCTAAGTTTTGTGCGTGATTTGCTGAAAGTTCAGCTACTATAAATACTTTTTTATTTAAATCAAAATTTCTTATATGCATAAAAAACCCTTAATATTCATAAAATTTTACTTAAAGCCTTTAAATCCATTTCATTTATGATAAAGCTTTCATAATCTTTTTTCATAGGAATTAAATTTATGGTATCTGTGTAAAATTTAAGTCCTTTTTTATTGTTTATATCACAGAAAAAGCTTAAATTTATAGCATTGTTTCTTAAGCATTCATCTACCAAGCCTTTAAATAAAGCTTTTCCAAACCCTTTTTTTCTATAATTTTTGTCTATGTAAAAAACTTCCAAATTTACCCCCTTTTTACCTGCGAAAGATATAAAAGAAAAGTAATAAATAGCTAATCCAACTACTTTTTTTCCATAGTCTAAAACTAGAGCATTAGCAAAGTTTTCATTAAAAATATTTTTTATCAAATCTTCTTTAGAACAGGTAAAAAATTCTAGCACATTATCGTGCCTTGCTAAATCTTGCATCATATTAAAAATGGCATCTATATCTTTTATATCGGCTTTTCTTACAAGCATTTAAATCCTTTTATATTCAAAAATTATATCTTTTTTGTTTTAAATTTTCTAAAGTTTTAAGCAATTTTTTAATGTTTTTTTGCATATAGAAATTTGCTTTAATTTTTAGGAATACTTTTTGCTTATATTTAGAAAATTTTAAAAAGTATTTTAAACAAAATATGTTTAAAAAAGGAGAATACTATTAATGCCATAAGCAACAACAATATAAATTATTTTACAAATACAGCTTCTAAACAAAATTTTAATTCTAAAAGTTTTGATGATGAGTTAAATGAAAGTATAAATTTTGTAAAAAAGACAGATAGCAAATATGAAATGCTTGTAGAACGAGAAGATATGAAAATAACAAAGTATGAAGATGGAACTATAGTTTATAAACCAGATATTGATAGAGGTTCTTATTTCTCTGATATGCTTGATAAAAATAACATTTATAAAAAAGTCAATGATTTAGAATTTAGATCAGCTTTTGATACTCTTTTAAACGAAGCTAAGTCAATTTTAAACTTTGTTATAGAGCAACAAGGAAGCGATAGTGATCTTTCTTGGAATTTGCAAATGAATTATTCATCTTTAGAAATTTCGGTTGATTATGCTAATTCCCAATTAGACAAGATAAAACAAATGCTAGATGAAAAAGACTATTCTCTAAATGAAAATGGTGAGCCAAAAATTATAGATGAGATAAATAATTTTTTTAATTTTGGCTACTGGGACGAGTTTGCTTCATTCTTTAATTATGTAAAAGACAAAGTAGGTGGTCTTGATGAAAACAAAATTTTAGATAATCTTCTTATACTTAGAAATTTTCAAAATAAAGGTAATAGCAGTATAGAATTTGCAGATGGAACAAGCACAGAAATAATACACAAAAAAGAAGGTGGCATTATATTTAAGGTAAATGGAAAAGAACTTGATTTAAGCAAAGAATCACAAGAACTTGAAAACACAAAATTTAACACTCTTTTTTCTATCTTTAACACTAGAGAAAAAGAAGAAAATTTAAAAGAAAGAATTAATTTAAATTTAGAAGAAAAATTTAAAAATACCAGTTTAAATACACAGCAAAGCCTTTTAAGTGAGCTTATACAAAAAAAAATTATGAAGTAGATTAAGAGTATTGCTATGAGGTTTGCTTTTGTGTCTTTGCTATTTTTGCTTTCATTTTCAAAAGCTGAATTTGTTTTAAAATCAATACAAGAGCTTAGAAATGAAGCAACCGTAAGGCAAAACTACGAAGAATCTTGCGGAGCTGCTTCTATGGCAAATTTACTTAATTTATTTTCTTTTAAGCTTTTTAAGGAACAAGATATTTTAGATTTATTAAACCACAAAACAGATATGCTATCTTTTTTCGAGCTAAAAGACCTTGCTATAAAAATGGAATATGAAAGCGAGGCTTATAAACTAAGTAGAGATGAGTTTTCAAATCTTAGTATGCCAGCCATAGTAAAGGTTCAAAAAGATCCTAGATTTCCTCATTTTATAGTAGTAATACCAATAAAAGGTGATTTTATCAGGATAATAGACCCAAATTTTGGTTCTTATATAAGCTCTAAAGATGAATTTTACTCCATTTGGGATATAGATAAACAAGGTGGATACGTTCTTATAGTCTTGCCAAAGGATATGAATTTTTTATCTATTAAAAATGAGATCTTTTTTAAAGATTATCATTCAGATAAAACTAAATTCTAGGAATACTTTTTGCTTGTATTTAGAAAAATTTACAAAGTCTTTTAAACAAACTATGTTTAAAAAAAGGAGAATAAATATGAAAAAAATATTTCTAACTTTTTTAATCTTTCTAAGCTTAAGCTATGCAAAAGACTTAGATATATTAAGTATAGCAAGCAATGGTTCTTTAAGTGATAAAACTTCATATAAACTTAATGATGATGAGTTAAAACAGGTTGTGGGTGGGTTTGTTCTTTATAGTAGTGATATAAATTATCTTGTAGGTCGTGTCGGATATAGGGATAGATTGGGTAAAAACATTTGGTATAAGGAGTATTATTATGTAGTTCCAGATAAATACGACAGCCCTAGTGATTTAGTATTTTATAATTGGCTAACAATATTAGATCCTATCAATGAATATCCAGTGATAGAAGCTACATATAATTTTCAAACAGGACAAATAGATACTAGATTTATAGTTGTAAATACACTTACTCAAGGGCATAGAGACGGTTTTAAAATAGATCCATTGGCACAAGAGATTTATAATAAATTATCCCCAATTGCAAAGCAGTGGATATACAATAATAGATATCGCATAGATCTTTTATACGGTCAAAATAGGGTAGGTAAATGATAAATTTTGCAACTAGCACACAAGTTTTTACTCAATCATCAGATAAAATTTATAAAAGCGATGTTAAAAACACACAAGATGAGAGTAAGTTAGGAAAGGTTCAAGTGTGGTTTAATCCGTTATTTGTGGAAGGCGGTAAGGAGTTTAAAGATAGCATAATAAATCAATCTATAAATATAAAAGATAGCCCTAATTCCACCTTAATCACTCATTCACAGGCTAGTAATGCTAGAGCAAGGATAGATAAGTTAATAAAACAAGTCTTTGATAGTGCTTTAGAGCAAGCAAAGGGCGATGATAAACTCTATAATGATTTAATGATGATGAATCCTAGCAATGATACAAAAACTTATATAAATTTTGAGGAGCTTATGAATAAAGCTGATAAACTTTTAAAAGAAAAAAATACTGATAATTTTAGTGAAAATAGTAATGAGCTTTATCTTGATATTAATTTGTATTTTGCCGATTATTATTCTTATGCTATTGGTTTTGATGATCTATTTTCTTATCTAAAAGAAAAGTTACCAAATTTAGATATACCATATGATGAAATAAATGAAAATGTTTCAATTATAAAAGACTATGTAAGCAGTAATTATAAGAGTATAACCCTTGATAATGGCGTAGTTGTAAAAGCAGATGATGATATGCTTAAAATATATAGAGCAGATGATAAATTTAGTGAGATAAACGTTGAAAACACAAAATTTAATACCCTTTTTTCTCTCTTTGATAGTAGAGAAAAAGAAAATATTTTAAAAGAAAAAATTAATTTAGAAGAAAAATTTAAAGATATAAATTTAAATACAAAACAAAGCCCTTTAAGTGAGTTACTAAGAAAAGATTTTAAAAAGGATAAAATTTAATTTAAGCAAAAAAAAAGTATCTTTAGGAATACTTCTTGCTTGAATTACTTTAAGTTTTTATATATTTTTATATCTTTATATTTAAAAAGTATGTGTTTCAAAAAGTAAATTTTTTAAAATAAAAATAATTTTAAAAATATATAAAATAAAAAAAATTATGTTTTAGATATAATTAAATTAACAATAAAAACATCTGAGGAGAAAAATTTATGAAAAAAATATTTTTATCTTTCTTACTATTTCTAAGTTTAATTTCTTTTACTTATGCAAAAGACTTAGATATACTAAGTATAGCAAGTAATGGTTCTTTAAGTGATAAAACTTCACATAAACTTAATGATGATGAGTTAAAAGAAGTTGTGGGAGGGTTTCACTTAGTCAGCGATATGCCATTTTTTTTATAATGGAGTTACAAATGCTTTTGGCAATAGGCTTTATTTTGAAGCCTATTATGAAGTAGCTGCTAGTAATATAGCAGAGAGTTTTTTTATAAATAATTCAACTATAAATTTTGGGGAAAAGGTGGCATTAAGAGGAAATTATGATTTTAAGTCAAATACTATGACTGTAACTCTTGTTGCTTTTAATAAAAATACTAAGCAAATAAGAATGTTAAATCAAAATCATCCAGATGTATTGACTATAAACAGGCAATTAGGACAACTTGTAAGAAATTATATGAATATACATAAGAATACTTTGTTTGATAAAACAAGACTCTAAAACAAGGATTTAAGAAATGATAATACAATCTAAATCTGTATCAAATTTAAATGCAAACACTTTTAACAATAGCTCTAGTGTGGTAAATGTAAAATTTAGTGAAGTTTTAGGTCAAAATGTACAAGCTAATTCAATCAAGCTAGATGATGAATCCATACAGCCTTCAAGATATCTTGGATACCAAAATAATAGTCTTGAAATAAGCGATGATGCTTTTAAAAAATCTATTTTAGAACTACAAAGCTTATTTTCAAGTGCTATAAATTCCCTTAAAATTAGAGGATTTGACGAAGAATATGAAAAAGCAAGTGCTATGTTTAATACGCTTGAAAGTAATTTTTTGAATGACAATTCTTTTAATAAGGTTCTAAGTGTAAGCGAGTTTAAAAAAAGCATAGAACCTCTTGTAAAAGATGTATCTACGCTTTCTAAATACGAAAAACACAAGGATATTTTTGTAGAAAAATCAAAAGAATTAGCAAGTAAGATGAGTGCTTTTTTTGATAATTCAAGCACCAATCTTGCCACATCTTTTTTGGATATACTTGCTTATATAGGGGATAAACTACCAAATTCGGCTTTGGATAGGATAAACGAAAATATAGAAAAAGTTTTTTCATATCAGAAAAATACTATAGAAAAAAATAAGATATCAGATGAGTATATCCTCATACTTAGCGATGGCACTATCATAAAAACAGATGATAACTTTGAAAATTTAGATTTTGTTATAATAAATCCAAAAGAGCAGGTAAAAGTAAGTGCTAAATTTGAAGATGAAAAATACGATTCTTTGTTTTCTATGAAAGATAGCGAGAATGATTCTTTTATAAAGATTGAAGCAATAGAAAGTAAGAGACTTTATAAAAACACAAAACAAAGCCCTTTAAGTGAGCTTTTAAATTCTAAGGACTTATAATGTTTAAACTGTTTCAAAAAGTAAAAATACTAAATAAAATTACTTTTTTTAATATTTAGTTTTTTACATTGTGTGTTAATGTAAAAAAAAAATATAAGGAGAATAAATATGAAAAAAATATTTCTAACTTTTTTAATCTTTCTAAGCTTAAGCTATGCAAAAGACTTAGACATATTAAGTATAGCAAGCAATGGTTCTTTAAGTGATAAAACTTCACACAAACTTAATGATGATGAGTTAAAACAGGTTGTGGGCGGGTTGTATGTAAATCATTTCGAAGCTTTTTATAATCCTAGCGGTAATGGAACGGGAGTTTTTAAACAGTATTTTACACTAAGTCTTAGTGATGATGAACGCAGACTAGGTTCTATATGTTTTGATACTCGTTGTTCTAATTATGGCTATACGTCACAAGCTATGTATAATGAGTTTGTGCTACATACAAGAAGCGGTAAAGATACAGCTTTTTTGTTGGCTACATATGATACGAGCACAAACTACATACGATATGATTTTCTTGTAAAGCACAGTCCAGATGATAGATTTTATTTTGTTGCAACTCCATCTATACAGTATATAAGAGACGGTATAGTTATTACTACAAATATAAATGATATAGTTTATCAAAATGCACACCTTTTGCAGTATATTCACAATAACGGTAGATTGCCATGAAAGGAAATTTAAGATGATAAATACAAATGTTGTTTTTACTGGGATGAAAAATTATGAAGCTAATAAAACAATAAATTACAAAGACACTTCCTTTGACAACAATCTTTATGAGATTCAAAATACCATTGTGCAAAAAGATGGCTTTGATTTAAATTTCATAAAAGATTATATAAGTAATGCTTTTGAAGTTGATAAAAATGTAGATAAATATGCAAATTCAAAACTAGATACTAGTAAATTAAATATAAAAAATGCTAAAGAAGATTTTGAAATTCTTAAAGACGGTTCTATGCATATGACATTCTTTCCAAAAAGCACAAATAGCTTTTTTTCTTCATATCTAAGCAGTCAAACCCAAAATGAGGTTAGCGAAGCTTCTTATAGACAGTCTTTGCTTAATCTTATAAGCCTTGCAGAACAAATTCTTTCTTATGTAGAAAAAGAACAAGGTTTAGATAGTAAGCTTCATTGGGATTTGCAGTCTTATTTGATGATTATAAAATCAGATGTAGATATATTTGAAAAAAATCTTGCAAATATATACGAAAAAGTTCAAAATTATGACGGAAGCAAAGAGCAAAAAGATGAAATTTTACTAGAAGCAAACAAATATACTTATGGTATGCAAGGATCAGAGGTTTCTTTGGCTAATTTTTTTGATTATGCAATAGAGCAAATAGACGGCTTGGATAAAGATTACATAATGCAAGAGCTAAAAAATATCAAGGGCTACCGAGATAGCAACTCCTTAGATAACGGTTTAACACTTATGGACGGCACACAGCTTAGCTTAGATGATAATGGAAATTTTGATATAAAGCTTTCTTCTAGTTTGGCATTTTCAAATTTGGATTTAGCAAATTTAGATATGAAAAATAGAATTTTTAACACCCTTTTTTCTATTTTTGATAATAGAGAAAATAAAATGAAAGAAAATTTAAGTTTAAAGCAAGATATAAATTTAGAAGAAAAAGCTAAAAACACAAAGCTAAACACAAAACAAAGCCCTTTAAGTGAGCTTTTAAATTCTAAGGACTTATAATGTTTAAACTGTTTCAAAAAGTAAAAATACTAAATAAAATTACTTTTTTTAATATTTAGTTTTTTACATTGTGTGTTAATGTAAAAAAAAAATATAAGGAGAATAAATATGAAAAAAATATTTCTAACTTTTTTAATCTTTCTAAGCTTAAGCTATGCAAAAGACTTAGACATATTAAGTATAGCAAGCAATGGTTCTTTAAGTGATAAAACTTCACACAAACTTAATGATGATGAGTTAAAACAGGTTGTGGGCGGGTTTTATATACTCAATACCAACAAACCTTATTTTACTGATAGTGTCATAAATAATTACGGTCAAAAGTTCGGATTTACAGCATATTACGAGTTAGGATATAGCGATAACTTTGAAAAATCGCTTATTGATAACGCAAATTTTAGATTTAACGATAAGGTTGTTATAAAAGCCCATTATAATTTTAAGACAGGTAAAAGCGATATTCAGCTAGTAGGATTTAACAAATATACAAAACAAATAAGAAGAGTAGGGCACAATAGTTTAATAAATAATTTAATACCTCAGGTTCAAGGCTTGTTAAATAAGCACAAAGATAGCCTTTTTAACCCATACAATAGATTCTAAAAAGGAGCGAAAGTGTTAAGCAGTTCTATTGCTAATGGCTTTTCTTCAGAAGATAAGTTTTTTTCTGAGCTATACACTTCTAAAAATAAGATAGATATAGACTTTGATAAGGCTTTGAGTGATTTAAAAAATGGTGAGTCCGGTTTTTCGCTTTTATGGGATAAGAAAGATGTGGAAAATGAGTTAAAAGCTTATTTTAGAGATGGTAGATCTATTTATCGTAAAAGTTATTATACTGATAGGTATTTTAATACTTATACCAACAATTCTTTTAAGATGGATAAAAGAGATAATTATATAAGCGAACAAGAGCTTAAAAATGCTATAAATTATCTTAATGAAACCTTTAACTCTGTTAAAAACTTTTTTGAAAGCGAATTTGGAAAAGATAGTGCCACATTCATACAACTTGAAAGATTTGATTTACAGATACACGATTCCTTATCTTTATCAGAAACTACAAGCGACTTTAGAGAAAGGATAGAACCTTTGGCAAAAGAGGTTTTATGGCTTAGTAAAAGCGAATCTCAAAAGGAGCTTTTTGCTGAAAAATCAATCGAGCTGGGCATAGAATTAAGGCATCATTTTACCGGCGATAGAATTTTTAATGCTTTTTCTCAAGTTGCTGATACTTTTGATTCTATTTTTTCTTATTTTGAAAACAAAACCTTAGGGCTTGATATGAAAAAGATAAGAGAAAACATAGAGCTAATAGCAAACTATGATACAAGTTATGCTAAACCCACTCCTATTGGTGGCGAATATACCCTTACCTTTTCAGACGGCACACAGATAAAGATGAGTGATGATATAAAAAGTTATGATTTTAAGATACTTGATAAAAATAATCAACTTATCTTGGCTGCCGACTTTGATGATGATGTTATAAGCTCTCTTTTTTCTATATTAGACTATAGAGACTTAGAAACTAGGACAAAAGAGTATTTAAATAAAACTAAAGATGTAAATTTAAAACAAAGCTTTGATAAAGAAGACCTAAGTAAGTTACAAAATTTAAGTTTAGAACAAAAATTTAATAGCACTACAAATTTAAATAAAGAAGAAAAAAGCCCTTTAAGTGAGCTTTTAAATTTAGAGTTTTAAATGCTTAAAGTCTTTAGGACCGCTTTTATAAAAATTCTTTTGTTTTCAAGCCTTTTTGCTTCTGATCCTATCACTTTTGATTCTCTTTTTAAAAAGCAACTTGGGCTTAGAATGGTAACAAGTTTTGAGTATTTAAGCAGTGGCAATGCCGATTTTTACAATACTTATCCATACATAAGCACCTATAATGATGGAAAAAACTATTTAGATAACAGGCAATTTAGTTTAAGACAAAGTTTTATTTGTTCTATAAATGATAGTTTAGATATCATAACAAATGCTAGACTTTCATACACTCAAAGCGACACTCAAGAGGGTGGTTTTTCACTCCCATAGTTTATAAAACAGAGCAAAGAACAAATTTTGATAATCTTTCCTTAGGTTTTATATATTCTTTTGCTTCTATAGGTTCTTTTATACCGCAGTTTTCGGCACAAGCATCCATTTTTGATAGAGTACGTTTTACTACTTCTGCAAAGATGTTTTATGCAAAAAGCATAAACGCACAGTTTAGTCTTAAAACTTATAGTGATCCTATAGTTTTATCTATATACTTTGGTGGTGGATATAATGATAATTTAAAATTTAAAAGTAATACTGTAAAATTTGGTAATGCGATTTTTGCAGGTATTGACAGCTCTATCATACTAAGTCCTAAAATTTCACTTGATATAGGTTTTTCTCAAACATATCAAAGTTCAAGCAAATTTAATGGTGTAAAATATACTAGCAATTACTCCATACCAAATACCTCTTTAGGATTTTCTTACAGCTTTGACAATGACAGTGCCGTTGCTGTTTCAAGCTCTATTTCAGGGTCTTCTTCTGCACCTAGCTCTATATTCGCACTATCTTATTGGAAAAAGATCTAAAATTATTTGTAAAACTATTGCAGAAAGTGCTTTAGTGCATTTTTGAAATTTTTAGAACGCTTTTTGCTTTTCTTTTTTTAAAAAATGTTTAGGGTAAAAAATGCAAAAAACTATCGTTATAGCAGAAGCTGGAGTAAATCATAATGGGGATTTAAATATCGCTAAAAGATTGATTAAAGAGGCTGCAAAAGCTGGTGCGGACTTTGTGAAATTTCAAAGTTTTAAAGCAAATCTTTTAGCTAGTAAAAGTGCGAAATTAGCTTCTTATCAAAGCAAAAATATCAAGGAAGATAACCAGCTTTCTATGCTAAAAAAACTAGAGCTTGACAAAAAAGCACACTTAGAGCTTATAAAAGAATGCCAAAGATGTAACATTTCTTTTTTATCCACTGCTTTTGATAGCGAAAATTTAGAGCTTTTAAACGAGTTAAAACTTGAACTTTTTAAAATTTCAAGCACGGATTTAACGAATTTACCATATTTAAAAGAAGTAGCTAGGCTTGATAAAAAAATACTTTTATCAACTGGTATGGCAAATTTGGCTGAGGTTGAATTTGCTATTGATATTTTGTGTAAAAATGGAACAAAAAGAAAAAATATTACATTGCTTCACTGCACTAGCGAATATCCTGCACCTGTTGCCGAGGTAAATTTAAGAGCTATGCTTACCTTAAAAGAAGCTTTTAAACTCAAAGTAGGGTATTCAGACCATACAAAAGGCATACATATAAGCTTAGCTGCCGCAGCCTTGGGTGCTGTTGTCATAGAAAAGCATTTTACCTTAGATAAAAATATGCAAGGACCAGATCATAAAGCATCTTTAGAGCCAGATGAGTTAAAAGCTTTGTGCGATGGCGTTAAGGATATAAATTTAGCTTTAGGAAATGGTATAAAAAAGGCTAGTAAGAGCGAAAGGAAAAATCTAAAAGTAGCTAGAAAAAGTTTAGTAGCCTTAAAAGATATAAAAAAAGGAGAGTTTTTTAGCAAGGAAAATTTAGGCACAAAAAGACCGGGTAATGGAATTTCTGCTTGTAAATATGATGAATACTTGGGTAAAATGGCTCTTAAAAACTACAAAAAAGATGAGTTAATATGAGAAAAATTTGCGTTCTTAGTGCAACTAGGGCTGAATGGTATCTTTTAAAAAACATTTGCAAGGAAATAAAGGCTGATAAAGACTTGACACTCCAGCTTATAATAAGCGGAACACATCTAAGCAAAGAGTATGGAAGCACATATAAAGATGTGCAAAAAGAATTTCACATAGATAAAAAGGTGCATATTTTAAGTAAAAATAATGATTCTTTAGGAATTTGTAAAAATATAAGTGTGGCTATTGCTAAATTTAGTCAGGTTTTAAATGAATTAAAACCAGATATAGTCGTGATATTAGGGGATAGATATGAGATGTTAGCTCTTGCTACTGTTTGTCTGATACTGCAAATACCTATAGCACATATATACGGCGGAGAATTAAGCCTTGGTGCTATTGACGATAGCATAAGACATAGTATAACTAAAATGTCAAGCTTGCATTTCGTAGCAGCTAATGAATATAAAAAAAGGGTTTTGCAGCTAGGAGAAGAGGAAAAAAGGGTGTTTTTTGTTGGCAGTTTAGCCGGCGAAAACATAGCTAAGATGAAGTTTTTAAGCAAAGATGAGCTTGAAAAAGAGCTTGGCATTAGCTTTAAAAGAGATATTTTTTTGATAACATATCATCCTCAAACTATAAATTCAAAAGATAAAGAAGAATTTGGTATTTTTTTAAATGAGCTTTCAAAGCTTAGAGACTCAAGCCTTATTTTTACAAAGGCAAATGCCGATGAAAATGGTAAATTTATAAACGAGAGCATAGAAAAATTCTGTAAAAACAATGCAAATGCCAAGCTTTTTGACAGTTTAGGAGCTTTGAAGTATCTAAGTTTAATGAAAATTTCAAAGGCTGTGCTCGGGAATAGTTCTAGTGGAATTTGTGAAAGTCCATTTTTTAAAACACCTTGTATAAATATAGGCGATAGGCAAAGGGGCAGGATTAGAGCAAGCAATATAATAGACTGCGATATTAAGAATTTAAATGAAGCACTTAAGAGATTAGATTCAAGCGATTTTAAAGAAAATTTAAAGAATTTTAAAAATCCTTTTGAAAACAAAATGGCAAGTAAAATGATAAAAAATGTTTTAAAAACTGTAAATTTAGCTACAATTTTAAATAAGGAATTTATGGATATAAAACAATGAATATAAAAAAACTTAAGTTAAAAGAAAGCTCAAGCATAAAAGAGGCTTTAGAAGTCATAGGATTTGAGAGAGTTAGACTTGGGATAGTGGTATCTAGCGATGATAAATTTTTGGGCATAATAAGCGATTCGAACATAAGAAAAGCTTTAGTAAGCGGCTTTAGCATAAATGATAGCATAAAAGAAATTTACACTAAAAATCCTATAACAATAAGTCCAAAAACAAGCAGAAAAAAGCTTTTAGAACTTAGTTCAAAAACGGATATTTATGATTTTCCTGTATTAGATGATAATGGTAGGTTGTTGGCTATAAAATCTATCGCTTCTGTTTTGAATGAAAAGCATAAAAACAAAATCATCTTAATGGCTGGCGGACTTGGCACTAGACTAGCTCCGCTTACAAACTATACTCCAAAACCTATGCTTAAAGTAGGAAAAAAACCCATACTCGAAACCATTATAAATAGATTTTCAAATCAAGGTTTTGAGGATTTTATCTTGTGCGTAAATTACAAAAGAAAGATAATAGAGGATTATTTTAAGGACGGAACAAAATTTAATGTTAATATATCTTATGTAAGAGAGAAGAAAAAATTAGGCACAGCCGGAGCTTTGTCTTTGCTTGATCAAGATTTTAAAGAAAGCTTTATAGTAATGAATGCTGATATATTAACAGACCTTGATTTTACAGAGCTTTTAAAGGCACATAAGAAATCAGGAGCTTTAATGACTGTTTGCCTTAGAGAATTTTCTCAACAAATTCCTTATGGTGTTATAGAAACAAAAAAAGGTTTTGTAAAGGATATAAAAGAAAAGCCTGAACAAAAATTTTTGATTTCAGCTGGTATTTATGTTATTGAAAATGAAGTTTTATCCTTTTTAAACAAAAACGAATACCTAGATATGCCAAATCTCATAGAAAAACTTGTAAAATTAAATGAAAGAAATGTTTTTTCTTATATTATAAGCGATTATTGGATAGATATAGGAAGGCTTAGTGAGTATAAAAAAGCAAATGAGGAGTTTGTGCTATGAAAATTTTGATTATAGGTTTTGGAAGTATAGGCAAGAAGCATTTTATAGCTTTGAAAAGAAAAGGTTTTGATGTAAGCATTTGTTCTAAAAGCTTTAAGAAGGATAAATTTAAAAACCACAAATTAACAGTTTATGAAAATTTAGAGGATATAAAAAAGCTTGATAAATTTGATATGTTTATCATTTCAAATATCACTGTTTCTCATTTTTCTACATTGCAGTTTTTAGATACAAATTTGCAAGATAAAATAATTTTAGTTGAAAAACCTTTATTTGAAAGCTATAAGGATTATAAACAAAGCTCTAATAATAAAATTTTTGTGGCATATCTTTTGAGATTTCACCCTGTGATTAAAGCTTTAAAAAAGCTTTTAAGCTATGAAAAACCTTATTTTGCAAATTTTGTTTGCAATTCTTATCTTCCAAATTACCGAAATGATGATTACAAAAATAATTATAGTGCCAAAGAAGAGCTTGGAGGAGGTGTTTTGCTTGATTTATCTCACGAGATAGATTTGGCTTCTTATCTTTTTAAGGATTTAGAGCTTTTATATTCTCAAAATGAGAAAATTTCAGAGCTGGATATAAGCAGTGATGATTTTGCTTTTTTGGCACTTAAGGGCAAAAATGATGAAAAAGTATTTATTAATCTTGATTATTTTTCAAAAAAGCTTTCTAGAACTATAAATATTTGCACTTTAAAAAGAAGTTTTAAGGCTGATTTGATAAAAAGTTACATTAAAATTTACAAAAAAAATGGTAAGGTTAAAAAGATAAATTTTAAAAATAGCACTATAAAAAATTTACAAGCTTTGCATAAGGCTGTTATGAAAAATGATGAGAATTTATGCACCCTCGAACAAGGCTTAGAGCTTTTAAAGCTAACTGATAAGGTAAAGATGAGAAATGGCTGAAATTTTATGCTCAATTTGTGCAAGAGGCGGTAGCAAAGGTCTTAAAAACAAGAACATAAAAAAGATAAATGACTTAGAATTGATAGCTTACAGTATTTACCAAGCTAAAAATTCAAAACTTTTTAAACATATAGTAGTAAGCACTGATAGCGATGAAATTATGTCTGTAGCTAAAAAACACGGTGCTTGTGTCTTTTTTAAAAGAGATAAAGAGCTTGCTTTAGATAGTGCAGCAAAACTACCTGTTATAAGGGACTGTTTTTTAAGAAGTGAAAAATACTTTAACACAACTTTTGATTACGCGATAGACCTTGATGCTACTGCACCGCTTCGTTCTAGCAAAGATATAAAAGATGCCTTTAATCTTTTTGTAAAAAGTGGAAAAGAAAATTTAATAAGCGTTACTAAGGCTAGAAAAAGCCCGTATTTTAACCAAGTAGAGTTAAAAGAAAGTGGAGAAGTTAGACTTTGCAAAAAAAGCCTTGTGAAAAGGCGGCAAGATGGTCCAAAAGTATATGATATGAATGCAAGTATTTACATTTTTAAAAGAAATAGATTGCTTAAGA
Organism: uncultured Campylobacter sp.; assembly: GCF_944323605.1. Taxonomy (GTDB): domain Bacteria; phylum Campylobacterota; class Campylobacteria; order Campylobacterales; family Campylobacteraceae; genus Campylobacter_D. The sequence continues at coordinate 164,271 of NZ_CALUTC010000001.1, forward strand.
GCGATATTTTATTTGGCAAGAAAACGGCTTTGTTTGTTATGAATGATGATACCGCATTTGATATAGATAATGAGCTTGATTTTAAGATAGTTGAATTTTTAATCAAAGAAAAAAACTTAAAAATAAAGGATCTTTAGTGCTGGATAATAAAGTTGTTTTTATAGCTGGAGCTTGTGGGCGTATAGGAAAAGAACTAAGTAAGCAGTGCCTTGAAAATAAAGCTTGTATAATTATATCTGATATGAATGAGGAAAATTTAAAATTATTAGAAAAAGACTTAGGAAAAAATTCAGAGCAAATTCTTGCTTTAGAAACTGACATAAGTTCAAAAGAGAGTTTAAATAAGGCTATAAATGCTTCATTAAAACATTTTTCAAAGATAGATTCTTTTGTAAATACCACTTACCCATACCCAAAACATTGGGGAAAAATTCCTTATTATGAAGCTAGTTTTGAACAAATTTGCGAAAGTTTAAATATGCACTTAGCAGCTTATATATTAGCAGCACAGGAATTTATAAAATTTTTTAAAAAACAAGGCTTTGGAAATTTGATAAATTTAAGTTCTATAATGGGCTTTAAAGCACCAAAATTTGAAAATTACGAAGGCACTTCTATGCAGAGTCCTTTGGAATACAGCGTAATAAAAGCAGGCATAAATCACCTTGGAGTTTGGTTAGCTAAAGAGTGTTTTAAACAAAATATAAGAGTAAATACAGTTTCAAGTGGCGGTATAAAAGATTGTCAAAGTGAAACTTTTTTAAAAGCCTACAACAAATCTTGTGCTTCAAAGGGTATGCTTGATACTAGTGATCTTTGCGGTGCTATTTTATTTTTACTTAGTGATCTTAGCAAAAACATTACGGGTCAAAATTTAATAGTAGATGATGGTTGGTCTCTTTAAGCTTTATTTTATAAAGTTTAGACTAAACTTAGAAAATTCAAAGAAGGATTGAGATGTGTTGAAAATAGAATATAACTCATTTATTGTGCTTTCGTCTTTCTTTATTCTTTCCTCTTTTTTTAACTCCTTGTATCTTTGGCGTAGCTAAATTTTCCTAAATTAATGTTATTTTTTACTAAGGATTTTTTATGTTAAGCAAAGAAGCAAATTTTTACTACAAACAAATTTTAAAAAGATATGAAAATTCATATCTAGCAGAAGATGATACTAAAGTTATAATAGGTATTGATGTAGAGTATTTAGATTCTAATAATATGGATTTTAGTGAATTTAAAAGAGTCTTTTATGAGGCAAGTGCAAAAAAACACAGCTTTGATTTGGCTGGTTTTTTTGGTGTGTTTTCTTTCGATTTTATATCCTTGATAGAGGATATAAAAATTTGCGAGAAAAAAAGTTATGATTTTCCTTTATTTTTATTCGCAAACGCTAGAGCTTATTTACTTTATGAAAAGCACTCAAAGATGTATTTTAAATTTGGTGCTGATAAATATTTTTCTTTTTTAAGTGATGATTTTATAGAAGAAAAAGAAGATAAAGACTTTTTTTTTGAGATTGAAAATGACCTTGATGAAGAGAAAAAAAGCTTTTTTGATATGCTTGATAAGGCAAAAAGCTATCTTTTGAGTGGAGATATATTTCAAGTAGTATTAAGCAAACAGCTTTGCATAAGACATAATATAGATAGTTTTGACTTTTATCAAGTGCTTAGCAAGAAAAATAAAAGTCCATATATGTTTTATTTTCCTACAAAATACGGCACAGTTTTAGGCTCTTCGCCAGAGCTTATATTAAGCATTAAAAATAAAGAGCTTTTTTTAGCACCAATAGCAGGAACTAGAAAAATAGATGAAAATAGCGACAAAGAAGCTCTAAAAAGGGATCTTTTAAGCGATGAAAAAGAGCTTTGCGAACATAGAATGCTTGTTGATTTAGCAAGAAATGATATATCTAAATTTGCTGAAAAAACTAGGGTTGAAAAGGTGTTTGATATAGTTACATATCAATTTGTAATGCACTTAGTAAGCTCTGTTTATGCGAATTTAAAGAAAGACGCAAGTATTTTTGATGCTATTTGTGCTACTTTTCCAGCAGGAACCTTAAGTGGAGCACCAAAAATAAGAGCTTTAGAAATAATTTCTGAGCTTGAAAATTTAAACAGAGGTGTTTATGGTGGTGGCATAGGTTTTTTAAGATTTAATGAAGATATACTTTTAGCCATACTCATAAGAAGTGCTATATTTATAAAAGATAAAGCATTTATCGCAAGTGGTGCAGGTATTGTCATAAAAAGCGATAATGAAAAAGAATACGAGGAGATAAAGAGCAAAAGACAGAGTTTGCTTTATGCTTTTGAATGTTTGGGAGCTAAGATATGATTTTGCTTATAGACAACTACGATTCTTTTGTTTTTAATGTCAAAACTATGCTTGAAAGTCTTTATGATGGTGAAGTTAGATTATTAAGAAACGACTGTGTAACTGTTGATGAAATCAAAAAGCTAAAGCCCGAATTTATAGTATTAAGCCCGGGACCAAAACACCCAAAAGATAGTGGAGTGTGTTTGGATATTTTTGAATCAAGATTAGAAATCCCAATACTTGGCATTTGTCTTGGACATCAAGCTTTGGGACTGTGTTTTAAATGCAAAATTGCAAGACTTAAAGAAGTAGCACACGGCATAAGTTCTAAAATTTACATACAAAACGAAGGGCTTTTATTTAAAGATATGCCAAAAAGTTTTGAAGTGATGAGGTATCATTCTTTATGCATAGAGAATTTAAGCGATGATTTTGAGCTTTTAGCAAAAACTAGCGATGATATAGTAATGGCTATAAAACATAAAAATTTGCCTTATTTTGGAGTTCAGTTTCACCCTGAAAGTTTTTTTAGTGAATATGGACTTAAAATTTTTGAAAATTTTTTAAGCCTGAAAAAACAGCAAAAGAAAGAAGAAGCAAAGAATTTAGCCTTTTATCTAAATAAAATTCAAGATAGTCATAAATTAAGCGAAGCTGATTTTGCAGATATTTGCAAATTAATAATATCAAAGGAGTATGAACCTATACAACTTGGTGCTTTGCTTGTTTTGATTACTGAAAAATCTTTAGATGAAAATTCTTTAAGCTCCCTTGTAAAGTCTGTGCTTAAATATTCGCAAACTTTTAGTGATGAAAGCGATATGATAGATATAGTAGGCACTGGAGGAGATGGTTTTAAAAGTATAAATGTTTCAACAACAGTTGCTTTTATACTTGCAAGTCTTGGATTAAAGGTCGCAAAGCACGGCAACAAAGCTATATCAAGCTCAAGCGGGAGTTCTGATGTTTTAGATGAGCTTGGAATTTGTAGTTTTAATAGCATAAGCAAGCATAAAAAACTTTTAGATGAAAATGGTTTATCCTTTTTTCACGCTCCTTATTTTCATTCTTTAGTCGGCGAGATAAAAGATGTGAGAACTAGGCTTGGAGTAAAAACTGTGTTTAATGTTTTAGGACCTTTGTTAAATCCAAATTTAAAATTAAAATATCAGATGATGGGGAATTATCACGCCCCTGTGCATAAACTTTTAATAAAAGTTTTAAAAAAATTAGGTAGAAAAAAAGCCTTGCTTGTGCGTGGCAATGATGGTATGGACGAGCTTAGCATTTGTGATGACAGTAAAATTTACGAACTAGACGATGGAAAATTTTTTTCTTATAGCATAAGTCCTGAGCAGTTTGGGTTTAAACGAGCTATGTATCACGAGATAATCGGCTCTAATGCCAAAGAAAATGCTAAAATTTTGTTAGATACTATAAGTGGTAAAATTCAGGGTGCAAAGCTTGATATAGTAGTTTTAAATGCAATGTTTGCTCTTTACACAGCAAAAATAGTAGATAATCCTTTAAAAGCCAAAGATATGATTTTAGAAGCTATTTATAGTGGTAGAGTTTTAGAATTTTTTGAAAATTATAGAGAAAAAACGAGACTTTTAAATGAAGATTAAAGTTTGCGGCATAAAAGATGAGGAAAATTTAAAAGATTTGTGTAAGCTTGATATTGATTATATAGGTTTGATTTTTGCAGAGAGTAAAAGAAAAGTAAGTTTTAAAAATGCTGAAAAGTTAAGTAAAATAGCAAGGTCTAATGCCAAAAAAGTGGTTGGGGTTTTTGTAGATGAGGAGGATAGTTTGATCTTAGAAGTTTGTAAATTTTTAGATGTGATACAAAGTTACAAGATGATTAGTGAAGCTTTTTTTAATAAACTAAAAGCCCTTAACAAAGAAATTTGGCAGGTTATTAGTGTAAAAGATGAGCTTATTTTGCCACATAAAATTTACTGTGATTACGTTCTTTTTGATACAGGAGGAAAAAATAAAGGAGGAAATGGCTTTAAATTTGATTGGAATCTTTTAAAATATTATGATAAAGATTTTATTTTGGCTGGAGGCATAGGGCTTGATAATATAAATGATGCTATAAAAACAGGTGCTTTTGTTTTGGATATAAATTCAAAAGTTGAAAATGAACAATTTTTAAAAGATGTAGAGCTTGTAAAAAAGATACTTAAAAAGGTAAAACAATGAATAGATACTACGCAGAATTCGGTGGGCAGTTTGTCCCAGAAACAGGTATAAGTGCTTTAAAGGAACTTGAAAAAGCTTTTTTAAAAATAGCTTTTCAAAAGGATTTTAAATCCGAGTTAAAATCTCTTTTAAAAGACTATGTAGGTAGGAAAACACCTCTTTATTATGCTAAAAATTTAAGCAAACATTACGGGCATGATATTTATTTAAAAAGAGAGGATTTAAACCATACCGGAGCTCATAAAATAAATAATGCCATAGCCCAAGCTTTACTTGCTAAAAAAATGGGTAAAAAAAAGATAATAGCTGAAACAGGGGCAGGACAGCACGGTTTGGCTACAGCTACAGCTGCCGCACTTTTAGGACTTGAGTGTGAAATTTTTATGGGTGAAACTGATGTAAAAAGGCAAGAGCTTAATGTGCAAAAGATAAGATTATTGGGTGCTAAGGTAAATTTAATAAATACGGGCTTAAAAACACTTAAAGAAGCTACTACAGCAGCTATTCAGAGCTGGATAAATGAGATAGAAACTTGTTTTTATGTTATAGGTTCTGCAGTAGGACCATACCCATATCCACAGATAGTTACTCATTTTCAAAGCATAATAGGCAAAGAAACTAAAAAACAGTTAAAGAAAATTGGGAAAAAAGCTGATTATATAATAGCTTGTGTTGGTGGAGGAAGTAACGCAATAGGTATGTTTTATGAATTTTTAAATGATAAAACTGTTGGTTTAATAGGAGTAGAAGCGGCTGGATTAGGTATAGATACTCCTTATCACGCAGCTACTTTGACTAAGGGTAGGGTAGGTATTATACACGGTATGAAGACTATAGTCTTACAAGATGATTATGGAAATATTTTGCCTGTGCATAGCATTTCTGCTGGACTTGATTATCCAGGAGTTGGTCCAATTCACGCTTATTTACATAAGGTAAAAAGGGTAAAGTATTATGCTATAAATGATGATGAGTGTATTAATGCTTTAAAACTTCTTTGCAAATTAGAAGGCATAATACCAGCCATAGAAAGCTCTCACGCTCTTGCATATCTTGAAAAACTTTGCCCTACATTAAAAGAAAAATCCGTAATAGTCGTAAATCTTTCTGGCAGAGGCGATAAAGATATGCATTCTGTTTTATCTTATAAAAAAGGAGAAATTTATGGTTAGTTTTAAAAATCTTTATAAAGATAAAGCTAATGTAGCTTATATAGTTATGGGTTATCCAAATTTAGAACTTTGCGAGGAATTTTTAAACAGACTTGATGAAAGCGATATAGATATAGTCGAGATTGGCATACCATATTCAGACCCTATATCAGACGGTAAAATTATAAGTGAGGCAGCTCTTAAAGCTTTGCAAAACGGTGCTGATATAGAAAAGGTTTTTGAAAGTTTAACACGAGTTAAAACCAAAAAAACTCTAACCTTTTTAGTTTATTACAATTTAATTTTTTCCTATGGTATAAAAAAATTTGTAAGTAGAGCAAAAGAGGTGGGCATAAAAGGACTTATAGTGCCAGAGTTGATTTATGAGGAAAATGAAATTCTTTTTAAGGAGTGCAAAAAAGAGGGTATAGCATTAATAGCCTTAGTAAGTTTAACCACTCCAAAAGCAAGAATAAAGAAAATAATATCAAGAGCAAGTGGTTTTGTTTATGCAATAGCTAGCATTGGTATAACAGGTGGAAAAAAGGCTGAATTACAGTCTCTTAAAACTTTAGTAGAAAATATTAAGGAAATAAGCGACTTGCCCGTTTTTGTCGGTTTTGGTATAAAAAACGCTAAAGACGTGAAAGATGTGAAAAAAATTTGTGACGGTGCTATTGTAGGCACACAGATAGTGAAAAGTTTTGAAAATGGCAATATAGATGAAATTTTAACAAAAAGCAAGGAGCTTTTTTCTTAGAATTGTTTTTATTTTGTTATAATTACAAAAATATAAATAACAGGAGATAAAAAATGCTTGAAATAGTGGATTTTTCCATAAAACATTTTTTTGAGGAAATTTTAAAACAAAACCTAAAAAAGGCAAATGATATAGGCGGTGAGCTTTATGGTTCTTCTATAGTTCTTAATAGTAAAATTCAAGGAGATTTTGTATTTTATCTATTTTTTCCAAAAGAAGTTCTTGATAAATTTAGACAGGTATTTTTAAAAAATATGGTATTAAAAGAAGATGATTTGTGCGATTTATCAAAAGAATGTGCCAATGAAATAATAGGCTATGCAAAAGTTAAATTAAATGATAACAAAGATGAGTTTAAACTCGGAGTTCCTGAGTATCTAGGAAGAGTTGATTTTGCTAATTTCGAACTAGATAAAGAATTAACCTATAGTATAGATAATTTTAATTTTAGGATTGGTTATAAAAAATCATGAGTGAGCAGCTCAACGAATACGGCGATCATATGGGACTCTTGGAGTCCTATGAAGATATTTTAGATATAACTGTTGATTTTGTTAGCGAACTTGGTATGACGAGTATGAGCGTGAGTGATCTTTTAAAACTCGATGTTGGCTCTGTTATAGACCTTGAAAAACCAGCCGGAGAAAGCGTTGAGCTTTATATAAACAAAAGAATCTTCGGCAAAGGCGAAGTTATGGTTTATGAAAGAAATTTAGCCATTCGTATAAATGAAATTTTAGACTCCAAAACAGTTCTTCAATACTTTAAAAAAGAAATACAATGAAGTATTTTTTATCGCTTCTTTTTTTATCTTTGCCCTTATTTTCTGCTAATTTAGTAAGCTATAACATATATGATAGAGAAGATAGGGTAGATATAATGCTTTCTTTTGACAGTGCCTATGAGGCATCTGTTAAGAAAGACATAAAGAAAGGATTTATATTATTAAGCTTTGATTCTCTTAAAAGCAAGAAAGAAGAAGCCAAAGAGTTAAATTCAAAACTTGTCAAAAAGGTCCTAATAAGCCCTCAAAACACAAAAACAGCTATTATGCTAGAAACAAAAGATGATGTAGATATTGATTTATCAAGCGTAAATGATAAATTTGGGCTTAGAGTAAGAGTTTTGCCAAAGGGAGTTACTCTTGCTAATACAACCCCTCTTAGTCTTATGGAAACAAATTCAAGCATACAGACTAAAGCTTCTAGTTTGGAAGGATTTGATTTGGCAAATTATGCTTTAGTTCTTACTATTTTGCTTGGAATTTTATTTGCACTTTGGTGGCTAAAAAGATCGTTTTTGTTAAAAAATAACATAAATACAAAAAATTTTCGCATTGTTTTTCAAAGACCGATTGATAGAAGTAACCAATTCATAATATTAGAATATGAAAAAAAAAGATATACAATGATAATAGGCAACTCAAATTTAGTTTTAGAAAAACAAGACATAGATGAAAAAGATTTAGATACAAGTTTAAACAAAAAAGATAGAAATTTTGACAGCTTTTTTGAGGAAAATAAAAGAAAAATTCAAAACCTACTTAGCAAAAGGACTAATAATTAGGTTTTTGATTTAATGCTAAAACTATATTTGTGTTTGGTAGAGCTAGTTTTCTAAATTCGTCTTTTGCTACATCTATATTTGCTTTTGAATATATGTAAAGTGTATTATTTTTGTATTCAAAATCAAGTCTTTGTTTGTTAGAATAATGTTGTGAAAGCAGTCTAGCCACAGCTAACATAAAATTTAGCCAAGTTATTGTCTGAATATCTGGCAGCAACTCTTTGTAGTTTTCTAGAAAAAATGGATTTATTTTTTTGCCAGAAAATTTTATAAGCATTGCTATTAAAGTTTTATCCTCGTGAGAAAAGTTGTAATTTAGGGCATTTAGTATAAAATAAGTGCTATGTTCATTAGCGAAATAAAAATTGAGATAAGAGCCTATATTGCATAATTTTGCAGCATTTATTAGTATTATTTTGTATTTTTTATCGAGCTTGTGTGAAAGTTGTAATTTATCAAAAAGCTTTATACAATAAATATGCATTAAATTTCTATCATCTTTATTTAAAAATCTATCTTGCAAAGAACGAACGCTAGGATTAAAATTTGATGGAAATTTTTTATTTGCTGGTAAAATATCATTTAAAAAAGCACCCTCTCTAACGCCAACCCCACTTGTTATAACTTCTTTTATACCTATTTTTTGTGCTATTTTTAAAAAAATTAAAGCACCTTCTTTTATAGTATCAAACCTTTCTTTTTTTATGCCATAATTTGATAGATTTTCAAATTCTGTGTCTATTATTTTTTGTATATGTTTTTTTTCATCATCTAGTTTGTATTTAAATTCGTGTAGTGTTTTTATCGGGTAGGAATTTTTTTGCATTATAGAGCTAGATATAGCTCTTAAGCTACCGCCTATGGCTATTAGATTTTCATTTTTAAAATGCTGCGGTATAGATTTTAGCGATTTTTCTAAAAATTCATCTAATTCTTTTAGTTTATTTGAATCATAAAAAAGTTCTTTTAGTCTAACAGTGCCTATATCAAGTGATATGCAGTCATTTATTTCTCCATTTTTTATAAGACAAAGTTCGCTTGAGCCACCCCCTATGTCAAGTGTAACGGCGTCTTTTACATTGCTTATTAAATTTAGAGCAGCCAAGCCTCCAAGATAAGATTCCGTTTTACCGTCTATGCATTTTATATTTAAATTTAGCTTATCTTTGATTCTTTTTATGAAATCTTTAGAATTTGGGGCATCTCTTAGGGCAGATGTGCCTATTATTATAATTTTTTTACATTTATGTTTGAAAGCCATTTCTTTAAAGTATGCAAGGGTGTTTTCCGTTCTTTGCATAGCTTCTTCTTGTAATACTTTGCCATTGTTGTATGCATTTTCGCCAAGTCTTACCTTTCTTTTATATTCAGCAAATATATGAAAGGCAAAACGAGAGGTTTTTTCAAAGATGACCAATCTAACAGAATTGGAACCCAAATCTACTATAGCAGTCCTCTTTGCCATATTTTATCTTTTATTTTTTAGGATAGCAAAAACGGTATCCCCTTCTGCGTACGGTTTCTATTGTGGAGATATTAAGAGGTTTGTCCATCTTTTGTCTGATTTGATTAATTGCTACTTCTATTACATTTGGTGTAACTAGTTCAGGTTCTTCCCATATAGCGTCTAATAGTTGTTCTTTAGATACTATTTGATCAGAATGCCTTGCTAAATGGGCTAATACCTCAAATGGCTTTCCCTTTAACTCTATATCTTGCCCCTTATATGTTATTTTTTCTTCATCTGGATTTATGGTTAGCTCATTTATTTTTATGACATTAGAGCCACCCATACGAAGTCTTATTTCTATTCTTGTTAAAAGCACGTCGAAATTCGCATTCTTTTTTACATAATCATCAGCACCGCATTTTAAAGCTTTTATTTCATCTTCAACTTCATTTTTTGAGGAAGTGATTATAACGACTGTTCTTGGAGATTTTTGTTTTATTGTATTTATTATATCAGACCCATCTCCATCCGGTAAATTCCAGCTAACTATAACTAAATCATAGTGTCTTATACCTATGTAATATTCTCCATCTTTGAAATTTTCAGAAGAATCTGTTTGGTATCCTAACTCATTTAGATTACTTACTATCGCTTTGTTAAGAGATAAGTCTTCTTCTATAACTAAAATTCTCATCTTAAGCCTCATAATTTAAATAATTAATTTATCACTATAATATCACAGTTTAAGTAAATATTCAAAAAAGTTTAAAAAAAATTTAATAATTACTTATAAAACTTTTTTCTCTTCTTTAAATACGAGCCTTTTTATGTTAGGTATATGCTTATAAAACACTATAAGACAAATCAAAATCACTGGTGCGTGTGTGTTGATACTCATATCTTTGTGGATTATAAATGATAAGATTATAAAACATAAAGCCGCACACAGCGATGATAAAGACGAAATTTTAGAAATTTTTAAAACTATAAACCAAACACAAAAAGATACTAATAGCTCTATAGGTAAAAGTGCTGCCATAACTCCAGCACCTGTAGCCACTCCTTTTCCACCGTCAAGTGCTAAATAAAAAGAAAAACAATGCCCAAGCACAGCAAAAAAACCTATACTCCAAAGAAAAGAATCATTGCATCCTAATAATTTAGCTATGATTATAGGTAAAAAAGCTTTTAAAAAGTCTAATATCAAAGTAGCCAAAGCGAGCTTTTTCGCAAGTTTTTCATCTTGTTGTTTTATGGTTCTTAAAACATTTGTAGCACCTATGCTATTGCTACCTACTTTCTGTATATCAACATTTGCAAACATTTTTGCTATAAGCAAACCAAAAGGAATAGAACCTAGAAGATATATAGCTATATATATAAGCAAATTTGCATTATTAGAATTTAAAACATCATATATTCCTATACTTGCTATGAAATACAAAAAACAGCTTACATAAAGTCTTAAGTCATCAAAATCTATTTTTCTAAAACTAATGTAATAAAATGCAAAGGCTGCTAAAAGTCCGTAAAATACGTGAGATAGTATAGTGCTTTCTTCTTTGAATGCTGGCACAGAAGAAATACAAATTCCAACTAAAATTCCAAAAATAAACGTAAAAACATACTTTTGCATAAGCTATATACCTTTATAATCAAGTCCAAGATTTTAATCTAAGACAACTTAAGCCTTACTTAAGGTATTAGTTTTCTTTAAAAAGTTTTGAGCTTAGATAATCCGCTCTGTTTTGCCCCGGCGTCTTTGTCATAACTTTGTAAATTTTATTTATGTATTCTTCTAATTTGTATTGACTGTTTAGACCTTTTGCTTGACTTTGTTTTTTTACTTTATGATAATTTCCTTCGCTATCAAGCTCGTAAGCTAGTTCATTATCTTCAAGCTGAAGTTTTAAAATTTGAGCCAACTTAGCTCTTGATTTTTCATCAAAAATAGGAGTCATTAGCTCAAGCCTTCTATCTAAGTTTCTAGGCATCCAATCAGCACTTGATATAAAATAATTTGGCTCACTATGTTTGAAATAAAAAATTCTAGCGTGTTCTAGGTATTTTCCTATTATGCTTCTTACCTTTATGTTTTTACTAAATGATAAATTTGGTTTTAAGCAGCAAATTCCTCTTATTATTAAATCTATTTTTACCCCAGCTTTAGACGCTTCATAAAGGGCTTTTATAACATCGCTATCAACTAACGAATTCATCTTTGCTATTATTGCACCTTCTTTGCCTTTGCTAGCTTCTACCCTTATCATTTTTATGATATTTTCTTTTATTTGTCCAGGACTCATAGAAAGCGTGGATAGTCTTTTTGTTTTGCTAAATCCAGATAGTATGTGAAAAAATATCGTGCTATCTTGTGCAAAGTCTATTCTACTTGTAAAATAGCTAACATCTGTGTAAATTCTAGCAGTGCTAGCATTGTAATTTCCCGTGCTTAGATGCATATAAAATTTTAATTTATCATTTTCCCTTTTTATGATTTGACAAATTTTTGCATGCACTTTAAAGCCGGCTATCCCGTAGATAACATGTGCCCCAGCATCTTCTAAGGCTTTTGCCCAGTGAAGATTGTTTTCTTCATCAAATCTAGCTTTAAGTTCAACCATTACAGTTACTTGCTTGCCGTCATTTGCTGCGTCTATTAAGGCTTGAACGATTTTTGAATTTTTTTCCACTCTGTAAAGTGTCATTCTTATGGAGATTACATCATTATCTTTACAAGCTTCTTTTATAAGTTTATAAACAGGATCAAAACTTTCGTAAGGTTGGAAAATTAGCACATCTTCTTTATCTATCACCTCAAATGCGGATAAATTTTCATTGAAAGGGTGTAGTGTTTTTGGTGTGTAGTGAGGCAGTAACAAGTGTGCAAAGTCTTTATTAGAAACTATTTGCCATAGCGTTGATAAATTTAGCAAAATAGAGTATTCATATATATCTTTTGGAAAAATTTTCATATTATTTGATAAAAATTCTTTTATTTGTTCATCTGCATCTTTTTGAATTTGAAGACGGACAAAAGCACCTTTTCTTCTAAGCTTTAAACCTTGCTCTAAAAGCAACATAAAATCATCCGCTTCTTCCTCTTCTATATCTATATCAGCATTTCTAGTTACTCTAAAAGCTGCTGATGAAAGCAGTTTATATCCGGGAAATATATCTTCTGCGTGTTTTTTTACTATACTTTCTATTGTTACATAGACATTTGAGCTTACCGCATAAAATCTAGGCAATAGTCTTGGAATTCTAATCATTCCAAATTTAATAACATCTTCATTTAAACTATCGCAAAGCTTAACTGCGAGTGCGAAAGAAAGATTGTTTAAATGCGGAAATGGGTGCGTAGCATCAACAGCTATTGGGACTATTAAAGCAAGTATATTAGAAAAGAAAAAATCATCACATTTTTTTTGCAAATCTTCACTTAATTCTTCATAGGCTTTTATATGGCAATTTTCTTTTTTTAAATCTTCTAAAATTTCGTTAAAGTATTTTTCTAGTAGAGGTTGCTCTTCTCTTATATATTTTCTTATTTCTTTGAGTTGCGTTAAAGGCGAAAGCTCATCATCTCCGCTAGTATTTACACCGGCTGCAAATAATTTTTTAAGCCCAGCAACCCTTATCATATAAAACTCATCTAAATTTGTGCAATAAATAGCTATAAATTTGAGCTTTTCAAGTAGTGGTATATCATTGCTGCACTGATCTAACACACGAGTATTAAATTTTAGCCAAGAAAGCTCTCTATTTAAAAAAAGTTTAGGTGAAGTTTGCATTATTTAACCTTTATTTATGATGTGTTATTTTATCATTTAATCTTTTGATTTAAATTAAATTTTATGATAAAACACTGTTATAAACCAAAAATATCTATAATAATGCCTTTTAGAAACTGTGCTAAAACCTTAAGAAAAAGCATCTCAAGCTGTTTAAATCAAAGCTTAAAAGATATAGAACTTATAGTGCTTAATGACTGTAGCGATGATGATGGTGCTTGTATAGTCAAGGAGTTAGCTAGTTTAGATTCTCGACTTGTATTTATAAACAATACCGAAAGATTAGGTATATTTGCCAGTAGAAATTTAGGGCTTTTATCAGCAAGATCAGAACTTGTTATGTTTGTTGATGCAGATGATATTTTATGCGAGAAAGCTTGTGAAATTTGTTTTAACGTGGCTTTAGAATTTAGCGATGTTGATTTATTTTGTTTTGAAGCTTTTGTGCAAAGGTCTAAAAAGAAGTTATTTTATAAGATAAAGCAAGATAAAATTTATGAAAGAGATGAATTTCTAAATTTTTTAAGTAGGCAAAAGCATTTTTATCACAGTGTTTGGGCAAAACTTTTTAGAAAAAAGAACGTTTTAAAGGCACTTAGCTGTGTAAATATGAATGAAAATTTAAATTACGCAGAGGATTTGCTTTTTTATTATTTAAATTTAATCTGTGCTAATAAAATTTTTTGTTCTAAAGAAGTGATTTACACTTACTGTTTTAATGAAAATGGAGTGTTTAATAGCAATGACGAGAGTATTTTGAATGAAAACATAAAACACAAAGCAAAGGTTTTGGATATTTTTAAAAAAAATAGCAAAAAAGATAGGACGGCTTTTTCTAAACTTTTGCTTTTTATTCAAATGCAGGACTTAAAGGATCTTAAATTTAGACTTAAAAAGATACAAAAAAGGCTTAGCTTTTTAGACAAGTTTTTATTAAAACTAAGAAGAAAGAGAAGAAAAAGAATCTTAAGAACGTATAAAAAAAATTAATTTTTTCACAATATTTTCACATAGTGAAAATATTGTGAAAAACACTGTATTTTTTATTTACTTTTAAGCTTTTATGGTAAATGATTAGCAAAATAAGGCTTAGCATTATTTATGTTTATTGTAAAAATCTATACAAAGACCTTCTCTTATGCCTTCATCTATTACTATTAATTTTTGTTTTTCAAATAAAGCATAAAGCAAAAAGCAACCAGCAACTATATAATTTTTGCGTTTTTTGCCAAGCAATAAGGCAGCTTTTTCTTCACTCATATTATAAAGTTTTATTGCAAAATGCAAAAAATCACCTGCATACAACTCTTTTCCATTTATTAAGCTTGATTGATATTCACTGTATTCAAGCCCTTGTTTTAAGGCTACTATCGCAGTTGGAACGCCTGAATTTAAGATAACTGTTTTGCATTTGTATTTTTTTAAAAAACTTTTTGCATTAGCGCTTTCTTTAAATGCTAATATAGCCATAGCCCTTAGCCTATCATCTTTAATTAGTCCATAAAGCTTAAATTTTTTATCTCTTGTTTTGGTATTTAGATTAAAATCATTATATTTTTTAGATATGTATTTAAGGCTTCTTTCATAAAAACTGATGATTCCAAAATCAAAACTTTTGCTAAAATTTTTAAATGATACTTCGCAAGATGCACCGCCTAAATCGCAGTAAGCCAAGTTGTTAGCATAAAGTCCTAGCTTTGAAAGCCCGTGTTTCATACCCAATACAGAAAGCCTAGCTTCTTCTTTTGCGTCAATTGTTTTAAATTTTATATTGAATTCACTGTATATTTCATCAAAAATTTCTTTCGTATTTATAGCTTTTCTAAAAGCTGCGGTTGCCACTGCATTGACATTTTTCATATCAATTTCTTGATTTTTCAAATCATATAAAGCGTTTTTTAAAAGAGATATAGCCTCTTTTGAAATTTTCTTGCTTTTGGATAGATTTTTAGCAGCACCTATTATATACTCGTATTCTTTAAGCAAGTCTAATTTTTCATTCATTAGTGCAACTCTAAGTGTATTTGAGCCTAAATCCATACCTAAAATCATTTTTTTTCCTTTTAAAATAGAGTATAATTTTACTTAAAAATTTTAAGGACTTGTAAATGCTTTTAGGAGTGAATATAGACCACATAGCTGTTTTAAGGGAAGCTAGAATGGTAGATGATCCAGATTTGCTAGAAGCTGCTATGATAGCGGCAAGATATGCTGATCAAATAACCTTACATATAAGAGAAGACAGAAGACATACAAATGAAAAAGATTTAGAACATATATTAAAACATTGCAAGAGTATTGTAAATTTAGAATGTGCAAATTCTAAAGAAATGATGGATATAGCTTTAAAATTTAAGCCATTCAGGCTTACTTTTGTTCCAGAAAAACGACAAGAGCTTACAACTGAAGGCGGTTTGAATTTAAAAATACCAAATTTAAAAGAAAATATAAAAATTTTAAAAGAAAATGATATAGAATTATCCCTTTTTATAGAGCCAAATTTAGACGATGTTAGACAAGCTAAAGACTTAGGTGCTGATTTTGTAGAGCTTCATACAGGGAAATTTTCAAATTTATATAATGCTATTTTTACAAATATATTAAAAACTCCATACGCTTTAAAAGAATTCAAATTATCAAAAAAAGATCTTTTGTTTTTATTAAATGATGAAATTGAAAAGATAAAAATAGCCACAAAAGAAGCTGATAATATTGGCTTAAAAGTGGCAGCTGGACATGGGCTAAATTATAAGAATGTAAAGGAGATAGCAAAGATAAAGGAAATTGTTGAGTTAAATATAGGTCAAAGTATAGTTGCAAGATCTGTTTTTGTCGGCTTTAAGGCTGCTATATTAGAAATGAAAGAGCTTTTATGAAAGAAAAAATCGCTATTAGCATAGGGGATTTAAATGGCATAGGTGTAGAGATAGCATTAAGAGAACATAAGAAAATATCTAAGCTTTGTAAGCCTTATTATTTTATACACAAAGAGCTTTTAAAACAAGCTTGCAAAAAGCTTTCTTTAAAATTTCCAGATAAATTTAATCTAGTAGAATTCTCTGATAATGCCAAAGTTGTTTTTAAAAAACAAACTAATAAATCGATTTTTAAAAGTAGCTTGAATGTAAAATTTAGCACAAATTTTAAAATAAAACCAGGCGACATAAATTCTATCAGCGGAGCTTATTCTTTTGCCTCATTTAAAGCTGCTACTTTTTTTGTAAAAGAAAAAAAAGCTTCTGCTTTAGTAACTATGCCTATAC
Organism: uncultured Campylobacter sp.; assembly: GCF_944323605.1. Lineage (GTDB taxonomy): Bacteria > Campylobacterota > Campylobacteria > Campylobacterales > Campylobacteraceae > Campylobacter_D. Next base: position 180,785 of record NZ_CALUTC010000001.1, read on the forward strand.
ATAAAAAGGCTTGGGCAGATGCAAATATAAGCTATAAGGGTCATACGCAGGCTTTGCGGGATTTTTTCAAGAAAGAGGTCATAATGATGCTTGGAAATGAAAAACTCTTTGTAGCTTTATTTACCGAACACATAGCACTTGCTGATGTAAGCAAAGAAATCACTGTAAAAAAGCTTTGTGATTTTTTTATAAATTTTTACAAGGAAAGTCATTTTAAAAATATAGGAGTTTTGGCTTTTAATCCCCACGCCTCCGATTTTAACACCATAGGAGGAAGAGAAGAAAAAGAGATAAAAAAAGCCATAAGAATAAGCAATGTGTATTTAAGTATAAGTGATGAAAAAATCTTACTTAAAGAAAAAAAGCTTTCGCAGGTAAAGAATTTACTGGATGAGCTCATTATAAACGAGGATTTTTTACATCACTGTGAGAAAAAATTTGATATACAAAATTTTTATCAAAACGAACCTTTAGTAGCTGATACAGCTTTTACTCCAAAAGCTTTAAAGAAAACAAACCGCTTAGTAAGCATGTATCACGATTTAGCTTTAGCACCTTTAAAGGCTCTTTATTTTGATGAAAGTGTTAATATAAGCCTTAATTTACCGATAATAAGGACAAGCGTAGATCACGGCACCGCTTTTGATATAGCTTATAAAAATAAAAATCCAAGCACAAAAAGCTATATACAAGCTGTAAAAATGGCTATAAAACTAGCTAAAGCTAGGAAGTTAAAGCCTTAGCAATAAGCTCTAAAGGGTTTTTGAAAATAACTTTGGAACTTATTTGGTGCAAGGAATTGCTAAGTTGCATTCTGCAAGCAGAGCATTCTGAACTCACTATATCAGCCATACTTTCATCTATTTGTTTAGCTCTTTTTAATCCAACTTGTAGAGATTTATCATAGTATTCGCTTTGCATACTCACTCCACCAAAACCACAACAAGAATTAGTATCTGATAATTCTTTAAATGTATAGCTTGTGTTTAAAAGCTCTCTTGCTTCCTTGTAATAAGCTTGCATTTTTTTTGCGTGGCAAGGATCGTGATATGTTACTAATAGGGATTTTTTGGATTTTTTTAGTAAATATTCTTTTAGTGGAGTAAAATCATAAAAATACTTTGTAGCTATGAAAATTTTAGATGAAATTTTTTTAGCTCTTTTTGCCCATTCATTTTCGTTTATGCTGTTAAAAAAGTGCTCATAATCGATTCTTATCATTGCAGAGCAAGTAGCTTCTGGTATTATTATAGCTTTTAAGCTTTCAAGTTTTTTTTCAAAATATTCTATATTTTTTTTTGCTAATACTTCTACCCTTTTAAAGTCTCCTGTAAAATATTGCGGTGCTCCACAACAAGACTGTGCTTTCATCAAATCAACATTTATTTTCAACTCTTTAGCTATATCTAAAACACTTTGTGCGGTATTTGTATAAGAGTAATTTGCTAAGCAACCCACAAAAAAACCTATGCTTTCATCTCCGCCATTATCGATGAAATCTTTGTTTGAGTTTAAAAAACTCTTTTTAGAAAGAGAAATTAAAAGTCTATCCTTTTTTATCATAGGTAAGGAAAATTTAGCTCTCATACCTTCATTTTTACTTTCGCTATCTTGTATGTGAAAGGCACAACTTTGAAATATGTATCCAAATTTAGCCACTATATCCATAATCTTTCTATTTGAAAGTAGGAAAAAGGCAAGTTTTTTATACCAAGCTATACCGATTTTTTTATTTATATCAAAGCGAATTTGTTCTATTGCAGAATCTACACGCAAAGAGCTAGGACACGCTTCAACACAGTTTGTGCATAAAAAACACGATTCAAAAATTTTTTTTAGATCTTTATTTAGCTTTAAATCACCATTTTTGTGAGCTGCTATTAAGTCTAAAAAACCTCTTGGAGAATGTGTTTCATCTTTACTTATACCATATATAGTGCAAGAAGGTATGCACTTGCCACACTTAACACAGGCTGAACTTATATCTAGCAAATTCATCATACAGTCTTTGAAAATACTTTTTTATCATCGCTTATATTTTTCATATAAGCATCAAAGCACATAGCTATATTTCTTATCAATAAAACCCCAGTTTCATTTACTATAATTTTTTTATCGCTTATATTGTAAAAGTCTTTGTATTCTTTTAATTCTTTCAAACTTTCAGCAAAATATTCAAAAAAGTCTATATTAAATTTTTCTTCTATGCTTTGTATATCAAGTGCAAAATTTGACATTAAAGACATTATAACTTCCTTTCTAAGCATATCATCATCACTTAGATAAATTCCTTTTTCAAATGGCAAACGAGAATTTGATATAGCTTCTTCATAACTTTTCATATCCTTGTAGTTTTGTGCGTAGTATCTTTTTCCTCCTCCTATGCTGGTAAGACCAATGCCTAATAAATTTGCACCGCCTTTTGTCGTGTATCCTTGAAAATTTCTATGCAAAGAACCATCTTTTAAGGCTTTAAATAGCTCATCATCTTTTTTTGCGAAATGATCCATTCCTATCATTTCATAAGAATTTTTAAGTAAAAACTTCTCACAATACTCTAAAATCTGCAATTTCACAGAGGCATTTGGCAAAGTATTTTCATCAAATTTCCTCATATTTTTCTTAAGCCACGGAACATGAGCATAGTTAAATATAGCCAGTCTATCCGGATTTAAAAGCAAAGCCTTATCAAGTGTTTTAGAAAAACTTTCAAAATTTTGAAAAGGTAGTCCGTATATCAAATCTATATTAACGGATTCAACACCTTTTGACCTTACAAGTTCAACAGCTTTTTTTGTAAGCTCAAAAGACTGTATTCTATGAATTTCTTTTTGCACCTTTTCATCAAAATCTTGCACGCCAAAGCTTATTCTTTTAAATCCCTCTTTGCTTAAAATGTCTGCTTGTTCTTCGTTTAAGAATCTAGGGTCTATCTCACAGCTAAGCTCTGCTTTCTCGTCGAAATTTACGAATATGGATTTTATTTTTTTAATTATTGAGTCAAGCTGCTTGGCTGAAAAAAAGGTTGGAGTTCCACCTCCAAAATGTAGCTGAATCACTTTTCTTTTAGTATCTGTAAAATTTTGTAAAAGTTCAAGCTCTTTAAACAAAAAGTCCAAATACCTAGTTTTACTTTCCTCTTTTGCTGTGTAAATTACATTACAACCACAAAAATAACAAGCAGACCTACAAAAAGGTAGATGCACATACAAAGATAGATCGTTTTTTTGAGATGCTAAAGATTTTATGTAATCCTCATAAGTAAAATTAGAACTAAATTCAACAGCGGTTGGGTAAGAGGTATATCTAGGACCTGCTTTGCTAAATCGAGTTAATGCTTTGTAGTCTTTCATTATTGATTCTTTTGTTCTAAAAAAGCTTGCACATCAACAAATAAATTTGGGTGCTCTTTTTTTATATTTGCGACCAGACTGTCTAAATCTATGCTAAAATCGTTAGCACCATTCATCATCTGCGTTTTTATTTCATCCATTGCGACTACCCACACATCATTAAAATCTATAGGAACTTGCTGAAAAATAGCTCTTTCAAGCCGTAATTCAAAATTTTCTTTTCTAAGTTTCCTTAAATTTTCCAACATATCCTTTATACTAGCTATAGATACAGCAGTATGCACTTCGTCATTTTCGTCTATGATGAACCACGGTTCAGGATTGTTATAGCTACCGTTTTTAAGGCTTAAAATTTTTTGATTATCAGAACTAGAAACAACTTCCAAAATGGTTTGTTGCTCTTTTGAAAGTCCTAAAGATTTGCTAAATTCATTTATCTTTTCTAAAGAAGTTCTTGGTTTAATAATTGTATTTTTCATAACATTTCCTTTTTAACTTTATGATTATATTAAATTTTAGCTTACAATGTCTTAATATTTTTAAGAAGTATAAAGCATTGTTTAGTTATAATTTTTTAAACATCATTTGGGATAATTATTTTGATAAGATTTAGTATAAAAAGAATCAGAGCAAAGGCTAGGTCTAGAGCTAGAAAACGAAGTGATTTCGTAAAAACCTTGCTCGGTATTTTAATGGCTGTTTTTCTTGGTTTTTTTGGCTTTTCTTTCGTATTTTTTTATCTAGAAGCTTCTGTTAAAGTATCTATTTTGATAGCACTTATTGCTATATTAATTACTCTTTGGACAAATAAAGCTTTGCCAATAGGCGTTGTATCGCTTTTACCGATTATATTATTTCCTAGTTTTGGCATACTTGACACAAAAGAAGCTACTTCAAACTATGCAAATCCCATAGTATTTTTATTTTTGGGTGGTTTTATGATAGCAGCAGCCACTGAAAAAACGGGACTTCACAGATTGATAGCAAAGGTTTTTTTATCAAAATTTCCAAAGACACCGCAAGGGATTTTATATGCTCTAGGCTTTGCTAGCATCTTGCTTGGAAGTGCTTTATCTAATTCCACAGTAGCTCTTTTGCTTTTGCCTGTTGCTATGAGTATAAGTGATGATAAAATTTTAAAAACTAGATTTTTATTAGCTCTTGCTTTTTCAGCCAGTATAGGCGGAATTACTACCCCGATTAGCTCACCTGCGAATTTGATTTATTTAGGATTTTTAGAAAGCATAAATATGCCAAGTATAAGCTTTACAACTTGGATTTTTATGATGTTACCTTTAGTTTTTATTATGCTTTTTGCTATGGTTAAAATTTTAAGCATAGGTTTAGAAAAAAAAGAGCTTGATTTGTCTTTTTTTGAAGAAGTTAATATAACGCAGGAGCATAAAAGGTTGTTATTTTTCTTATCAGCCTTGCTTTTGATTCTTTTTTTAAATTCACCTATAAAGCCATTTTACGATGGTTTGGGTTTTAATGAAAATTTAATACTTTTAGCATTTGGCTTGCTTATGTTTGTGCCTAAGATAGGTTTTTTAAATTGGAATGATTCAAGAAGCATTCCTTATGAATTGATATTTTTATTTGGAGCGTCTTTTTGTATAGCTATGGCTTTTTCTCAAGCTGAACTTGGCGGAGCTTTTGCTAAATTTTTTGCACTTTTTTCGGATTTGCCTTTTGTATTTTTTGCATTTATAGCTAGTGTTTGTGCTATAATAGCTACTAGTTTGCTTTCCACAACAGCACTAATTGCTATAATACTTCCTATAATCAATGTCGCAACTACAAATTATTTAGACGATACTTATAGAATGCTTACTATGCTTTTGCTTACGATTTGTGCTTCATTTTCTTTTATGATACCAATATCCACCCCTCCTAATGCCATAGTTTTCAACCAAGGAGGCATAAAAGCTTTTGATATGATAAAATTTGGATTTTTGCTTAGCATTGTTGGAATTGTAACTGTTAGTTTATTTGGTATTTGGTATTGGTGGATCTTTTTATAATTTATTTTTTAAGTATCCAGCCTAAATAAAAGCAAAAAATACTTAAAACTATCATAAGCAAAATATCTTTTGAATAATTAAATACAAAGCCTATATTTATAAAAGCTAACATAAAAGCACCTGCTGCACTATATATACATATCACACTTAAAATTCCACTATCAGCACTTTTTCTACAAGGACAATTTTTATAAAGCTTTTTGAGTCTTAGTTGTTTTCCTTCTTGTGCTTCCTTGTGTTTTTTTGCGAATTTCATACCAAGAAAAGAGAAAATACAAAGCACAATTAAATAATAAATTATGTATTTGTATAAATTTTCTAGCATCATATAGCTCTTAAATAATATTTTATAGTTCTATGTTCGTTAAAAAGAGATGTTTCATCTCCGTGTCCTGGAAGTAATCTTAAATTTTTTTCGTATTCTAATACCCTTTCTAAACTATCTTTCATAAGCGATGCGTCAGAATATGCAAAATCGTATCTACCTATACTAGATCTAAATAAAAAATCCCCACTAAATGCTAAATTTTCTCCGACAAGTTCTATCATACAACAACCAGGAGTATGACCCGGAAAAAATAAAAATTTAAATTTGATTCCTTGTATATCTATCTCATTTTCATCTTTTATTAAAATATCGGCTTGACTTTTTTTATGCCCTGTGTTAAAGGGATCTTTTAGCATAAATTCATCTTTTTCGTGTATGTAGATTGGTATTTTAAATTCTTGTTTTACAGATTCATTATCCCAAACGTGGTCAAAATGCCCGTGGGTATTGAGTATGGCTACCGGATTTTTAGCTTCTTTTTTTATGAAAGAAAGGGCATTTTCTCCCGGATCGATTATATAATCCTTATCATCTATGTTTAATATATAGCAGTTTGTTGCATAAGCACCGCAAGCTTGTTTTTTTATTTGCATTTGTTTAACCTCAAATACTAAAATATTAAAATTAAAGTATTATATCAAAGCTTAAAAAATGAGAGATTATAAAAAATTAGAAAATTTTCTTTGTGATTTCATAGAAAAATATTGTAAAGAAAGTGGTGCAAATGGCGTGATTTTAGGACTTAGCGGTGGTCTTGATTCTGCATTAGTTGCTTGTCTTTGTAAAAAAGCTTTAAAAGACAATGTTTTTGCACTTTTAATGCCGACAAATAGTTCAAATGAAGCAAATTTAAAAGATGCTTTATCTCTGTGTAAAGACTTAAATTTAAAGCATAAGCTTATAAATATACAAAGTATTTTAGATAGCTTTATTCTTTCTTGCGATGATGTAGATAGAATTCGTATGGGAAATTTAGCTGCTAGGATTAGAATGTGCTTACTTTATGATTATTCTGCTTTATTGTCTTATCTTGTAATTGGCACTAGCAATAAAAGCGAATTACAACTAGGATATGGGACTATATATGGGGATTTAGCTCACGCTTTTAATCCGATAGCACAGCTTTATAAAAGTGAAATTTTTTCCTTTGCTTCTTTTGTGGGTGTGCCAGATATTTTTATAAAAAAAGCACCTAGTGCGGATTTATACGATGGGCAGAGTGATGAGCTTGATTTAGGTTTTTCATATGAAGAGATAGACGAGGTTTTAATGGCTATAGAAAACAACAAGGAATTAAGCTATTTTGATAAAAATTTAGTTGATATGGTTAAAGCTCGTATGAAAAAAAATGCTTTTAAGCTAAAAATGCCTAGGATAGCGGATATAAATGAGATTTAAAACTACTTGGCTTGATAGCTATTTTTATAATCCTAGTTTGTTTCAAAAAATTCTATCTTTTCTTTTATTGCCTTTGTCTTTTTTGTATCTTTGTGTAGCCTTATTAAATACATTTTTTATAAAGAAACAAAATTTTAAACTTCCCATAATTAGCATTGGAAATTTAACTGTTGGAGGTTCCGGAAAAACACCTACTTGCAAAGCCTTAGCTAGTTTTTTAAAAAAAGAATGCGGTTTTAAAAATGTATTTATAATTTTAAGAGGATACAAAAGAAAAAGCAAAGGCTTACTTTTAGTAAAAATTCAAAATGATATAAAATGCACTGTTAAGGAAAGTGCAGATGAGGCTATGGAATATGCTTTTTATGATGATATAAATTCCGTGATAGTAAGCGAAGATAGAGTAAAAGCTATTTTAAAAGCCCAAAATTTAGGGGCAGATTGTATCTTGCTTGATGATGCATTTTCTAAATTTTACATAAAAAAATTTGATATTTTGCTTGAGAATAATATAAAACCTTATTTTAATTTTGTTCTTCCTAGTGGAGCTTACAGACTCCCTAAAGCTTTTAGGAAAAGAGCTGATTTTATAGCTAAAGAAAATGAAGATTTTATAGTTTATTCTTATACGAAAGAAAATAGAAAAGCCATTTTGATCACAGCTATTGCTAAACCATTTAGATTATACGAACATTTTGCAAAGGCTAAAGCTTGTTATTTTTTTAAAGATCATTATGAATTTAAAAAAGAAGAGCTTAAAAACTTGCTTGAGAAACACAAATGCGATACACTTATGCTAACAGTTAAGGATTTTGTAAAAGTAAAAGATATGGGCTTTAAAACCCAAATTATAGAGCTTAACATAGAGCTTAAAGATTCTTTTAAGCAAGAAATAAAAAGATATTTAAAGGATTTTGATGAAGCTTGTAAGAACTAGAAATTCTGAAATAGAGGTTGATTTTAAAGAAGCGGTTTTAAACCCTAGCACAGATGATAATTCTTTATATGCACCAAAAACATTGCCTAAATTTAACCTTAAAGATCTTAAAAATTTATCCTACAAACAGTTTGCATTAAAGCTTATACAAAGTTTTGAATTTGATGTAGATTATGAGGTATTTAAAAAAGCTTTGGATTCTTATGAAAATTTTGATGATAAAGACTGTCCTATATATATATTTAAGGCGAGTGAGAATCTTTATATAAATGAACTTTACCACGGACCAACTAGAGCATTTAAAGATATGGCTTTGCAGCCTTTTGGGGTGTTGTTAGATGAGCTTAGTAAAGACAAAAAATTTTTGATACTTTGTGCAACTAGCGGCGATACTGGACCAGCTACATTAAAAGCCTTTGAAAACAAAGATAATATAAAGGTTGTTTGTATCTATCCGCATCTTGGAACTAGCGAGATTCAGGCATTGCAAATGAATACTATGCAAGCAAAAAATTTAAAGGTTATGCCTATAAGTGGAGATTTTGATACTGCACAAAATATTTTGAAAACTCTTTTAAATGATAAAAATTTTTCTGATAGCTTGTCTAAATTGGGTTACTGTTTATCAGTGGCAAATTCTGTTAATTTTGCTAGAATTTTATTTCAAACAATTTATCATTATTATGTAAGTTTAAAGCTTAATAAAACTATAGATATTATCGTTCCAAGCGGTAATTTTGGAAATGCTTTAGCAGCGTATTATGCTAAAAAAATGGGAGCTAATATAGACAAGATAAAAATAGCCTCAAATTCTAATAATATATTAAGTGATTTTTTTACAAAAGGCGAATATGATTTAAGAGGCAGAATGCTTATAAAGACTATTTCTCCGGCTATGGATATACTTATATCATCAAATATAGAAAGACTTATATTTGATAAATTTGGAGACAAAAGATGTAAAGAACTTTTTGATTCTTTAAAAGAGTATTCTTTTTTTCAACTAAAAGAAGATGAACTTCAAGCTTTAAAGGAAGATTTTGAAGCAGACTTTTGTAGCGATATAGAGTGTAAAGAGTATATTAAAAAATTTTCTATAACCAGCATAATAGATCCTCATACTGCTACTTGTTTTAAACTTATAGATAAGAACAAAACACAAGTTATATGTTCTACTGCTGAATGGACTAAATTTACTCCTAGTATGTATGAGGCATTGTTTGGAACGTCTTGTCATAGTGAAATGGAAGCTATGATAGATATAGCAGAAAGATATGAGATTGGCATAAAAGTAGATATTTTGGATCTTTTTGATAAAAAGAAAAATGAATTAAAAATTTATGAAAGCAAAGACTTGAAAGATAATATTTTAGAATGGATTAAAAAATGATAATAATACCAGCAAGGTTACAATCTACAAGATTTGAAAATAAAATTTTGTGCGAATTAAAGGGTCTTCCTATGTTTGTGCTAACTGCTAAAAATATGCAAGAAGTAGATGATGTTTGCATAGCTTTAGATGATGAAGAAGTTTTAAATATAGCTAAAAAACACGGATTAAAAGCTGTTATGACCTCTAAAAAACACGAAAGTGGCACAGATAGGATAAACGAAGCTTGTGAAATTTTGGGCTTAAATGATGATGAAATAATAATAAATGTCCAAGCTGACGAACCTTTTATAGAAAAGGAAAATATAGCTAAATTTAAGGACTTTGCAAAACAGTGCCTTGCTAATGAAGCTTTTATGGCATCTTGTTACAAAGAAATTTCCAGTAAGCAGTGCGATGATTTTAATTTAGTAAAATTAGTTACCGATACTTCTTCCTTTGCCTTGTATTTTTCAAGATCAAAAATTCCATTTGAAAGAGATGAATTTAAGGATAAATTCAAGGGGCATTTGGGTATATATGCTTATACTGTTAAATCTCTTAGAGAATTTTGCTCTTTTTTACCTTCTGCCTTAGAGCAGGCTGAAAAATTGGAGCAGTTAAGAGCTTTAGAGAATGGTAAAAAAATAAAAATGCTAAAAATAGAAACAAAAAGTATTGGCATAGATACGAAAGAGGATTATGAAAAAGCACTTGCTTTGTTTTAACAAAAATTCAGTGTAAATTTGCTAAAATCCATATCCTAACAACGCTAGAATGGACTTATTTTGAGAATTTTATTTTTATTATTATTTTTATCATCTTTTTTATTTGCCGCACCAGAAGTTACAGTGCCAACTGTAAATTTAAGTCTTAGTGCTCCAGATACTCCGCAACAGTTAGTTACAGTTTTAAATGTAGTTATAGTTTTGACTATATTAGCTTTAGCTCCTACTATAGTATTTGTTGCGACATCATTTTTAAGATTAGTCATAGTTTTTTCTTTTTTAAGACAAGCTCTTGGCACAACTACTATGCCACCAAATACTATAATAGTAACTTTTGCTTTGATATTAACCTTTTTTATAATGGAGCCAACTGCCACAAAAGCTTACAATGAAGGTGTAAAGCCTTATTTAGCAGAGCAAATAGGCTATGAGGAGGCTTTTAATTTAGCATCACGTCCTTTTAAGGATTTTATGCTTAAAAACACTAGAGAAAAAGATTTAGCTCTTTTTTATCGCATAAGAGACTTGCCAAATCCAAAAACGGTAGAGGAAGTGCCACTTACTATAATAGTTCCAGCTTTTATAATTTCAGAGTTAAAAACCGCTTTTGAGATAGGTTTTCTTATATACCTACCTTTTTTGGTTATAGATATGGTTATATCATCTGTGCTAATGTCTATGGGTATGATGATGCTGCCCCCGGTTATGATTTCTTTACCATTTAAGCTTTTGATTTTTGTTTTGGTAGATGGGTGGAATTTACTTGTGCAAAAATTGGTAGAAAGCTATATGATTTGATCGGCTTATTAATTAGATTCTAATGAAAATCCTCCTTCTTTATCATTACCGATTTGCGATTCTATATTAATTATCCTTGCCTTTCCATCTAATACTTTTGCAGTAACCACTACTTCTGTGCCTGTAAGTTTTCTTTCAAGCTCTAAGGCCCTTTCTTTTGTGGCAAAGTATTTATTTATGTATTTTAATTCTAAATTTAAGCCATAAGTCCTTTTTGCTTCTATGAAAAGTCCTTCTTTTGGTTTTTCGTTTTCATAAAGTTTGTCAAAAGTATAAATTCCATTCTCACCTTGCTTTAAGCTAACATAAAATTTTTCTTTACCATCCATATACCTATCTGCTTTTAAATTTAAATTATAGTTAAGTCTTACATAGTGTCCTGATAACAAATCTCTAGGATCATATCCACTTGCTAAAAGTTTTACTTCTTTTCCAAAATAAACAGGTAAAAAAGCCAATATAAACATAAGAGCTATTAAAAAAAATTGCAAAGCAAACGGTAAAATCAAGCCTTTATTTTTCATTCTTTTTCCTTAACAAAGTTGCAAAAAATGCTACTACAAACGTTAAAATGCCAAATATAGCAAGATATACAAAAGATCTAAACAAATCTTCTGCAATTACAAAATTCATACAAGCCACAGCAAACACAGCAAAGAGTCCTAGGTAAATTTTATCTATTTTTATCAGATAAAGTCCAAGACTTAGAACTAAAACTGAAAAATAAAAATACACTATATCAAGCTCGTATGATGTGTAAAGAGCAGATGTTACATAGTTTGCAATAAAGATAGCAAATATAAAAAAAGCTATAAAAAATCTTTTAAAATATATATTTAATAAAAAAAGCAAGATTAGCAATATATTAACCACATTTAAAGAAAATAAAGGCGTAATAAGAAATGTATCTTTTACATTAAAACTATAAAAAAGCAAGGTGAATATTAGTGTAATATATGATATATTGTAATAATTTTTAGCTCTTATGGCTATTAAAAATAATGGAATATACCAAGTAAGAAAACCTAGCATAAAATCATAATCATAAAGCCTTACTCCAAAAAATAAAAAATTTGCATACATAAATAAGAATATAAAATTAATAAAAACTAGAATTTTTGAAGCCATTAAAAACTGTATTAAAAAGCCCAAGATTAAAAATATAACAAAAAAATTCGCCACAAAACTGTCTTGGCTATCAATTGCTAAGGTAAAAGATAAACAAGCAAAACAGTAGCTTTGTATAAAAAGCCAAAAAGAGTTAAAATGTGAGGCTAAAAGTAGGGCACAAAAAGCTGTTAGTAAAAGAGCTAAAGGGCTATTGTCTCCTAGATGATAAATTTGAGAAAGTAGTGCCATATTTGCCAATAATGCAAAGGAGCTAAAAAAGGCAAAGGCTATCTTTAAATTTTCATTTTTAAAAACAAAGCTTAAAATTTGAGCTCCAAGCAAAAGGCATAGTAAAAATATAGTTTGAAAGACTCTTGATAAATCTTCCCAGTTGTAAGCTACTAAGCAAAGTAGTGATAAGCCTAAAAATAAAAATCCTACAATTACGGCTAAATATATGGAGTGGTTATTTTGTTTTAAATCATAATACTTTACTATCTTCTCAAAATTATCTTTGCTTATAAACTCTTTTAAATACAGAGTTTCAAGCTCTTTTTTTATAATAGCTTTTTTTAAATTAAACACAATGAAGCCTTTTTTATGTTATAAAAATCTCATTATATCCAAATGTTCGTAAATATTTAAGTAAAATTAAGCTAAATTTAGCTAGTATCTAGCTTTTAATTTTGTAAGAAAGGAATTACTGTGCCAACCATAAATCAATTGGTTAGAAAAGAGCGTAAGAAAGTTTTAGTAAAATCTAAATCTCCAGCGCTTAAGAATTGTCCGCAAAGAAGAGGAGTTTGCACTAGGGTTTATACAACAACACCTAAAAAACCAAACTCAGCTCTTAGAAAAGTTGCCAAAGTAAGACTTACTTCAGGCTTTGAAGTTATTAGCTACATCGGTGGTGAAGGTCATAACCTACAAGAACATAGTATAGTTTTAGTACGTGGGGGTAGGGTAAAGGACTTACCGGGTGTTAAATATCACATAGTGCGTGGTGCGCTTGATACTGCTGGTGTTGCAAAAAGAACTGTATCTCGTTCTAAGTATGGTGCCAAAAAACCTAAAGCAGGTGCGGCTAAATAATATAAAATTACAGACAAATCCTTGATTTGATTTTGTTTGAGTAAAATTTTTAAATTTGAAGGAAGATAAATGAGAAGAAGAAAAGCTCCCGTTAGGGAAGTATTGCCCGATCCGATTTATGCAAGCAAAGTAATTACAAAATTTATAAATGCTCTTATGTATGATGGCAAAAAGAGTGTTGCTACTTCGATCTTATACGGTGCCTTAGAAAACATAGATAAAAAAGGTGGAGAAAAAAAAGGTATAGATGTTTTTAATGAGGCTATTGAAAATATAAAACCTATATTAGAAGTTAAATCTCGTCGCGTTGGTGGGGCAACTTATCAAGTGCCTGTTGAGGTGCGTCCTGCTAGACAACAAGCTTTGGCTATTCGTTGGATAATATCTTTTGCTAGAAAAAGAAGCGAAAGAACTATGATAGAAAGATTGTCCGCAGAACTTTTAGATGCTGCAAATAGCAAAGGTGCTTCATTTAAGAAAAAAGAAGATACTTATAAAATGGCAGAAGCTAATAAAGCCTTTGCTCACTATCGATGGTAAGAAAGGATTTGTATGTCAAGAAGCACTCCATTAAAAAGGGTTAGAAATATAGGTATAGCAGCTCATATAGATGCTGGAAAAACTACCACTAGCGAAAGAATTTTATTTTTTACAGGTATGAGCCATAAGATAGGCGAAGTTCATGACGGTGCTGCTACAATGGACTGGATGGAACAAGAAAAAGAAAGAGGTATAACTATAACCTCTGCTGCTACTACTTGTTTTTGGAAAGATTTTCAAATAAATCTTATAGACACCCCAGGACACGTTGATTTCACCATAGAAGTTGAAAGATCTATGCGTGTTTTAGACGGTGCTGTAGCTGTGTTTTGTTCTGTTGGAGGAGTTCAGCCTCAAAGCGAAACTGTTTGGAGACAAGCTAACAAATACGGCGTTCCTAGAATAATTTTCGTTAATAAAATGGACAGAATAGGTGCAAATTTCTATAACGTAGAAGAGCAAATAAAAACTAGACTTAAAGCAAATCCTGTGCCTATACAAATTCCTATTGGTTCAGAAGATGATTTTAAGGGCGTTATAGACTTGGTTACTATGAAAGCCTTGGTTTGGGAAGATGATACAAAGCCTACAGATTATGTAGAAAAAGAAATTCCAGCAGAGCTTAAAGAAAAGGCTGAGGAATACCGCACAAAGATGATAGAAGCGGTATCCGAAACTTCTGATGAGCTTATGGAAAAATATCTTGGAGGAGAAGAGCTAAGCATAGATGAGATAAGAGCTGGACTTAAGGCAGGTTGTTTAAATTTAAGTATGGTTCCTATGCTTTGTGGAACTGCCTTTAAAAATAAAGGAGTTCAACCCTTGCTAGATGCTGTAATAGCCTATTTGCCAGCTCCTGATGAGGTTGCAAATATAAAAGGAGAATATGAAGACGGCACAGAAACATCTGTAAAATCAACTGATGACGGCGAATTTGCAGCACTTGCTTTCAAGATAATGACCGATCCATTTGTGGGACAGCTTACTTTTATAAGGGTTTATAGAGGTAGTTTAGAAAGTGGTTCTTATGCTTATAACTCCACTAAAGATAAGAAAGAAAGAATTGGACGTCTTTTAAAAATGCACTCTAATAAAAGAGAAGAAATTAAAATTCTTTATGCTGGAGAAATAGGGGCTGTCGTAGGATTAAAAGATACTTTAACAGGCGATACTTTAGCAAGTGAAAAAGATAAGGTTATACTTGAAAGGATGGATTTTCCAGATCCTGTTATATCTGTTGCAGTTGAACCTAAAACTAAAGCTGATCAAGAAAAAATGTCTATAGCTCTTAATAAACTAGCACAAGAAGATCCTAGCTTTAGGGTTAGCACTGATGAAGAAAGCGGACAAACTATCATCGCTGGCATGGGAGAGCTTCATCTTGAAATAATAGTAGATAGAATGCTTAGAGAATTTAAGGTTGAAGCTGAAGTCGGACAACCTCAGGTTGCTTACAGAGAAACAATAAGAAAAACAGTTGAACAAGAATACAAATACGCCAAGCAATCAGGAGGTAGAGGTCAATACGGTCATGTATTTTTACGTATCGAGCCTATGGAAGCTGGAAGTGGCTATGAATTTGTAAATGATATAAAAGGCGGTGTTATACCTAAAGAATATATCCCAGCTGTAGATAAAGGCATACAAGAAGCTTTGCAAAATGGTGTTTTAGCCGGTTATCCTGTTGAGGATGTAAAGGTTACTGTTTATGATGGAAGCTACCACGAAGTGGATTCCTCTGAAATGGCTTTCAAACTAGCTGCTTCTATGGGTTTTAAAGAGGGTGCTAAAAAAGCTGGTGCCGTTATACTTGAGCCTATGATGAAAGTTGAGGTTGAAACCCCAGAAGAATATATGGGCGATGTTATAGGCGACTTAAATAAAAGAAGAGGACAAGTAAATTCTATGGACGAAAGAGGCGGAAATAAGGTTATCACCGCTTTTTGTCCTATGGCTGAAATGTTTGGCTATTCAACTGATCTTAGAAGTCAAACACAAGGTAGAGCTACTTATACTATGGAATTTGATCATTATGATGAGGTTCCAAAAAATGTTTCTGAAGAGATAATTAAAAAAAGAAACGGTTAAATTTGGGTGGAATTTTCCACCCCTTCCTTCCCCGCTTTTTATTATTTGTCCTCGTAGCTCAGCAGGATAGAGCGCAAAATTCCTAATTTTGAGGTCGCAGGTTCGAATCCTGCCGGGGACACCATAATATTATTTAAATTTATAAGAGCTATGCGGTGCGTATTGCTAAAGAGAATGAGAAATTTGATGAGGTATTTGCTCGTTTAAAAAAAAGCTTACGGGCTAACAAAAAAGCGAATATGTCTCTCATATTCTGCGTTTTACATTTGAAAATGGGTGGTTTTGTATGAGAGATTGGCTACTCTAAAAACAAGAGTGCCTTTTGATGATTTTGCTTTTACACAGAAAAACCTAATTCCACTTGAGAATTTTTGCAATCACTAAAAATAGCATTTTTTCTTTACACTCCTTCAAGCTCTGCGATGATAGCATCTATTTGCAAACGTAGCTTACTTTGTCTTGCCACGATTTGCGTGATTTCTGCATTTAAAGCTTTTATATCTATCTTTTCCCTTGTATCCTCTGGCTCTATATAGCTTGATACGCTTAAATTATACCCATTTGCCTCTATTTCCTCCATACTTACAGACCTTGCGATATGCTCTATGTCTTTTCGTTCTGTATAGATTTTTAGGATAGTATCACGGTTTTGTTCTGTAAGGACATTTTTCTTTGTAACTTTTTTGTATTCTTTACTTGCATCGATAAAAAACACCTTAGAATCTTGCTTGTTTTTCTTAAGCACCATTATGCAAGTGGCAATGCCCGTGCCAAAGAAAAGATTATCAGGAAGAGCGATGATAGAATCTATAAAATTTTGCTTGATTAAGTATTCGCGGATTTTTTTCTCCGCACCCTCTCTATATAAAATTCCCGGAAAGATGACAATAGCCGCCGCTCCTTTGTTTGATAGCCACGCTAAGGAGTGCATAATAAAGGCAAAATCAGACTTAGACTTAGGAGCTAGCACACCAGCAGGAGAGTAGCGAGGGTCATTGATAAGCACAGTATTAGAATCGCCCTCCCATTTGGTGCTATATGGGGGATTGCTTACTATTACGTCAAATGGCTCATCATCATAATGATAAGGCTTTATAAGTGTATCATCGTGCGCTATGCTAAATTTTGTAAAATTCACATTATGCAAAAGCATATTCATACGTGCTAGGTTGTAGCTTGTGATATTTATCTCTTGTCCAAAATAACCAAGTGCAGGTTCTTTATCTAAAATCTTTTTATATTGTAAAAGCAAAGAGCCAGAGCCACAAGCAGGGTCATAAACTTTGTTTGGTTCTTTTACCGTGTGCAAAGTAAGACGTGCTAAAATCTCACTCACTTCTTGCGGAGTAAAAAATTCTCCCCCGCTTTTGCCTGCACTACTTGCATACATACCCATCAAATACTCATAAGCATCACCAAAGGCATCGATTTTACTATCTGCATAATCAAAATTTATCTCGCTAATGGCTTGCATTATTCTTGCTAGTTTTTTGTTTCTTTCTACCGTGCTTTTTCCAAGCTTATCGGATTTCAAATCCATATCATCAAAAAGCCCTTTAAAATTTTGCTGTGCTTTGTCTGTAGGTAAATCCTCGCTTGATTTTTGGATATTAGCAAAAACGGAATTTAAGTGCTCGTTAAGATTTTCCAGATATTCATTTTTTTCAGCAGATTTTAAAACATTTTCAAAAAGCTCACTTGGCAGGATAAAAAAGCCTTTTGCTTTGGTGATTATAGCCTTGGCATTTTTCGCTATCTCATCATCTAAGCTTTCATAATTATCCTCTCCCATACTCTTCACATAGTTTTTGAGATTTTCGCATAAAAAGCGGTAAAACAAAAATCCCAAAACATAACTCTTAAAATCCCAGCCATCTACGCTACCTCGTAATTCATTAGCGATTTTCCAAATGCCTTTGTGTAGTTCTGCTCTTTGTTTTGTGTTTATCATTTTTTATCCTTTTTAAAATTCTAAAAGCTTAAAAGCTTTTCTCTGTAATACTCATATTGCTTTTTCCTCGCCTTTATCTCAGCAGGGAGTCCCTGGCTTAAGTCATTAGCTAAAGATTCAAATTTATCTAAAATACTTACGATTTTTTCTTGTATTTCTAGGGGCGGGAGGGGGATTTTAAATTGTTTAAACTTTTTCATATCCACAGAAGCAAAGCCTGATACATTGACATTATTCCTACACCACTCCCCTAAAATAAAGCAATAGTAATAAAAGTATTTCATATTGAGAATCTCACAACAATTCACCTGCGGACTCAAGCAAGTGAATCGTTGATTCGCAAGCGAATCAACGATTATCAGTGCGTGTTCGCCAATAGTAGCAGTCGTAGAAATGATAATAGAATTTGCAGGGAATAATTTGCCGCCTTTTACCGCCTCTGGTGTGATATGCTGGATAGAATCTGCTAAAATTCTGCCATTTGTCCGAATGTCGTCCATTCTAAACCAAGGGATAGTGCCATTTTCCCAATATTCTTTTTTAGCCTTGCTTGGTGTGTATCCGTTCCTAATAATAAAAAGATCTCCCAAAGCCATATAACTAATGCCCCCCCCCCGTGATAGAATCTAGGTAATCAAAGCTTAGTAATTTTTCTCTATAATAGGCGTATTGCTTCTTTCTAGCTTCTAGCTCTGCTTCTAGCTCTGTAAAGGTATCGAGAATAGTTACTATTTTCTCTTGCACTATTAGAGGCGGAATTGGGATTTGGAATTTTTTAAATTCTTCTACTGTAATTGTTTTAATGATTCCGCCTCTTGCCTTTTTCTTTTCTTCATCAAATTTCATAAAAAGCACATAAGCAAAAAATTTAATATTTATTGGTATTTTATAACTTTGAAAAATAGCCAAAGTTCTATCTACATAAGAATCATATTGCGTAATTGCAACACGACCGATTGAGCCTTGTAATGTAACAATAACCGTATTTTTAGGAACAAAAACGCTTTTTAATTGTGCTATTTTTGAAATAGTTTGTTTTGTAGTTTCGGTAAGTTTCATATTATCGCCCACATCAGCCACTTGCACGAATGGGGCAGAATCTTCACCGCCATACCATTCAGTTTTGGTGTAGGGTTGTGGAAAAGAACCACGCCTAAAGTTTGCAACTTCCCCCAATGCTTTATACTCCACCCCATTAGGACAATGCGTTTTTAGTAATTCTTCTATGCTATTCATTTAGTTTCCTCCACTAAAATATAGGCAAATTCTTTGAATCTATCAAAAAATTCTCGCATTTGTGCGATAACATTTTTGCGTTTAGCTTCATTTTCTTCTTTTTGCTTACCTCCTGCAAAAATCGACATCTTAGGCAAAACCTCGCTAATCTCTACGCCAAGCTCTTGAAATTCGCCTATTTTGATAGCGTTGTATAAAAAGTCTTTAGCTTTTTCTTTTTGTAAGTTTTCAGATTCTATAAGTTTTTGTAAGTGTTCTTTGTATTTGTCTTTTATAAAGCTTTTAAAGAGTGAATCAAAATCCTCACTCTTGCTACCTGATAAAAGCTCTAAAAACTCCCGTAATAATTCTTTTTTGTTTCTCAAACTAGGACTTGATTCAAGGCTTTTTAGAATCTCTTGCTTTATCTTACTGTCTTGTTTGTTGCTGTATGTTTGCAAGAGAAACATTATATACTCGACATTGACTTCTACTTGCTTTATAAGCTCTATTTCAAAAACTATGTCATCATCAATTCGTGTGGGGGTTGCTTTAGCAGGGCGAATCCTCTCCCAAATATCTACATAATGGCTTTGATAGTCTTGCTTGTCTGCGTGGGTAAGTGTGGAAATTTGGCTAAATTCATCAAATACGCGCAAAATATTTTCTAACTTTAAGATACGGTTAAAAAGCTTTATAAAGTCTTTTTCCTCTGTATCTGTGCTAAGTGGAAAACTTGAAAGGGAAAAATTTTCTTTAAGCTCTTTTGTAAGCTCTTTATAACCTTTGTGGTAGGTTTGATTTTCATCAGTGTAGCCCTCTAAATAGTCTTTAAAACTTCTAAGCAAAGCTATGCTTTGAGTTTTTTTATCGCCATAGAGTTTTAGGCTGTCATTAGTGGCTTGTTCTAGGTTTCTAAAGCATACGACATTGCCAAAATTTTTGACTTCATTGTAGATTCTATTTGTCCGTGAAAAAGCTTGCATAAGGGAGTGGTATTTGAGATTTTTATCTACCCATAGAGTATTTAAGGTTTTAGCATCAAAGCCTGTGAGAAACATATTTACAACTATTAAAATATCTAACTCTTTATCCTTAAGTCTTTTTGAAATATCTTTATAGTAGTTTTCAAATACTGATGTATCAAAGCTCGTGCCAAAGATAGCATTATAATCTTTTATGGCAGATTCTAAAAATTCTTTAGAGCTTTTTGTATCTGCACCAGAATCTAACTCATCTAAATTTTCATTAGCTATATAGCTGTAAATAATGCCTATTTTTAGCCTTTCTTGTTTAGGTTTATGCTCTTGTTGCTTTTTAAATTCTGCATAATAGGCTTTTGCTGCTTCTACTTCTTGTGTGGCAAAGATAGAATTAAATCCTTTTAATCTTTTTTCTTCTAAAGAATAGTGTTTATTACGCAAGGTTTTAGAATCAAAATGCGTAAGTATGTATTCTACGATGGTAGCTATACGCTCTGGATTATTTAGGGCGGATTTTGTATCTATGCTATTTACTTGCTCTTTTGATTCTAGTTCTTGGATTTCTTTTTCTTTTATGGTGTTTATGTATTCCACTCTAAAAGGTAGGACATTTTCATCTTTGATTGCATTGACTATGGTATAAGTGTGCAAACAGATTCCAAAAGTTGTTTCGGTCGTTTGGACTAAAGCTTTTTGTGTTTCATTGCCTAATGTATCTTTATCTTTTATGGTGCTGTATTTGCCACTTGGGGCATTTTCTTTCATTATGGGTGTGCCACTAAAGCCAAAAAGATAGTATTTTTTAAAAGCCTTTGTGATAAGGCGGTGCATATCTCCAAACTGACTTCTATGGCATTCATCAAAGATAATCACTACTTCCTCATCAAAAATACTGTGCTTTTTGTATTTATTTACAAAGATTGAAAGTTTTTGAATGGTGGTTATGATGATTTTACTTTGTGAATTTTCTAGTGCTTTTTGAAGTTCGTTTGTATTTTTTGTGCTATTTGCTGCACCTTTTTGAAATTTGTCGTATTCTTTCATCGTTTGATAATCTAGGTCTTTTCTATCTACGACAAAAAGCACTTTTTTGATAAATGGTAATTCACAAGCAAGTTGTGCGGTTTTAAAGCTTGTAAGTGTTTTGCCGCTTCCTGTGGAATGCCAGATGTAGCCACCAGATTCTTTACTGCCATAAAGCTTGTGATTATGTGCTATAGTGATTTTTTCTAAAATTCTCTCACTTGCTGCGATTTGATAAGGTCGCATAATAAGCAAAATATCATCAGTATTAAACACGCAAAAACGCGTCAAAATAGCTAAAAGCGTGCGTTTGCTAAAAAATGTTTTGGTAAAATCCTCTAAATCTAAAATGATGTTGTTTTTACTATCAGACCAAAACATAGTAAAGCTAAAACTTGCATTTTGCTTACTTTTGGATTTATCTTGGCTGTATTGTGTGGAATTGCTATAATATTTTGTTTGAGTGCCATTACTGATAACAAAAATTTGCACATATTCAAACAAGGCATCACCTTTGCTAAAGCTCTCTCTTGCGTATCGTTTGATTTGATTAAATGCTTCTTTGAGTTGCACGCCTCGCTTTTTTAATTCAATATGCACTAAAGGCAGACCATTTACAAGTATGCTTACATCATAGCGATTTTTATAGCTTCCTTCGTCGTTGTGAAATTGGTTTATTATTTGTAAGTGATTATTATGAAGATTGTGCGTATCAAGCAATTTGATATTTTTCTCGCTGCCATCATCTCGCTCTAAAAGCTCGGTATGTCCTTTTTCTTGTATCATTTTTGTTTTTTGTTTAAAGTCTTTTTGTGTATTTGCTAAAGAAGTTTTATAAAATCTTTCCCATTCTTTATTGCTAAAAGTTACATTGTTAAGCCTTTCTAACTGGGTTTTTAGATTTTCTTTAAGGCTTGGATAGTCTTTGATGTGTGAGGCGTATTCATAGCCTTGAAGTTGCAAGTCTTGTATAAAAGCTTTTTCTAAAGCCTCTTCACTTTGATAGCCTCTATCTTTGCTTCTTTTGGCTTCATAGTGGGCTACTACGGTGCTAAAATCATTTTGACTGATGAGGTTTTGATGTGTTTCTTGCATTATTTTGCCTTATTATTTTTTTTATTGAATTATATCTTAAATTTTCACTCCCATTCTATCGTGCCCGGTGGTTTTGAGGTAATGTCATAAACTACGCGATTTATCCCCTCTACCTCGTTTATGATTATAATAAAAAACTCACCATATCCATTAGAAAGTTTAGAGATACTATAGCAAGCATAATCAAAATATTTTTCATTTATTTTACTCAAATTTTTATTCTTAATTTTTAATAAGACAATCTAAACTTCTTAAAATACTCATCAATCTCGCCCCTCATTTCACAGCCTACTTCTTCAAAGGCTTCAAGCAAGACTTCATAGCTGGAATTTCCACCTAAAAAATTCCAGAATTCACTTGCTACTTTGAGTTCAGAATCTAAATCCAGCATCCCTGCCATAGTCCATCTCTCATATGGTTTTGGCTCGTAAGGATTGTAGGGGATAGCTATAAGGCTATGAATATTAAGCTTTGGCTCATTGTAAGCAAGGCTTGCCACCCAAGTTAAAAGTGTGCGTTTGAATTCTTTAAAGCCGCCTTTGTTTGGCTTGGCAGTTTTTATGTCTATGAGATAGACCTCATCGTCCTTTTGTAAAAATAAATCTATTTTTGTGGGCTTAATCTTGCTTATTTCACCATTTCTTGCTACTTGTAAAATCCTTTGTATTTCTAAATCTTTGCAAGGCTTAGAATCTGCTCTTTCTAAAGAATCCATAATGTCTTGTATCACCCTTTGAGCCTCTTTTGTGATGATGTTTCCTGCTTCAACCTGCCTTTTTACCACATCAAAATGTTGCAGTGCTAAAATCTATGCCACAGGCTCAAAAATGCTCGTGCCAAAATTTGTATTAAGACTTTGAATAAAGCTATAAAGTGCCATTCTATCCTTACCTAAAAGCCTTGTATGAAATGGCATAAAAGAACTTTCAGGTTTATAGTTTGCAAATTTTTGCCTCAAAGCATTTCTTAGTTTTTCTTTGATTTTTTCTTGGCTGTGTGCTAATTGTATTGCTAGATAAAGAAAAAATAAAAGTGCCTAGATTAGCACTTTTATTTTAGGTATAATAAACTCCGTCTTGCTCTTTTAATTTATATATCTCTTCCAAAGACCTCCATTGGCTTTTTATAAGTGTTTTAACTCTATTTGAAATTTCATTTTGTTTATTTTTATCTTGATAAATAGGAATACTGATTTCTTTCCACCTGTTTGCAATATTTGGCAATGTAGTGTCAATAAATATTTTATTTAATTCCTGTTCGTATGTATATTTGTGTGATAAGGCATATAGTAAATAGTATGGTGTTAATCCGTATTTATTTTCATCACTAATTCTTAAAACAAGTATCTCCCTTGTCAATATGCATTCTAAATCATAAGGCGAAACCATAGCCACACTACCTATACGGTAACTTCCCCTGCGAACAAACAATATATCATTTACTTGTAGTTGCTTATCAGCCTTATAAAGTCTATCATATTCGTATTGTGGTATCAATGCTGTTGGGTCTTTATAAATTTGCCAATTAACAATATCTTTAACTCTAATATACGGAATATCGCCAATACCTTTAAATTCTGCTTTTGGCGAACCATTTCCGTCAAAGAATTTTAGTATCTCCTCATCTATTAAGGTTGTTAGTTTAATAAACTCTATACCCTCTTTTTTGGCTTCTGTCATTAGGTTTTTTTCTTTCACTTTCCAATAGTATCTTGGTATTAGTATATCTCTTTGGATTACTTCATTAGCATTAACTTCAAATGTATATTCCCCCCCCCCATTTTTTATTTGATTGGATATTTCGTCAAGAATTTTTAAAGTATCGTCATTTATAAGACCATTTTCATCATAGATAGCTTTGCCATTATGGTCGTGTCCTATATATTGAGCGACAGCCATATTGATTTTTTCATTTTGAGGTTTGTTCTTTTGCAGGATAATAATGATACATTTTGCATTATTGTGAGGTCTAAAAGTGTTGTGTGGTATATCTATAATCCATTTTATGTTGTGTCTATAAATGAAATTTCTCACATTTTTCATACTTGGTGCGTGAAAATATGTTTCAGGTAGAATTATTGCTAAAATTCCTCCGTCTTTTAGGAGCTGTAAATTTCTTTCCAAAAATAATGTTGAAACATTACCTTCACTTTTATTATCATTTAGTTCATATTGTGATAATTTGGCTTTGCCAATAATTTTAATATCTTTTCCAAATGGCGGATTAGAAAATGATATATCAAAACTCTCTAAATGTATATGCTGTTGAGTTACTATGTTCCATTCTGTCGGAATTTCTAGGCTATCCTCGCAAAAAATACCACCTTTGCCATCTCCTAAAATAGCCATATATGACTTACCAACTTTTGTTAAAAAACTATCTTTTTCAATGCCCCTTATATTTTTAATACCGACTTCTTTTTGCTCCTCCCATTGTGATTTTGGGTTTTTAATAGTTAATTCAATTTGCCTCCAAATATGTTTTAGGCTTTCTACTAAAAAACCACAACTACCACACGATGGGTCAATAACAATTTGATTTCTTTGTGGATTAACTATCTCAACCATAAGTTTTACAATATTTTTTGGTGTAAAGAATTGTCCTTGACTTCCTTTTAACGAATAGCCAATAAATACTTCAAATGCGTCCGCAATAGTATCTCTATCTGTATCAATAATACATATATTTTGCATTAGTCCAATTATATATTTTAGTGTATTGCCATCAAACTCTATTTCGTCAGAACTTGTTAATACATCTTTATATTTTTCTTTAACTTCATTAAATAGCGTTGTTATTCTTACCTTGACTTCATCTTTTTCGTCAATAATAGAGGCTCTAAATGTTACCATATCGTTTTCAGCAGTAAAACGCTCATCGTAAATTTTACAAAGAATTAAGTGTATCATCTCTTTTGCAATCATCTCATCTCTATTTACGCCTGAGCTATTTGCAACTATATAACCTCTAACTTGTCTAAAAATATCTTTTAGGTTATGTGTTGGTCTTAAATCTTTACGTTTATAAAGACCTATTTCTTCTAATTTTTCATTATATTTTGGAAAACTTGGTATTTCATCAAAAGTTATGTTTCCTGACTGCTCGTTTTTCTTAATACAAACAAGTTCATCTCCATTAAACCAAATTCCTATTTTGGCTTCGCAAAATTTAAGATATGTTTTTAGTTGCTCTAGTCCGTCTTTTCTGTCCTTTTTCTTGCACTCAACAACAATTTTTAGTTGTTTTTTACCTTTAATATTTTCAAAAACGGCAATATCAATAGGAAAGCCTTTCTTATCTGATGGGTGTGATTTTACACGATACTGCGGGTGTGATTGAAGCATTTCTTTTGGATACTCATAGTCTTGATGAAGTATTTTTAAAAACGGTTGAACTGCTTCACGCTCCTCTGGCGTATCTTTTATTTCTATTCCTGTAATATAATCTTGAATTTTTTCTATCTTATTCATATGTGTCCTTTTTTTCATTTTATGCTACAAACAATGGCACACTTGCTCTATCTCTTAGATTCTCAATCTTGCTTATACAATCAGTATTTTATATATGGTTTAATAAAATTCGCTTTCTATCTTCTCTACTTTCTTTTGCAAAATTAACAAAGTTATAATAAACAAAATAATTATTTAGATACAAGGATTTTTTTATCATCATCGCTTAAAGCACTAAAAAGTTGTTTGACTATTTCAGGCTCTGTATTTGATGCTATTTTACCACCTTTGCTACTATTTATAATGTGAATATTTTAGTAAAATAAAGCTTAAAAGAACAATACAATTTACGCACAGAGCCTTTTTCTTTTATCATATCTTATCCTTCTTTTAGGCAAAAGATACTCTCGCCATAGCTTTTTGAATCCTTTTCGCTGCGATTAAGCACTGGTCGTTCATATCTTTTTACAATTTGCATTTGTGCTAATTCTGCTATCTTAGGATAGAGATTAAATTTATCATTTGCTACCAAAAAGATTACATAATCTTTTTGTAAAAATCGCTTTGCATTAAGCAAAGCCCGTGCTATATCCTTTACATAGTGCTCTTGTGCGGCTTTGCTTTGTCCTCTTGCAAGACTTCCTATTTCGCTGAAATCTTGCCTTTTTAAATCAAATATCTCATAAGCATAGGCGTGTTGCTCGTGATAATCAATCAGCCCCACATAAGGCGGTGAGCTAAAAATCCCTCTAATTTTTTGAGTTTTTATCAAAGTAGCAAAATCACTATCTTGCTTTTGCAATAATGCCACAATATCAGCATTTTTAGAATCAGCATTAAGGCATATTTGTTTCGTGTTTGTTTTAAGAGTGGCAAATTCACTCAATCTTTTTAGGGTATCTTTTGCATAGCTATTAAACCATTTTTCTATACTAAAGAGGGGCTTACAGATTCTGCCATGCTTCTTGCAATAATAGCTTTGAGTGATAGGCTCTTGCAAGGTGGCTAAATCACTATGCGTAGTCGCTCTACAACTTCTAGCTGTGCGACTTAGTATGATTTGTAGTATGTCTTGTAGGTGTTTTGGTGCTTTTTTAATCTCATTTTTTATTAACATAATCTCCTCTTTTATAGAGGGCATATACCATTTTTCAATAAAGCCCTTTTGTGTGTTGAGCCGTGTGTCGATGTGAAATTCTTGCAAGATATTTTTATATCTTGTTAAAAATTCTTTTTCCTTTTCCTTACCATAAGCTTTCTCATCGATTTCTTTTAAGGCAACTTTTCTTTTAAAATCTCTTGGAAAATGCTTGGCATTAAAGGTGCTTAAAGCTTCATTTAAAGCATTTTCAAAATTTTTTATGTGTTTTGTAGTGGGATTAGATTCTAAAAGTTTGCTTAATCTTTGTAACTCTAGCTCTAAAATTTGCAAATCATAATCTTTTATTTTGGCATTTGAAAGCATTGTATTAAAGCTTGAGGCGTGCATTCCTAGCTCATTTGCTACGCATAAACTCGTGCCAGAACCACAAAATATATCAAGCACTATATCGCCTTTTTGGAAAAAAATCTCTTGCTTTAAGCTATCAGTATGAGAATCTAAAAAATACTCCACAAGCTGCGGTATAAACTTGCCTTTGTAGGGGTGGAGTCTGTGTATGTGCTTTGTGGTTTGTGCTTCTTTAAATTGTGAAAAAGAAAGGGGGTGAGATAGCTCTTTATCTTGCAAAAGCACATCATAGTAATTTTGTAATTCCTCTTTGCACACAAGGCTTTCTTTCGTATTTTTGGCGTGATTGGCTATTTTGCCATAATTGATAAGATAAGCAATATTTGAGCTTGTAACCTTTTTGCCTAGATAGCTACTCGCCCACAAGGCTACTTCTTTGGGAGTAAGAAAGGGTTGATTTTCTATAGCATTATGGTTGCTATGTAAGATTTTATTCATATTTTTCACTCCCACTCAATCGTTCCGGGCGGCTTTGAGGTGATGTCATAAACTACGCGGTTTATGCCCTCAACTTCATTGATAATGCGATTACTCACAGATTCTAAAAACTCGTGGGGCAAATGCGAAAAAGTCGCTGTCATACCATCTAGTGCTTCCACCGCTCGCACACAAATCGTATTATCATAGGTGCGGTTATCGCCCATTACGCCTACGCTTTTGACATTAAGCAGCACACAAAATGCCTGCCACACTTTATCGTATAGCCCGTGCTTGTGTAATTCCTCTATAAAGATAGAATCTGCCTCGCGTAAAAGGTTTAAATCCTCTCTTGTAACCTCGCCCATTATGCGTATGGCAAGTCCGGGTCCAGGAAATGGGTGTCGCATAAGCATAGATTCTGGCATTCCTAGTTCTCGCCCCAATGCCCTCACTTCATCTTTGAAAAGCTCTCTTAGCGGCTCGATAAGCTCAAACTTCATCCATTCTGGTAGTCCGCCTACATTGTGATGAGATTTTATCGTCTTGCTGGGACCTTTGACGCTTACAGATTCTATCACATCAGGATAGAGTGTGCCTTGTGCTAGGAATTTTATCTCGCCATTTGTGTTGTGCTTTTTTGCTTCCCTTTCAAAAACCTTGATAAAGGTCTCGCCGATGATTTTGCGTTTTTGCTCTGGGTCTTTTACGCCTTTGAGTAGCCCCAAAAACTCCTCACTTGCATCTATTGTTATCAAAGGCACTTTGAGATTGTCTCTAAACATCTTCTCCACCGCCTCTCTCTCGCCCTTACGCAAAAGCCCCGTATCCACGAAAATCGGGATAAGATTCTCCCCGATAGCTCGGTAAAGCAAGGTCGCCACTACACTAGAATCCACCCCACCACTCACGGCACAAAGCACTTTAGAGGGTGTTGTCTTTTTTGAATTTGATAGTATTTCTTGCATTATTGGTCCTTAAATGAAATTTGATATTGTACCGTTTTACTGATTGTTTGCATAGTTTTATATGCTTTCATAACTGCTCCTTTAATAACTTGTGAATCTTTGTATCATCGCTTCTTTATCTTGAGTTACCTACTTCTATCTTGTCTTGTTTGTGGGATTTTATAAGGTTTATACATTAAGTACGCATTGTTTGTAGATTCTCTATTCTCAACAAACTCTGTGGCTTTGCATTCAAAGATATAATGCATTAAATCTTTGCCCTTATAGTTTTTGATATTTTCGCCAATTATACGTCCGCCAAGCTTTCTAGCCACACGCATAGAAGCAAAATTATCCTCCTTTATGAGGCAATACACTCGCTCTAAGTCCAAAACCTTAAAGGCATACTCTTGCACAGCCCTTGCTGCCTCTGTGCCTAGCCCTTGTCCCCAAAATCTTTTTGCCACGATATAGCCTATCTCGACAACTTCTTGTTTTGCTATGCTCTTTTGATTTGTGAGATTAATGCTCGCTCTATCTAGCCCTGCATTGCCAATGATTGTCCCACTAGCCTTATCAATGATAGCCCAAATCCCAAAGCCATTTTCTTTGTAGCTCTTTAATTGCTTCTCTAGCCATTCTTTGCTTTCATCAATGCTAAAGCCATGCCCCCAAGCATACATTGTCTCTTTATCGCTTAGAATCGTATGCAAGGCAGGCAAATCCTCTAGCGTGTATTCTCGCAACTTCAAGCGGTTAGTCTCCAAGATATAGGGAGTTTTTGCACTATTTTGCGTGATTCGCTCATCTTTTTTGGAAGTATTGCGTTGGGCATTATTACTATGAAACGCACAAGTTACCAAGTGATCACACACTAGCCCGATAGATTGCATATACGCATACATTCCCACACTTCCCACAAAGCTAAAGCCAAGCTTTTTTAAATCCTTTGCTACTCTGTCTGAAAGAGGCGTGCGGGTGGGAATCTGAGCTAGATTCTTAAAGGCATTCACGATAGGCTCACCTCCCACATAACTCCAAATAAACCTATCAAAGCTCCCAAACTCCTCTTGCACTTCCAAAAACCGCTTGGCATTGTTAATCGCGGATTCTATCTTGGCACGGTTGCGGATAACCTTAGCATTTGTCATAAGAGATTCTATCTTTATCTCACCGTATTTTGCCACTATAGCAGGGTCAAAATCATCAAATGCCTCCCTAAAAGCTTCTCGCTTTTTTAGTATCGTAATCCACGAAAGCCCCGCTTGCATACCCTCTAGCACAAGCTGCTCAAAAAGTCGCTTTTCATCGTGCTGCGGCACTCCCCATTCAAAATCGTGGTAGTCTTGATAGAGCTTTTGCGTAGCTTTATCAGAAGTATTGTAGCCTTGGTATATCCAATCACAACGCGATGTCTCCTCTAGCTCTTTTGCTTCTATGACTTTGTATGCCATAATAATCCTTAATTTTAATGAGGTATTATAGCGAAGTTTTATTATGCTTGAAAATATCTATTTTGCTTAGACATTTGAAAAATTTTAAATCCATACTTAAATAACATAATAATTATTTATCTGACTTTTTTAAAGATAAAAAATATAAAAATACAGTGTTTTTGACTTGTTTTTTTTTTTTTGAATTATAATCACAAAACAAATTAAAATAGAAAGGATAAATATGAAATATTTGTATATTTTTGTAGTTTTATTTTTTGGTGCTTGTTCTTATTCTTTGCTGCCTGTTCAAACGAATAAATTAAGCGATATGAGCAAGTATAAATATGCTTTTGTTGAGCAAACTCAAACTCTTTCTGGTGGATTAGGTGTTGGTGTTGGAAGTGGGGGTTCTAATTTTGGTGGGAATTTTTATGCTAATTCGGTTTCTATGCAAAAAAGCCTAAATCCATCTGATGCCATTGCTGGGATTTTGATGAAAAAGGGATTTGTTTTAGTAAACTCTGTATCAAATGACTTAGAAACTTTTATAGTAAGATACGGCGAAAGTGGTAGAAGGGATACTTGGTACGGTTACACATTGGAAGTTTCTATACAAATGATAGATGCAAAGACCAAAAATACTTTATTTACCTGTTCTGCTGAAGGCGTTGGTGATACAGAGGTAGACGGTATAAGGCTGGCTATCACAAGATGTTTAAGTGAATTCTAGTTTTTGTATGCATATTTACTCTTGTATAAGAAATTTTTGTAAGAGTAAATATTGCAACAAAATTTTGTTGCCTTATGCTATTTTTCACTTGTAAATCCCGTAATTTTGCGAATTTTTTCTATCTCATAGTGAATAAAATTTTTCATATTCCAGTTAGTATCGCTTTTACAAATTTTTACTGCGAAATTTTTGAGTATTTCTCCTCCACACTCGCTATGCACGACTTCTGGGTGAAACTGTAGAGCATAAATTTGGCGATTAAAATCAGCCATAACGCAATAATGCGTGTTGCCAGACTTTGCCAGCTCGTTAAAGCCAGACGGGATTTGCTCGACTTTATCAGCGTGGCTCATCCATACGATAGAATCTTGCTTGACATTGGCAAATAAGGGCGTTGAATCTTTAGCTAAAATTTCTAACCTTGCCTTGCCAAATTCCTGCTCCTTTGCCCTTATTACCTTACCGCCGAAGTGATAAGCGATGTATTGCATACCGTAGCAGATTCCAAGCACTGGCACTTTTAAATCAAAGATCTTAGAATCTGGCTTATAAGAATCCTTTTCATACACAGAAGCAGGACCTCCGCTTAATATTATGCCCTTAGGATTTTTTGCTTTTATTGATTCTATTTTTTCAAAATACGGCACGATTTCGGTATAAACGCCAAATTCACGCAGTCGCCTAGCGATAAGCTGTGTGTATTGACTCCCAAAATCTAGGACTAAAATTTGGACTTGATTCATAGATATTCTCACTTTAATTATTTTTTGAAATTATAATGCAAGATTACTTAAGATAGGCTATTATTAAGTAATTTATGTGATATTTTGTTTTAATTTAAAAAAAATAAATTAAACATTGCAAATAATAACAATTAGTTATCTTATTTACATACTATTGCTATAATGCCTAATATGCGTTTGTTGTATATAATGTTTATAAGTGTGTTTTTATCTTATGCTACTGAATATCACACGTATGATTTAAATACGAGCATTTTTTCCCCTGTTAAAAGCAATGAAGCAAATACCTTTGATATTAGTAATAATACTAATATTTTTTTATCAAGCATACTAGAAAGAGGGACGGGAGCTGATAATACTGTTAATTTTATAGATTTTAACAATCAAAGCATTAATATAAAAAATATAAATTTACTTTATTCAAATGAATATTCAACCTTGCTTTTTCAAAGAGAATTTTTTGCAGATACTAATTTTGTAAATTACTATAATGGCTTGATTAATAGATTTTCTTATAAGGACTTTACATTGGGCTTTAATGGCTTTGTAAATAATTATCAAGAAAATAATTTATATACTTTAGGTAGCGAATTTGCTTATGGAAATTATTTTAAATTTTTTACAAATTATTATAATTTTAAAGATGAATTTTTGCAAGATGATTTAGAATTTGGTTTAAATTTTACTATTCCTTTTTATTCTTATTTAAACATAGACCTGATTAAAGATAATACAAAAATAACACAGTCTTTAAACTATAACCCATACCCAATCTTTAATATAAGTTTGGTTAGGCAAAGATATACAAATGCCGCAGAAGCACTACAGTCTAGCACTAGCATATTGTTTAACTTTAATATATTTTATAATCAGAGCTTAAGAAAACAGTTAAAAAGAAATAAATTTAGATTTCAAAGATATAACAATTATGATTTTTTAAAAAATCGTTATCTTTATTAACAATAAAGCATTATAATTTCCAAAAAAATGAAAGGAAAAGTATGAGTTCAGTTACTTTTAAGGGAAATCCTGTAAAACTTGATGGGAATAGTTTAGATGTTGGTAGTGATGCACCTGTTGTTACGCTTAAGGCACAAGATTTAAGCGATATTGTTATAGGCGATAAGAATAAAGTTCAAGTTATTTTGACTGTGCCAAGCCTTGATACTCCTGTTTGTGCTACTGAAGCAAGAGAATTTAACAAAAAAGCAGCCGGTGCTGGTGCTGAAGTTATAGTTGTTAGCCAAGATTTACCTTTTGCTATGGGTAGATTTTGCTCTACTGAAGGCATAGAAAATTTAAAAGTTGCTAGTGATTTTGTTTCTAAAGAATTAGGTAAAAAATATGGCGTTTTGATAGCTGATGGTGCTTTAAAAGGTCTATTAGCTAGATCAGTTTTCGTTTTAAAAGATGGAAAAGTAGCTTACAAAGAAATAGTAAAAGAAATAACAGAAATGCCAAATGAAGAAGCTTTAAAATCGTTTATGAGTTCTTCTTGCGGTTGTTCTTGTGCTTGCTCTACAAAATAAATTTTTTGCACCGATTTAATCGGTGCTTTTAGCTAAATATAAATGTTTTGAGGTTTTTATGAATTTGCCAAATGCTTTGGCTTTATTAAGAATTTTCTTAGCACCGCTTTTATTTTTTATACTTACTTACGATTTTGAAGATGTTCATCAAAGTTGGGTAAATTATTTTGCTACTGTTGTTTTTGCTATAGCCGCTATGAGTGATTTTTTCGATGGTTATATAGCAAGAAGTTGGAAACAAGTTACAACTCTTGGGGAAATTTTAGATCCTTTGGCTGATAAAATGCTTATTTTAGCAGCTTTTTTAGGTCTTTTATTGCTTGATAGGGCTAATGCTTGGGTTATTTATTTGATATTAATTAGAGAATTTTTTATAACTGGTTTTAGGATAGTTATGCTTAGTGAAAATCTAGATATATCAGCTTCTTTTGCTGGTAAAATAAAAACATTATCACAGGTTATAGCTATTGTATTTTTGCTTATGCAATGGCATTTTGACGAAATTTTACTTTATTTAGCATTGTTTTTGACGCTTTATTCTGGTTTTGAGTATATATTTAAATATTATAGATTAAAGGTAAAAGCTTGAAATCTATTTTATTTTTGTTGCTTATATTGTTAGCAGGTTTTTATTTTTTCTCTTTAAATTTTATAGTTACTATACTTTGTATATCTTTTTTGATATTTTTTCACGAGCTTGGGCACTTCTTAGCCGCGAAGCATATGGGGGTTTGTGTGGAAGTTTTTTCCATAGGTTTTGGAAAATCTTTGTTTGAAGCAGAATTTAAAGGAACTATATATAAAATTTGTGCCTTACCGCTTGGAGGATATGTAAAATTAAAAGGTCAAGATGACTTTGATCCTTCAAAGAGAAATTACGAAGCTGATAGCTATAATACATTAACTCCTTTAAAAAGAATTTATATATTGTTTGCTGGTCCTTTTTTTAATATATTTCTTGCTTTTTTGCTTTACATAGCCATAGGAAATTTGGGTCTTATTAAACAAGCAGCCGTTGTAGGCGATGTCCTTAAAGGTTCAGCTGCTGAGTTTTATGGCTTACAAAAAGGCGATTTGATATTAAGCATAGATGAAAAAAATATAAGAAGCTTTGATGAAATTTCAAAGCACTTAAGATTAGAAACTATGAATTTTAAAATTCAAAGAAATGAAGAAATTTTAAATTTAAAAATAGATGCAAATTTATCAAAAGCTTATAATGAATTTTTGCAAGAAGTTCAAAAACCTGTTCTTGGCATACAATCTAGCAAGGAGTTGGTAACAGTTTTTAGAAGCGGTTTTGATTCTTTTGTGTTTGCTTTTGAAGAAAGTGTAAATTCAACAAAATTAGTTATGCAAGCTATAGTAGAGCTTATAACAGGGGGAATAGACCCGCGAAATATAGGTGGAGTTATAACTATGGCGGACATAACTTCAAAGGCTGCAAATTCAGGTCTTGCCGTAGTTCTTTTAATCTCTGCTTTAATATCTATAAATTTAGGCGTCTTTAATCTTTTGCCAATACCTATGTTAGACGGAGGGCATATAGTTTTTAATCTATACGAGATGATATTTAAAAGACAAGTGCCTATTAAGGTTTTTGAGAATTTAAGCTATCTTGGCTTGGTATTATTGGTTTGTTTGATGATTTTTGCAACATATAATGATGTGTTGAGGTTTGCTACAAGGTAGAAAGGTGTATCAGAACAAATCCTAATATAAGGCTTAAAAAAGCATAAATTTTATTTTTTATAAAGCCTATAAATTCTTTTAAGCTAAGTATAAATATAGTTAAAAAAACTAAAAATGCACCTTGTGCCATATTTATAAACTCGTATTTAGGCAGTAAAAACCAGCCTTTGCTGTATAAGCCACTTGTGAAATTATCCTCTTTTTTGCCTATAAAAAATTCTCTAAAGACATTGTCACTAATATTTTTATCTACTATAGGTTTATCTAGTCCGCAAGTGCCGCTTGGATAAAAGAAAGTAGGAAAAATTTTCTCTAAAGGTATATTAAAAAAAACAACACCGCTAGGACAAAACCCTATGCCAAAGGGATTAGATTCTTTTATAGCTTTGTAATTTTCATTTAATATATAAGAGTATTTAAATCCTATATAAAGGCTTAATATTAAAATTGCAAACGCTATACTTTTTGCGATTTTAATATCAAACATCATAATAAAGGCTGCAAGTATGAATAAACAAAGTGCAAATCTTATATAAATACAATTCGCACAAGGCTTCATAAAGAGGTATTCTTGCAAAAAATAATGCACGAATAAAAGTAGTATTATAGACAGTATAATAGCTATAATCCAAGATAGATGATTGCAAACTCTCATTTAGAGCTTAAAGCTTTTATTGTGTCTATTAAATGTTCTAAAGACTTGATATTTTGCATTTTTATTAGGTATTTTCCATTTACAGCAAAAGCTGGTGTGCCGCCGTATTGTTTGACTATGCTACTGGCTTCATTGTAAGAGCTGTAGATTCGTTTTCCTTCAGCACTATTTAGAAAATTATCTAATGTTTTTTTATCGATTTTTAAAAAAGATAAGCCAAGCTTTAAAAATTCAGAAGAGGTATTCCATCTTTGATTTCTTTCAAAGTAAGCCGTAAAATAAAGTGAAGCAAGCTTATGAGTAAGGGATTTTTCATCTGTGAAATTTATTTTCATTTTTTCATCTTTAGCTTGTGCGTATGCGTAGAGTTGTGCGAATTCGTCTCCAAAGGTAAATTGTGTTACTGGGTATATTTTGTATTCTAAATTAGGAATTTTTTCTTTTACCTTAGCTAAAGTATTTAATTTATGATGGTTGTAGCAGTGAATACAAGTAAAAGAAAAAACTTCTATTACTGTATTTGACTCATTTTTTAAATGCGAATTAAGATTTTCATATTCTACATCCATACTTATAGCGGATAGTTTTGATAATAAAAACAAAGAAAGTAAAAAAGTAAGCAATTTAAGATTTTTCATAAATAATTCCTCTTAATAAATTGTGGATTTAATTATATTGTCTTAAGTTTAAAATAGCATTAATTATCTAAATATAGCTCTTTTTTATACAAAAAAACTAGCAAAAAGCTATATTTTTGCAAAAAATTGTATAAAAATCTTGCAAAAGCCTAAAATATATGGTAGAATTAGGCACATTTTAAAATTCTATAGAGGAGCTTTTATGACTAAAGCAGATTTTATTTCAAAAGTTGCCCAAACTTCAGGGCTTACAAAAAAAGATGCCACTTCGGCAGTTGATGCTGCTATAGCTACTATAACTGAAGTTTTAGCTAAAGGTGATAGCATTAGTTTTATAGGTTTTGGAACTTTCTCTACAACAAAAAGAGCAGCTAGAACTGCTAGAGTTCCAAGCACTGGCAAAACTATACAAGTTCCAGCTACTAAAGTTGCTAAATTTAAAGTTGGCAAAAACCTTAAAGAAGCCGTTGCAGGTGGCAAGGTTAAAAAGAAGAAATAATTTTTTCGTTTTATTGAGCCGATTATTCGGCTCTTCTATATCTTTTCTTGCTCCAGCCAAAGTTTTTATTTTTTTTTTAAAGGATTTTATATGAATGTTTATTCAAATATAAATGATATGATAGGCAATACACCTATACTGTCTTTAAGTTCATTTGCTACTAATTTATATGCAAAATGCGAATTTTTAAATCCTAGTCATTCTATAAAAGATAGGGCTGCTTATGCTATGATAAAAAAAGCACTTGATGAAAAAATCATCAATGAAAATAGCGTTATAATAGAAAGCACTAGTGGAAATACAGGAATTTCTTTAGCTATGATTTGTGCTTGTTTTGGTTTAAAATTCATAGCTGTAATGCCAGAATCTATGAGTATAGAAAGAAGAAAAATGATAGCTTTGTTTGGTGCTAGCTTAGAACTTACACCAGCTAGTGAAGGTATGAAAGGAGCTTATAACAGAGCTTTAGAGCTTAAAGAGAACACAGCAAATTCTTTTATACCATCGCAATTTGAAAACATAGCAAATAAAAATGCACACAGAAGTGGCACGGCTATTGAAATTTTAAGGGATTTAGACAATAAATTAGATATTTTTGTAGCTGGTTTTGGAACAGGAGGCACTATAAGTGGCGTTTCTGAAGTTTTAAAGGAAAAGCTAAAATCTGTAAAGATAGTAGCAGTAGAGCCTCAAGCCTCTCCATTGCTTTCTCAAAATAAGGCTGGACCACATAAAATTCAAGGCATTGGTGCAAATTTTTTACCTGCTATCTTAAATAAAGATGTAATAGACGAAATAAGAACAGTTAGCAATGAAGATGCGATAAACACCGCAAAAAAGCTTGCTAAAAGTGGAGTTATGGTAGGTATTTCAAGCGGAGCAAATGTTTTTATCGCAAGTGAAATAGCCAAGCAAAATCCGGATAAGATAGTGCTTACTATGTTAAATGATACGGCTGAAAGATACATATCAACCGATCTTTTTGCAGATTTACTCTAAAAATTCTCTAAGCCTTTGGCTTAGATTTTTTTGTGAAAAATTATCTATTCTTTCTATAAATTTTGCATTGTCAAATAAAAATAAATAAGAGCTGTGTGCTACTGTGTATTTTAATGCACTATCTTTTTGGGGTATTTTTTCATATATTACACCATATCTTTTGCTTAAATTTTTCAAATATTCTTCATTTTTTGCTAATAAGAATATTGAATTTTCATAAAAATATTTCAACCATTGTGTGGATAAATTTATATCATTGTCATTTTCTAAGTCAAGAGAAATAAAGACTATTTTTGCTTGTTTTTGTATCTTTTTAAGCTCTTTGCTAAGCATAGAAAGAGTCGCCGGACACACATCGGGGCAACTTGTGTAACCAAAATATATAATTATTTTTTCATTTTCAAAGTCTTTAAGACTGTAAGTTTTATTATCTTCTCCAAGCAATGTAAAATCATATTTATCTGTCTTTGTTAAATATAAAAAAAGCACCAATATTACTAAAAGCAAAAAAAATAATACTTTTTTCATTTTTTCACCTCAAAATCAAATGCTATATCTAGTTTTTTATCTCCATTAAATAGTAAAATCCTGTATATCATAACATCTAAGGGACACGAACTTAAGAGTATGTTTGCTTTGTATGAATTTTTGTCTATTTTATCAAAATCAACAAAAATATCTCCCATATACATATTTAATCCAAAAATTTTAGCTCTTAAATTTTTGTATTCTCCCAAATTTTCTATAAAGAGTTCAAATTCATCCATTGGTATTATAGGCTTTTCAGAGCTTTTTATAAATATTTTTTCACCGTTTAGCAAAAATTCACAGTCTTTATTACTTAAGTCGCAATAAAACGCTAAGGCTTCTTCTTTGATACTGCTTTGCTTATTATAAAAAAACAATCCAAAGCCTATCAGTATAAGCAAGATTAAAAGATAAATTTTTTTAGAAAGCAATTTATCTGCTTTTTATGGCTATGTTTCTTACCGTAACTATACTTTTATTATCAAAAGCTAATTGTAGCTGTATCTTAGTGCTTTTTGTAATGGGTCTTTTTAAATTTAATAGCATTATATGCTCGTGCTTTGGCTTTAATTCAAGGCTTGATTTTGCTTTTATAGTCATTTTATCTACTTTTACCATACGTATCACACCGTTTTCATCGCTGTGTGTATGCAATTCTACATTGTCACTTATGTTGCTACTGGCTTTTATCAAATTTATATCTTTATCCCCCACATTTTCTATTTTTAGAAAAACAGCTCCATGTTTTGAATTTGTAGGGCTTTCAAAGGCAAAAGCATCGCTAATTCTTATATCATTTGCAAGAAGAAAAGAGGATAAAAGCCCAAGTATAAACACAGTTTTTTTTATCATAATAAATTCCTTTTATTTTTAAATTTTATTAAAAAATCTTTGGTATAATAGCAGTTTTTATTTTAGCTTTTTTGCGTTAATGTAGAGGTAAATTTTTTATGTTTAAAAAAATATTTTTTTTATTTTTGTTAAGTTTTGGCACTTCGATTTTTGCTTCTGATCTTGCTAGAATTTATCTTAACGAGGGTTTAGAGGCTGTTGGAAGAGAGCTTGAAAAAGAGCTTGCTAACAAGAACTTTTGGCTTACAGAGCTAGAAGGCAAGGATCTTTCCTTGGGATATTACAGTGAAAGAACTGCTATCGTGCTTACAAACAAGACTGATAAAACACTTAAGGTATTCTTGTATAACAATGGCAGTTTGAATCAAGTTTTCGAGCAAAGTAATGTTTTAACAGGTCTTATGGGGGATAAGCAAAAAGAGGGCGATTTGATAACTCCTGTGGGTTTTTATGATTTAGGGGCTAAATTTGATCCTAAAAATACATATTATGGTCCTTTTGCATTCGCTACAGATTATCCTAATCTACTAGATAGGGTAAATGACAAAACAGGTGGTGGAATTTGGATACACGGATATCCAATGGATGGGACTAGATTAGATGAATACAAAACTAGAGGCTGTATAGCTTTGCATAATCATATTTTGGTAGATTTTTCAAAGATTATAGATAAAGAAAAAAACGTGTATGCTATGACAGAGAACAAAGAAGCTTTTAGGACAAATAAGGAAGATATAGCAAGCATTATGGCTTCTTTATTTGCTTGGAAAGACAGCTGGACTGTTAGCGATATAGATAGGTATTTAAGTTTTTATGATGAGAAAGATTTTAAAAGATTTGATAAGAGCGGTTTTAAAGAATTTGCCAATATGAAGAGGATTATTTTTTCAAGAAATGAAGATAAGACAATAAAATTTTCTAATATAAATATAAGTCCTTATCCAAATTTAGCTAATCAAAAAATGTTTAGAATAACTTTTTATCAAGATTATCAAGCCACAAATCACCGCTTTAGAGGAAATAAGCTTCTTTATGTAAAGCTTGATGAAAATGGAAAAATGAAAATAATTGCAGAAAGATAATGGCTATAATTAAGCTTAAAAAGAAAGCTTACGAGCATAATTTAAAACTAATAGCCTCAAAAGCTGGAGGTTTTGATAAAATAATCTGTGTTTTTAAGGACAATGCTTACGGACACGGAGATAAAATTTTAGCACCGATTGCTAAGGAATTGGGAGTAAATTTTGTAGCTTTTAAAAATGAAAAAGAGGCTCAAAATTTTAAAAATTTATTTGATAATATACTTATCTTATCGCATATACCAAATGGCGATGAAAAAAATGATTTCATATATGCTTTAAATTCAAAAGAGCATTTACATAGATATAAAAAGGGAACAAAGCTTCATATTGCCATAGATACAGGTATGCATAGGAATGGAATTTCATTAGATGATATGATCTTTGTATTTGATGAGGCAAAAAAAAGAGGGCTTAACATACTTGGAATTTTCACGCATTTTGCCTGCTCTGATGAATACGATCCTTCTTTTTTTGTTCAAAGACAAAATTTTAAAAAAGCTAAAGATCTTGCAAAGAAATTAAGTCAAAATAAATTATGCTTTCATTCGCACAATTCTTCTGCATTATTTAGATGTTTTAAGCTTGATGATGATGAGCTTTGTAGAGTAGGCATTGTGCAGTTTGGATACTGTGAGTTTGAAAAATCTTTACAAAAAGTTTTAAGTCTTTATGCAAACAAACTTAGTCATAGAATTCTAAGAAAAAACGAAGCTTTAGGATATGGTTTAAGTTTTGCTGCAAATGATGATATTAGTATAGCTACTTATGATGTAGGTTATGCTGATGGTTTATTTAGATACGATGGCAAAGGAGTTTTAGCCTTAGCAAATAAAAAGCCTATATTAGGAAAAATGTCTATGGATAGTTTTTCTTGCGAGGATATGGGAGATGAAATTTGCGTATTTGATGATGTTAGCCCTTGGGCTAAATTTTTTAACACGATAGAATACGAGATTTTAGTAAAATTAAATTCTAATATACCAAGAATTTTGGAGTGATATGCTAGATGAACGTATCTTAAAGTATATCAAAAAAAATAAACTTTTATCTTGGGCTATGCAAGATGAGGAAGGCGTTTATATAGCAAATGCTTTTTATGCTTTTGATGAGAGTTCTTTGAGCTTTATTATAGCTTCTCATACATATACAAAGCATATAAAATTAGCCTTTGCAAATCCAAACATAGCTTTAAATATAGCAAAACTTGACAAAATAGCATTTTTAAAAGGACTTCAAATAAAGGCTTTGTTCGCTGTAGCTACAAAAGAACAAGAAAATATATATTATAAAAGATTTGCTTTTGCTAGGTTTTCAGATGCAAATATA
Source organism: uncultured Campylobacter sp. (assembly GCF_944323605.1). Lineage (GTDB taxonomy): Bacteria > Campylobacterota > Campylobacteria > Campylobacterales > Campylobacteraceae > Campylobacter_D. Next base: position 221,849 of record NZ_CALUTC010000001.1, read on the forward strand.
TTCTCTCTTAAAATAAAATACCTAAAATTTAGCGATAATGCTCTAAACAAAAAAATAGAATTAACATTTTAATTTAAATTTAAACTATACTTTGCCTTTAATTAAGCTTTTTAGGTTAATATTTTAGATTAAATATTTTTAAGAGGAAATTATGGTAAATGTCATTTATGCTCTTTTTTTTAGGGAGTTAAAGACTAGATTTGGTAAAAATAGACGTATTGGCTATGCTTTGGTCATAGCTGAACCTATGATACAAGTTGTTGTGATAACAAGTATTATAACGGCTATTAGAGAATATTCTCATCATATGATAATGCCGCAAGACGTTTCTATTTTTATGTTTTTAGCTGTAGGCATAATTCCTTTTTTTATGTTTAGAAATATCCTTTCGCAGCTTATGGGTGGAATACAAGCAAATTTAGGTCTTTTTGCATATAAGCCTGTAAAACCTATACATGTTTTTATAACAAGAACTCTACTTGAATCTTTTATATTCTTTTTCATTATTCTTATAGTCTTATTTTTGGCACAGTGGCTATTTGGCATATATGCTATACCAAATAATTTCTTAGAAGTGTATTTGTGTTTTGTTTTATTGGCAGTGAGTGGTTTTAGTATAGGTCTTTGTCTTACGATATTAAATCATTTGGTTGAGCCTAGTAGAAAAATTTTACCATACACTGGAATTTTGCTTTATTTGGCTTCTGCTATTGTATATCCTATATGGATAGTGCCTGATAATTTGCTTAATATCTTACTTTATAATCCTATGATACATATAACAGAAACCTTAAAAATTAATTATTTTGAAAACTATCCTGTAACAGAGGGGATAGACATTTCTTATCCTATATTATTTAACCTTATGCTTTTGTTTGTAGGGCTTTGGTTTTATTACTACAAAAGACAAGCTTTGGCGGCGGATCCGTTATGATAAAGCTTGATAATATAACTAAATTCTATACATTAAGCTCTGGCAAGAGGCATTATATATTTAAGGATTTTACTTTTGAATTTCCTGAAAATTGTAGTATAGGTCTTATGGGAAAAAACGGTGCTGGCAAATCAACCCTTATGCGTCTTTTAAGTGGTGCTGAAGTCCCAAATAAAGGCAGAATTATTACAAATAAAAGGATTTCTTGGCCTCTTGGACTTGCTGGAGGTTTTCAAAATTCCCTAACAGCAAGGGATAATGTAGCTTTTGTGGCTAGAGTTTATGGATACAAGGGTAGGGCATTAAAAGAAAAGATAAAATTTGTAGAGGATTTTGCAGAGATAGGCAAATTTTTTGATGAGCCTATGGGAAATTACTCTGCTGGTATGCGTTCTCGTATAGGTTTTGGACTCTCTATGGCTTTTGACTTTGATTATTATCTTATAGATGAGGCTGGTGCAGTTGGGGATCCTTCATTTATAAAAAAATCAAGAAAGCTTTACGAGCAAAGACTTGCAAATTCAAATGTTATAATGGTATCTCATATAGTCTCTGAAATAAGAAAATGGTGCGATAAAATAGTCCTTCTTCATGATGGCACAGTTGATGTTTATGATGATGTAGATGAAGGAATAGCGGCTTATCAAGGTAAGCTAGAATTAAAAAATGCCAACAGTATAGGGGTTGCTAAATGAATGGCAAAAATGTCCTAAAAAAGATAGACAAAGAAAAAATCATAGCTAAATTTAAATCTCTTAAAGATACTAGGACATTTAAAACTATAAACAAGAAAAATTTTTGGCAAAGCTTAAGAGATATATTAGCTCTTAATACATACAAATCTGTAATTTTATTAATGTTTTTTGTGCTTTTTTACTATGCTTTCATTGCCGCTGATAGATATGTAAGTGAAAGCTATATAAGTGTCCGTTCATCATCCAGTCAAGATTCAAGCTCCTCTTTAGGAGGTCTTGGTGCTTTGATAAGCCCTGGAACTGTAAATTCTAATGAGGATTTGCTTTATTTAAAAACCTACATAACATCTTTAGATATGCTTAAAATTTTAGATGAGAGGATAGGCATAAGAAAATTATATGAAGAACAAAAGCTTGATTTGTTTTTTAGATTATACGAAGATGATAGTCAAGAGAATTTTTTAAAATTTTATCAAGATAGGGTTAAGGTTATAGAAGAAACGGGCATGTTAAAGCTTGAAGTTGAAGGTTTTAGTCCAGAACAAGCCTATAAAATATCTACTGCTATCTTAGATGAAAGCGAAAAATTTGTAAATGAGGTTTCTCATAAAAGTGCTAGAGAACAGCTTAAATTTGCCGAGACAGAGCTCATAAAATACAGAGATGATTATCAAAACTCAAGAGACAAGCTTATTAAATTTCAAAACGAACACGGAGTATTTGACCCGCTTCAAGAAGCTGAACGAAGAGCTAGTTTTACTTCTCAAATGGAGGCTGATATAGCTAAAAAAGAAGCACAGCTTTTAGCTATGAGAAGCTATATAAATGATGACGCTCCACAGCTTGTTACCTTAAGAGCAGAGATAGTAGCTTTAAAAGAGCAGTTAGAAAAGGAAAAGCAAAAGGTTGTTTCTAGTTCTACGATTGGAAAATTAAATAATCTAGCATCTGATTTTCAAAAACTTAGCATAGAAGCTTCTTTTGCAGAAAAAGCATATACTACGGCTTTAACGTCTTTTGAAACTACTCGTGTAGATGCTATTAGAAAGATAAAAAATCTTGTAGTGTTGCAAAGTCCAACTTATCCACAAAGTGCTACTTATCCTAGAAAGACTTATAATATAATCACTATATTTGTTATACTAAGCTTAGCTTTTGGTGTATTAAAACTTATAAAAACTATAATAGAGGAGCATAAATACTAATGATAAAAAAGATTATCTTGCCCTTTTTATTTCCATTTTTTGTCTTTGGAGTAGATGTTTCCAATATAGCAGGAGGCACTAGCAGCACTGTTTTGTTAGAAGATGATAATTCATCAAACTACTCAAATCAAACAGGGCAAACCGTTACACAAAGCGATTCAAATTTAAGTTCAAAAATACAAGTATTTGGCTCTCATCTTTTTAGTGGAAATTTCACACAAAGCACTCAACATATATATAATCCAGATTACAAGATAGCTGTTGCAGATGTGATAAGCCTTAAAATTTGGGGTGCTGTTAATTATGAAAGCAATTTGGTAGTGGATTCTCAAGGTAATATTTTTGTTCCACAAGTCGGTGCTATAAGAGTTTTAGGGGTTAAAAATTCAGAACTCTTATCGGTCATACAAGCAAATGTATCTAAAATTTACAAAGATAATGTTTATGTTTATGCCGATATGAATGCTTATCAAAATGTTTCAGTTTTTGTAACTGGAAGCGTAAATTCTCCGGGTCTTTATAAGGGTTTAAGCTCTGATTCTGTTGTGCAATACATAGACAAAGCAGGAGGTATAAATCTTGATTACGGATCTTTTAGGTATATACAGATTTTAAGAGATAATAAGATTTTGCAAAATATAGATTTGTATGATTTTTTATTAAAAGGTCAGTTAAAATTATTAGCTTTTAGGACTGGAGATGTTATACTTGTTTCATCTCTTAAGAGTTATGTTAGTGCAAGTGGAGATGTGCAAAAGCCTTACAGATTCGAGTTGAAAGATGAAAATTTATCTTTACAGGATTTAGCTATCTTAGCTGGTGCAAAACCTATAGTTACAAATGCGATAGTAAAATCCTACTCAAACAATCACATAGAGGATATTAAGTCCTATGCAAAGAAAGATTTTGCAAATGTTATGTTAAAAAGTGCAGATGAGGTTGAATTCCGCCCCGATTATAATGCTAACAATATAAATATCCGTATAGAAGGAGAGCATAGCGGTCAGCATTTTATGGTTGTAAAAAAAGGCACAAATTTAGATGATGTTGTTCGCAGGATAGTTACAAATTCGCAGTCTGATATAAAATCGGTGCAGGTATTTAGAAAAAGTGTGGCACAAACTCAAAAAAGACTTATAGATGCACAGTTAAAAGAACTTGAAACATTAGCACTTACTGCACCATCAGTAAATTCAGAAGGTGCTGCTATAAGGGTAAATCAAGCTAAAACCATACTTGATTTTATACAAATAGCAAAGCAAGTAGAACCAAAGGGACAAATCATTATAGACAATCCAAGTGTTTATAGAACCGTTATTTTAGAAGAGGGTGATACTATAGTGGTGCCTAGCAAAAATAACTTGATAATAGTCCAAGGCGAAGTATCTCTTCCGGGATCTTTTGTGTATATGCCATCTAAAAAGCTTGATTATTATATAGACTTAGCTGGGGATTATAGTGATAGGGCTGATACATCAAAAGTTCTTGTTATAAACTCAAATGGAAAAGCTACAAAGTATAATCAAGGATTTTTCTCCATATCGCCTGAAGTAAAAGCAGGGGATAATATACTAGTATTGCCAAAGGTTGATTCTCAAGGCTTACAAATAACAAGTATGATAGTAAATATCTTATATCAAGTGGCAATAGCTACAAATGTTGTTTTAAATATAAATAGATAGGGTTTTGTTATGAAGATAAATGTTTTGAATATAGCAAAAGAAGTGTTTGAAATAGAGGCAAATAGCGTTAGAGACTTAGCATTAAATCTTGATGATAATTTCACAAAAGCCATAGAACTTATGTTTAATAGCAAGGGAAGATGCGTTATAAGCGGTATGGGAAAATCAGGTCATATAGGGGCTAAAATAGCTGCTACATTGGCAAGCACAGGCACACCAAGTTTTTTTATGCATCCAGCTGAGGCTTTGCACGGGGATTTAGGTATGCTAACTTCTTTAGATGTGCTTGTAGCTATATCAAACTCTGGAGAAAGTGATGAAATTTTAAAAATTGTTCCAGCCATAAAAAAGAGAGGCATACCTATAATAGCACTTTCATCAAATGCAAAATCAACCTTAGTAAAACAAGCAGACGCTTTTTTAAATATAGCTGTCAAAAAAGAAGCTTGTCCTTTGCAACTTGCTCCTATGTCATCAACCACTGCCACTCTTGCTATGGGTGATGCTATAGCTGCTGCTTTAATGAAGCTTAGACATTTTAAGCCAGATGATTTTGCTCTTTTTCATCCGGGCGGTTCTCTTGGCAAAAAACTTCTTACTAAGGTGCAAGATCTTATGATAAAAAGGGTGCCATCTGTTAATTTAGATACCAAATTTAATGATGTTATAAATACAATGACAAGCGGTAAATTAGGTCTTTGTCTTGTTTTTGACAAAGATAATTTAAAAGGCATTATCACAGATGGTGATTTAAGGAGAGCCTTACAAAATACAAGTAAGATAAGATTTGATTTTTTAGCAAGTGAAATAATGAGTAAAAATCCAAAAGTAATAGAAGCTGAAGCTATGGCTGTTGATGCTGAAGAGCTTATGTTAAAACACAATATAAAAGAAATTCCAGTTTCAAGCAAAGGTAAAATAGTAGGTATCATACAGCTTTATGATATAGGTAGAATTTAAGGAGATAAAATGAAACTTTTTGAAAGATTATTAAAAGATAATGAAAAAATTTGGGACGAATATCTGCATCACGACTTTGTAAATGCTTTGGAAGAAGGCACTTTGAAAGAAGAAAATTTCTTGTTTTACTTAAAGCAAGATTATATTTATCTTATAAATTATGCAAAATGTTATGCACTTTTGGCACTTAACGCTGATAATGCTAAAGAACTTCGTTTTGCGATGAAATTTCAAAATTATATTGTTGAAGGAGAGCTTGAGCTTCATAAGAGTATTTTAAAGCTAGGCATTGATGCTGATAAGCTTTGCGTAAAAGATGAAAGTATAGTAAATATAGCTTATACAAGATATATGTTAAGCGTAGGTCAAAGTGGAGATTTTTTAGATATGCTTGTAGCTCTTAGTGCTTGTGCTATAGGATACGGTTATATAGGTGCTGAAATTTATAAAAGGATAGATAAAGATAAACTAGACAATCATCCTTATAAGGATTGGATTTTAACTTATGCAGGAGATATTTTTCAAGCAGAGATAAGAGAATTTGAGGACTTTTTAAATTCTTATGAGGTAGATGATAATAAATTTAAAAAATTAAGTGAAATTTTTCACACAGTAGTTCGCTTGGAAAGAGAATTTTGGCAACACGGTCTTAGTATGAAAACTGATTTATATAAATAATTTAAATTTGTTTTAATTCATAGAAAGTTTTATTTATAAAAGGATAGGGCTATGCAAGATAATGCATTTTATATTTTTTATCTAATTTTATTTCCAATAATATAGTCCCATATACTGATGCCATAATGGTCGTTTTGCTCATCATTTGCGGTTTTTATTATACCTTTTTAACTCGTTTTGTGCAGTTTAGATTACTTGGTTCTGTTTTTTCTATCTTAAAAGAAAAAAATGAAATAGACAAAAAAGAACACATATCGCCCTTTCAAGCACTTATGATAAGCACTGCTTCAAGGGTTGGTATAGGAAATATAGCAGGGATTTCTTTTGCTCTAGCAAGCGGCGGTGCGGGAGCTTTATTTTGGATGTGGCTTATGGCTTTTTTTGGCGGGGCTTCAGCCTTTGCTGAAAGCACTCTAGCACAGGTTTATAAATCAAAAGATGGTAAAGGTTTTAGAGGAGGTCCAGCTTATTATATTAAAAAAGCTTTATGACTTGAATGGCTTGGTGCTTTTTTTGCCTTCATTCTTATCATAACCTATGCTTACGGCTTTAATGGACTTCAAAGCTATACTATGACTTCTGCTTTTAATGTTTATTATGATATGTATAATACAAGCGAACTTAGCTTTTCACAAAGCAATTATCCGCTTTATATAGGACTTATTTTAGCTATCTTTTCTTTATATATGTTTTTTCTCATCATACAAAGATAGGTAAATTTAGCTCTTTGATTGTGCCTTATATGGCTTTAGCTTATGTAATTTTAGCTGTTTATGCTGTTTTGATAAATTATGAAAAAATTCCCTCTGTTTTAAAAATGGTCTTTGAAAGCGCTTTTGATTTTAAGGCTATATTTTCAGGATTTGCAGGTTCTGTTTTGGTTATAGGTATAAAAAGAGGACTTTTCTCAAATGAAGCTGGTATGGGTTCTGCCCCAAATGCTGCTGCTTCAGCTATCACTAGCCACCCAGCAAAACAAGGCATCATACAAAGCTTTGCTGTTTTGCTTGACTTAATCATCTGCACTAGTTCAGCTTTTCTAGTGCTTTTTTCTATGGCTTATTTAGACTTAGGAAGCGATGGCAAACCACTGCTAACAGCTATGCCTTTGGTTCAAGAAGCTATGAGGGAGTATTATGGAGAATTTGGAATTCATTTTATAAGCATTGCCATTGTGCTTTTTGCGATAACTTCTTTGATAGGTAACTACTACTACGCACAGGCAAATGTAAAATACTTAACAAACTCAAAACTAGCTTTTAATCTTTTTAGGATAAGTGCTGTTTTAGCCGTGCTTATAGGCTCTTTGATAGATCTTAAATTAGCTTGGAATTTGGCGGATTTAACTATGGCTTTTATGGCTACTACAAACATTATATCCTTGCTTTTACTAGGTAAGATAGTTTCAAAGGTTTTAGAGGACTTTGAAAAACAAAGAAAAGATGGGCTTGATCCAAAATTTTGTGCTAAAAAACTCGGCATTAAAAATGCAGAGTGTTGGGACTAAAAGCAAGGTTGAACCTTGCTTTAGATATTTTGAAGCAAAAGATTTAAATTTTCACTTTTAAGCTTTTCATTTTGCTTATAAATTCTTTCTTTAATACCTAAAATTTCTACACTTGGCTCTTCTTGATTTTGTTTATCAAGATCTTTGATAAATTTAAGAACATCTTCTTCTTTTTCATAAGGCTTACTTAAGAATTCTTTTATAGCCGCACTTATATCAATACTACTTTCTTTTGTGTTAAATTCGCTAAATTTAGGCACTGTAGGTTCTTCGTTGAAAAGTTCTTTGTATATTTGTGTTAGGGCGTTTATAGTATCTTGCTTTTGCATTTCATGTTCTGCCTTGCTTTTATTGGGCGGAGTATAATCATAACGATCACTTTGAATGATTGAAATTCTATTGATAATATCTTGTTTTAAGTCATCAGTGCTTTTATAATTTTCCCTACTTTTTTCTATAGAAGGCCACACATCATTATCACCTGATCCATATTTATCAATAGCCACTTGAATAGCTGATACCATACTTAAAAACCACACACCAGTACCTCTTTCATGACCCAATTCCCCTATATATTTAAACATAAGATATTCATCTAAATCAGAACCATTTTTTATATCTTCTGCCTTAATACCACTTGTCTTAGTTTCATTTTCTAAAACAGTATCAAAGCTTTGTTCGCTTTCTTTTGTGGCTTTAGCTGAGTTTAACCCAGCTAAATTTTGTGTATATATACTTGAATTGTCTATTTTCATAGCAAATCCTTATCTTTAGCATTTGCTATTAAATTTTAAATTTAAAGCCTTAGTAAAGGCACCTAGTGCAACTGTTAGAAAAAATTTCTTTTTCATCTTTACTCCTTTAATTTTTTTTATACTCTCTTACTTATTTTTGAACCTACACCGCTTACAAACTTTGAAGCAAAACATTTAAAGAATAAGTTCTAAGACTTTCTTGTTCTTTAGTAAATCTTTCCCTTAAAGCAAGTTTTTCTATGTCAAAGCTTTCTTTTAAGTTAGTATCTTTTAACTTGATTTCTTGAATTTCACTTTTTTCCTCTTTGCCTTCTTGTTTTTCTTTATAAAGCTCTTTTATAAGCTCTATGAGCTCATCTTCTTCCTCATTTTCAAAAGGCTTATTTAGAAATTCTTTTATAGCAGCACTGATATCTATACTACTTGCACCTCCGCCTATAAGCGTTTCGTATTTAGGCACTATAGGCTCTTCATTGAAAAGCTCTTTGTATATGTCTTTTAAGAAATCTGCTCCCTCCTGCTTTCTAGCCTTAAATTCCTCATAGCTTTCTTTACTTGGAAGCCAAGCAAGACCTATATCACTTTGAAGTAAGGATATAGTGTTTATAAGCTCTTGTTTTATCTCATCAGTATTTCCATAGCTTGACGCTTCCTGCCAAAGATCAGGTCTACTGAAAAAATAGCCAAAATCTTCTTGTGAGCCATTTGGATTTTGCTGATTGATTAGAAGTATTCTAGATACAAAGGAAGCTGCAGTAATTAAAAAGTGTTTTTTAGCAGCCTCTTCATTAGCAAATGTTTGTCCTAATTTTTCTTGTTGTCTATCTCCAATATAAGTATATAAATCAGACCAATCTTTTATATCCTCTGCTTTAATGCCACTTGTCTTAATTTCATTTTCTAAAACAGTATCAAAGCTTTGTTCGCTTTCTTTTATGTCTTTAGCTGAGTTTGACCCAGCTAAATTTTGTGTATAGATACTTGCATTGTCTACTTTCATAGCAAAGCCCTACCTTATGTTTATATAAGTTTGCATAGTTGGACCAGGATTCATAGACCTTGCTGTGTATAAAAACTGTCCTCCCGGACTTTTGCCTGATAAATCCCAAGATATGAGCCAACCATCTACAATTCTATCTCCATTAAAATCTATTGGTATGTTATCTACATAATTAAGAATAAAACCGGGACCACCATAACTAGCAAAATCACTAGAAATTCCACCATATCCCTTTACAACTGTGGATACATACATGGTTGAACCACCGTGATTTCTGTTTGTTTGAGTTTGTCCTGGGGCTATTAACTCTTCTCCGCCTTTTTCAGAAGCTACAAGCCAAATACCAACACCACTTACAGGCGGGGCAGGAGCTCTAGGATTTTGCTTATCCTTTTCAAAGAGTTCTTTTATCTGTGTCAAGCTTTTATCATACTTCCCGTTTAAAAAACCTTCTTTTAAAGGTGAATCAGGATTTACATACATATCCAGCCCAGCTCTACTTATTTTTTCCTTACCCTCAGTAGGGTCTACATCCTTAGCATTAAGAAATACTAAACACAAGGCACCTAGTGCAACTGTTAGAAAAAATTTCTTTTTCATTTTGTCTCCTTTTGGATAAAATATTTTCTAACCTTCCTTACTGTTGCATAAAATTACAAGCAAAAAATATTCCATTTATATCTTTTCAAGTAAGCTAGCTAATGCCTCAGTATCTAGTCTTTCATAACTATTTATCATCTCTTTTATCTCTTGTATTTGAGTGTGAGTTAGACTGCTTTCGCCATTCATAAATTCAAAAGGATTTAGGGAGGACTTAGATTTTTCAAGAGATTTTAGAAAAGAATCATCTCTTAAGCCACTTATATCAAGCCTTGACAAATCGTGTGAAAATTTAGGCACTACAGCTTCAACACCAAACATTTCCTTATAAACAGCCTTTAAGACATTTGCGCCGTCTTGCTTTTGAGCTCTGTATTGTTCATTACTTAGGGGGATTTCTCCTCTTATCCTCCTGCCTAATAAAACCTCATCGCTTTGTAAAAGAGAGGCTGTTTCTATGATAAGCTCTCCTAATTCTTCTTTGCTTTTATCTTTCATGATGTTTATACGTTCTTCTTCAGCATATTGTAAAAAACGTTCAGTATCAATTCTACCAGCCCTCTCATAAGCTTTTACAAGGTCTAAAACGCCTATAGCAGAGCCTATAGCCATATTTATACTACTTTTTTCATAGCTACTTATATCTAAATTTGAGACTATATATGCTGTGTAAGATTCTAAAGTGAGGGCATTTTTTACCTCACTTACATCTTTTATCTGTTTGTCTAAAACAGATTGAAAGCCTCTTTCATCATATAGCTCTTTTTTAGGACTTGTTTTTATGCTCTCTCCAGAGTAAAAATTTATATTTTTTACTTGCATATTAAACTCACTGTATATAATTTAAGATTTACAAGCAAAAAATATTCCATTTAAGCACTAAATTTCTAAGGCTTTTTGCCTTAGTTTTTGTAAATGTAGTAAGATGGTTTGAGTTTATAGAATTTCGCTAAATTTATAAGCTTTTTCTTTAAGAATTTTTCTAAGTTCTTCTTGGTGTTCAAAGCCCTTTGTTTCAAGGGTTATGCTTATCATTGCATCTCCATAGTCAAGCTTTGTAGAAAATCTATCGTAATCTATCTTTACAATGTTAGCATTAGCTTTTTTTAAGCTATCTGTTAAGTCTAGCAAAGCTCCGGGTTTGTCTATAAGCGTAACCATTATTTGCATTTTTCTGTGAGCTTTGAAAAGCCCTTTTTCTATAATTATATTTAGCATTTGCACATCTATATTTCCGCCACTTAAAATGGCTGCTATCTTTGAATCTTTTTTAAATTTCATCTTTTTATGCAACAGTGCTGCTACAGAGGCAGCTCCTGCACCCTCAACGATTATTTTATGTTTTTCCAGCAAAAACAATACAGCTTCTGCTATTTCCTCATCATCTACTTGGACGAAATCATCAACGCATTCTAATATAATATCAAGATTTTTAGCATTCACGTCTCTAACAGCTATACCGTCGGCTATCGTGCGGACAGACTTTGAATTTTTAATCTTTTTGTTTTTATAGCTTTCATACATTGCAGGAGCACCTTTTGCACTTACTCCCACTATCTTAATATCCGGATTTATCTGTTTTGCAGCACTTGCTACACCGCTTATAAGCCCTCCGCCTCCAACTGGAACAAGCACAGCATCTAGGTCATTTATATCATCTAGCATTTCAAGCATAACAGTGCCTTGTCCGGCTATAACCAAATCATCTTCAAAAGGGTGTATAAAGCTCATATTATTTTTTTTTGCATATTTTATCGCAAAATCATAAGACTCATCAAAATTATCTCCCTTTAATATCACTTCAGCACCTAAATTCTTAGTAGCACTTACCTTTAAAAGAGGAGTTGATTCAGGCATTACTATAGTGCTTTTTATGCCAAAATTTTTAGCACTTATGGCAACTCCTTGTGCGTGATTGCCCGCACTTGCTGCTATGACCCCATTTTTCTTTTGGCTTTCGCTTAAATTTGCTATTTTATTATACGCACCTCGTATCTTATACGCACCGGTTCTTTGCAAATTTTCATTTTTAAGGTAGATTTTTGCATTGCAAATATCACTTAAAAAATGAGAATGCGAAAGAGGAGTTTTAAGAGCAAAATCAGCTATTTTTTGTTTTGCTTGGTAGATTTTATTTAATTCTATCATTTTAAAGCCTTTAGTTCTTGCATTATACATTTATCTTGCACGAAAGCTATGTTGTTTTCAAGGCATTTTGCCTTAACAGCTTCGTTTTTTATGCCAAGTTGTAGCCATAGTTTTTTGATACCTTTTTTTAAAAGACTTGGGAAAATTTCATTGGCAAATTCTCCTTTTCTAAACATTACAACCAGATCCACCTTTTCATCTATCTCATCTATAGTTCTAAAAACTTTCTCTTTTAATATAATATCCTCTTTTGGGTATATAGGTATAATTTTAAAGCCTTCATTTTGCAAGTATTTAGCGACCATATTTGAGGCTTTGTTTTCATCGGGACTTAAGCCTATTATGGCTATGTTTTTAACATTTTTCATAAAATTTTTCACTTTAAAAACCTTTCTTTTTAAGTATTGCTATACATTCTATGTGTTCTGTATTTGCAAATTGATCAAAAATAGCTAATTTTTTAAGCTCGTGAGTGTCTATGTCTTTTATATTATCTTTCAAGCTTTTTGGATTGCAAGATACGTATATTATATTTTCATATTTTTTTACAAGATTTACCACATCTTTACTAAGCCCAGCTCTTGGAGGATCTACTAAGATATGAGAAAAAGAAAAATCATCTAAATTTACATTTTTTAACCTAAAAAAGCTTCTTTCTTTATTTATAGCCTTGTTAAGTTCTTCGCTTGATAGTCTTGCAAAATTTATGTTTTTTGTATTGTTTAATTTGCAATTTTCAAGAGCAAATTCTATATTTTTTTTAGATACTTCTGTGGCTAAGATATTATCAAACACAAAGGAAAGCGGTATGGTAAAATTCCCATATCCACAGTAAAGCTCTAGTAAGTCTTTTTTGTCTTGCGTTTTTAGCTCTGTTAAAATCCATTCTATCATTTTTTCATTTATAAAGGTGTTTGCTTGTATGAAGCATTCATTGCTGTAAAGGTAGTAGTATTTTTTTTCAAATATATCTAATTCTTGTTTTAAAATTTCACCATTAAATACAAGCTTCTTTCCTTTACTTCTTGCTATTATTTTTAGCTTAAGTTCTAAACTAAAATTTTCAAGTTCTTTTTTTATAAGGTCTATATTTTTGTGATAGAGTAGGGTAACGCTTATATCAAATTTCGTGCTTAGAAATTCTATAGCAAAAAGTTTTTCCTTTAATTTTTTGTTTGAGTTTAGAGCGTTTAATACAGTAGGCATAGCCGTTTTAATCTTATCATTTGCTATCTCAAAATCTTTTATGATATATTTTTTCTTTCCGTCAAACATAGCATAAAATATATCATCATCTTTATGGAATATAGCAAATTCAGCCTTATTTCTGTAAGATTTTGTTGGGGAAGAAAAGCTTTGAATTTGTATTTCTTTAAAATCCTCAAAAAGTTTTTTTATATATGCTATCTTTTCATTTAAAGTTTTCAAGCACAGACTCATACTTTTTCTATATGAAAACCAGCCCAAGTTTGAGTAACAGGCATCAATTCTATTTCATTTATGTTTATGTGTTCTGGCAAATTTAAAATACTTAATATAACCTTTGCTATATCTTCAGCACTTATAAATTTAGTATCTTCATATAGGCTATCAGCTTTTTTCTTGTCACCTTTAAATCTAACTTCACTGAATTCAGTTTTGCAAAGCCCAGGTGCTACTGTGGTAACTTTTATATTGCTTCCTCTTAAGTCGTTTCTAAGAGCTAGAGAAAATTGCGAAACAAAAGCTTTTGTTCCACAATAAACATTGCCCCCAAAGTAAGGATTTCTAGCTGCAACCGAGCTTATATTAAATATATTAGCACTTGTTTGCTTTCTAAGTAAAGGTATAACAGCTTTTGCTATATACAAAAACCCTTTTATGTTTGTATCTACCATTGTATTAATGTCATCTAAACTCATCTTATCAAATTCTTCTTGTCCCAGGGCTAATCCAGCATTATTTATAAGCACTGAAATGTCTTTAAATTCGTTTGGAAGAGTAGATATTTTTTCAAAAACAGCTTTTTCATCTCTTACGTCTAGCTCTAGGCAGTGAAATTTGCCTTTAAACTCTTTTTCTAGTTCTTCTAATCTTTCTTTTCTTCTAGCTATGGCTACAATTTTAAAATTCTCATTTGCTAAAGCCCTGGCACACGCCCTGCCAAAGCCTGAGCTAACGCCAGTAATTAGTGCAGTTTTCATTCTAAAGAGCCTCCATAATATAAATTTTCATTTGCCTTAAGTCCAAGAGATTGTAAATATTTTGCATTATCCATTTTTTTTGCACTTAAGGCAAAATCGAGTGCATTAAATCCAAGATCATCTACATCGTGTAAATTTGCACCGCTTTCTATAAGAAGTTTCAACATATCAACATCAGCATAAGAAGCTGCGTGCATCAAAACATTTTTAGATGTATGTTCTAAAGCACAAAAGGTTATATAGTATGGTGTATTTCCACCTAAATTGTTTATGATAGCTAATTTTTCATTATTAGAGATATATCTAGCATTGACATTGGCTTTATTGTCTATTAGTAGCTTTGCTATATCTTTTTGATTTGCTTCTACCGCATAGAACAATGCGGTTTTTCCAAAAGAATTTGCATAATTTACATTTGCATTGTTTTTAAGTAGAAAATCTACATTGCTATAACTTTCAAGAGCGTAAAACAAGGCACTTTCATATCCTTCGTTTATATTTAATCCTAAATCTATAAATACCTTTATAACAGAATTTGATTTTTTAGCTAGTAAAGCTACTTGCAACGCTTGTATTAATTCTGCTTTGTTTGGTTGTTTTGTGTATATATAAGCTTTTATTTGATTTGCGTCATTTCTTTGATCAAGAATAAATAATGAAAATTCGTCTAAATCTTTAAAAATTTTTGTTTCCCCAACAGCCCAATACAAAAATTCGTTAGCCGCAGCTATAGAAAACAATTCACTTTCTTTTGCATTTATACCATTTTTGATTGCATACTTTCTAAGAGGATCTAAAATTTTGCCATACTCATTCCAAAAATTCATATAAAGTCTGTAATTTCCTATACTTTGATATGCCCAATATCTAAAATATTTTTTTAAAATTTCATCTCTTTTTGTATCTGTTTGCTTTGTATAATTCTTTGGTTCTAGCATTAAAAGAGCTAGTTTGACTTGAAATTGTCTTAATTTGTCTATATATGAAAGTCCAGCACAAGCTAGGTTTGAGCCGCGTATTTTGTTTGTTATCTCATATATTTTTTTTGAAAAATCCTGATTTTGCAAAGATAAAGAACAATTTTCTATTGCTCTTGCTAATTCCTCTTTATTAGTGTTTGTGTCTAAGCTGTGCTCTTTTATATAAGCACAGCTTGAGTTGTTTGCTATAGACAAGGCTAAAGCAAAGCAAAGTAGTATTAAGGCTTTCAATTAAAATCCTTGATATTTTTTTGCTTTATTGTAGCAAAAATACAATAAAGCGAATTTTAATTAGCTAATTTAAATTCCTTAATTTCATTGAAATTCAAATATTTATAAATATTAGCTTTCTTAGAGTCATCTAGCTTATCATTTACTATATCTAAATACTCTTTAGGGCTTGGCAGTCTTCCAAGTATAGCACATACAGCACCTAATTCAGCACTTCCAAGATATACTTTTGCTCCCATACCCATTCTATTGTCAAAATTTCTAGTTGAGGTTGAGAATACTACCGCACCATCATTTACTCTAGCTTGATTTCCCATACACAAAGAGCAACCAGGCACTTCTATCCTAGCACCAGCAGCACCAAATACACCGTAATATCCTTCGCTTGTAAGTTGAGCTTTATCCATTTTAGTAGGAGGTGCTATCCATAGTCTAGTTTTTAACATACCTTTGTCTTTTAGAATTTCACCCAAAGCTCTGTAATGACCTATATTTGTCATACAAGAGCCTATGAAAACTTCATCTATATTCTTAGCTCTTTTATCATCTGCTAAAATTTCACTCAAAGTAGCCACATCATCTGGATCATTAGGACAAGCTAAGATAGGTTCTTTTATTTCATTTAGATTTATGTTAAGCACGTAAGCATATTTAGCATCTTTATCTGCTCTTAGCAATATAGGATTTTTTAGCCATTCTCTCATTTTATCAGCTCTTCTAGCTAATGTTTCTTTATCTTCGTAGCCAGATTTTATCATTGCTTCTATTAGAGATATGTTTGATTTTATATATTCGCTAACACTTTCCACACTTAAATCTATGCTACAAGCAGCAGCACTTCTTTCAGCACTTGCATCGCTTAGCTCAAAAGCTTGTTCTACTTTTAAATTTGGTAAACCTTCTATTTCTAAAATTTTACCAGCAAAAATGTTCTTTTTATTTTTCTTTTCAACTGTTAATTGCCCTTCTTTAATGGCATAGTAAGGTATAGCATTTACCAAATCTCTTAGTGTTACGCCTGGTTGTAATTCTCCACTAAACCTAACCAATACGCTTTCTGGAACATTTAAAGGCATAGAGCCTGTAACAGCTGCAAATGCTACTAATCCACTGCCTGCAGGAAAAGATATACCTATAGGAAATCTCGTATGAGAATCTCCTCCAGTTCCAACTGTATCAGGTAAAACAAAGCGGTTTAGCCAAGAGTGTATTACACCATCACCCGGTTTAAGACTAACTCCTCCTCTACTTGTCATAAAGCCAGGTAGTGTTTGATGTAAATTTGAGTCGCTTACTTTAGGATAAGCTGCTGTATGACAGAAACTTTGCATAACAAAATCAGCGTTAAAACCAAGACTTGCCAACTCTTTTATCTCATCTCTAGTCATAGGTCCTGTTGTATCTTGTGAGCCAACTGTAAGTGTTCTAGGTTCTATATACATTCCAGGACGAACCCCATCGACTCCACAAGCACGTCCTAGCATTTTTTGAGCTAATGTATATCCTCCAGAGCTGTTTTCTGGTTGTTTAGGTTTGATAAATATATCTTCAGAAGGCATTTTTAGTGCCTCTCTAGATTTAGCACAAAGTCCGCGACCTATTATAAGTGGAATTCTTCCTCCAGCTCTTACTTCATCTAGTATGGTATTTGGACTTAGCTTAAATGTAGCTATCACTTCGCCTTTTTTAACTATTTCTCCTTTATAAGGATAAATTTCAAATTCATCTCCCATTTCAAGTTTGCTAACATCACAAATTATAGGTAATGCTCCACTATCTTGTGCTGTGTTAAAAAATATAGGAGCTATTGTTGAGCCTATTACTATGCCACCTGTTCTTTTGTTTGGCACTCCTTTTATATCTTTTCCTAAATGCCACTGTATAGAATTTATAGCTGATTTTCTGCTAGAGCCTGTTCCTACAACATCGCCTACATAAACTACTTCTCTACCACTTTTTTTCAATTCTTTGATTTTTTCTAAGGATCCTGGTTGTCTTACTTTTAGCATAGCATTTGCGTGTAAAGGTATATCACTTCTTGTAAAGGCATCTCCTGCAGGGCTTAAATCATCTGTGTTAGTTTCTCCTGCTACCTTAAACACTATACAATTTATAACTTCTGGTAACTTTTCTTTTTTAAGAAACCATTCAGCTTCAGCCCAGCTTTTTAATATATCTTTAGCATTTTCATCGCTTTGAGCCAATTTTGCTATTTCATTAAAATTATCATGAACAAAAATAATATTTTTAAGAACATTTGCGGCATCTTTTGCTGTATCTTTTCGTTTTAATGCGTCTATTAAAACTTTTACATTGTAACCACCTAGCATAGTTTCAAGCATAGCTAAAGCTTTTTTCTTGTCTATTAACTTGCTTTTTATTTCATCTTTTAATATTTTGTTTAAGAATTCACACTTAACTAAGGCAGCATCATCAACGCCCGGACTTACTCTTTCTTCTAATAGCAGTGCTAGTTCTTTATCATCGCTGTCTTTTAATAACTCACATAACTCTTTTGTTTGTTCTGCGTTTAATGGTAGAGGAGGTATGTTTTGTGCCGCTCTTTCATCAACTAATTTTTTATATTCTTCTTTAAAAGACATTTTATCTCCTTGTGGTATTATTTTATAAACTGTATTTTAACCTTTTAAAGGATAATAAGTGTTTAAAATTTACTATAAAACAAAACAATGTTACCTATCTTTACACAGTGACGGAGAAAAGCTTTTGAAAGTAAGTTTTGAAAGTAAAATTGGTAACGATTTTTCCTGCGAATTTTTAGAAGAGTCTAAACGTGAGTTGGATTTGTATTTTTCAAAAAAACTCAAAAAATTTAGTATAGCCCTTGATATAAAAGGAAGTGATTTTGAAAAATCTGTGTATAAAGCCTTGTTAGAAATTCCTTACGGTGAAACTAGGACATATAAACAAATAGCCGAATTTATCGGTAAAGATAGGGCTTATAGAGCGGTTGGAAATGCAAATTCTAAGAACGACTTAGCTATCTTTGTCCCCTGCCATAGAGTTGTTGCAAGTAACGGTATAGGTGGATACACGGGCGGACTTGACATAAAAAGATTTTTGCTTGAAACAGAGGGAGCTTTATAGCATAGATAAGGTAGAAATTGTTTAAATTTTCTGGTGGATTTGGCAGGACTCGAACCTGCGACCAACCGGTTATGAGCCGGTTGCTCTAACCAACTGAGCTACAAATCCAGCTGATAAAGACGAGATTATATAATTTATTTCCTTTAATGTATCTTAACTAAAATATTTTTACAGCTTTTTCTACTGAAAAATATCTAAAGGTGATTAAATTTTGTAGTATCCCAAAAAATATCATAAAGGTCGTAAAAGAACTACCCCCGTTACTGAAAAATGGCATAGGTATGCCAACGACTGGTGCAAAATCAACCGTCATACACACATTTACTCCAACATATATAAATATAAATAAAGCAACGCAATTTACAGCAACTCTTGCAAAATAATCTTCTTTTAATTTCTGATTTAGGCTTAAAAGATGAAATATAAGTAGCATATAGCAGATTAAAACAAAGGCTCCTCCAACAAAGCCAAATCTCTCTACAGTGTAAGCAAAGATGAAATCACTAGTTGATATGGGCAGGAATTTAAAGTGCGTTTGTGTGGCTTCTTCTACATTTTTTCCTGTTAGACCACCATTTCCTATGGCTATTATTGATTGTTGCACTTGATAGCTAGGTTTTTCTGATATAAAGTCGTGAATTCTTTGTTTTTGATAATCCTTTAAAAAATGTGTATATATGATAGGTGAAGCTAATGCTATACATATAAAAATGCTAAGCCAAATTTTATAATTTACACCAACTATAAAAAGCGTTCCAAAACCAACTATAAGCAAAACTGTAGCAGTTCCTAAATCCGGTTCTCTAGCTATCAGAAAAAACGGCAATAATATATAAAAGCTTATATACAAAAAATGCTTAAGTTTATAGCCGCCTTTTGGAGGCGGATTTGTGTATATAAGATATGCTAACATCAAAATAAAACACGGTTTAAATAATTCAGAAGGTTGTATAGTAAAATGAGTAAATGGAATTTCAATCCACCTTCTTGCACCAAGTCTAACTACCCCAAATAAATTTGTGCTTAAAAGCAATGCTATGTTAATCCAGTATAAAGTAGGTATAAGCCAATACAGTTTTCTAATAGGCAAAATGAAAAAGAGCATAAAAGCTGCTAAGCCGATGATAGTATAAACCACTTGTTTTTCAAACAAAAATGAAGATGCCTCAAATGTTAATATAAAGGATATAATGATTATAGGTAATATTAAAAAAACTTGCACAAAATCAAAATGTGTTAAAATTCTTTTTTCAAATTTCAAAATGACGCCCCAAAATAAATAAAATATGCTATTATACAAAGATTTAATTAAAATTCAAAAATTAAAAAAAATAATGAAAAACGAATTTATAGTAGATGAATGTTCCAGGCTTGATGTTTTTATTAGTAAAAAGTTAAATTTTAGTAGAAATCAGGTGGAAAAACTCATAAAAGAAAATGGAATTTTTGTAAATGATGTGTTGCAAAAAAAGACTTCTTTTAAATTGAAACTAAACGATAAAATAAATATAAAACTACCAGAAATAAAAAATAATTCTGCAAAATTTGCCGTAAATTTTGATATAGAAATCATATATGAAGATGATGATATTTTGGTTTTAAACAAGCCTGCAAATTTGGTTGTTCATGGTGCTGATACTGTAAAAGAGGCTACTTTGGTTGATTGGCTTATTGAAAAAAAATACGCTTTATCAAATTTAAACGGAGATACAAGAGCAGGACTTTTGCATAGATTAGACAAAGGAACTAGCGGAGCTATTGTAATCGCTAAAAACAATAAAACGCATTATTTTTTAGCAAAACAACTTCTTGATAAAAGTATGGGTAGATTTTATTTAGCGTTAATTGATTTGCCATTAAAAGATGATAAAATGATTGTCGAAAAAGCACTTGTGCGTTCTAATTCCAATAGACTTAAGAAAATAGCCTTAAAAGAGGGTCTTAATGTAAATGGTATGAAAGATGCTAAATCAGCTTTTGTAAATTTGCTTAGTCAAGATGGAGTAAATTTGATAGCTGCCAAGCTTTTTACAGGGAGAACTCACCAGATAAGAGCACATTTAGAAAGCTTAAATAGGCATATTTTAGGTGATGTTTTGTATGGATATAAAGAAAAGAATTATCCTAGGGTAATGTTGCATTCTTATTTTGTTTATTTTATGCATCCAAGAAAAAATGAACAAATTTTTGTAAAAGCACCATTGCATAATGATTTTATACAAATTTTAGAAAAAATTAAAAAAAAGGATATAGATGAAAAAACTTCTCTTGCTTTTATTGAGTCTTGCTTTAATACCTTTTCTTAATGCTTGTGCGAATTTTTCTCAGCAAAACAATCTTGTAGTAAATGAGAATTTGCCAGTCATAGACGAATTAAAGCACATAAGCGATATGAGTTCTGTGGCTTTTGAATGGAAAAGTTTTTATAATGAAGATATAGAAGGTTTTTATCTTTATAGGGGCGGGGCTAATGATTCCAACCTAGAACTAATAGCAACAATCAAAGACAAATACAAAACCCATTTCGTAGATACAAGATTAGAAGCAAATACTAAATATTACTATGCTATGAAAAGCTTTAATAAAGAAGGACATATATCAAGGGAAGGTGTTATCGTAGAGGTTAAAACTATGAATAGTCCTGTTTCTTTGCCTTTTGTTCAAGCTATTAGTGGTTTGCCTGGAAAAATAAAACTCATTTGGAGACCGCACCCTGATTTAAGGGTTTCATCTTATGTTATAGAAAGATCTCAAAACAATGCCGATTTTAAACACTTAGCTGAGGTTAGAAATAGACTTAGTGCCGAATACATAGATGATAATTTAAATCCAAATGAAAATTTTCAATATAGAATTTTTGCAAAAACTTCTGACGGAGTTTATTCTGAATCTAGTGAAATTATAAATTCAAGCACCAAACCCCTTCCACCTCAAGTAACAAATTTATCAGTAAGCACAAATTTGCCATTTAGGGTAAGGCTTACTTGGGATAAGGTAAATTTTAATGATTTAGCGTATTATAAAATCTATGCAAGAAGTTCATTGTTTCCGTTTTCAAATATAGCAAAAACACAAAATACAAGCTATGAAGATGTCTTAAATGAAGCTGGTGCAAGTAGAGAGTATAAGGTTACTGTTGTCGATAAAGACGGGCTTGAAAGTATTATGCCTTCTGATTATGTAAAAGGAAAAACTTTAGACGCTCCAGCTGCTCCTAGCATAGTTTCTAGTGCTTTTACTGGAAATTCTATACAGCTTTCTTGGGTAGATAATGATAATAGAGCAAGAACTTACATAGTAAAAAGATATGGTGGCTCTGATGTTGAATTTAAGGATATAAGTCAAAAAAATTTTGATGATACTAGCATAGTAGTTGGGCAAAGTTATAGCTATGAAGTTATAGCTGTTGATGAATTTGGCATACAGTCCTTGCCTTCAAAACGAGTTTTTATATCTAAATAAAATGCCAAATTTCAAATGTAAAACAGTTAATAATATAAGCTTGCCCGTTGATATAAATGGGGTAAGCTTTAAATGGCTTTGCACAAATAATCACTCATCTTTGCTTTATACTAGTTTTGAAGGTGAAAGTTTTTTTCTTCAAATTTTGCCAAAGAAAGATTCTTTTTTAATAAAGTCTCATAAAGATACCAGAATATCAAAGATAGGCTACATACAAAAGGCTTTGCTTGAGTTTAAAAATCTTTTTTGTGAGGATATTCTTAGCGAAGCAAATGCTTTAAAAAAGACTAGATTGCTTAAAAAAGATTTATACATAGAAGATGATATACAAAATTTTATATCAAATATAAGCAGTTTTGATAAAGTGTTTTTGGAGATAGGTTTTGGCTCTGGGAGACATTTATTGTATCAAGCTAAAACTAATACAAATACGCTTATAGTAGGGATTGAAATTTATACTAAAGCCATAGAGCAGGTTGCAAAATTAGCTTTTAGTCAAAATTTGCAAAATGTGCTTTTGCTTAAAGCTGATGCTAGGCTTTTGTTTTCTCTTTTGCCATCAAATTCTATAAATAAAATATTTTTACATTTTCCTGTGCCTTGGGATAAGCAAGAGCATAGACGTATTATAAGTAGCAGTTTTTCAAGGGACTGTTTTAGAATTTTAAAAAAAGATGGCATTTTTGAATTAAGAACCGATAGTGAGGAGTATTTTAGCTTTTCTTTAAATATTTTATCTTCATTTTTTAAAGAAATAAAATACCACAAAAATGAGGATATAAAGATAAAAAGCAAATATGAAGATAGGTGGTTAAAACAAGAAAAAGATATATATACTGTAAGAGCTGTATGCGATGAGCAAAGCCCGGCTTTTAAAATAGAGGATTTTGATATAAATGAACTTTCTTTTTGCAAAGATAAGCTTAATCATATAGCCAAGAATTTCAAAAGAATAAAATTTAAAGGAGATGATTTTTTCTTGCATTTGCAAGATATATTTGAGGCTGATGATTTTCTTGTATTAAAGCTTGACTTTGGTAGTTTTGATAAACCACAACACAGCTTTTTGCTTTTGGGAGAAAAATGTGAGTTTTTATTTAGACAGCCGTTTTTTACTAAGGAGAATTTAGCGGCATTAAAAGAGTTAAAAAATATCTTGTATAGTCTTTAGCAAATCGTCAGAATTTGTGTATCCTATTATTTGGGCTTTTTTATCCCCATTATTAAAAAATATCAAAACAGGCGGTGCGAAGACATCAAATTTTTTCATTATCTCTACTTGCTCTTTTGAAGTATCGCTCACATCAATTTTTATTAATTCATAATCTTTTAAACTTGCTTTTACAGCCTCGTCTTTGAACGTTGTATTATCTAGTAATTTGCAATTTACGCACCAAGTTGCAGTAAAATCAAGCAATACAGGCTTTTTAGAATTTTGTATCACCTTTTCAATCTCGCTTAAAGAATTTATATATTTAAAATTCAAACCATCTTCTTTTTTAGAGCTTACTTGTAGATTAAAATCAAAAAGTTCAAATAAACCTTTAAAAAATACAAGCAAACCCAAGCTTAGTATTATGATTAAAATAGCCTTAAAAATTTTGTTTAGATTGCTTTTAGCACTCTCAAAAAGCCCCATAAAACTTACAAAAAATACGCTTAATGCCCCATAAGCTATAAAAGAGTAAGCTTGATTTATGAAATTTGATAAAAGCCAAATTGCCATATAAAGCATTAAAAAACCAAAGAAAATATTTATTTTTTCCAGCCAAGCTCCTGGTTTAATAAAGCTAAATCCAAGTCCTACAAAAAGCAAAGGTATCCCTGTGCCAAAACCAAGTGCAAATAATGCAAAGCCCCCTAAAATAAAATCTGCACTATGTGCTATGTAAAGAAGTGCTGCAGATAATGGAGCTACCATACAAGGACCTATTATCAATACAGATAAAAAGCCCATTATAGCTACTGCTAAAAAACTTCCACCTTTTGTTTTTTTGTGTATTAAATTTTGAATTTTATTAGTCATTTTTAAAGAAAAAAATCCAAAGCAACAAAAAGCTAAAAATACAAAGAATATTGCAAAAGATATCAATACTATAGGTTTTTGTAACAATGCTTGCAAACTAAGCCCTAAAAAACTTGTTACAACTCCTGCAAAAGCGTAAGCTAAGGACATAGAAAAAACATATACTAAAGATAGGAAAAATGCTCTTTTTTTGCTTATATTTTCTTGCTTATTAGCCAAGATTAAAGATGATAATATAGGTATCATAGGTAAAGAACAAGGGCTAAGACATAGTAATAACCCATACACAAAAAAGCTAAATATAACTAGAACGAAATTTTTGTTATCAAAAAACGAATTTGTTTCAATCTTGTTTTCGTTTTTTTTAGGCTTCTCTTCTTTTATCTCTGCTACATCATAGACATTTTCATTTAAACTTAATTCATAAAATTTTTTTACAGGTCTATAACAGTAGCCGCTGTTAGAGCAACCTTGATAATTTACTTCTAATTTATGTATTTTATTTTCTTTGAATTCATTTTTTATTAAAAAATTTGTTATGTATAAGGAGATGTTTTTGTAGTATCTTTTTTCTCCTTTAAGCAAGACATAGTTTGGAAAATTTAATAGACTTGTTATATCTTTATCATTTAGTTTTATTTTTATAGAATTTTGATATATGTAAATATCATCTGCTATATCAAAATTCATATAAACTGCATTTTCATCGCTATTTATGTTTAGTTTAAATGCTTCATTTATTCCCAAAACTGATGCAAAAGAAAAGTTTAAAAATAGAAAAAAAGTTATAAAAATTCTCATAATCTTACATTTATCACTTATATTTTATACAAATTATAAAATTTTATGGTAAATTTTTAGATATATTTTTGGAGGAGATCTTAATGGCTGATTCAAAACTTGAGGAACAAAAAAAAGATAAAAAAAATGGACCTGAATATGTTGAAATAAAGGTAAAAAAAAGCACTATAAAATACGAAAAAGAGCTTAGAAAACTTCAAATAGAGCTATTAAAATTTCAAAATTTTGTCAAAGAAAAGGGTCTTAAGGTTCTTATATTAACAGAAGGTAGAGACGCCGCTGGCAAAGGTGGTTCTATAAAAAGACTTACCGAGCATTTAAATCCTAGAGGATGTAGGGTAGTAGCTCTTGAAAAGCCAAGTGACGTAGAAAAAACACAGTGGTATTTTCAAAGATATGTTTCTCATCTCCCAGCAGCTGGAGAAATAGTCATCTTTGATAGATCTTGGTATAATAGAGCAGGGGTCGAGCCTGTTATGGGATTTTGCACTCAAGATGAGCATAAGAAGTTTTTAAAAGAGGTCCCTTTATTTGAAGAAATGATAGTAAATAGCAATATAATAATGTTTAAATTTTATTTTTCAGTTTCAAAAGAAGAGCAAAAAAAGAGATTTGAAAGCAGAAAAACTGATCCTCTAAAGCAATACAAACTATCTCCCGTTGATGAAAAATCACAAAAGCTTTGGGATAAATACACTGTAGCTAAGTATTCTATGCTTTTAGCATCAAATACCCCCAGATGCCCCTGGACTATAATTAGTTCAGATAATAAGAAAAAAGCTAGATTAAATGTCTTTAGATATATCCTAAATAATGTTGATTATAAAGGTAAAAGCAAAGACATAAGAGAGCCTGATAAAGAGCTTGTTAGAAGTGGTGAAGAGGAAATCAAAAAAATGGAGATGAATCTTTCAAAAAGTGATGAAAAATTCGACTATATGGATAAGAAATGAGGGGTAAAAACAATGATAGAAAAGGTAAGAACACTATGTGATAAATATTACGATGAAATGGCTGCTTTTAGGGAGCATTTGCACGAATATCCAGAGCTTTCTTTTGAGGAATTCGAAACAGCTAAAAAGGTTTGTGCTTTACTTGATAAATATAAAATTCCTTATAAGAATCAGATAGCAAAGACGGGTATTTTAGCTATCATAGAGGGCAAAAAGGCTTCTAATGATAAAAAATGCGTTCTATTAAGAGCCGATATGGACGCCTTACCTGTTGAAGAGGATACAAATTTATCTTATTCTTCCAAAGTAAAAGGCAAAATGCACGCTTGCGGACACGATGGTCATACTTCTGGCTTGCTTGGAGCCGCACTTATTTTAAATGAATTAAGAGATGAATTTAGTGGCACTGTAAAGATTATGTTTCAGCCTGCTGAAGAAAATGGCGGTGGTGCAAAGCCTATGATAGATGAAGGAATTTTGGAAAATCCTAATGTAGATGCGGTTTTTGGTTGTCATCTTTGGGGACCTATGGTGGAAAATACTGCACAAATTATATCTGGCGAGATGATGGCTGGAGTTGATATTTTTGATTTAGAATTTATAGGTAAAGGAGGGCATGGAGCTCATCCGCATACTACAATAGATGCTTTGCTTATGGCTGCTAGGTTTGTAAATAATATTCAAGCAGTTGTTTCAAGACGTATAAAACCTGTAGAGGCTGGAGTTATCACAGTTGGAAAGATAGAAGCTGGAACAACTTATAATATCATACCTGAAAAATCAGTACTTAAAGGAACTGTGCGTTTTTTAAATGATGAAACCCAAGCAATCTTGCAAAAAAGCATAGAAGATACCGCTAAAGCTGTTGCGATAGAATTTGGAGGAGATTATAAACTTAATTATAAAAGAGAATATCCACCTTTGATAAATGATGAAAATATGGCTCATATAGCTAGAAATGCTTTTACTAAGGTTATAGGCGAGGAAAATTTAATCACAAAAGCAAAAGCTGATATGGGTGCTGAGGATTTTGCTTTTTTAACTAGGGCTAGAAAGGGAGCATATGTGTTTGTTGGGATTTCAAAGGATATTAACAGCCCTACCTTGCATCACAGCCCTCACTTTAGCTGGGATACAAAGAATATAAAGAATTTAATGCAAGGTGATGCTATGATGGCTCTTGAGTTTTTGAATTCTTAATTTAAGCATATTGTTTAGGTGTTAATTCTAAGTTAGCACCTAAATTTGATTAATCATCTTAAAGTTAGCTTGTTTAATTTCTAGTTTTGTCTTTTTGCAATGTTTTGCTTGTTTAAAGATTTGTAAGAAATTTAGATAGTCAAAACTTTTGCTAACTTACTATCTGTTTTGAAATTTCTTTTTATTTGAAGCATATACAAAGCTTAAAACTTGTGCTACAGCTTCAAATAGCTCTCTTGGTATCATATCATTTACTTCGCAAACTTTGTAAAGCTCTCTTGCTAATGGCGGATTTTCATATACCAAAACTCCATTTTCATAAGCTATTTCTTTGATTCTTAATGCTAAAAAATCAACCCCTTTTGCTAGAATTCTAGGAGCAGCTTCTTTGCTTGAATCGTATCTTAATGCTACGGCATAGTGTGTTGGATTTGTTATTACAACATCTGCACCAGCTACATCTTGCACCATTCTACGTCTTGCTGCTTCCATTTGCATTCTTCTAATTCTGCCCTTTACTTGAGGATCACCTTCCATTTGTTTGTATTCATCTTTTATTTCTTGTTTGCTCATTCTAAGCGATTTAAAATACTGAAAGCGAACTAATAACACATCAAGTATGCCTATAAAAATAAAAGCTATTATCACTATGGCTGCTAATATTATAGCCTTTTCTCTTAGCCATATTAACTGAGATGCCATATCATAAAGCTCTACCTTTGGTAATTCCGTCATAAATTTAAGCAAGAAAACAAAAGCTATCCCAAAAACTATGCCAACTTTTAATACTATTTTTACAGATTCTATAAGTTTTTTCATAGAAAAAAGATTTTTAAGCCCTTTAATCGGATCTATTTTGGATAGGTTTGGAGTTATTGGTTTTGTTGTAAAAATAAAGCCAAATTGCATTATATTTCCAAGAATACCGGCAATCATTATGGTTAAAACTATCGGTAAGATCATTATTACAACTTCCATTATAGTTTTTATGGTTATGGTTTGTAAAATTTTTATATCAAATTCTGTGCCTATAAACTCTTGATAATACCTGTATAAATTCATTATCCTTTCTGATACAAAGCCTATTAAAAATAATACAACTACAAAACCAACCAGCAAGGTAACAACAGCTGCAGCGTCTTGAGACTTAGGAACATTTCCCTCTCGTCTAGCATCTTCTATTTTTTTGGAAGTGGCTTCTTCGGTTTTTTCTTGTTCGTCAGCTGCCATTTTTATTCTTTCTTATTTTTTATAAATCCTCGTAATTCTTACCACCGAATTTTAGCAAGGCAGAACCCCATACGAAACCACCACCAAAGGCATCAAGCAATATTGTATGCCCTTGTTTTAAAAGCCCTTTTTCATAGGCTTCATTCATAGCCATTGGTATTGATGCTGCAGAGGTATTGCCAAATTTTTGCACAGTTAAAATACATTTTTCATCTGGTATTTCAAGCTTATCTTGCACAGCTTTAATAATCCTTAAATTTGCTTGGTGTGGTATAAAAAGGTCTATTTCACTTTTGTCTATATTATTGTTTTTAAGCATATTAACAGCGTCGTTTTGTAGTGTTTGAACTGCTACTTTGAAAACTTCATTTCCTTTCATTTTCATAGCTAAAGGTTTGCTTATAGAACTTTTTTCAGCCCTTTGTATCATAAGCAAATCAGAATAAACACCATCGCTTGCAGTATGTACGTCTATTATGGGATATTTATCGTCTTTGCTTACCACACAAGCACCAGCACCGTCACCAAAAAGAATGCAAATGCTTCTATCTGTATAATCCATAACAGAACTAGTTTTTTCTGCCCCGATAATCAAAACATTTTTCTTTAGACCGCTTTCTATAAAAGATTTTGCTACTTCTAGCAAATAAATAAAACCAGAACAAGCAGCTGATATATCAAAGGCTGTTATATTTTTTAGCCCTAAATTCGCAGCTATTTTACAGGCAGTAGATGGCATAGTGAAGTAATCAGGGCTTAAGGTAGCAACCACAATGGCATCTATTTCATCTTTTTGTATGCCGGCTCTTTCTATAGCTAAAATGGCTGCCTTTGTGCCAAGATCACTTGTTTTTTCATCATTTTTTGCTATTCTTCTTTCTTTGATACCTGTTCTTTTGCTTATCCATTCATCATCAGTATCAATCATCTTTTCTAGCTCTTTATTATCTAAGATATTTTCTGGTATATATGCAGCTATACTTTTTATAGAGGCTTTATTTTTCAAAATTTGCTAGCTCACTTTCTATAACTTGATAAATGTTTGATTCGCTAAATTTTAGAGCTTGAAAAATAGCATTTTTAATAGCTCTTGAGTCGCTTTTTCCGTGACTAACTATTACACAACCATTTATCCCAAGCAAGGGTGCTCCACCATATTCTTGCCAGTCTATGTGTTTTTTTAAGCCCTTAAATACAGGCTTCATTAACATAGCACCTAGCATAGCCATTTTTGATTTTTTTGTTCTTTCTTTTAACATAGAGAATATAGCACCAGCAACACCTTCACAGGCTTTTAAAATAACATTTCCGCTAAAACCGTCGCAAACTAAAACATCTATGTTATTGTTAAATATGTCCTTGCCTTCTGCATTGCCTACGAAATTTTTTAATTTTTTGAGCAATTTATGACTTTCTTTTGTGAGTTCATTTCCTTTGCTTTCTTCTTCACCATTTGAAAGAAGTGCGATTCTAGGCTCTTTTAAGCCCATTATTTCTTTTGCATAAGCTTCGCCCATAACCGCAAATTGAAATAAATGCTCACTTTTGCAATCCGTATTTGCTCCAACGTCTAAAAATAGTGTTTTATCTTTTGTATTTGGCATTAATGTAGCTATTGCTGGACGTAGAACATTTTTTAGCCTACCAACTCTAAGAGTAGCTAAGGACATAGTAGCACCGCTGTGTCCTGCTGAAACAACGGCTTGAACTTTTTTTATTCTTAGTAATTCAACAGACTTGTATATAGTGCTATTCTTGTATTTAAGAGCTTCAGTAGCACTTTCTTCCATAGGAAAAACAAAATCACTTTGTTCATATTCTATAAATTGCCTCAGATGCTCTGGTATTTGTGGGCTAAGTAAATTTTCATCTCCAACTAATACAGCCTTGAATTTTTTAGTTTCTAAAGCTTGTATAAGACCTTCTATTATGGGTTTTTCCCCATAATCTCCACCCATTGCATCTATGGCAATGCTTATCATTTAGTATTCCTTAGTTAGAGGATTTGCTCTATGAGGCATTTTGTATGAGCCATCTTTATCTCTAACAGGTCTTACAAGTGTTATTTTGTAGTGAGTTCTTCTCTTTGCTGCACGAGTTTTACTCACTCTTCTTTTAGGAACTGCCATCTTAAACTCCTTTCAAAATTTATTCGCATTTTTTGCAGTAAAAATATGAGCTTAAAAAACTTTCAAGCTCGGCATTTGCTATCTCTAAGAAATCTATCTTATCTCCATATAGTTCGATGATATCGCTTATAGAACCACCGCTATCTCTTACTTCTTCCGTGCTTAAAATAAGCCTTATATCCTCATTTATATCTATTCTTAAGTCCTCACCACAGGAATTACAAAAGCTATCTATAAAACCTTGCATCTTCATATCAAGTTCTGCTAATTTACTTGTTTTTCTAGTGCAACGCCCGGTAAAACAGACATTTCCTATACTTAAATTCAAGTCGTAAGGAGACTTATTTAAACTTGAAAAATCAATAAGCATCTTAGCTTATCTCGCTATCCTTAAAGAAAAAATTAATTTCTATCTTAGCATTTTCTAGGCTATCACTCCCATGAACGGCATTAGCATCTATGTTTTCAGCAAAATCAGCTCTAATTGTTCCAGGTTTAGCCTCTTTTGGATTTGTAGCACCCATTAGTTCTCTATTTTTTAGGACCGCATTATCGCCTTCTAAGACAGAAACAACTACAGGACCGCTTATCATAAATTTTACTAAATCTCCATAAAAAGGTCTATCTTTATGAACTTCATAAAATTTTTCTGCTTGTTCTTTGCTAAGTTGTAGTTTTTTCATAGCGGCTATTTTCAATCCATTGCTTTCAAATCTATCCAGAATTTTGCCTATTACCTGTTTTTTGACAGCATCAGGTTTTATTATAGATAATGTTCTTTCCAAAATTTTCTCCTAGAAATTAGATAAAATTTTATTATACTATTTTTTCTTTAAACAAAATTAAAAAGCCTAAACATTAAACCTAAAATGCATAACATCACCATCTTTAACTACATAATCCTTGCCTTCAAGCCGCATTTTTCCAGCTTCTTTCGCTTTAGAGCCGTATTTTATATAGTCCTCATAGCTTACTACTTCAGCTTTTATAAAACCTTTTTCAAAATCATTATGTATTACTCCAGCCGCTTGTGGAGCTTTGCAGCCATTTTTTATAGTCCAAGATCTAACCTCTATTTCTCCGGCGGTGAAGTAGCTTATAAGACCAAGTTTTGAAAAAGATGCTTTTATTATTTGTTCTAAACCACTATCTTTAGCACCTAGAGAATTTAAAAGTTCATTACTGTCCTCATCGCTTAAGGCTATCATTTCTTCTTCTATCTTAGCACAAAGCTTTATGATTTCGTGCTTATTTTTTGCAGCATATTCTCTTAACTTTAGGACAAAATCATTATCTTTTATAAGGTGGGCTTCATCTACATTTGCACCGTAGATAACTTCTTTAGCAGATAATAACCTAAGCTCTTTAATAAGGCTTTTGTAGTATGGATTTTCTTTGTCTTCAAAGGAATTTGCACTTAGATTTTGGTTGAGGTGTGCTAGTAAATTTTTTGCTACTTCAAGACTTTCTTTTGAGCCTTTTGCGTTTGATTTTGCTTCTTTTGTGAGTTTTTCTATCTTTTTGCTAAGTTGTTCTATATCTGCTAAAATTAGCTCTGTATTGATAATCTCTACATCTCTAATCGGATCTACCTTACCTTCAACGTGAGTAATATT
This sequence comes from uncultured Campylobacter sp., assembly GCF_944323605.1. Classification (GTDB taxonomy): domain Bacteria; phylum Campylobacterota; class Campylobacteria; order Campylobacterales; family Campylobacteraceae; genus Campylobacter_D. The sequence goes on from NZ_CALUTC010000001.1 coordinate 253,932, forward strand.
CTCATCATCAAAACAACGCACTATATGTAATATTAGTTCCGTTTCTCTAATATTTGATAAAAATTTATTCCCAAGTCCCTCGCCCTTACTTGCACCTTTTACAAGTCCTGCAATATCCACAAATTCTATTAATGAATATAAAATTTTTTGCGACTTTGCTATCTTAGCTAGTTCTTTTAGCCTTATATCAGGGACTGGCACGAGTGCTTTGTTTGGCTCTATAGTGCAAAAAGGATAATTTGCACTTTCTGCGTTTTGTGCCCTTGTTAAGGCATTAAATGTTGTTGATTTGCCTACATTTGGTAGTCCAACTATACCAACTGATAAACTCATTTTTTATGCCTTAATAATGAAAATATAAAACTCATACACATTCTAAGTCCAGCAGCACTAGCTCCAAAGCTATGATAAGACCAAGATTTTTCTACATATGCAGGTCCTGCTATGTCAAGATGTAACCACTTGTCTTTAAATTCACTTCTTATAAATTTATCTAAAAATATACCAGCTGTAATAGCTCCTCCATATCTACTAGAGCTTGTATTGCTTATATCTGCTATGTTTGACTTTACAAGCTCTCTTAAATGTGGATTAAAGTGTAAAACAGTCGTGTATTCTCCACTGCTTTTGCTAGCTTCGTAAAAATCATTTTGTAGTTTTTCGTTATTACCCATTATTCCACTTGTGTATTCTCCAAGCCCTACTACACATGCTCCCGTTAATGTTGCAAGGTCTATTATAATGTCAGGCTTTAAGTCTTGAGCATAAGATAAACAGTCAGCTAAAACCAATCTCCCCTCAGCGTCTGTATTTCTAACCTCTATACTGACTCCTTCCCTTGATATTAATACATCATCTGGCTTGTAGGCGTTGCCTCCTATCATATTTTCTGTAGCACCTATTATGCCGTGTGCTTCTATGTCTAAGTCTAATTCACTTATGGCTTTTATTATTCCAAGCACAGCCGCACCACCGCTTTTATCATATTTCATAGTAAGCATATAATCAGCTGGTTTTAAGCTAAGACCACCGCTGTCGTAGGTTAATCCTTTGCCAACAAAAACTATCCTTTGCTTTGCATTTTTGCTTTTATAACTAAGATGAATCAATCTTGGTGGATGTATAGAAGCCCTATTAACTGCTAAAAATGCATTCATTTTTTCTTTTTCTAAAAATTTTTCATCATAAATTTTGCATATTATTTTTTTATCTTTTTTAGCTAAATTTTGGGCATCTTGTGCCATTTTTAAAGGTGTGTAAGTTTGTGGAATTTCATTTACTATATCTTTTACAAAGGAGCAAGTTTTAGCTAAAATTTCACCTCTTTGAATACCTATCTTAGCTTCGTTTGCACTGAAATTTTTATCATTTATTTCTGTGCTTGATATTATAAGTTTGTCTAATTTTGTTTCTTTTTTTTCACTTTTGTATTTGTTAAAATCATAGCTAGAAAATATAGCTCCTTCAGCCATAGCTACAAAACTTTTTACTACACAGTCATATATAATACAAGGACTTTTTGCAGTTTTTATATTTAATTTATTTATGGTTTTTAGTGCTGTAAAGAAAGCTAATCTAATGCTTTCATAATCTATTTCTTTTATAGATACATACAAAATTTTATTTTGTGCATCAAAAATAGTCCCATCACCTTTAAAATTATACAAAGTAAAAAGTTCTTTTGCCTTAGTAATTTTTTTTATGTTTTTTTCCGAAACAAAACTTATTTCTACATCAGCTTTGATTTGTTCTATTTTTTTTGTGTTGAATTCAAGCTTCATTTATTATTCCTTTTTTTAAGTATTGATTTTTCAAGTTGTTTAAAAGCAAAAATAATAAGCGATAAAAAGCTTATTATAAGTAGTGCAGCATAATACCAATGCTCTCCAGCCCAAGATACAAAAAGCCAAATTTCTTTTCCAAAATACCAAGCTAAAAGTATGGTTATAGCAGCCCATATCCAAGCAGATATTAAATTTACAAAGGCAAATTTTTTAGCACTATAACGCGTAACTCCAATACTCATAGGTATGACCGTTCTAAATCCATACATATATCTTTGTATAAAGATTATTGGCCAACCAAATTTTTGTAACAAAAGATGTGCTACAGCAAATTTTCTTCTTTGTTTTTTTAATTTTTTTTGTATATATTTTTTATTATATCTTCCTATATAAAAATAAATTTGATCCCCAACAAAGCCACCAAGTCCGGCTACAAATATTACAAGAGCTAAATTTACATGTCCTTCGTGTGCGAATATACCAGCAAGTATGAGTGCTAATTCTCCTTCTAGCATACACCAGACAAATATTATAGGGTAGGCTAAATCCTGATAATCATATAAAACGCCCTTTAAAAATTCTTCTAAACCAAACATTTTAAAACTCTAAAACACTATAGACTGAGGTGAATTTTTTTAGCCTTTCTTCTCCACCTAAATCTTTTAAATTTATCAAAAAACACGCTTCAACACACCTTGCTCCAGTTTGTTTGATTAGATTGCAAGATGCTATTGCTGTCCCGCCAGTAGCTATCAAATCATCAACTAGTAAAATTTTTGCATCTTTTTTGCCCAAGAAAGCGTCTTTGTGAATTTCCACCCTATCTTTTCCATATTCTAAATCATACTCCTCAAAAAATGTTTCATAAGGGAGTTTTTTAGGTTTTCTAATAGGCACAAAAGGAAGCTGTAGTTTGGCACAAAGCATAGAAGCAAATATAAAACCTCTGCTTTCTATACCAGCTACAAAGTCAAAATTTTCATCTTTATATCTAGTGCATAGGTGTTCTAACAAGAAACATAGCATTTCTTTATTGTTTAAAAGTGTTGTTATGTCCCTAAATTTTATACCTTTTTTTGGAAAATCTTCTATGATTCTTATGGAAGCTGCTAAGCGATTTTTTTGTTCTTGTGAGAGTTCTTTCATAATAATGCCTCTATTTTAGCTTCTAACTCTTTTATCTTTCGTCTTAGTTTGTCATTTTCTAAGCGATACTGTGAATTTCTAGTTCTTAGAGATGTTAGGTCATTTTTTATCTTGCTTAATTCTTCTGTTAATATATCGATATTTCCTAAACTTCTTTGTAACTGCACTTGTAGCTTTCTTATTATTATTTCTGTGTCATCTAGATTGTTTTTAATAAAATCTTTTGAAATTCTTTCTTTGTTTAAAAGAGTCTTATAGTATAAAAGCATAACTGTAAGATAAAGACAAAGACAGATTAAAAAAGTTAAAATTAACCAGTTGCCAAACATCACCATACCTCTATTTTTTGAATTCTTGTTTCGTGTCTTCCGCCGTCAAAATTTGTATTTATGAAAGTTAAGACTATATCCTTTGCCAAATCAAGCCCAAGCAACCTGCCACCTAGTGCTAATACATTAGCATTATTATGTTTTCTAGCTAATTTCGCACTAAAACTTTCATTGCATAAAGCACATCTTATATTCTTATGTCTATTTGCACTTATGCTTATGCCAATTCCAGACCCACATATTAAAATTCCAAAGCTATTCTCATCTATCTTTGAAGCTAAAAGATGAGCATAATCAGGGTAATCGCAACTTTCATCACTTTTTGTGCCAAGATCTTCAAAAGATAAAAATTTTTCTTTAAAAAAAGAACATAATTCCTCTTTTAATCTGTATCCAGCATGATCGCTTGCTATATAAATTTTGTCTCTTAACATTAACCCTCTTTGAATTAAAGCCGTATTTTAGCATACTAAAGTATAAAAACAGTAAAGTTTAGTTTATAATCTTTGTTTTTTGATAAATAAATGATAAAATTACCTTTTTTATATTCATCATAGTTGAGGTAAATATAGATGAAAATAGTGTTAATAGGCTCTTCAACCGGAGGTCCAAATCAGCTTAAATTTCTTTTAAAAGATTTGTATATAGAAAATTCTTGTGTTGTAATAGCTCAACATATGAGTCATTCTTTTATACCGTCTTTTGTGAGGCAGTTTAATCAAGAGGCAAAAAGCGAAGTTCTTTTAGCTGCTGATAAAGAAAAATTGGAGATTGGAAAAATTTATATTTTGCCTAAAAATTCAGTATTACAAGGATCAACTAATATAAGTTTGCATTATAGCGATGAAAGCACTATATTTAATCCAAATGTAAATTTATTATTTACTTCTGCTGTAAATGTAGCAAAAACTAATGAAGTAATAGCCATACTTTTAACCGGTATGGGAGATGATGGAGCACAGGGTTTGTTTGATTTATATAAAAGTGGAGTTAAATGCTTTTGTGAAAATGAAGAAGATAGCGTTGTATATGGTATGCCAAAAAGAGCAAAAGAGATAAATCCTAAACTAGAGCAAATAAGTTTGTTTAGCATAAAAAATGAGATTATCAAATTTGCAACAAATTCACAAGAATGAAAGGTTTATATGCAGGATTTAGGATTTAATGAAGAGGAATTGTATTCATTTATAAAGATTATGAATGAATACACAGGAAATGACCTAAGCGAAAAAAAGAGTGCTTTGGCTGTGAAACTTAGAAGTTTTTTAAAAGAACTTAATGGAATTTCTAGTTTTAAAGAATTTTTAACTCGCTTACAATATGATAAAAAACTAAAACAAGAAACTATAGATTTTGTAACTGTTAATGAAACTTATTTTTATAGAGAATTACCACAGCTTAAAGAAGCGTTGTATTATCTTAAATCCTTAGATAAAAAGGTAAATGTGCTTTGTGCACCTTGTTCTAGCGGAGAAGAGGTTTATTCTTTAGCACTGCTTGGAGTGTTAAATTTTTCTAAAGAAAACTTAAATATAGTTGGTATAGACATAAATAGCAAGGCGATAGAAAAAGCTAAGAATGCTGTTTATCAAGGCAGGAGTTTGCATCGTTTAGCAGATAGTGAAAAAATTAGATATTTTACAAAGGAAGGCGATTTTTATAAGATAAAAAAGGAAGAGCTTTGTCGTTGTAGATTTGAGCTTTGCAATGTTTTTGATAAGAAATTTCTAGAGCTTGGCAAATTTGATGCGATATTTTCTAGAAATATGATGATATATTTTGACTACGAATCAAGATTAAAATTCGCAGAAGTGCTGTATAAAATAGCAAACAATCAATGCAGACTTTACATAGGAAATGCTGATTTAATGCCTGATACCGAGTATTGGAGCAAGGTTTTTGTTCCAAGAGGTGGAACTTATTATATTAAAAATGATCTTTAAAATTTGTTTATAGAATTAAGCTCCCACATAGGTAGAAAAATTCCTAAAGCCAAAAATAGCACACCTATAGCAACTACAAAAGTCATAAGAGGTTCTATTAAATTTAATATAAGGCTTAGCTTGTCATCTAATTTGACTTCATAATATCTTGATATGTTTTCACATATTTTGCCTAGTTTCGCACTTTTCATAGCAGTGTTTAACATACTTATTACAAGAGTATCAAAAATTTTAACCTTATCAAAGGCTAATTCTAAGCTCAAGCCTTGTTCCATTAGTATTTGAATTTCTTTTATTTTTTGCTTTATAAATTTATTTTGAAAATTTGCAGATGCTAGTTTTACTGATTTTAAAGCTACTATATTTGCCTCACTTAAAACAGATAAGACAAAGAAAAATTGAGAACTTTGAGAATAAAAAATCAAACTTGATACAATGGGAATTTTACTTATTATCATATCCACGATATAAGCAAAATCTTGTCTGTTCTTATAAAGCAAAATAAAAATAAATATAAAGGCTACAAATGCAAAGATGATTACTAAGTAAAATTCACTCAAACAATCGTAAAAATTTAAAAACATTCTGGTTATAAGTGGCAATTCTATGTTAAATTCGTTAAATAAATTTTTAAATTGCGGCAAGATAAGCAGTATAATGGCACAAAATGCGAATATAAGAGTGATAAAAACAAAACAAGGGTAGGATAGGGCTTTTTTTAATTTCTTTAAATTTTCAATCTTTTTTTCTTTTAGTTCGCATAATTTAGCAAAAATTTTAGCCAATTCTCCGCTATGTTCTGCTAGTTCTAGTAAGGTAAGCTCTGTATTATTAAAATAAAAAGAGCTATTTTTAAAAGCAGATGTTAAGTTTTGACCACTATTTAAAAGCTTTGATATATTGTTTAAAAATATCTTTAAGTCGGATTTAGCACTTTTTTCAAGTTCTTTGATAGCATTTTGCAAGCTTATGTTAGAGTCTAAAAGTATTGATAATTCTTTATAAAATATCAATAAAATTGAATCTTTTAGACGTTTTTTAAAAAAAATATTATTAGCTTCCTCGATATTTTCTACTTTTAAACCTTTATTAATGGCTATTTTTTGAGCTTGAAATTTGCTTTTTGCGTAAATTATAATTTCTTTATCACTATTATATAATTTAACCCTATATCTCAACGCAAAACCCTATAAATTTCATCTATGCTACTTATTCCTAATCTAGCCTTTTGCAATGCGTTATCAAATATAGTTTTAAAGCCTTTTTCCTTAGCTTTTTGTAGAATTTGTGCTTTTGAAGCATTTATTCTTATTAATTCGCTAAGTTCTTCATCTATAAATAAACATTCGCTTACTAATTCTCTTCCTAAATACCCTGTATAATTGCACTCTTTACAAGAAGCAGCTTCAAAAAAAGTTCCATCAAATTCACTGTATTTTTTATCAGATATTTTTTTGCAATACGGACATAATTTTCTAAGTAATCTTTGTGCTATCACTACAGTAAGTGCACACGATATGAGATAAGGTTTTGCTTTCATATCAAGCATTCTAGAGATTGCAGAAATAGAATCATTTGTGTGAAGTGTAGAAAAAACTAAATGTCCTGTTAATGAAGCTTTTATAGCTATGTCAAGACTTTGTTCGTCTCTAATTTCTCCTATCATTATAACATCTGGATCTTGTCTTAGCATAGCTCTTAATGCGTTGTTAAAGTCAAGTCCAGCTTTTTCGTTCAGTAAAATTTGTTGCACTAAATCAATTCTGTATTCTATAGGATCTTCTGCTGATATAATTTTTTTGCTTTCGCTTTTTATCTCATTTAAAGAAGCATATAAGGTGGTGCTTTTACCACTTCCAGTGGGACCTGTAAGGAGTATAAGTCCGTGAGGCAAATTTATACTTTTTTTATATTTTTGAAGCACGACTTCATCGAATTTAAGATCGTCTAAGCTTAGAATTTCAGCCTTTCTTTTTAAAATTCTAAGCACTATTGTTTCTCCATTTATAATAGGCAAAGATGAGAAGCGAAAGTCGTATTCTAAGCCTTCAAATTCCATAGAAAAACTTCCATCTTGAGCCTTTCTTTTTTCAGCTACATTAAGATGTGCTAGTATTTTTATATAAAATATAAGTGCGTTGTATATATCTTGTTCTAGTTTTATAAATACAAACATAATCCCATCTACTCTAAATCTTATAAGTGCATCTTTATCGTTTATTTCAAAGTGTATATCGCTTGAATTTAGTTTTATGGCTTCATATGTTATAAGTCTAAAAAGTTTTGAAACAGCACTTTGTTCCTTGTCGCTTTTGCTTTTTAGTTCAAATTTTAGTTCTTTAAATAACTCTTTTAATTCTTTTTCTAAAATAAATTCATCTAAAATTTTTGAAATTTGTATCTTGCTTGATATGAAAATTTTAACCTTTTTGTCTTTGAATATAGAGCTTATTCTATCTAGTAAAGATACATTAAAGCTATTGTAAGTGCTTACATAAATATACTTATCGTCCTCTTTAAAAAATACCAAATCCCTATTTTCCATAAAAGAAGGAGGCATTTTTTCAAGCAATGATAAGTCTATTTCTTCTTTTTTTAAGTCTATAAAGTCTAATTTTTTAAAATGAGCAAAATTGTGTAAAAAATCATCTTCTTTTATAGAAAGAACTTTATTTATTTCATCTAAAGATATGCTTTTATCATCATAAAGTTCATATAAAACAATGTCGAAATTTTCTAAATTTTTTAGAGTTTTTACATCGTTTATTTTATATTTTACTTTTCTTGAGATTCTCTTTAAAAACTCCTGCATTTTTTAGCTTAAAGAAAAATTCTCAAGGTCTTTTACTGTGCCTACTAAAATTATATTATCTCCAACATCAACAAGTGTTGTTTCAAGCTCTGGAAACATAGACCAATCATCAGTGCCTTTTTTATAGGCTAGTATTTTCATATTTTGGGCTATTTGTTTTAGACTATGTCCAACAAGAGTGTCATCTACTAAGATTTTCACAGCTCTTATAGTATTTGCAGATAGGTCTATTACCTCAAATTTGCTATGAGATAAAATTTCTTTTGCAAGTCTTACTGCACTTTCTTTTTCTGGATAAATTACCTTAGAAGAGCCAAGCTTTGACAAAATTTGCCCATGAACTTGCGAGGTAGCTTTTGTTATAACTGTTTCAACGCCTATTTCTTTTAATGCCATTAAAGTAAGTATGCTTTTTTCTATATTTTCACCTATACTAACTATAACTATATCCACATCTTGAAATCCAGCTTCCTTTAAAGCTGATTGATTTGATGAGTCTAATATATATGCGTAACTAACTTTGTCTTGCAGCTTTTTTAAGTTATTTTCATCTATATCAGCTATGACTACATTTTCTCCGCCATTAATTAGTTCTGTGGCTAATACAGAACCAAATTTGCCAAGCCCTATAATACCATAGGTTGTGTTACTTTTCATAGATATACCTTTCCTTGTGGATATCTTAAGAATTTTTCCTTTTCTTGAGTAAACATAGATATTAAAAATGCAAAAATTCCTATTCTACCTGTTATCATAAGTAGTATGATTATTAATTTACTTTCATTGCTAAACAATGCAGAAAGCGATAATGTTCCGCCATCTCCTGTTGATACGCCTACAGTTGCAAATGCAGAACTTACTTCAAAGAGAATATTTATAAACCTATACTCCTGTTCTAACAAGCTTACTATTATTACGCATATTATAACATACATTATAGAACCAACCGTTATAACAAAAGCTTTTCGTATGGTTTCTTCTGGTATTTCATAATGAAAAATATGTGCAGCTCTTGCATTTTTTATAACCCAGTAAGTATATATGATTAAAACTGCAGCTGTTGTGATTTTTATACCACCTGAAGTTCCACCAGGACCACCTCCAATTACCATAAACAAAGAACCAAAAAATAAAGATGCATCTTTTAGTGTGCTTAAATCTATGGTATTAAAGCCTGAAGTTCTGTAATTTACCGATATAAAATAAGAGCTAAGAAGTTTGTCAAATAAAGAAAAGGAGCCTATACTATTTTTATTTGCGTATTCAAACAAAAATACAACTACAGTAGCTAGTATTATAAGTATCACAGTCCCGCTTAATACAATCTTTGTGTGTATGCTAAGTGTGCCTAGTCTTTTCTTTTTAAATAAATAAAGCTCTAGTAAGACAAAATACCCAATACCACCTATAATTATAAGTGTAGTTACTATAAAATTTATCCAAAAATCTTGTCTGTATGGCATAAGACCGTATTCAAATAATGTAAAACCAGCGTTATTAAATGATGATATTGACAAAAATAAACCGTTCCAAATAGCTTGTGGCATACTCATTTCAAGTGCAAATCTAAGACTTAAAAGCACAGCACCTACAAATTCTGTAATAAATACAAATATTACTATCTTTTTAAGAAAATCAATAACCCCGTCTATGTGTGGATAAATAAGGGATTCTTTTAGCATATTTCTTTCATTAAATCCTATTTTTTTGCGTATGAGTAGGTAAAAGAATATGCCAAGTCCCATATATCCAAGACCGCCAATTTGTATCAAAAACAATAAAAAAATTTGTCCCCATATGGTAAAATCAGTTGCTATGTTTTTAACTATTAAGCCTGTCATACTTATAGCAGAAGCAGAAGTAAATAAAGCATCTATAAAACTCATATCGCTTTTGCTCATTATATCAAGCCTTAGTATAAAAGCACCAAAAATAGCTATACCAACATATCCTAAAAATAAAACTCTTATACTTCTTCTGTCTAAGTGTGTTTGTTTCATAAGTTCCTAAACTTTTAGAAATTAAACCAAAAAGTATAGCAAAATTTTTATAAAAAACAAAAAATAATGAATTTAGTTTTTTTTAAAAATAACTTGTTATAATACCGCTTTTAGTTGTGGTTGGATAGCTCAGTCGGTAGAGCAGCAGACTGAAAATCTGCGTGTCGGCAGTTCGATTCTGCCTCTAACCACCACTCATTTATCTCTCGTGATTTTTAATCACTTTTTTTGTAAATTTTTAGTATAAATTTTTGTTTTTCTATGTAAAAAAATGCCGGAAATTCTTTATTTGAGCAAATTCTTAGTAGATTAAATTGCGATTTTATGCTTTTGTTTATATCTAACTCGCTATCTTTAGGGTATCTTCTTTTGTAAAAGCTTTCTTTACCTTTTTGTTTTTTTGCTTTTAATTTATCTATGTTTTTTACAAATTTTAAAGCCATTTTGTAGACTAATTTAGCTTGCTTGTCCCTTAGCTCATTATATAATTCTAAGCCATTTAAAACAAGTTTTTCTTTTATATAAAATTCTCCATTATCCGCACTTTCATTTGCTTCAAACAAAGTAAAAATTATTTCTTTTTTACCCTCTAAAACTTGATGAAAAAGTGGAGCAAATCCTTTGCCTTTTGGTAAATTTGAGCTGTGAATTACTATGTTATGTTTATTTTTTGAAAGGCTTTTTTTGTTTAAAATTTTATGATATGAAAGTATGAATAATATGTCGAATTTTTCTTTTATGTCGCTACTACTGTAAAAAAGTTTAGCATCTAATTTTTTTGCTAGATGTTTGGCATATCTTAAAAACCATTGATTTTTTGAGGTAAGTATGGCTATTTTCATGCAGATACCTCAAAAATGTATATGAGATTATTTAAAGCCCCCCCCCCTCATAGCAAATTCTATACTTAGTAAATTACCGTGTTTCTTTGTGATTTTAAATCCAAATTTTTCATAAAGTTTCAAGGCTTTTGTATTCTGTTCAAAAACCTCAGCTTTTATTTTTTTTAGTTTTAAATTTTTAAAACCGTATTCAAGCATTTTATTCATTAAAATTTCTCCAACCTTTCTTTGAGTTATCTTATAAAGTCCAAAAAAACCTTCATCATTATCAATTCTTGTAAAGCTTATAACCCCTATCATTTCCTCATCATCAAAGAGTGCAAGATAAATGTCTTTGCTAAATTTTAACTTTTCTATGAATTCTAGGTGTTCATCTAAGCTTATATTCTTGTTTATAGCAAAATTTGCTACTTCTGGGCTATTTCTCTTTTCTAAAATTTGCTTTTTTTCATCTAGGCTTAATTCTGTAAAATTTTTAAATATCATATCATCATTTCTACTTCATAGCCTTTTTGACCAAGCCAAGTAGCTATGTTTTCTTGATTTTTTGCTGTGCAAATAGCCTTAAAATTTGCTTTTAGCATAAGGGCTTCATTTATTAAAGAACTAGCCGAAATGATAAGTTTTTTGCTTTCATTCATTAATTTAGCTAGATTTTCGCTGTCTATTACTAGCGTTATATTACTTTTTGAAGCTACAAATTCTTTTAATTTATCTAAATTTAGATTCGCACTTGTTGTTGCTATTATTATTTTTTTATCTTTTGATATTTCATTTGCTATGTTGGCTGATAGGTTTTTGCTATCAACTCCACCCATACATATAAAAAAATCATATTTTTTCTCTCTTTGTATCTTAGCCTCTTCGTAAAATTCGTCTCTAATCAAGGCACAAGAAAATCCACATCTAATCTCACAAAATTTAGGGACAAGGTCTTTGTATTCGTCTATTTTTGCATAAGCATTTACATTTAAAAGTATATCACAGTAATGCTCTTTATACATATCATCAAGGCATAGAATTTTTACCCCGGTTTCAAGCTTTATAAGCATTTCATCATCTTTATCTATATCGTAGTGATCTATGATTAAAAAGTCAAATTTTTCCCTTTTTATCAAATTTATAAGCTCATAAATACTAGCACTTGAAAGTTCATAAACGGTGTAAGGAATTTCATCTATTAACGAGCCTTGAAGTTCCATACAAGCAAAGCTTACATCATCATATTGTTTTGCTAAAACAAGGTCTCTTTTTATATGTCCGTGTCCTATGGTAGATGAGCTATCACTTCTTATTAAAACTTTCATTTGTTTTTTGCCTTTAGATTTATTTCAAACAAGGCTTTAGCAAAGTCTAAATCCTCTTTTGTATCTATATCGCAAACTAAATTTCTAGGTAAAATATAAACAGTAGAATACTGTTTAAATAAAAAATCTTTTTCAAGCCAAGCATTTTTAGTGCCAAAATAAAAAGCCCCAGCGTCGTGATATGCTTTTTCTAAATCCTGACTTCTTTTGTAATAATACTTTTCATCAAACATCTTTACTTTAGAATTTTCATCTAGCTTAAACGATCTTTGTATGGGGTATTCAAATTCCGTTGCAGCAAATAAAAAAAGACTTTTATCCTTTATGAATTTATCGTAGGCTTCTTTTAAAATTTTAGCGTTTATAAGAGGGGCTGTTGGGTAAAGTAAGCAAAGATTTTTTACATTTTTTCCATTTTGTAATAGAGACTTTAAAGTGTATATAGCAGCCTTTGTGCTAGAGCTTATATCGTCTGCGTATTTATCTCTTTTGAAAATTTTTGCCTTAAATTTTAATGCTATGTTTAAAATTTCCTCATCATCGCTTGAAACTATAACCTCATCAAAAATTCCAGAATCAAGAGCATTTTCTATGCTATATGCTATTAGTGGTTTGCCGTGAAAATCCACTATATTTTTTTTAGGAATTCTTTTGCTACCACCACGAGCCGTTATCATGCAGATATTTGACATATCTATCCTTAGATAGTATTAATTTATATAGTCTAATATCTTATCTATGCTATTTAGTTCTTGAGTTTTTTCTATAGGTATTACAACATCATATTTTTCTTGTATATTTAAAAATATATTTGCAATATCTAAAGAATCTATACCTTGATCGCTTAAGCTTTTATCGCTTTTTAAAGTATTTACATCTATTAAAACACCGGTTTCTTTTATGAGTTCTAATATATCTTCTACCTTAACTTTCATTTATCCTCCTTAAATTTTAATAAGCCCGAAGCATAGGATAGTCCCGTCCCAAAGCCCGTTATTAGAATTTTATCATATCTTTTTTCTTTTATAAAATTTTCAAGCATTAGAGGTATTGATGATGAGACCGTGTTGCCATATGATGCGGCTAAGAATGGCACCTTATCTGGGTTTAAATTTAACCTTTTGCTTAAAGTGTCTATAATGTATTTGCTTCCTTGGTGAAATAAAAACAAATCAATATCATCTTTATTTAGATTGTTTTTAGATAAAAAATCATTTATGTGTTTGACAACAGTTGTTGCAGCGAAATTAAACACGGCTTGTCCATTCATACTTAAAATATCTTTTTCACAAAATATACTTTTATACGCACTCCCATCAGTGCCAAAAGCAAAATTTTTAGCTTCTATTTTATAGTCTTTACTTATATATGTAACTGTTGCTGCATCGCCAAATAACAAAACAGTATTTTTGTCATTTTTATCTATAATCTTACTGTAAGGATCGCACGTAAATAATAAGCCATTTTGCAAGCCATTAAAATTCATAAAAGAGATAATGTTTGAAAGTGCATAAACATAGCCACTACAAGCAAGAGCTATATCATAACAAGCACAATTTTTGCTTAAATTTAATTCACTTTGTAAAAGTGCTGAACTGTGAGGTATCTTTATATCTTGATTTTGAGAGACTAAAACTAAGCAGTCTATATTTGATAAATCTATATTTAAATTTTCACAGGCTTTCAAGCACATAGATATAACGCTTTCGTTTTCATCTTTTATTTTTAAGCTTTCAAAGCCTATTTTATTTTTTATAAAATCATCGTTTATAGAAAAAAGCTCTTTTTTTTCATAATTGTTTATGTTTTTTGAAGCCTTGTAGCTTGAAATTTTAGTTATACCTAGCATATCACTCCTTCTTTGAACCAAAAAATACAATGCCCCCCCCCGTTGCTACACCTTCTTTGTATAAGATTATTTCACTTTTGCTTAATAAAAAATTAAAATTTGTTTTTAATCTTATTTCTAAAGGATAGCTTCTTTCTGGCAAGAGATTAGAATGAATAAATTTAGCAAAATACCATTTTCCTTTTTTTTGTTTTTGTATAGTTTGTTGAACTAAGTATTTATTTAAGGCAACTATTTCTTCCATAAGAGTAAATTTGCTTGGACTGTTTAAAATGATACTTTCATCTTTTTCATTAAATATAGCATTTTGCGTTATTAGCTCTTCTTCATAAATTATACTTTCATTAGGTTTGGAGCTTTCATCTTTTATCCCGTAAAGTTCTTTTGTGTTATCATTTTCTATATATCTACATAAAAAGTAAAGATCTTGTTCTTTATTTGGTTTTTTATCGCTTAGTATTATGTTATTTTTCATAATGTTGTGAAAAGAGAGTTCAAAATAAGTTATCTTTTTTTTATTTAATATTTTCTCAATCTCATTATAAACATCAGGACCTTGTATGTAGTCTCTACTACCTTTAAGTTTAAAAGTTAATTTTTCCATATTTATTTCCTAAATGGTTTTTCTTTGGGTTCTTCGCTCATCCAAGAATATATATCTTTTAAAAGCAATTCTATACTACTTTCGTAAAATTTTTTATAATCATAAATATAAATTTTATTTTTTCCAAGATTTATCTCTTTTATATTATTTCCTTTTTCTTTAAAGTATTTAAAAAATTTTATATTTAAATTTCTTTTCATAGCTATGTATTCTTTATAAAGCACATGAAGATAGAAATTTTTTCTAATTATTTTATCGTCAATTTTTATCGGATGATAAAATTCTTTTATGTATCTGTATGGCACGTGCATATTAAATTCCGCGTGATGTATTATAGAGCAGGTCGTATTTGGGGGCATTCCTACGCTAAACATTTTAATATTATCAAATTTTAGCATATTATCATAAGGCGATTTTATACCATAAGCAAAAGGGGTGCTTGTATCGCAAATATAAGCATTTTTTCCAAGTGCTGTGTAAGAGGCAAAGGGGTGATTGCTTCTAATGCTATTTTTTTTATTTAGCAAATAGTTTGAAAAAGCCCCTAAATTCGCCCAGGTGTATCTTTCGTATGGTATATCTGTGTTGCATATTTGAAAACTCATACTTTGTGTCATAATCGTAGCATTATCTTTACTTGCTTTAAAAATTGTTTCTGAAACAGAATCTAATAAATCTAATTTATTTCTTGAATCAAACATTCCCAAATTTGCGAAATTTCCAGCCATAAAAACAATATCAGTTTTTTCATCTACATTTTCTTTTATTATATTTTCAAAATCACTTATCTTATAATCAGACATTTATTTCCTTTCATTTTATTAAAAAATTTTTCCAAAATTCTGCAAAAATATAATTTGATAGCACAAATCCAAGCGGCAAATTTATTAAAACTCCTAAAAAAAACGCCAAGAAAGGCTTGTATGATAATTTTAAAAGCTCCTTGAAATTCGTGCTTAAGCCTATACACAAAAAGCTTAATGTGAAAATATGAGTTCTAAAATCTTTCATAGTGCTTAAAAATTCTTTTTCAAATGAGATTTTTAAATCATCTGCTAAGAAATGTAAGAATAATGTGCTTAAAATGCAAAGAGTGAAAAAGCCTAGTATAAATTTTGGAAATCTTTGAAATATAAGTTTTGCACTTGTTTTTTCTCCGGTTTTTTCCCAAACTGCAACAGATAAAAAAGTTACTAATAACGCCCAAATTCCTATAAACATATCGCGACCGACAACCTTAACCACAGTAAAAGCAGCCACAGCTCTTTCATCTGACAAAGAGGAAGCTGCAGCTAATCCAGCTGCGTCAGCAAATTCTGATGTCCCTATGAAAGCTCCAGCTATACCTGCATCTAAATTTAAGGCTTTACATAAAAATGGCAAGGCAAATACCATAATCAAAGCAAAAAATACCACTATGCTTATACTCGCAGATATTTGCTCCTTTTTAGCTTTACAAGCATTGCCTATGACTATGGCAGCACTTACTCCACAAATAGATCCTCCACCTGCTAAAGTTGCTCCAAATGGTTTTTCAAGATTAAAAATTCTAGTTGCAAAAAAATATATAGAAAAAAATGTTACAGTTGTTACTATACAAGCTTGTAGAATAGCTATGCCAGAAGCTTGTAATAACAAATTCAAGGTAAAATTAGCTCCCATAACTACTATACCGGTCTTTATGTAAAGTTCCGTGCTAAGACAGTTTTTTAAAAAGCTTGGAATTTTAAAAAAGTTAGTTATTATTATACCTAGTAATAAAGCTAGTAATGGGCTTTCAAGCTGCATATTTTTTATAAGATTATGCTTGCTTAACAAAAGCACAATGAAAAACAACAAAAACAATATGCTAAAACTGTAAAAAAAGTCCTTAAATTTATATCCTAAAAATACGGCAGATACTAAAAAACAAAGTAGTAAAAGAATGTATGTTGATATAAAAGATACAAAACTAAAATTTTCAAATCCTGATTTTATATCAAAATTTTGCCAACTAGATATTTTTAGATTAAAAAAGCTCAATAATTCTACATTTACAAAAAACAATACGCACATCAAGGAGAAAATAAAAAAGCCTATAATTATGCTAAAAGAATCTTCATTTTTCATTTTTTACTCTTTTTATAAGCTTGTGTTTTAATAAACTGTCAATAAGATCTTTAAGCTCATAGGTTTGCATATCTAAGATATTTGCTACTTCAAACAATTCTCTTTCTCCATCTAAAAAAGCTAATAAATCACTTATTATAGGTTTTTTATTATCTAAATTTAATGTAGGATAAAGTCCTCTTTTGCCTAAATTTGGCTCACAAAAAACAGTGCTTTTGTATGTATCGTTGCATTCTAAATTCAAAATAAGCTCTTGTAAGCTTTTTAGTGAGTTTAACAAACCTTTTGCACTTATATAATTTAGATCATCAGCTGATGTGTGATACTGTTTAAAATCTGCGTATCTAGTCCTGCAAATTCCTACCACTCCTAAATTCACCAAGGGGCTATTAAACTGTCTTTCATCACTTCCTCTAAATAAAAAACTAAATTCTTTAAAATTTTCTTTATTTTTGTATGTATGAAGTGCTATTTTATCGCTTAAACTGTTTCCTTTTGGGCTGTGTATAAGAGAATAGTTATCATCATCTCCCAAGCAAGAAAGGACAAAACCTGCTTTTACTCTTTTTTTGAGTTCTTTTAAATTTTTATTTATATATACTATCGAACCTATAGTTTCTGGTATTAAAACAAAGCGATAATTATATTTTTTATTTTTAATACCTTTTAGCCATTTGGCTAAAAATGTAAGTATAATCGGACCACTAAGCTCATTGTTTGCCATAGAAGGATGACAAAGATAGCTTGAGATTAACACCTCATCTTTACTTTTTTTATCGGCTTTTATAAAGAAATCAGCATAGTTTAAAACACCATTCTTATCATGTTCTGCGTCTATATATACTTTGTATAAGCCTTGTTTAAGCTTTTTTCTTTCATTGTGGCTTATGCAAAAACCCCATCTTCTCTTATAATAAGAAGTTACATAAGGTATAGAATCTGGCATTTTTTCATTTGAGTATAGATGATTTTGCAATTCTTCCAAGCTTATTTCATCATTTACTGCTGTGCTGTAGTTTAAAACGTGAAGATTATGTTTTTTAAAATCACAAATTTTTTCATTTTCAGGAGTTATTATGTAAGCATCTTTTATGTGCCATTCATCAGGCACTTCCCAGTCATATACTTTGGTTCCACTTTTTATTTCATATTTATTAAATGCCCCCCCCCGTTTGTCATTTTTATAAAATGCTTCTAATATATTTATTGATTTTCTAAAACCATCTCCTGTTATACTTCTGCATATAGGAAAAAGCTCTTGTGCTAATTTCATCATATCTTTTCCGATGATTTCATAATCTTTATGTCTGAAATCAAATTCTGTCACAATTATCCTTTTTTGCAAGTTCAAATACCTCAAACAAGCTATCTTTTACAAAATTTGCATCTTTTAAACTCATACATTGATGAGCTGGTATGCTAAGTTCTGCTTTATAAAAATTATCGGCATTTTCTAAAAAAATTTCACCAAAATTTTCTTTGTAGAAAGAAAATTCATAGCTTGGTTTATAATGCACTTGCACTCCTATCCCTTTTTCTATGAGTTTAGAAAAAATAAATTCTTTTTTGCAGTAAAATTCTGGATAAAGAAGTATAGGATAAAGATGCCTAGAGCTTTTTTTGTATTCTTTTATTTTGATTATGCTAAAGAAGTCATTTTTAGCTAAATGTTCGTCATAAAAAGAACATATCTCCTCTCTTTTTTTCAGCATTTCATCGATTTTTTTAAGTTGATTTATACCTAGCACACACGCCACATCGCTTAAGCGGTAGTTGTAGCCAAGTTTTATCATATCGCTATCCCAAAGTTTCTTTTTGATTATGCCGTGAGATCTTAATAGCTTTACATTTTCTATTAAACCCTCATCGTCGCTAAGCACTGCACCTCCTTCTAAGGTGGTTATAGGTTTTACTGGGTGAAACGATAGTATCGAAGTTTTAGCAAAAGAGCCTACTTTTTTACCTTTAAATTCTGCTCCTAAAGCGTGAGAAGCGTCATCAAGTATGGGTATGTTGTATTTTTTGGATAATTCTAAGATAGTATCTATCTCTACACTATTTCCGGCAAAATCAACGACGCAAATTGCTGCTATATCATCGCTTTTTTTTTGTAGTCTTGCTTCTAGTTTTTTCTCGTCTATATTTCCATCGCTTTTTATATCTATAAATTCAACCTTTGCTCCTGCCATTAAAGCCGTATTTGAAGTCGCTGCAAAGCTTATAGCAGGGCATAAAACAGTTTTATTTTTTACATTTAGGCTTTCAAAAGCTAAATGCAAGGCTGATGTTGCGGAATTTAAAACGGCTGCGTATTTTACACCTACATATTCACATAATGCATTCTCAAAATTTTCTACTTCCTTGCCACCTGTTAGTATATCTGATTTTAAAGCTTTTGTAACTACTTGTATATCGCTTTCATCTATGCTTTGATGAGAATAGCTAAGCATTAAAATTCCTCCGTGCTAGATATAATTTTTTTTATTTCTTCATCACTAGCCCATAAAGGATTATTGTCAGAACTATATGAAAAGCCGTCTTTTACTTTTTTGCCTCTTTCATTTAATGCATTTATTTCGTAATTTAACTCAACATTTGAAAATTTGATACTAGGTGCTATTATATAGTAATCATCAAACTCATATGTTAAATGACTATCATCGCTTGAAATCATTATTTCGTGGAGTTTTTCTCCTGCTCTTATACCAATTATCTTTCTTTTTAAGTCAGATGCCATTACTCTTGCTAGATCAATTATTTTCATAGATGGAATTTTTGGTATAAAAATTTCTCCACCGTGCATTCTTTCAAAATTACTAAATACAAATTTAACGCCATCTTCAAGACTTATCCAAAATCTAGTCATTCTTTCATCCGTTATAGGTAATTCTTTTGCACCGTTTTTTATAAGCTTTCTAAAAAGTGGCACGACAGAGCCTCTTGAGCCAACTACATTTCCATATCTTGTAACGCTAAATCTAGTTTCTTTTTTGCCAACTAAATTATTTGCCGCTATAAAAAGCTTATCACTTGCTAGTTTCGTAGCTCCATATAAATTTACAGGATTGCAAGCTTTATCAGTTGAAAGTGCTATGCATTTTTTTATATCATTTTTTATACAAGCGTCTATTACATTTTGAGCACCGTTTATGTTTGTCTTTATGCATTCCATAGGGTTGTATTCCGCTATTGGCACTTGCTTCATAGCAGCAGCGTGTATTACAAAATCAACACCTTTCATAGCTGTATCTAGCCTATCAAAATCCCTAACATCTCCTATAAAATACCTCATACAAGATTCATTGTATGTTATAGCCATTTCACTTTGCTTTAATTCATCTCTTGAATATATTATTATTTTTTCAGGCTTAAAATACTTTAGCAACATTTTTGTGTAAGTTTTTCCAAAAGAACCTGTTCCGCCGGTTATGAGTATATTTTTATTGTTAAACACTAAATCAACCTTTCAATCATTGCTTAAAGTGAAAAAAGCAAAAATCATTCCAGTTTATATTAAAAATAATTTATTTTAGAATTTTTGGCAAGGTTATACCTTCTTGTTTTTGATATTTACCGTTTTTATCAGCATAGCTAACATCACAAGCTTCGTCTCCTTGTAAAAATAATACTTGAGCTATGCCTTCGTTTGCGTAAATTTTGGCTGGAAGTGGGGTTGTGTTTGAAATTTCTATGGTTATATGTCCTTCAAATCCGGGTTCAAATGGCGTTACATTTACTATAATCCCACATCTTGCATATGTGCTTTTTCCAAGACAAATAGCCAAAACATCTCTTGGCATTTTAAAATACTCAACAGTTCTTGCTAATGCAAATGAATTTGCTGGCACTATGCAAACATCTCCTATAAAATCCACTACACTTTTTTCATCAAATGCTTTTGGATCTACAACTGTTGAATTTACATTTGTAAAAATTTTAAATTCTCTACCAACTCTTATATCATATCCATAACTTGAAAGACCGTAACTAACCACACCCTTTCCTATATTTGCTTCGCAAAATGGACTTATCATTTCATTTTCTAAAGCCATTTTTCTAATCCATTTATCAGCCTTTAAACCCAATTTCTTCCTTTCTTAAATAAATCTACCTTGATATTATATCTCATAAAATTAATTAAAATTTAATTTTTTGCTTTGTATAATGATTATTTGCTAAAAATATTTAGGAGAATTTATGAATAAAAACGACATAAAAGAGCTTATAGGTATGTTTGCAGAAGCAAATATAAGCAAGATAAAAATAAAAGAAAAAGACGGTTTTGAAATAGAACTTCATAGAGATTTAAAAGGAGAAAAAGTTCAAGAAGCACCTTTAGTCTGTCCTCCAAGCCCACAGCCCATACCACAACCAATAAATGTAAATGTAGTAAATGAAGCCACTCCTCATAAAAGTAATAAGCCAACATTAAATAGCCCTATGGTAGGAACCTTTTATCAAGCTCCAAGTCCCGGTGCAGCACCTTTTGTAAGAGCTGGTATGAATGTTAAAAAAGGTGATGCTATAGGTATAATAGAAGCTATGAAAATAATGAATGAAATTCAAGCTGAGTATGATTGCAAAATTTTAGAAGTCTTAGTTGATGATGGTCAGCCTGTTGAGTTTGATATGCCTTTATTTGTAGTGGAGAAGTTATAAAATATGGAAATTAAGAAAATTTTAATAGCAAATCGCGGAGAAATAGCTTTAAGAGCTTTAAGAACCATAAAGGAGATGGGCAAACAAGCTATATGTGTATATTCTAAAGCTGATAGAGATGCTCTTTACCTAAGATATGCTGACGCAAGTATTTGTATAGGTGGAGCTAGAAGCTCTGAAAGTTATTTAAACATACCATCTATAATTTCAGCTGCTGAAATAGCTGAGGCTGATGCTATATTTCCTGGCTATGGTTTTTTAAGTGAAAATCAAAATTTTGTTGAAATTTGTGCTAAGCATAACATTAAATTCATAGGACCTTCTGTTGAGTCTATGGTTTTAATGAGCGATAAATCTAAAGCAAAACAAGTGATGAAAAGAGCTGGAATTCCTGTTATACCCGGCAGTGACGGTGCTTTAAAAGATGTAGAAGCTGCAAAAAAAATGGCTAAAGAGATAGGATATCCAGTTATACTAAAAGCTGCTGCTGGAGGTGGTGGTCGTGGTATGCGTGTGGTTGAAAGCGAAAAGGATATAGAAAAGGCTTTTTGGTCAGCTGAAAGCGAAGCTATGACTGCTTTTGGTGACGGCTCTATGTATATAGAAAAATGTATATTAAATCCTCGTCATATAGAAGTGCAAATTTTAGGAGATAGTTTTGGCAATGTTATACATATAGGAGAACGTGACTGTTCTATGCAAAGAAGGCATCAAAAGCTAATAGAAGAAAGTCCAGCAATACTCCTTGATGAAAAAACTAGGAAAAAGCTCCACGAAACTGCTATAAGAGCTGCTAAAGCTATAAGCTATGAGGGTGCTGGCACTTTTGAATTTCTTGTAGATAAAAATTTGGATTTTTATTTCATAGAAATGAATACGCGTTTGCAAGTTGAACACTGTGTAAGCGAAATGGTAAGTGGCATAGATATAATAGAACAGATGATTAAGGTTGCCGAGGGTTATGCTTTGCCTCCTCAAGAAAGCATACAGTTAAGAGGACATTCCATAGAATGCAGGATAACGGCTGAAGATTCTAGAAGTTTTATGCCAAATCCTGGAAAGATAACAAAGTATGTGCCACCTGCTGGTAGAAATGTGCGTATGGAGAGTCATTGCTATCAGGATTATTCTGTTCCGCCTTATTATGATTCAATGATAGGTAAGCTTGTAGTTTGGGGCGAAGATAGAAATATGGCTATATCAAAGATGAGAGTAGCTTTAGATGAGCTTATAGTAAGAGGTATAAAGACTACTAGAACCTTTCATAGAAAGATGATGGATAATCCAGACTTTATAAATAATACCTTTGATACAACATATTTAGCAAAACACTGATTTTGGTGTTTTGCTCTACTTGATATATTTTAATTTAAGTCTTTATTTTCAAGCTTTTCTTTTGTTTCCTTAAAGACACTTACTTGCTCGTTATGTTCTTTATTTTCTTCTATAATGGCAAATCTCTTTCCGAAAAATAGTAATATAAATAGTATTATTGTTAATATAACACTTATTATAGATCCAAGATCGTTAAAAATGAGAGTTAAGATTATCGCAGATATTATGAAAACCACTGCAGATATAATTGCTGAACCAATTAAAATGCGAATCGTCTCATATATCGTAGGTTTTTCTTGCTTTTTTATCATTTGTATGTTTGTTATGTTTTTAGTATAGTTTATAAAACTATATACATCGTGATACCCTTTGCCGCTATTACTAGCAAAAAGAGCAATTTCATCTCCGTCTGTGTTAAGTGTTTTTTTGTTGTTTTGGTGTGGTATTTAGGATTTTTGAGGCAAGAGCATGGGGGGTAAAAGCCCCAAACGCCCTTTTTTATGCTTATTTAAAAATTGGGGCTTTTTTCTTTCAAAAGCCTATCAAATAAGCTTTTAAAAAAATTGTGTCCTTGTAATTTTTGTTAAAAAAAAATAAAACTATTTTTTTAAAAAAACCGCTTATGAGGCGGATGAAAGGACAAAAAATGACTATAAACACTTTCACAAGAGGTAAAAAAATCTACCTTGATATGAGAGAAAACAAGAAACGCACGAGGTTGGCAACAGGCTTGAAAAACAGCCCTTTAGCTTTAAAATTTGTCAAGGCAAACTATGAGTTGTTTTTGAGCGACAAGAAAAAGGCACAGGCTAAATTTTATGAGCTAGAGGACGAAATATTTGGCAAAAAGCTTATGAAAGAGGAGAAAGATAAGACTTCTTTGCCCTTGAAAGATAAGCACTTTTATGAGATTAAAAATGAGATTTTATCCTCTTTTCACTTAAAGCGAAATAGCAAAAAGAAGTTTCAAGTGCTTTTAAATAGCATTGAACTATTTCTAAAAAGCAAAAAGTTAGATATACAAAGCTTCAAAAAAAACGATATTGCAAGTTTTTACGACTTTTTTAAAGAAAAAAACAACAACAAAACCATAAAAAACAAATTAGCAATGTTTGCCAAAGTTCTAACAATAGCACAAGAAAGGGGCTTGATAAATGAAAATCCTTTGCAGAAATTGCCTAAATTCTGCATCGATGAAAAGGAATTGCAAAAAAAAATTAATACTTATTTAAGCTACGAGCAGATGAATTTTGTGGTTAAAAATGCCACAGGTGTTTTGCAGGATTATCTTTTTATTGCCTTTTTCACAGGGGCTAGGACAGGAGAGATTTTAGCCTTGCAAAAAAAAGACATACTTTTTGAGAAAAATTTAATCAACATTATAAAAACAAAGCACGATGACAACACTCTAGGCACACCAAAAACTAAAAATTCATACAGACAAATAGACATTTTGCCAATTCTTAAAAAAAGGCTTTTGCTTATGTGTGAGGGCTTGAAAGATGATGATTTTTTGATTAGAAAAAAAGTGAGTAAATTAAGAGCCGAGTTTAAAGAGCTTTTAAAAAGGCTTGACTTACCTGCAATGAGGCTTTATGATACCCGCCACACCTTTGCAAGTATTATGCTTTCAAAAGGCGAAGAGGCTATGTGGGTTGGTTGCAAAATGCTAGGGCATAACGACCTAAATGAAACTTTTAAAACTTATGCGAAATACATTCCGCAAGACGTGAAAACAAGGGCTAGATTTATCGATGAAAAGGATTTTTTATGAGAGTGATAAACGATGAAAAAGAGGGGCTTAGACTTATGCACGATGAATTGCTAGAAAGCTTTATAAAGCTGCTTTGCATTGATACGAGAATGGCTTTTGTCTTTGCAGAAAACGTCCTTGCAAATATCAGAGCTTACGCAAGGATAAGCCAAAATAGCGAAAGCGAGTTTTTAGAGGATATTTTAATAACTAGCGATGAAAAAGCTGAAGTGATAGTGAAAAATTTTTTAAGAGAGGATAGGAGATGAAAATAAAAGAGCTTACTAAGTTTGACAAAGCGTTAAAAAGGGAGTTTTGCACTTACTTAAAGAAGTATTTTAAAGAGGATTGTAAAGCAAACTGGATATTTGATGACAGAATATCGATTGATATTGATTTTAAAGTTGTAGATGAAAAAGAGCCTATACATTTAATCATTACAGATAGGAGAAATTACAGAATAAGCTTAAATGAATTAGGAAGCGATATTAACATTCTAGACTTTAAAAAATATATAGATAAGTTTTTAAATAAGGAATATAAAAAGAAAGACTATATAAACACAAAGGATTTTAAAAAGATATGTGCTTTATATGATAGCCTTGTTTTGAAATATAAAAAGGACGATATAAAAGAGTTTTACAACGCAATAGCCTCTGTTTTAAACAAAGATTACAAGCCGTATATTTTGGATAATAATAAAATTTTTGCCTATTCTAATAAGCCACAAGCAAAACAAGATATATACAGCGATAAAAAAGGCCTTATCTTTACGTTGCGTGTATGGAATGATGAAAGAGTTATTAAAACGATTTTTGATGTTAATTGCAAACAAATAAACATTTTAGCACTAGCAGAGGAGCTGGTAAATATACAAAAGAAGCTGGAGGAACTTATTTAATGAAACGATATGCCTTAAGTAGTATAGTTGGCGGACATTATAAGCTTTCTTTTTTAAAACAGTTTATTAAACCCTTAGTAGATGTTAAGTCTTTAGGTAAAACACAAGGTAATAAATCGCAGAAATTTTACACATTAGAGGAACTTAAGATAATTAGAAACACTTATTTAAAAAGAGTTGAAACAATGAAAATAAAACATTACGCACAATGCGAGCGAGAAGATATTTTTTTGAAATTGGAAACATTTTTAAAAGGATTGGAGGGCTTAAAATGATATTTATACAAGAAAAAGATAAAAACAAAAGACAAAAGCAGATGTTAGAGTTTTACAAGGGACTTTTAGAAAGAAAAGAAGCCGTTATAAATCATCTAATAAGTGAGAACGAAAGGCTTAAAAGTGAGCTTTTTAGCCTAAAAGAAAAAACGCAAAGCTTACAAAGCCTAAACGAATGGCAAGACTTGCAAAAAGATAGCTTTATGAGGAGGTGAAATGAGGGTTGAGGATTTTATAAAAAGAGTAAGAGTGAGGCTAAAAGATGAAGGTGCTTACAAAAGATACAGCGATGATGAGATTTTAGCCGTGCTTAATCAAGAGCAAAACATCATCATTTATGAGTTTGATATGAATGTGAATTATTTTAGCAAAGAAGTAAATGAAGAAGATAATACCCTAAGTTTGCCTAAGGTGATGCTTAAGGTGGTGCATTCAAAGCTAGATAATAAGGCTTTAAAGCTAAAGAATTTTAAAGAGCACATCACAAATGCTGATACTTCTTTGCATTTGATAAGCTATGCAAATATGCAAGTTGTGGGCGTTGTGCCAAAGCAAAGAGCAAGAGGGCTTTTAGAGCTTTGGGCTAATCTTTGTGTTTTTCACAATGACTTAAATGAGGAGCTTTTTGCTAATGATTTATTTGTAAATTTGCTTTTATATGGTTGTTTAAGGACGCTTTTACAAGCTGAAAACTCACAAGCGTCTTTACAAAAACTAGCCTATTATGAAGCACTTTACAAAAAAGAATTAGCTAGCTTAAAAGATATAAATTCAAGAGTAAAAGAGGAAAATGTCTTTTACTCAAAAGTTAATAAAGTTTAAAGGATACAAAATGATAATCAAACCAAAATACACTAAAAATTACACCATACTTCCAAATGAGCTTTTAAACTGCAAGGAGCTAAGCGACAAGGCTTTTAGACTTGCTTGTTATTTGCTTTCTTTGCCTTCAAATTGGGAGGTAAATTCTTCTCATTTAGCTAAGGTAAATGCTTGCTCTACAAGATACATAAGAGCTTGTATAAAAGAGCTTATAGATCTTGGCTTTTTGCAGAAATTGCAGCAAGTAGATGAGAAAAGCGGTAAATTTTTAAAGCAATGCACCTATGTTTTTGTAAATAATGACGAGGAGGAATTTAACAAAGAAATCGATTTAACTTTGCAAAATGAAATAGATTTAGAAGTAAAAGATGAGCTAAACAAAAGCAAGATAGCACAAAAAATAAAAGAAATAAAAGATATGGATAAACAAGACTTACAAGAGGATAAAAAAGATGAGAGCGTGAATTTAAACGGCTTACTTGATGAAAAGCTTTTAAAAGATACGGATTTTAAGGACTTCAAAGATGCGGAAGTAAAACCGCCGTGCGGTCCTAGTTCCGACATAATAAATAAAGAATTTTTACAAAGTAAAAATTCATTCCTTACAGATTTTAAAAAAGGCTTTTTTTCAAAAAACACCTATCTTTTTAAAACCTTTGACAAAGCTTGTCTTTTTATCTACGAAAAGAAAAATGTAAAACCTTTAAAGCTTGATTTTTCTAATTTAAATGATTTTGAAATTTCAAAGATAAATGAATTTTTTGAATACAAGCAAAAAAGCAAAAAAAGGCTTTTGCTTATGTCAAAACAAAAAATCATAAATCAATGCAAAAGCTTTAAGCTAGAAGGACAAAATATAGGCTTAATCATAGACAAAAGCATAAGAAACGGCTGGGCTGGACTTTTCGCACTTAAAAATGACTTTAGAAACAAAAAAGCAGATGAGCTAAAGCAAAAGGAAATTTTAAGGCTAGTTTTAGAGCAAGAGCCTAGCTTTGACTTTAGTAAGGATTACGATTTAAGCAAGGTTAGCCTTAATGGCAAAAAAGTTAGCTACGATGAGAGCAAAGATGAATTTAAGGTATTTTAATGGCTTATCTTTACAAAAAGCAAAATCAAAGAGTAAAAATTCACTCTTCATCTTTTTACATAGAAGAGGAGCTTTTAGAAAAATTAAGCAAATTAGCCAAATATCAGCATATTTCACGTTCTGTTTTAATCGAGCTAATTTTAAGTCTTTCTTTTAAAAGTTTTTTTGATGAAAGGATATTTTATGAAGAATTTCAAAAGTGCAAAAACAAAATTAAGAAAAAAGTTTTTGCTTCACAAAACGGTTCTAAAAAAGCTAAAAAAAACAAGCAAAGAACAAGCTATGCCCAAAAACAAGATACTACACAAGGGCATAGAGCTTTATTTTGATAGCTTTTTAAAAAGCGATTTGTTTGTAAGTGAAATTTTAGAAAAAGAGTTAAACGATGAAAAAAGATGAATTTAAAGCAAATATTTTAAGCTCTGATTTTTGCAAATTTAGCAAAGATGAAAGAAAGTGTTTTTTGGAGCTTTTAGATAAGATTGAGCCTTTTTATAGTGATTTTTTTGAAAATGTTTATTTTGCTTTGATTTTAAAATGCAAGTTTTTTTATCTCAAAGAAATTTCCTTGCTTTTAAAAGAGGAGATAGAAAACGAGCTTGAAAAAAAGGCAAAGGAAGTTGGGATAAAGAATTTTAACTCAAAGCTTTTTTTGAGTGAAAACGAGCTTTTAAAAAGGTTTTTTAGAAAAAAAGTATATGAAAAATTACCTAAATGGTTTATATGAAAGGAAGATATGTTAGAGCAAGAGATACTAAAGTCATTCATTGCCTACCCACATTTAATAGATGATTTTTTAGAAAAAGCACCGTTAAAATGCTTTTCAAAAGAAAGTGCGTATTATCTTAAAATTATCCTCGATTTAAAGGATAAAAATTTACTTTCTTTGTCTGTTTTTTTACAAAATGTAGATAAAAATCATCAGCAAAGCGAGTATTTTTTATCTATCTTAAGTGCTGATGAAAGCCCTTTGTTTTTGCAATACGCACCATTTTTGCTAAAAGAATACAAGCTAAAACAACAAGAGCAAATCGCAAATACTTTAAGCGAGGCGAGCAAAGCTAATACCTTGCTTGATTTGGAATTACTTTCAAAGGATTTAGAGGTTGAAAGCAAGGACATTTTGGACCTAAATAAATGGCTTTTGTATTACGAAAAAAAGCCAAGTATGAGAAAATACCCCACCTCTTTAGCCTTTTTGGATAATGCCTTTGAAGGAGGCTTTGAACTAGCTCAGCTTATGCTTGTAAGCGGAGATGAGGAAAGCGGAAAAACAACGCTTTGCGTGCAAATTTTAGAGGAATTAGCAAAAAGCACTAAGGTTTGTTTTTTCTCTTTTGAATTTACTGTAGAGCAGTATTTAAGGTCTTTTAAGGAGCTAAACAAAAAAACCCGTTTTGAGAATTTCTTTTTGATAAATGAGGGATACGAATTAGGACAAATCGTAGAAAACATTAAAAAGATGGCTAAACAGGGCGTGAAGTTTTTTTTAGTAGACTCTCAAATGCGTATAGAGGTGTCAAATACGACAAAACAAGCCTTAAATATGGAGGAAAAAGAAAGCCTTAAATTTTCTACCTTAGCAAAGCTTTGTCATTCTTTGGAAATTTTCATTTTTTTGATAGTGCAAACCAGCAAAAGCGATACTACAAGCCCAACGGGTAGCAAAAAAGGAGCACACGAAGCAAGCATTATCTTGCGTATTGAAAAAATCAAGCCAAGCAAAGAAGACATCACGCAAAAAAACAATGAATTTGACGAGTTTAAAAGAATTTTAATACTTAGAAAAAACAAGCAAACAGGTAAGCATTTTAAAGGCGAAGTTGCTTTTAATCCGCAAAAAAGAGCTTTTAGCGACTTAAAAAGCGAGAATGTAAAGCCAAAAAATTACATAGATATGAAAGAAATCAAAAGCGAATTAAGCTTTTTAGATATTTTTTAAGGAGAAAAAATGTTGTCAAAACTAGCACAAGCAGAAAAAAAATTACACGAGTGCATTGTCATTTTAAAAAATGGCAAAATGATGAAATTTGTTGATTTTCAGATGAAATTTAACACCCTAGCTTACAATTTACAAGGTTACGAGCTTTGTGAGCAAAGCAAAGAGGAAATAGCAAAGTTAAGAGCTAAATTTTTAAAGATAAAAAAGCAAGCAAAGGCTAAAAATTTGAATAAATTTTATAAAAAAACTTGACAAAACAAAGTAAAAATGTTATAATGCTTCTACAAAACAAATGCAAAAATTGTTTTGTAGAAAGGAGGCTAAAACAATGGAAGTTTTAATACAAACAATAAACTTTCTCACGGCGGTTGTTTCTTTAATAACAGCCATTATCTTAGCGAAAAATAAAAGCTAAGTTAAGAGCAAAAACGCCCTCTTAAAATAATTTTTATAATTATAGCATATTTAAGGAGAAAAAATGACAGATTTAATACAATCAACACTAATATTAATCTTAGCCGTGCAAGTGCTTTACTTAACAGTTAAGATAAAAAGGAAAAAAGATGATGAGTTACGATGAATTTTCTTTAAGGCTTAAAAACTTAAAGCTTTCTAAAAAGGAATTTGCGGAGAAAACGGGCTTAGAAGCTACGAGCGTAACGAACTGGAAGCAAGGAAATTTAGTAAAATCAAGCTGGGTGAAATCTTGGCTTGATAATTACGAAAAGGCTAAAAAATTTGACGAGCTTAAGGCTATTATAAAGGATTTTTAGATGATTGAAAATGTAGAGGAGATAAAGCAAAAAGCCGATATTTTAACTGTGGTTGAAAATTTTATGCCCTTGCAAAAACACAACGGGCTTTTTAAAGGCTTATGCCCTTTTCATACAGAGAAAACGCCCTCATTTACATTAAATGTAAAATATAATTACTTTTATTGCTTTGGTTGCAATGAAAAAGGCGATGTTTTTTCCTTCGTGCAAAAATATAAGCACCTTGATTTTACAGAAGCCGTAAAGGAGGTCGCAAGAATTTGCAATATAGATATAAAAGAAAGCGAAAAATACCTAAAAAAGAGCTTTTATACCGATGTTTATTTAAAAATCAATGACTTTTTAAAAGCCTCTTTAAAACAAAACACACAGGCTTTAGATGAGCTTTACAAAAGAGGTTTAAACGATGAGGATATAGAAAAATTTGAAATCGGCTTTTTAAAGGATTTATCGCCACTTTTAAGCATTTTAAGCAAAGATGAGATAAAAAAGCTTTGTGAATTAGGCTTTTTAGGACAAAGAAAGCTAAACAACGCCTTTTACAGCGTGTTTTCAAACCGCTTTACCTTTGCCTTGCGTGATACTTCTTACAAAATCATAGGCTTTTCAAGCCGTAAAGCCTCATTTATCAAGTGTTTAAATGAGGAAGCAAAATACCTAAACTCCAAAGAAAGCTTTTTGTTTAAAAAGCAAGAGTTTTTATACAATCTAGTAAATGCAAAAACAAGCATTCTAAAAGAAAAAGAAGTGCTTATAGTAGAGGGCTTTTTTGATGTTTTTGCTTGTGTGAAATTTGCCTTTAAAAACTGTGTCGCTACTTGCGGCACGGCTCTTACTTTGTCTCATTTGGCTGCTTTGAAAAAGCTTGGCGATGATATAAACTATATACTTTTTTTTGATAAGGATAATGCTGGAGAAAATGCAAATCTAAAAGCTTTAAAAATGTTTTTTAAGGAAGGTATTTTTAAACTAAAGGTAAGAGTTTTAAAGACCAGGTGCAAGGATTTAGGGGATTTGCTTTTAAAAAAGGAAATAAATGCTGAAAATATCAAGGATTTTTTTCATGATTACACGGGGCTTGAGTATTACATAAAGCTAAATTTGCTAAGAGCAAATAAGGACAGCAGAAAAGAAAACGAGCTTTTTAAAGAGGTCAAAGAGCTTATAAACTCGCAAAATTTCTTTTTAAGAAGTGAGCTTATAAAAGAGGCTTGTCTTTATTTTAAGTGCGAAAGTCATCTTTTTAACATAAATGAAAACCTAAACAAAACAAAGCCCGTTCTTTCTTTAGAAAAAAGCATTTTAAAAGGCATAGTTGATAATGAAAAATTTGCTTTTTTAGCAAAAGAATATTTACACAAAGAGGATTTTAAAGAATTTAGCAAGGATTTTCAAGGGTATTTAAATGATAAAATTTTAAGTCAAAATTTACAAGCAATCTTACTAGATGAGAGCATTTTAACGCCAGATGAAAGCCTTTTTAAAGAATGTTTGAAGAGTTTGAAAAAAGCCTCTTTAAATGAAGAGCTTAAAAAGGCTAAGATGAGTTTTAATTTTTCTTTAATTGTTGAGCTTAAACAAAAGCTTAAAAGTTTAGTTTGAATTTTTAAATTCTATTATTTTTGCTTTTGTCATATCCTCAACTACCTCTTTTGAGGTATTTAAATCTTGGCTTAACATTTGTTTTAATGCCGTATTTTCTGCAAAGAATTTTATATTAAGAGCGATTGAAAGTATTAAAGTGCCGATAATTGCAAGCCTAATGTATCTAAAATAAGACAATTTATCTACTTGTATTTTGTTGTCTATCATTTTTTTATCCCTTTTTTCTAAGATTTAAAACTTTTTCTACTAATTCCATAGCCTTATCAACGCCTAAATATGCGATTAAAGCACCAACGCAAATTTTAAAAATGTAAGGTAAGTCAGCTAAGGAAAGTAAGCCATAGATTAGAAAACAAAATATAGCACCATTTATGCCTTCTACAAAAAATATCTTTATAACTTGCATTTTTGAAGTTACTGTTGCATCATTTGTATCCTCTCTTAA
This sequence comes from uncultured Campylobacter sp., assembly GCF_944323605.1. Classification (GTDB taxonomy): domain Bacteria; phylum Campylobacterota; class Campylobacteria; order Campylobacterales; family Campylobacteraceae; genus Campylobacter_D. Next base: position 286,257 of record NZ_CALUTC010000001.1, read on the forward strand.
AACCTCTGCACGCAAAGCCTTAAAAAGCCCCATAAAAAAGCCAACTAAGATTAAGGGAAGGTATCCAAGCATTAAAAGTAAATCATTCATTTTAAAGCCTCTTTATAAAAAAATACTGATAAAAGTAGCAGAGCTAAAAGCTACGCTTACAATTATCGCTCCCCAGAATAATTTATGTAAAAAAATAAATGTTTTTTTGCTTATAAAATTTAAATCACAGTGGTATTTACCGATTAAAAACCATCTAAACAAAAAAAAGTATTTTTTCATCTGAAATCCTTTTAAAAACACAGGAGCCAAAGGAGAAAAGCTCCTGTAAAGTTTTGACCATACTGAAAGGACTTTAAAAGTGTAGTAAAAAAAGCTTTTATAAAAAAGGGTTAAAATTTTTACCTATTTTTTAAGCCTTTTAACTTTTTGTTTTTTTGTGTTTAATTTTATAAAATCACAAAAAAGGCTAAAAAATGAAAGAAAACAAATACTTTAAAATAGATGAATTTAAGTGTAAGTGTGGCAAGTGTGAGTTGCCTAAAAATGTGCCAAGCGATGAGCTTGTAGATTTGCTTTGCGAGATAAGAGAGCATTTTAACGCCCCTTTAAGCATAAATAGTGCTTATCGCTGTCCTTCTCACAATGCAAAGGTTGGCGGTGCTAAAAATTCACAGCACACAATCGGTTCTGCGGTTGATTTTGTAGTAAAGGGCGTAAAAACAGCGGATTTACACAAGCACATTTTAGAAAAATATGGCGATAGAGCCTTAGGCATAGCCATTAAGCATAATTACAACGATGCTTATAAGGGTTTTGTCCATTTAGATACAAGAGGTAAAAAGGCAAGATGGACTTACTCTTAATCCTCACAAAAACAGGGTTATTTTAAGAGATTTCTTTTTTCACTTAAAACTTTTATTTGTATCTCATCTTTTATCCTTTCTTCTTTGTCATTTAAGGCAAAAAAACTAAGGATAAAAGTGCCCTCATCTCTTGCTTCAAACAAGAAAGAAAAGCTTTTATAAACATTACCTTCAAATTCAAAACCATAATCATCGCTTTGAAAGCCACAAATCGCACGTATTACCATACTTTCTCCTTTTATTAACTCAAGTTTTGGCGCTAAAATACTTACTTGCTTAATGTTTTTGTTTTCAAAACCTAGTTCAGACAATCCATTCAACAAGTCATTAAGCAATGGTGTGTAAGTTTTTAGCAAGTCGTTAGTGTTGTTTTTGCTGTCGCTATCTGCACCGATTGCAAACACTGCGTTTTTAATCTCTGTGAAAAAGGTTTCCCAAGATTTTAGATTGCTTACATTTTGTGCGTTCATAACAGAGTTAAAAAGCCCAACCAAAGCATTTGCTTTATTGATATTTGCATTATCCCAAACGCTTTTAAGCATTGTATGGCTTTGGATTAAGGACTTTAAAATCTCTCCTGCGGTGTGATTTAGCTTGTTTTTATACTCTAAATAAGTAAGCTCTAGCTTTTGTCTTGTTTCTTCTTCTTGTAATGCCATTTGTCTATTTTTTAAGTCTAATTCTTCAAGCTTTAAGGCAATATCAATAGAAACTTTTAATTTTTCCTCATCAAGCAAGTTGTATTCTTTCAAACTCTCGTGTGCTGTTTCTAAGTTTTTAAAAAAGTTTTGTGAATTCATTTAAAGCCTTTTTTTCTTTGAAAGATAGCATTTTTTAAAAAGCAAATAAAAGGGTTAATTTTTTAACCCTTTTTGTTTTTTTTTTTTTTTTGAAAAAATGCCTTTTAAAAAAGGTTTAAAATGCTTTTGCTAAGTGGTGCAAGCTATAAAATATCTACACAAAACAGAGGCGATGTGTATGCAACTAACACAAGCATTTTATTATCCTCAAATCCCTTTAAATAAGGAATGTTACTTAAAGCTTACGGTTCGTTCAAATGTTTGGGTTGGAGACCAGCATTTTGGACGCTTTAGCCTTTTTTCTTATAAAGATGTAGTTTCTTGGTGGCGTGGCATGCCAGGTGTTGGTGTTATTATGTATAAAAATGAGTTTTTTCACACTCCAAAAACAACAGTCGGACTTGACGGCGTTTATAGGGTGTATTATGGTAATCCTAGCATATATGTTAATATGTATAATGAAAGCACAAGCTATTTTTCTTGCGATTTTGAAGTGTATTTTAATTAAGTTCTCATTTTAAGTTCTTTCACAGTTAAGAATTAGTATAATTTTTCTAATGTTTAAGACGACTGCTAGAGGCTTTAAAGCTTTTAGGAGGTCAAAGATGGTTGAAATAATTATCTTTATGATTGTTTTAATCGTCCTTGTCTTAGTTTCTAAAAACTAGACAAGAGACTAAAAAATAAATTTAAAATCTTTTAAATTCTATTCTCACTTTGCTTAGTCTAAACTTAAACATTTAAAAAACTTTTAAAGCCTCTTTGCAAGGTGGGAGGCTTTGTAAATCAAAACCCGCTTTTTAACCCTTTTTGTTTTTTTTTTTTTTTTTTAAAAATTCTTTTTGAAATATTTTTTAAATTCTTTTGTTTTTTTAAACTCCTTACAGCGTAAAGCATTATAATGGCTATTATGAAGGTTTTGAAAATAAAATTTCCTTTCTAAACTACACGGCTAATCACTTAAAATTAGACTTCTTGCCGCTAAATAAAGAGATAGTTTTAGAAAGTGAGCTTTTTTTAAATTTGCCTTTAAATCCCGATAGAGATGGCAATACTTGGCTTAAAATCGGCTTTGTGATAAATAATGCAAATGAGATGAGAATGCTAGATAAAAACACGGCGTATTATATTTATAGCAATGATGGCTATCATCTTAGACTAGAGCTAACTCATACAAATTCTGCTCACGCACAAAATTCTCTTCTTGCAAGTTCTTATTTAAAATTCATACTAAACTCAAGAACTCCTTACTATCAAGTGCATCGTATGGTCGTTGTAAATACTTTCTTTTCTTTGAAACAAATATGCGATAAAGCTACGCCTTACATAAGAGCAAATCTTAATTTTTACTATAATTAAGCATTTTCTAGCCTTCTTTTATCATAAAGCCTTGCTTTTTTCGCCCATTCTAAAACCTGCATAAGATAAACGGGAGCGGGATTTTTCAAACCCTACCGAACCGAAGCCTTAACGATTTTGGATTTATACTAATTCTTAACTGTGAAAGTGCTTAAAAGCCTTGTCGTCCTACAACCAAGGCTTTTTATTTTTTATTTTTCTGTTTAAGTTTAGACTAAGTAGGACGAGTTTATAATTCTAAATGATTTTAAACTTTAGCACATCTTAGCTTTTGATGGCTAAGATTAGTGCGGTTAAAGCGATCTTTAGCTAAAAGCCTTAGTCAGCCGCCTTAAACATTAGATAAATAATTTATCTTTTTAAGTGAATGTTAAACTTTAGATACAATCACAAAAGCTTTTTAAATTCTCCACTTGCTTGTGCTTATCTTTGTTTGGCTTGTGTTTCTTTGCCTTTGTTTTGCTTTGTTTTCTTCGCTTTGTGGTGCATAAACCTCGCTCATTGCTATGGCTGAAGCTATGCAGTCTATGCAGTCATCTTTTCTAAAGGGCTTTGCTGGATTAAAAGCTAGAAGCTCTTTTTTGATTTGATGTAAATTTCTAGCCTTGTTTAAAAAGACTAAAAAACCGCTGTTGTAGTAGGGTTTTATGGCTTTTATCTTTTCTACCTTGCTTATTTTACGGTTTGCGTTATAAGTTTTTATCTCATTTGTGATTATGCTTTTACCTTGCTTTTTAAGCTTTTCATTTACCCTAACTATCTCTTTTAAAAGCAAACGATAAAGCAAAATCCCGCCTCCGTCATTTTCTATAAAAAGCTTTGCCTTTGGATAGCTTAAAAGGCTTTCAATGATATTTAAACAAGTTTTTTCCTCGTCCCAAATCCCATACAAGCAGTCCTTAACGATGTATCTTTCATTGCCTTGCATTCTATCCACGCCTAAAACGATTATTGCACGGTTATCGGCGGTTGTTTCAACGCTTAAAGCATTATCTACAAAGATGTATTCATTGTGTTCGTTCATATCAAAAGAGGCTATCTCTTTAAAATACACCGCCTCAAAAAAGCCCGCCTCGCTTGCTTGTGGTTCTTGTTGATACTGTGTGCTAAATTCATCATCGCCCATTTGTTTTTTCAAGTCTTTTAGCTGTTCTAAGCTGTGTTTTAAAGCAAATAAAGGCTCATTTTTCTTTCTTTCGTATTTAAAACCATCGTATTCATAAGTTATAGGCTTTTCATTGATAGCTTCTAGCTTTACGATTTGCCATTTTTTGATTGTTTCTTTGTCAAAATTTCTTTCATCTAGCAAAAATCCGCATAAATCCTCATATCCTAGCCTTTGCATTAGTATTGTGATGTTTGAGTTTGTATCTTGCAGACGGCTTAAAACGCTTTCTTTAAAATTTTGATTAACCAAATTTCTAGCCGAGCGACTAGACATTTCACTCACTTTTATAGGATCATCTATTAAAATGCTGTGAGCGTGAAAGCCCGTAATTGCACTTTTTAAGGTGGTTACAAAAAGTCCGCCACCCTCTTTAAAGATGAATTCGCTTGAGTTATCTTGTAAAAATTCTGCCTTTTGTTTAAAAATGCTTTGCCAAAAGCTTGATTTTATCAAGTCTCTTACTTGATTACTTATCTTTTTGCAAAGCTCATCACTATAAGAAATGTATATAAATTTTCTGCTCCTATCATTTCCTAAAGCCCACGCTATAAATGTTCTTGCGATAGTTTCAGTCTTGCCATAAGAAGGCGGCATATTTAGCATAAGCCTTTTTATAAGCTTGTCATCACTTGCCTTTGTATGCAAGGTATTGCTTAGCAACTTTGCTAAATACTCAAAATGCCAATTATCCAAAAAAGGTGCCTTGTTATACCTTTGCCATTTAAGCTTTAAGAAAAAGTAAAAATTCTTTCTTGCTAAAATTCTTGTTAATAATTCTTTTTTTGCTTCATTCATAACAAAATTATTCTCAAAAATTCACTTTTTTTAAAAGGCTTAAAATTTTTAAGCCTTTTATTTTTTTTTCACTTTTGAAAAAATAAGGATAATTTTTAAATTCAAAGGGGTCTTATGTATTTTGATTTTAACGCTTACGAAGCAAAAGGCGGAAACAAAGAACATTTTTTACAGCATGTAAAAAATTCTTACGAACTTGAAAATGATGATTTTGAAAGGCTAGAAAATGGGATTAAGTCTTTTAATGAAAAAAATAAAACAAATTTTGATTTGTATGATTACCTAAAATACAATGCAAACAATATGAAATTTAAGAAAAAAGAAAATTTAGACATAAAAACAGAGCCTGAAAAAATAGAGCCTAAAGATGAAGACTTTGAAAAATATAAAAAAGACTATGCAAAACAAGGCTTTTGGGGTGATGTGATAGATGATGTAAAAGATGATATTTTTATGGTTGATTTATTCTCTGATGATAGAAAAAAAGAAAAGGATTATCAGCAAAGAATTTTAGGAGAGGTTAAAGAAAAGATAAGCCAAAATTTAGATGAAAATAGCTTAGATGAAGCACAAAAGAAAGTTTTAAAAGACAAAGGCTTAAGCTTTAAAGATTTAAAGAAAAGACACGAGATAGCAAACAAAGACTATAAAGACTTAAGCGATGATGAAAAAAAGATAATAGAAAGTGAAAACGGCTTTTTAAATAGCACTTGGAATAATTTTTTTAATGAAAAAGATGCAAATCATAAAGAATTTAAAGAAAAATACAATAGCGAGGGCGTTATCCTTAAGTCCTTGCAAGATAAATTAAACACCATTAATCACTTTCACAAGAAAAACCGTTTAGCAACTACCATCTTAAATCCTAGTGTAAGCGATGAAGATAACAAGGCTTTACAAAAGGATTATTTAAATTCAGTTTATGAAGTAGCTAAATTTGCTGGTTTTGATGATATAGCACAGGATAAAAATGGTGGGCTTTATTTGATAAAAGATGATAAGCAAAAAGGCGAATTAGCTTACAAAGTAAATGAGGGCTTTTTTGATAATTTCTTAGATAGTTTGCAAAATTCAAAGTTTGAGATAGCAAGTTCAGTAGCAGGAGGTATAAAAGGCTTTAATAGCGGAAAAAATCCTCGCTCTAAGGTAATAAGAGGTATCGCTGGTTCTGCTTTAGGTGCTACTGTAGGAGCTGGGGCTGATTATGCAGTATCATCTTATGACAAAGACAAAGATTTTAAGGATATGCTTGATTATAGTATAAATTCGGGCACACTTGATTTAGCTTTTGGCACAGCTTTAAGCACAGCAGGGCATTTTATAGAAAGATATGGAGTTAAAGAAGCACTTAAAAAGCCTTTTGCAATGGCAAATAAAGCTCTTGATTATACTCCTTTAGTTTCCACCACCAAAAACTTTCCTACGCAAAATATCAAAGCCGCACAGGATTTAGTAGAAAAAAGCGTGGATTTAAACACACAAAAAGAGCTAGACGAGTTTTACAAAGCTTACGGCGGAAGGAGTGATTTAGCCGATAGCAAGGCACTTGATGCTTTGGTTGATACCTTTAAAGTAAAATTTGGCGAGGATAGTTTTATAAGCAAAAATACACAAAAGCTAAACGACATCTTAAATCTAAATTCGCTTTCAGCTAAGCAAAACGCCCTTTTTGAAGCGATAAGAGCTGATGAAAGCGGCTTTTTGCTACCTTATGTAAAAGAAGTCGCCTCTTACGATGTAAGGGCTTTTAAAAATCTCAAAAATATCCTAAATCTAAGCACACAAAGGCTTGAAAGCTCTCTTAAAAATCTTAATCTAAACAAAGGCGATATTAAAGGCATACTTGATGACTTAGAAAAAGGCACGAAAGAAGACTATAATGAAGTGATGAATGAAATTTTAGCCAAAACTTACGATGATAGATTTAAGGTGGTTTTGTCCCGCAGCGTTACGCCCGAAGCGACATCAAGCCATAATCTTGATAGCGTTATGACAAAAACACAAGAGCCGAAGATACTAACTCCACAAGGTGAAGCGATCACACCTCTTAGCCAAAAGCCAAGCGTTTTCTTAGATAGCACTTCGGCTGAAAAATCGCTATCCAACGCAGACGTCCTAAATCCGTCCTTAGTCCGAAGCCAAGTGCCATTATATAGCGATAAAGAGGCTCAAACGCTACTTCGTGGTTATAAGCCAGACGCTAATTCTTTTGCCTCTTCTAAGCAAAATTATAACATTTTAAACTTAAAAACACAGGCTAAAGATGAGGATTTTTTTAATGAAAGACTTAAAATACAAGAGCTTTTAACAGAACAAAAAGGCGAAGTTGTAAATAAAAATACTAATGAAACCGCACAGCTTAGTAACAAGGGCATTAAAAAAATGCTAAGCGATAAAGCTATTTCTAAAAGCGTAGATAATGGCTTTTCTAAAATGGAGCATTTACAAGCAGTAGCAAATATAAAAACTCTTTTTGAAAATTCACAAAAAAGCTTAATAAAAAGCGATAAGGTAGATGATAAGCTTAAAATATACCGCTATAAAAGCGATTTTAATATAAACGATAAAGACGCACAGGCTTTAATAACTCTAAAAGAGTATGATGAAAACGGAAAAAAACTTTATAGCTTAGAATTAGATGAGCTAGTGCCAAATAAGCTAAAATCTAGGGGCGAGAGCTTAAGTGGTAATACTTCAAACCGTCCTCACGGCACCCCAAGCTCCGCAAGCGGTAGTGAAATACCTACTAGCCAAAACAATTATACCACCTTCCGTAAGAATTTACAAGAGCAAGGCTTAGACATAGATAGAGGAGAAAGAAATATTTTAAAACTAAAAACTGATTTAAAAGATGAAGATTTTTTTAAGCAAAGAGACAAAATAATAAAAGATTTAAAAGCAAATAAAGGCGAGGTAATCAACTCTTACACGAATGAAAGTGCTATTTTAAGTAATGCAGGTATAAAAAAGATGAGCAGTGATAAAGCCATAGCTAAAAGCGTAGATAATGGCTTTTCTAAAATGGAGCATTTAGAAGCGGTAGCAAATATAAAAGAGTTGTTTAGAAATTCTAAAAAACTTATAAGTAAAGGCGATGTTAAAAACAGCGATAATAACTTAATCATAAATAGATATGTAAGCGATTTAAATGTTAATGATAAAGAGGCAAAAGCCTTACTCACGCTTAAAGAATACAATGAAAACGGAAAAAGATTTTACAGCTTAGAATTAGAAAATTTAGAGCCCTTGTCATCGACCAAAAGGGGCGTAAATGGCGATAAAGGCTCTTTTTTTAATGGTGACCGAGACACCCCTAGCTTCTCGGCGCAAAACAATTATACCACCTTTAGAAAAAATTTACAAGAACAAGGCTTACTAGAAAATATGCCCTCTTTCACAGCTCCTAAGGATTTAAACACAAAAGAGATAGAAGAGCTAATAAAAAGATTTGATAATGTAGAAAATCTTAAAAAACACCTAAATTCAAGACCTGATGCAAAAGAAAGAATGACTTTGTTTTCTTTGCTAGATACCACGATGCAAGAGCCACAGCTTAAATGGCTAAAAGATGGCAAGGATAAAAGATTAAAAAAATTTAAAAATGAAAATGATAGCTTAGAGCCTTATTTTTATTTGCTTGTTACAAAAGATAAGGATAAAACCTTTATAACTCATTTAAAAACAAAGGATTTAAAATATCTAAATAAAGAACTTCAAAACGCAGATGAGATTTTAAAAGGTGCTGACATTATAGAGGGCTTTAGACAGCAGGCAGGTAGTGCCAATAATGGCATTTCACCCTCAACCTCCAAAAACAATTATACCACCTTCCGTAAGAATTTACAAGAGCAAGGGCTTTTAGATGAAGAGGCTATGAAGTTTTTAAACTATGTAGAAAATACTATTTATAATCCAAAGGGAGTTACTTTTACTCAGCTAAACAATGCCTTAAAAAACATCAACTCCTTTTACAAGCAAAGCACAAACCCGGGCTTTAAAGAACACATCAAAAACGCAGTTGAGAGCTTTTTAAGAGAGGATATAAAAAAGGGTATAAATGAAATCTTTAAGCAAGATAAAAATTTATACGCAAAGGCAAGTAAGCTTTATGAAACTTCCTTAGCTGAATACGCCCAGATGAAAGAATTACTAAAAGCAAGTGCTTACAAAAAGGCTAGAAATGAAAGCACAACACAAGTTAAAGCACTTGATGAGCTTATAAAATACTCCAAAGGACAAGGAAAAGATGGGCTAAACAATCTTGACTTTTTAAGGGCTAAGCTAGATGAAAAAGATATAGCCATTTTAGAGATGAATTTATTAAACCGACTTTATGAAAAAAGCCTTGCAAATACCGATGAGAGCTTAAGGGTTTTTGATAGCACTAGCTTTTTAAATGAGCTTAGCAGCTTACAAAATAATGCCTTTAAAAGCAAGGAAGCAAATGAGTTTATCGAGCTTGTAAAGGGCTTTGATAAGCTTTTTAAAAATGACGCAAAAATAGCTCTTGAACTAGCACCTGTTACAGCTAAAAAAGAAGGCTCTGCCCTTGCAACCTCCGCAAAGGGTGCGGTTTTGCAAAAGATTGTTAAAAGCGGCTTTGATCTGGTTTTTAGAAATTTAGGGCAAAATGTGCTTTTTGGTGCTTTTAAAGATAGCATACAAGGAGCGGCTTTAAGGTATCATCTTAAAAAAGCCCTGCAAAAAAGCGATACTATAAGCGAATTTAACAACACCCTAAGACAAAGCCTAAAAAAAGGCACTTTTAACTCCAAAACAAAGGAACTTTCAAAAGAATTTTTAAATGAAGTAGATAAATTTTCTAAGTCCTTAGATGATGAAATTAATTTTACTATGCAAGAAAGCAAAGAAATACCTACAAAAACAGAGTTTAAAATCGATGAGAATTTACAAGCAAAATTAAATTTAGATACCGATGTTTTAAAAGCTGATTTACAAAAATTAAAATCTACACACCCTGAACTTTTTGAAAATAAAGGAGCAGTTGCAAGGCTTATAAATAAAATAAAAGAAAATCCTACTTTTTTCTTTGATAATAATAGGCTTGATATGAAGTTAGTAGGAGCTTATATTAAAGATAATTTTGCAGAGTTAGGCATAGTAACACAAGGTAAAAACACGGGCGATATAGGACATATACTAGAAACTTCAAAAGCACAACAAAGAATAAAATCTTTGCAAAATAGAGAAACAAAAAGCCCTTTGGTCGAGACCGCCACCCTCGACACACTCCCTTACAATAAGGCAGATGGGCGGAATAGTGATATTTCACTTTCAAAGGACAAAGACAATTCTACCACAAATGTCGCCTCTTTGTCAAAAACAAGAGAACTTAGCAAGGATTTTTTAAACGATGTTGAAAATTTTTCTAAGAATTTAGATGATGAAGTTTTAAAGGATACAAAGCTAAGTGATGAAAGTTTAAAGGACTTACCCAAAGACTTACAAGAACAATGGATAAAAGAATTTAATCTTAAAAGCGTAGATGATGAGTTTGTTCCAAAGTTGCCAAAAGAGATAGAAAATATTTTTGAAGGTGGTATTCATTTAAAGCTAGGTAGCTTGATAAAATTACAAGAACGAGATAGATTAGAGTTTTTAAAGAAAATCAAACCGACATTACAAGAGCCTGACGCAGTTCTTAGGCAAAACGATGGAGCTTATATTTTTATAAAAGATTTTAAGCAAAAGAAGTATTTTAGCACTGTTACTAGAAACGAAAACGGCGAATGGGTGGTTACAAGCAATGCGCCAAAGACGCTAAACAACATCAAAAATAAAATTAGCGAGGGCGGAGAACTTGTTTATAACACTCTCCCCGAGCTTCCAATAATCGCTAAGCCCGAATTACCCGCTAAAGCGTTGAATAGCGAGGGAGATGTTAGGCCTAATTCTAGCACAAATTTATCAAAAGAGCAAATAGAGCAAGGTAAGCCAAACATTAAAATTCTTTCAAAAAGCTTTATTAAAGATGATTTATTAAATGTCGATGAAGATGTAAGTATAGCGGTTGTTAGCAAGGATTTTATCAAGCAAAATTTACAAAGAGGAAAAACACAATTTAGAAATAAAGAAAATTTAAACGTTATAAATGATATTAAAAATAATTTTAATCCAAGAGAGCATTTTAAACCAAGTTCAAACTTTGACGGCTTACCTTTGCTTACAAAAGATGGACTTGTAATAGCAGGAAATCACAGAAGCACCGCACTAAAAGAGCTTAATGAAAATGCTAAAAAAGAATATATAGCAAAGGCAAAAGAAATTTATGGAGATGATGTTTTTAAGGGTTTTAATGAAAATGAAGCCTTTATAGTTAGAATTTTAGAAAACAATACAGATGAAAATATAGAAAGATTGTCAAAGCTTTCAAATGACGGCAGACTTTTTGAAGAAGCTGAAAAATTTCATTCAGCAGGTGCAAAATATAAAGAAAAATTAGAAAATATCGTAGAAAATAAAAGTATTTATCAGATTAATAACGAAAAAGATTTAATGAGATATTTAGGCTCTAATGATATTTACGAAGCACAAAGAGCATTAATTGATTTTTTAATACCAGATGCAAATGAAGCTGTGAAAAAATGGGAAAAGAAAAATAGCGGTGATGTTTTCTTTTCAAAAATGCTAAATGATAATGCTATAAGGCTTTTAAAATTCAAACAAGCTTTAAGCAAAAACAAGGCTTTACACGATGAAACAAAGGATTTTATAAATCTTTTTGCAAGAGCTATAGAGGGTTTAGCACAAGAAGGCGAGTATAAAGGCAATAGTGATATTTACAAGATTTTAGAAAGGTATAGCTTACCTACTTTAGATTTTGGAACAGATGTAGGACAAAAACATAAGGACTTACAAGGCGATATTTTAGGATTTATTTTAAGATATGGAGATACGCTTACAAATCCTAGCGATTATCTAGCCAATCTTTTGCAAAATGCTACAAAATTTGTAAATGATAATGTTTCAGCTAATATCTTTGCACCTGATGTAAAGATAAATAATTACGATATTTTAGAAACTATGCTAAAAGAACAAATTACAAAAAGTGAAAAATATCAAAAGCTAAAAGCAGGGGCTATAAATATAAGAAATGCTGAAAACAATTCAAACCTAACAAACAATAATTTAGACGAATTAAGAGCAAAGCAAAGAGCGTATGAAAACGAAAAATTAGATGATGAAAAATTAAATTTTTCTTTTAATTCTGAAAACAAACACATAAGAAGCTTAAGAGATGATTTAAAAACAAGCCTTAAAGATAATTTAAATGTAGATTTTACAAATAAGCAAACGGGTATAAAAGCAAGAATTTCAAGCGATGAGTTAAGAACAATGTCATCATCAAAAGAGGTGTTTAAAAGCGTAGATAATGGCTTTAAAAGAGAAGAATACTTTGAAGTAGCTAAAAATATTACAAATATTTTTAAAAATGCCAAGCTCAAAGAAAAGCAAGAAAGTGAGCTTAAAGGAAACAATATAAAGTCTATTTATACTTTTGAAAAAGATATAAAAATAAATGGTAAAGAAGCAATAGCTACTATAAAGGTTTTTGAAAAAGAACACGCAAATAATAAAATGAATTTTTTAAGATTGCAAGAATTAAAACCCGCCTTTTTAAAGCCTAGTGCGAAATCAGCAAAGACGGCAGATAATACTCAATCGACGGCAACCACGCACCCTGAACCCGCTAATATTGTAAAATCTGATAAAGAGTATTCTACCACAAATGTCGCCTCTTTGTCAAAAACAAGAGAACTTAGCAAGGATTTTTTAAACGATGTTGAAAATTTTTCTAAGAATTTAGATGAGGAAGTTTTAAGGGATACAAAAGCAAGCGATGAAATCTTAAAGGACTTACCTAAAGAAAACATAAATAAAAAAGTGGCAGAGATAGCACCCTCCGATACCACTTCACAAAAGATTATTTCAAAGAAGCTAGAAAAAAAAGAAGAATTAGGCACTATAAAAGAAAGGAGCATTAAAGCCGTAGATAGATACGCACAAACACAAGCATTTAAGGCTTTAAGCAAGGATAAGCAAGAAGCTATTTTAAGCCTAAAAGATATAGTGCCAAGCCCTATGCCACAAGAAATAAAAGCTAATGATTTACAAAATTTAAAACTGCATTTTAAAGGTAAAAATGATGAAATTCAAAGAAAAGAGCTTTTAAAACTTTTTGATATAACAAAACAAAAGCCCGATATAGAACTAAATATTAAGGTTAATAACGAGGATAGAAAAGAATATATTAAGGCTTTTCAGCACAGAGAAAATAAGGACTTATACTATATAGCCATAACGCAAGATAAGGATAATATCTACATAACAGGTATTCCAACAACACAGATTAAAAAAGTTATTAATGATATAGCAAAGAGTGAAGAGGTTTTAAAGCGGGGATTTTTGGAAGGATCTATTAACCCCGCCACGCCTTTAAATGAAAATTTAAACAAAGCTTCCAACGTTCAAGAGTATTCTACCACAAATTCTATAAAATTACAAGCTAACCAACACTTAGGCACAGGTAATACTAAAAAAGTTTTTGATTTATCAAACAAAGATGATATGCAAGAGCTTAAAGCATTTTTTCATACACATAGCACAGATACACAAGAGGCAAAAGAATTATTTAATCGGGTTTTAGAACAGGCGCAACATTTCAAAATTAAAGTAAATTTTACTAATGATTTGCCAAGAGGGGCTTCAGGCGAATACGATAAATACTATTTAGTAAAGATTTTAGATGATTACCACCCAGAGTATAAGGCACAAACATTATTTCACGAGCTTATCCATAGCGTTACAACAAATGCCATAATGTTAGTTAATGTTAGGACACATTTAGACAAAACAACACTATTACACCCTAAACAAATAGAAGCGGTAAATACTATAACAACAATCTATAAAGACATCAAAACCAAATTTCCAAAATTCAGTGCGGTATCACGGAACTATGGTATGAAAAATGAATTTGAATTTATCGCAGAATTAGCTAATCCAGAGTTTAGAGATAAACTAAAAAAACTTAATGTGTTTGAAAAGATTGTAGATGCTATAACAAAGATTGTAGTATATCTTAAAGATAGCGTAAGAGGCTATGGAAAACCAACGGGCAATGTGTATGAAAAAACAAAAAAAGCTCTAATAGATATAATCGATAACTACGATAAAGACTTTTTAGAGAGGTATCATAATACCTACAAAAAAGAGGGAATGAGTAGCCAAGCACATTATAACTTAAAGCTAGAATTTAAGTTTTTGAATGAAAAAGGAGAGATTGATTTTAGGGCTTTGGAGAGCGAAGCTGTTACGTTACCTAAGGCTTTAAAATTTAGTGCGTTTAAAGAAAGCATTTTACAAAGTAGTAATGCAAAGCCACAAAGCAATAATAAAGTGAGTTATAAGACTATCATAGGCGATATTAATATAAATTTGGGTTATACCTACTCACATTTTTTTAAAAATGGCAATGGCAAAGAAAACCGATTTAACCTCACAGGAGCTTTAACGCATATTTTAGATAATCCACTTTTTGTAACAAAAGATAAAAAGGGGGCGTATTATTTTTATAAACCCTTTAAGGACGAAAAAGGCTTTAAGCATTTAGTAAGCATTTCAGTAGATAAAAATGGGAAAATAGAGTATAGAACAAGTTATGAAGCCTCTAATACTAGACTTAAACAAATGATTAAAATGCACGAATTGGCATATTTAAAGGAGTAGCCTTGCCTTGCGTATTACCTAACCATTACACAATAATACGGCTCCTGACCATAGCACCACAATGGAGGTTGGCTTTTACTACTATGGCGGAAAAGGCAAAGGCTGTCTTTTATTTTATCATAGTTTTTTACAAAATTCAATATAACCAACACATAGGCTTAGCAAGTGGAACAATAAGCGGAATTGAAACCGATGAAAATGGCAATATAACAGGCTTTGATCCGCAAAAGTTTGCTTTAGGCTTTTTAGTAACAGGCATTCCAACAAAGAAAAAGCTAAACACACTTAAAAAAGTTAAGCTTATTTTGATAGCTAGATATTTTATTTAAAGGAGATGATAAATGAACTATTTTAATTACTACAAATACATTGCTAAAAAAGCAAGGCTAAGATTTAGAATGATAGGTTATTGACACGGATACTTTTAATTGTTATAATGGGATTTTATTCTAGAAAGATTTAAATGAAAGCAAAAACAATAGAGATTAATAATAATCGTTTAAAAATATCTTTTATCCCTTTTTAGTATTAGCAAAGCAAGAATTGCTAAATTTAAAACAAAATTTAAAAAGCATTATAGAGGGATATAAAAAATGAGCAATGCAGATCTTATCTCTATGATGAGCACCTATTTAACCTATACTAGCATAATTATCGCTGCGATAACCCTTATTCTTGCTGCTATGACAATATGGATTACTATTCGTTTTAATAGAGACGGAAAAAAGCTTATCCAAGAAAGTGCAAATAACTTTTTAGATAAAATATCAAAAGATGAAAATTTACGCAATGATTTAATTAATAAAATATTAGCAAATAGGAATTTTATTCAAGAGTTTGAAAAGATGGTCGATATACATATAAGAAATAAAATAAATATGACCACAGAGGATAAGAAAGAAAAATCAAATATAGGAGGTTTAGACAATGTATAAGGAAATTAAGAACAAAACTCCCTATGAAATTTTGGATATGCTTGAAATGAAAGAGGCACCTTTTAATCCTTTTGAAGTGGCAAGAAAATTAAATATCCGAGTAGAAACTACATTAGATTATGATAAGCTAGATACAGAGGGACAAATAAGTGTTAATGAAAGTGGAGAACCTATTATTTGGATTAATCCGATAAAAAGCGAAGAGAGGCAAAGATTTACTTTAGCACACGAATTAGGACATTTGGCAAATGATATTTTACCGAGCTTAGATGACCCTATCATTGATAGGTATGAAACACTTTACAGAAGCAATGCTTATGGTGGCATCGAAACAAAAGCCAATCAATTTGCAGCAATGTTACTTATGCCACTAAAGCCATTAGAGGATTTTATCCAAGAATGCAGGAAAGACAATCCAAAATTAACAGCCAAAGAAGCTATCCTTTTAATTTCTTCAAAATTTGAGGTTTCCAAACAGGCGGTATTTCATAGACTTCAAAATTTAGATCTTATCAAAAAAGATTATTCCTATCCATTTTAATTGAAAAAGGCATAAACAAAATACAAGCCACTATTTAAACACTATGTATTTAAGCAATTTCAAAGTCTTAATCTGTGAATTTGTGTGATATTTGTCTTTGTGCTTGAAATTAAGATAGGCTTTTATCGTTGTTTTCAAGCATTTTAACAATCATAAAGCCCGCAGCACAAAAAGTGATTAAAGCAAAACTTGCACAAATCATTCCTATCATTGTAAATCCTCAAGTTTATTTAGATTTTTTATTATCCTCTTTGCAATAAGATATAAAACAGCTAAAAGAAAGAATAAGCCGATAATAATGCCTATACCTTGTAATAAATTGATTTTTTGATAATTTATAAGTGTGAAGCCAAAAATTCCAAAGATAGCAGTTAAAAAGGCTAATATTAACGCTTTTAACACATCTATTTCGGCTTTAATGCGTTCTTTTTGGCTCATTATTCCACCCTTGACACAAACTATCTTTTAATCATAGCAAATTTAAAAGAAATTTACAAGCTAACCAACACATAGGCTTAGCAAGTGGCACTCTTGCAGGGCTTGAAACAGATGAAGAGGGAAATGTAATAGGCTTTGATCCGCAAAAGTTTGCACTGGGCTTTTTGGGAGGCAGTGCGGGTAGTCTAGCAGTATCAAAGGGCTTTAAGCTTTTAAAAGAAAAGCCAGAATTAAAAGAAGCCTTAAAAAGAGAATAGATTTAGCTTGTAGCCTTTTAAAGAAAATTTAACCCTTTTTTAAAATGCTGTTTTGAAGTATTATGCAAATAAAAAAGGAAGAAAATGCAATATTATTACTTAGATACTGTAAATAACTTCACTTTTACGCAGGATTTGTATTTTGTCAATAATGAGGCGTTTTTTTTGAATGAATTAAACGATGAGCAGTTGCAAGAGCTAAATTTAAAAAGAGTGCAAATAGAGCAAAACCCCGTGGTTAGTGAAAATGTTACACAAAAATACACTCCCGCAAAAGAGGAGCTTTTACAAAACCTTGATTTTGATATTTTAAGCTTAAAAAGGATTAATGCCTTTGCACTTGAAAGCGAAGCTAAGCTTTATCTTTGTTTAAAAGATGAGAGTTTTAGTCCCACACTTAAAGGACTTGCTTTAATTTTGCAAAAAGAGGACTTGCAAAGCTTTGCAAATGAAATTTTAAGTCAAACACAAAAGCAAAGAGCTTTAAATTTGCTAAGTTTAAAAGAGTTAAACGACTTAAAAACAAAGGCACAAAGTGGCGAGGATTTGCAAGAAATTTACACAAAATGGCAAGACTTAAGCCTTTTGCACACGCAAAGTAAAGAAGTTACGGACTTTTTAAGCACTTTAAACGAAAAGCCTTTTAAAGCCCCTGATTTGTCTTTATTGTTAGAGAATTTCAAGCAAAATTTAAAGGCTGAAATTTTAGATGAGCTTAAAAAGCTTTTAGAAAAATACCAAAGCAACACAAAGCCTCCTGCTGATTTAACAAATGGCGAAAGCACAAGTGAAAACACAGCACAAGATAACGCACAAGATAACGCACAAGATAACGCACAAGAGGCAGCGGCGGCTTTGCCTGTGGATTTTGTGAAAAAGATAAGATTAAGTTTAGGTAGAAAAAACATCAAAACCTATATGAACCCGGTCGTTTTTCAAGGCTTAGGACTTGTTTTGCAAGATGGTAAAGAAATCTTTGTAAATGCACTTGATGATCTAAGATACAAAGATTTAAATAATGTAGCTATTAGCATTAAAGCACCTTTGAAAAACCACGCAAATGGTAAAAATTGGAATATCGAAAACGCTTTAACTGATCGCTTTAAAAACGATGCGACTAAAACAACTTCATCTTATTTTTCAACTGCTACGACTGCAAATGCGGTGTATGATTTTGATTTTACCTTTGAAAATGCGGTGCAAATCAGCGGAGTAAGAGTAAATCCGCACACTCATGTAAAAAATAGAGATTTTACGCCTTATTTTAAGATTTCTTTATTTAATGATAAAGATGAGCTTTTAGCATCAAGTGTGAATGAATTTAGCACCGTAACACAAGCATACGGAACAAGGCTTGGACTTGATGTAAAAGGTGGTGCGATATGAAAAGAATGATGAAGGTAATTTGCGTTTATTGGCTACTTTTTGCATCTGCACTTTTCGCAATCTTTTGTTATGGCCTTGTCTTTTTGCTTTATCCGCTTTTAGAGGAGGAGAATAAAGCCTTGTTTAAATATTCCTTGAAAAATGTTTTTGCAGATTTTAAGGAGCTTAAAATTTCGCTTGAGGCTTTTTTTAATGTTTGATAAAGATTTTAAAGCAAAGGTTAGGCTTTTTTATGAAACACACGATATTGGCATAAAAGAGCTTAGCAAAGAGTTTGATTTGCAATACCGCACGGTGCTTAATTGGGTCAAAAAAGAAAAATGGCAAAGAGCAAAGGGGCTTAAGGATATTTTGCAAAGCGATATTAAAAAAGAGCTTGTGAAAAAAGAATTTGGCACGGTTATCGATGCTACAAGTAATAAAATAAAAGAAAAAATCGCAAATAATCTAGGTGAAAGCTTATACGATGTGAGTGAGATTGTGAGAAAAAACACGCTTGATAGCGTTAGTGATGAGCTTTTGCTTAAGGCGATGGGAATTTCTTTTTTGCAAAAAAATATGGCTTTAGGTGCGTTGATAGCAAAAGACGAGCTTTTAAGAATGATAGAGCTTAGACAGGCAAACAGATCCGATCCTGTAATAATAGCTTGTGCTGAAAAATTTGTAAGCATTTTGCAAGACTTGCAAAAGAGTTTTTATAGTGAAAAGGAAAGTTATTTAAAACTAAATAGCTTAAATGATGAAAGTTTAGAGTTTGAAAAACTAAGCGAAAGCGAAATTTTAGAGCTTTTAGCAAAAGAAAAAGACAAATGAAGGAGATAAAATGCCTATTTTAGATATAAGAACAGGAAATTCAAACGGCGTAAATGCGGCGGCTACAACCTTAATAGAAAGCTATCACACAAGAAGCAAGGCAATAAGTGATAATTTAAAGTCTTTAGGTGAGGGGATTATAAATTACGCTTTGATTGATGATAAGTTTAAGACTAGTCAAAGTCAAAGGGATTTAATGGGTGCGCAAAAAGAGCTTACAAAAGAGAACGCAAGAGAGCAAAAATTGCAAAATTTCAGAATTCAAAAAGAAAATGAAATAAAATATGGCTTAGATGAGAATGCAAATCCTATAGATCCTAATAAGAAAACATTATATGAAGAAGAACTTGAAGCAAATATAAAAAACACAAAGTCAGGCACTAATTTAAATTATAATAGAGCTGAACTTATAAGAAAACAGAAACAAGGCCAACACATGCAAAATGCTATACAAAACGCAGAAAACGTATTCTTAGTAAAGAACAGCCCTGTTGAAACTATTTATAACGCAGGAATGGGTGGTTTGCCAGGATACGAACAATATTTTATGCAAACAGGGCTTATTACACAACGAGGCAAAAATGGCAAATTAATTTCTATAAATCCACTTAAATAAGAGCGTGAAATGAAAAGTTTAGCTTATTTGAAAGAAATTTATAAAAACGATTTGAATTTTAATGCAAGTGCTTTAAAAGAGTATAAAGAAGCAGTTAGTTACTATCACGCAAATCAGTTAGCATCAAATATCTTAAGCATTATTTTAGAAAGGGGACAAAGCCCCGTTATTGAAAATATTTATAAGATGATTATTAATAAAATTTTAGGATACAAGGCACAAAGCATAAGTGAAATACGAGTGAGCGGGAGACAAAAGCAAGATGAGCTTTTAGCACATCTTTTAAACGACTTGCTAAAGGTTTTTTCGCATAGTGATTTTTATAATAAAGAGATAATGAAAAGAGATAGGGATCTGATTTTTGGACTTAGTGTAGTTGAGCTTTGGGTCAAAGAGGACGAGGAACAAAACAGATACATTGACTTTAAAAGCCTAGATACAACAAGCTTTTTGATAGATAAATTTAGTAGAGATTTTAACGCATCTGATGCGAGACGTTTTCACAAAAAGCTTAATATGGATTATTTTCAAGCAAAAGAGATTTTCAAAGACAAGGAAATTCAAAGGCTTGAAAATAGCAGTGGCTTAAGCGATACAAGAGCGATAATTTATGAAACTTGGCTTTTAGAGGACGGCACTTGGAACCGCTACTTTTGGCAGGATAATAGCATTTTAGATTATGAAATTTCGCCACTAAAAACAAAAGAACACCCTTTTGTAATCGCAAAGTATCAAATCGACGATAATAATATTTGGTATGGGCTTTTTAGGGATATTAAGCCTATGCAAGATTATATAAACTATGCAGAAAACAAAATGGGAAATATGCTAGGATCATTTAAAGCCCTTTTTGAAAGCGATGCAGTGGATAATGCTGATGAATTCATTGAAAGTTTTGGACTTGATAACAGCATTACAAAGGTAAAGCCCGGAGCATTAAGGGACGGAAAGCTACAAGTTATACAACATCACGCTGATATTCAAGCCCTTTCACAAAAAGCAAACGAAAAAAGGCAATTAGCAAAGATTTTAGCCGGTTTAAATGATGAATTTTTAGGAGTTGGTAACTCAAGATTATCGGCTGAAGCCATAGCGCACCGTAGAGAAACGGGCTTAATGGGCTTGCAAGACTTTTTAAACAGAGCTGATGATATGGATAAGCTGATTTTTAAAAAAGTGCTTGATTTAATGCAACATTATTTTACAAAAGAGCAAGTGTTTAAGATAGTAGATGAGGATAGACATATAAGATATTTTGAGATAAACACAAAAGAGGATAATATCATAAAAATCGGGCGTTTTGACTTAGAATACAAAAGCCAACTAAAAATGCAAGGAAGCGAAGAGAGGTTTATGTATTGGTCTGAAATGATGAAGGTTATCGCAAATACGCAACCTGATTTAATAGCAGGGCTTTTACCTCTCATTTTAAAAGACAGTGATTCGCCCGTGGCTTTGGAAGTGCAAAAACTACTAGATGCAAAGGCAAAAGAAGCACAAGAATTAGCACAAAATAGCACTCAAGCAAAATTGCAAGAAATGCAAATTCAACTAGCCTTAGAAAAGGAAAAAGCACAAATCGATGAGACAAAGGCAAAGGCAGCTAAATACACAGCACAAGGGCTTTTAGCACACGATATTAGTCAAGAAAGCAAAAATCAATCAATGCAAAAAAAGGGCATTGATTTAAGATAAAAGGAGGTTTTTGAAAATGAAGCTAAAAGTTATTTTAGCCTTTGTGCTTTTTAGCCTCTTGCTTTCTTGCTTTTTTTATGTAAGATTTTTGCAAAGCGAAAATGAAAGATTGCAAAGCGAATTAATGCAAGTTATAAACGCAAACAAGAGCCTAAATTTAGCTTTAGAGGAGGAAAACAAGAGGCATAAAAAGGAATTACAGGTTTTAAGCGAGTTAAAGCAAGATGAAAACAAGATAAAAGAAAAAATCATAAAGGTAAAAGAATATGTTTATAAAAGCAATGAAAACAATCTCACTAAGCTTTTTAATGATGTGCTTTCTAGGCTGTGGCAAACACACGGTAACTGAAGCTAAAGTGATAAAACAAGAAATACCGCAAGACTTGCTAAGCCTTGAAAAGCTTGAAAAGCCAGAGGTTAAAAGCGATTTAGATATAATCAATGCTTATTCTATCCTCTTTTTGCATTATAAACAATGCCAAATGAAGCTTGAAAAAATTAAAGCCTTGCAAGAAAATTAAAAATATTTTAACCCTTTTTTTTAAATTTTAAAGTCTTTAAAATAAGCCTTAAACTTTTAAAAAAAGGAAAAATAATGCAAGACATTCAAAGCAACGAGGATTTAAGCGCAAATCCTTACGATACTTCGCAAGACAAGGTAAGGGCACAGGCTTTAAAAGATGAGTTAGCACAAGCAGAACAAAGCTTAGAAAACGACTTTGTAGAATACTTAGTGGCTAATTTAGATGAAAAAAGCGAGGATTTGTTTTTTGACGACAAAAAAGCCTTTTTCACTCAAATTTTGCAAATGCAAAATCAATACTACAAAGAAAAGGTAGGCAATAAGCAACAAGAACTTGTTAGCTTAGAGCAAAACATAAGAGACAAGGAAAGCTTACAAGGTATAGCAAAGGCACAAGAAGAGTTTTTGCAAAAACACCCTGAAGCAGATATGCAAGAACTCACAGAATTTTACAATGAGGATCTTGGCAACAAATACAAAAACGAGTTAAGTAAATTGCAGCCAAATGACTTTTTTGAATACTTATATCAGATTTTTCAAAGTGCAAGAGGCGGTGCAACAGAGCAAAAGCAAGGCTTACCAAAGCAATTACAAGCTAATGGGTCTGACGTAGAAAAAGGCGCATTTAATGCAAATGAAGACTTACCGATGACAAGAATTTAAGGAGCGAAAATGGCAACAGTTCAATATGTAAATAATGTTTCTTATTTGACAAGGGCGGAAATAAGATTAAACGAGATAGAAAAAGAGAATTTTAAGGCTATCGCCTTGCCAAAAGGTGCGGAGATACTGCATTTAAGTGTTGAAATAACACAAGCAGATACTCAAGGCAATACCTTAGATGTAGGTTTAAATGATGAAAAGAGCTTTTTTATCGCAAGTTTAGGACTTGATACGCAAAAAAGCGAATTAAGCGCGGTTGTTACAAGAGCAAAACAAAATAGCTTTGTTACCGTTAGCAGAAGTTTAGATAATGCCGATGGAATTGTAGTTTTAAGAGTGCATTATTTTCTTCCATCTTTAATAAAAACTGAATACTAAAACAAGGAGTAAGTATGTTAAACGAACTTAATTTAATCGATATGAACCAGTGGAAAAACGATCCTAATGTTGCTGTGAATATTGGCAAGGTAATAGAAAAAGCCTCTTGGAAAAAATCCGTTTTTGAACCTCTTGTCGGAAGCGGAAGCGATAGAGGGATTAGAACCTATAAGGTGGATACGGCACAACCTTACCGCCCGAGACTGAAAGCACAATTAACAGGCGATGGCGTAAAAGGAAATGCGGACTTTGATACAAATTTTGACAATATGGAAATTCTAAGTCAAACAGTTTATCCCGATGTTGTGGGCAACTCTTTAAAAAGCCCTATTAAACAATACTCTGCAATAGCACAGATTGATTTTATCAAGGAAGCAACGCCTATTTTAACAGATTGGATAGTAGATAGAAGGGATAGATATTTTATAACTGCTTTAAGCAACGATCTTACAAATTGTGTGGTTTGCGATGCTACAACGGGCTTTAAAGATACTTTAGCAGATAGAAGCGTGCAAAGTGCAAGTAGAAAAGTAGTTAAGGGTGATGTTTGTAATGTAAAGGCTTTAAGAAGAGCTATTTTTATGGCAAGAACGGGACTTAAATACAATGGCAAGGAAGCCTTTCCTTTAAAACCGATACGCGCTACAAGCCACACAGTTGGTGGAGTTACCTTGCAAAACTACTCTTATATAATCCTTCTTGATTCTTACCAAGCAAATCAACTCAAAAACGACCCTGAATGGGTAGCTATGCAAAAAGTAGGATTAAGAGGCGATAAAAATAACATTTTCACGGGTATAATCGGCTTAATAGATGAATGCCCTGTTTTGGATATGGGTGTTTGGACTAAGATGCAAAGTGGGCTTTTAAATAGCGAAGTAAGCGATGCAGACTACGAAAACAACATTTTGAAAGTAAATTTTGGTGGTAAGATAACGCCTCCTTCTTATTACACGGATACACAACCTTTAAGCATAGGTTTTTTGATCGGTGCGTCCTCTTTGCTAATGGTAGGTGCAGAAAGCACTAAATTTTACATAGATGATACGCAAGATGCAGGTAGAAAGATAGTGTGCGGTGTTGATAGATTAATGGCTATTTCTAAGGCTAGATTTCAAAGCCCACAAGGACAAAAGACACCTTATGATAACCAAGACTTTTCAGTAATAGGTATCTTTTCTTCAAAAGAATAAGGCTTTTTTAAGCCTTATTTACTAAAACAGGCGGCAAAGATGAATTACACGAACGAGGCTTTAAATGCGATAGAAGAGAAATTAAAGCAAAGCAAAGAGCTTTTAAGTGCTTTGCAAACAGATTTTTCACAAGAAAATTTAGAAAGCAAAATAAACGCAGAATTAAACGAAGCAAAAACACAGTTGCAAGAGTTTTTGCAAAGCAAAGAAGCACAGATAAAAGATGAGTTAAACAAAACTCTAAACGAAAGTATAAAAACAAATTTTTTAGAGCTTTTTGAAAGCAAAAAAGAAGCAATAAAAAGCTTTATTGCAAGTAGTATAAATTTAGATGATTTAAGCCAAAAAACCGCACAAAGCTTTTTAGATGAAAATTTAGAAAATTTAAAAGAGCTTTTAAATCAAGCCTTAAAAGGTGATGAATTTTTTGCGATTTTAAATGAAAAAAGACAAGCTTTAAGCCAAAAAACACAAGAAGGCATTTTAGAACTTGATAAAGAGATAAATAAAAATTTAAAAGAATTAGATAAAAAGATAGATGAGAGATTTTTACTTTATTTGCAAAGTCTAAAAGATCAAAGCAAAGAGATAGTAAAAGAGTATATAAACGAACATAAAGCAGAACTTTTCAAGCCTTTTAAGCTTGATTTTTTGAAAGAGGATATTTTAAAAGATGAGGATTTTAAAAAAACTTATAAAGAAATAGCCTTGCAAAGCATAGTTACTCTTGTTAATACAAGCACTTTTAAGGCTGATATTGAAGAGATACTTTTACAAATGAATGCAAAGATAAGCGATGCCTTTTTTTCATCTGTTTATTTGCAAAAGCATAAATTTATATCAAATGCAATCTTAATGAGCGTATCTTTATCAAACGCCTTAACTGAAGTTTCAAAGCAGCTAGACAAGCATTTTTCAAAAGATGAAAGCCTAACGCAAGAAAAGCCAAATTTCATAAACAAAAAGCGAAAAAAAGTATTTAAGGTAGTATAAAAATGCAAGATAATCAATTTTTAGACAATAACTTAAGCAAAACAGATAATCAAAACGAAATGCTGCAAGAATTAAGCAAAAGTTTGCTTTTGGAAAAAAACGCAAATTCTAAAGATCCTACGCAAGAAAACAAAGAGCTTGATTTAACCAGCTTTATGAAAGAAAATTATGCGGAGTTAGATGAAAAAAACCAAAACAAGCAAGAAAAAATACAAGAAAATATCTTGCAAGAAAATTCAAAAAAAGAGGCGAGTGCTTTTGAAATTTATCACGCTAAAAAATACGGGTATTTTAATGAAAAATACCCTGAACTTGCGTATTCTCAAGGACAAGAAGCAAGTTTGGGTTTAAATCTTAAAAAACTAAGTGGCGATAAAGAATTTCAAGAGCTAAAAGCTGTAAATAACGCACTTGGCAACCTAAACACGATAATAAGCTTAAGTGATGATACAAGCGGGACGATAAATGCAATCGATAGAGGGCTTGGCTATCTTACGGGAAATTTTTTAACACCGAGTGAGAAAAACATTTTAAGGACAAATGCGGAAAGTAGCTTGAAAGCAAACTACTTAAACGCTGTTTCTTTACGAAGCGGCGGCACAGTAAATGAAAGAAACCAAATATCACGTGCGATTGATTTTGGTGCGATGAATGCAGAGGATACAAGGCACAAGGCATCTGATTTAGGCAAAGAGATGATAAGAAGACAAAACATACTCTTAAACAATCTAGCTGCAAAGGGTTATGCCCCTGAAGCAATCTTTCAAGGAATGGGCACAAGTGTGAATGAATACCAAAGAAACTACGATGCACACATGTATTTGCAAAGCAAAAAATCAGACTTCAAACAAAGCGAGTTTGATGCCATTTTGCAAGGTGCTAAGTCAAATTCAATGCAAGGGCAAGGCCTCCGTAGAATTGGTGAGCTTTTGCAAAAAGATAAAAAATAGTAAAGAAAGGTTTTGAGATGAAAAAGAGCAAAGATACAATCCATTTGATAGAAAACACAAGCCTAGCGGATACTGTAAATGATACAGCACAAGATAACGCACAAGATGAAGTAACAAATGAAAGTCTTTTGCAAAAGATAGAAGTAGCCTTAAATACAAATGCGAATTTTACCGAGCAAATAAGGCTTAGCCTCTTGGCTTTAAATGAAATTTTGCACTCCCACAAGCTTTTAGAGGAGAATTACGCCTTTTTGATTGAGGAGTGTGGCGCGCTTTTAAATGAGCTTGAAAGTAAAAAGGGCTCTTTAGATGCAAAAGCAAATGAGTATTTAAACGAGTTTAAAACGCTTTTAGAAAATGCAAGGCTTTTAAACGAGCAAAATACACAAAATACCGAGTTAAGCACACAAAATTTAGAACAAAGTAAAACTTTACGCACAGAGTGTGAAGAGATTTTGCGTGAAATAACAAAAAAAGCCTTAGAGTTTGAAACTCAACTAGAGTTTTTAAAACAAGTTTCAGAAGTGGAGTTGCCAAAGATTGAGGGGCTTTTAGATGATATAAATTCTAAAACAGATGAGATAAATGCACTTTTTGAAAGCAAAAAAGAAGAAACGATAAATAGCTTTAAAACACTAGCAAGTGAGGCTTTGCAAAAGGCAACCGAGCTAAAAGAAAGCTTTTTTAATGA
The DNA here is from genome assembly GCF_944323605.1 of uncultured Campylobacter sp. GTDB lineage: Bacteria > Campylobacterota > Campylobacteria > Campylobacterales > Campylobacteraceae > Campylobacter_D. Next base: position 313,055 of record NZ_CALUTC010000001.1, read on the forward strand.
AATAAACACGGCAAGAGATGAGTTTTTGCAAAAGCAAAGCGAGATTAATGAGGATTTAAACCTTTTAAAAAGCGATATTGAAAACAAGCAAAACGAGGCTTTAAGCTTGATAGATGAAAAGATAAATTCTTTTGATAAAAAATACACAAGCATAAAGTATTTAAGCCCTGATGAGCCGCAAGATAACGCAACGAGGCTAAATGATATTTGGCTTGATACCAAAAATGGCATACTTAGAACCTTTGTGAAAAATCCTTTATTCTCACATTTTGGCACAACTTATCCTGACTTTTTGGCTAAAAGAAGCGATTTGTGGGTAAATGACTTAAATGAGCTTTTTTGTTTGCGAGAGGATTTGGATTTAAACCTAGACTTTTTAAAGGTAAATGAGGTGGCTTTGGAAGCTAAATTTAAGCAAAATGCCGAGCCTGATTTAAGTGAAGCGAGTTTAGGAGATATTTGGTTTAAATGCCAACCTTTTGAGGTGTATTACCTTGAAAATAAATCTTGGGTGCAAATTCACCAAAAATTAGTAAGATTTAAGCAAGAAAGCGAACCTATTGCAAGTGAAAGCAATGTGATAGAGATAAATGATATTTGGCAAAATACAACAAATAATCTATTTTATATCTACGCAAACATTAGCAAAGAAGAAGGCGATACAAAAGAATGGATACAATTAGGACAAGTTTTTAACTACACTAAGTTTAAAGGACCTGATTTTCCAGAAATAGCAAATGATGAAAGTGAGGACGTGGCAAACAAGGCTTTAATGCGGGATTTGTATTTTAAATGTGATGAAAGTGAAATTTACATTTGTTTAGACGAAAACGGGACCAAGTTTTTCAAAAAAGTAAGCCTTGCAAAAGAGGAGGCTAAATACAAACAAAGCACGGAACCTAAGCCTTTAAAAGAAAATGTTTTAGTCTTTAAAAATGAAAGCGATGATGAAAACGAGGACGGCTTTTATAAAGGCGTGGTTTATGCTTATAAGCCACAAAACTACGAGGATAAGTGGTTAAGGCTTTCATATCTTAAGAAAAACGCACATTTTAACGATAATGATACCTTTGAAATAAGCACAAAATACGCTAGAGCTTACGATATTTGGTATAAAGAAAAAGAGGATAAGGTATTTATATTTTTGCCAAAAAGCACAGAAGCAAATTCTATCTTTGAATGGAAAGAAATAGATGTTAAAACGCCAAGCTTTTTACACACAAGCACAGAAGAAGACAGGCAAGATGCAAATTTAGGAAGTGTTTATTTTACGAGCGAAAATGATGAAAATCCTTTAATTTTCACAAAAAAAGGTATAAATTTAGAATATAAAGAAATGATAAATGAAGAGCTTTTAGAAAGAGAGATAAAGCCTTTTTGGTGGTATAACTCTTTACTTAAAGATCTTTTTGTAAGAGTTAAAAAGGTGGATTACCGTATTTTGAAGCTTGAAAAGGATTTAAATGCGAATTTACAAGCCCTTGATTTAAAGCATACAAACGAAAACACTACCTTGCAAACAAATATCAACGCACTTGCAACTAAGCACGATTATGCTTATAAAAGTCTTGCTACAAATGCGGTGGCGATTGATTTTAGAACAGCAAATAATTTTAAGCTTACCTTAACTACTGCAAATAAAGTGATAAGTTCTGTTTCTGTTGAAGGGTGCGAGGGCAAAACGGGGCTTATTTATATACAAGGTGCGAATTTTATCACTTCTTTTGGGGCCCCTTTTAACTTTAGGATAGCACAAAGTGGCTTTGGAAGCTGGGAGCTTTTTTCATATGCCATTATAAATGGAGCTATAAGGCTTGTCAGATCTTAAGGAGGTAAAAATGTCTTATCTAGCAGGAAATTTTAGCATAAACACGCAAAGTAAGCAAACTTCACAAGCTATGAAATTTCCAACGGCGGTGCGTATTTACTACGAATACCGCCCCACAAGTGCGTATTACAATAGCACTTATTTTACAAGCGTAAATGAAAGGACTTATCCTGCACTTTTTTTAAGCTTAAGCAAAAATGCAAATTTTATCCCTTTAACAAGTAGTAAAGAGGTGGATAACTTGCAAAAAAACACGACTTTAAGAACACTTAGTGCTTATATTGATATACCAGCAAATACTTATTTTAAGATAGAGATTAAACACGCTTATCACTACCGAGAAAAAGAAAGGTATATAGCAGGTTTGAGAGGGTGGAGAACGGTTTGGCATAACAGATACACAGCAAGCTTAAATCAAGCACAAAATACAGAGCTTTTTAATGTGGTAGTGTGCTAAAAAGAAAGGTGATGGTATGGATTTAACAGGAATTGGAACCTTAAAGAAAGGTGATGGTATGGATTTAACAGGAATTGGAACCTTAATCGGTGGAGCGGGAAGTTTATTTGGTGCTTTAGATCAAGCTTTTGGATCAGGCAAAAAGGCTTTAGATATAGCAAAGGATAATCTAAACTTTCAAAAGGATCAAGCAAGACTTGAAAATCAAAGATACAACGAAAACAAGAAAAATTTACAAGCAAATGTTGATATGGTAGGATCTATCTTTGATGATAAAGACGATACTTTTACAAGAATTTAAGAATTTTAAATGGGTTTAAAAAAGAGCCTTTTAAAAAAGAGGATTAAGAAATTCAAAAAACAAGCCTTAGAAAAATGGGCACAAACCATAAAAGAATACGATTTAAGAATAAATGTTAATGTATTTGATAGCGAAGCGGAGGATTACGGGTATGCAATGGCACAAAGAGGGCTTTGGGGTGCTATTGTAAATATCATTACAAATCCCGTAAATGTAATAATCGCAGCGGTTTATATAGTAGCAAGTTCTATCCCCGGTTTAAATGTAGTTAGCACTGCATCTTTTGCAAATTGGCTTTCAAGCATGATAGGCACATCTTTAGCTGTTACGCAAACTGCTTTAACGGCTACAAATATAGCTTTAAATGCGGCGACTTTAATCACTTCAGCACACAGACAAAACAAGCTTTTAATCGAAAACATTTCAGCTTACGGCGAGATAGCAGGTGGCTCATTAGTGCAATCAATAGAAAGTGCAGAAGTTGCAAAGGCAAAATCAGATACTCTAACAAATACAATGATTTACGCACCGTATGAAATTTATCCAAAGGGTGCTATTTATGAAGACAATCAACTAGGCGGACAAAACACAAATTTTAGATACACAGAGCCTTACGATGCGATGAAAGGCATTAATAGTGAGTATAAAGCACAAAATGAAGCAGAAGAGATGAGCTACAATAGGTATCAAAAAAAAGATGCTGGAAACATACAATATATGAGCACAACCTTAAATAGCGATTTGCCTTTAGCAAGTGGAATGGATACGCAAAGGCAAGGCTTGATAATAGATGAGTGCTACAAATCAAGAGTTATAAAGACTTCAAAAGGCTACCAAAAACTACTAGAACAAGGATATGGCTTAGGTGTTGGCGATCCTAATACCTTTGATAATACTTGGAAGCTTTTAGATAAAGCGACAATAAAGCCCTTTCAGTCTAATAAATGCGATATTGACTTTTTAGACAAGAATAAGGCTTATCAAAAAGGGTTAATGAGAGACTTTTTTACGCAAGAAATGCATCATTTTAAAACGCCTGATGTGGATATAAAGCACGATGATAATCCTTATCTAACGATGCATAAGGACTTAAAAGATCTTTTGAATACGAAAATTAGCGATGATGAAAAGGCTATGTTTTATATGGATACGATGACTAGAGTATTTGAGGGTGTGTTTTTTTCTGATAAGTGCTTTGTGGCGGATAGAAGTGCGATGTATGATAAACCTTGGAATATTAGTAAGGCTTATCATTTTTTTTATAGTGATGATATAAAAGCAAATCACAGTTATGCCTACTACATTGATCAAGCATATCAAGTAAATCCAAATTTAAAATACTATCATAACTTTTTTACCTTAAATAAGTGTGATTACGATGAGATAAGCAAGGAAAGGCTTTTAACTCTCATACCAAATGCAAAAAGCCTGATAGACTTGGTAAAAACTTTTAGTGGTGGGCTTAGGATAAAAAAATATTATAAGCATATTTATAAGGATATGGGGCTTGTTCTTATATATGAAAAAACCGAAATCTTAAACGATGTAGAAGTGCAAATATACGATACAACAAAGAGTGAGCACTTTATCGAGAGTTCATCAGTGGGTGCAACTTTTAGAGCGAGTGAAAAAAACAAGGACCTTAAAAATCCTAAGTATTTTATCCTTGAAAACAAGGAACACATTAGCGACTTAGAAGATAAGAGCCTTGAGAAATTTTTGCAAGATAGTCAAAATGAGGGCTTTTTGGAAATACCCTTTGAGAATGAAACCCAAAAAAACGAGATAGACAAGCATTTGCAAAAGCATTTTCAAGACTATATCACAGATCTTTTTACGCCTGAAAACGATAGCTAAATAGTTTTTTTTAGAAATAAGCTTTTGAAAACAGCTTTTTAGAATGAAACCCAAAAAAACGAGATAGACAAGCATTTGCAAAAGCATTTTCAAGACTATATCACAGATCTTTTTCCACACTTTCACACTGCTTTCAAAAGGTTTTTTCAAAACAAGTTTAAAACACTACCGCATTTAAAAGAGATTTAAGCCTTACTTTCACTGCTTTCACACTGCTTTCAAAAGGTTTTTTCAAAACAAGTTTAAAAACACCACCGCATTTAAAAGAGATTTAAGCCTTTCACTCCCGCAAAAGCTTAGGACACTCAAAGCAAATACAGCCTTTCGCTCTCAAACACTCTCAAACACTCTCAAACACTCTCAAACACTCTCAAACACTCTCAAACACTCTCAAACACTCTCAAACAC
>NZ_CALUTC010000002.1 GCF_944323605.1 uncultured Campylobacter sp.
GGAATTTCAAGGCATAGATTCTAACAATGGAAGCGGTGTGTGGAATATGGAGCAAAACGACCCCGACCCATTTATGCGCGAGCTAAACAAGCAAGGCTTACCTTATGTCGTGCTTGAAATAGATTCTAATGGAAATTCTAAGATGCTAGAGGACGGGAGAAATAAATGAATCTCTACGTCTTGACAGAGGAGCGACCAAAAGAGGAGGTTATAAAAGAAATTATACAAATATTTTTGCATGATAAGGGATATTGTGCTTTTGTAGATTCTCTAAAAATCATTCCTATTATAAAGAATGGATTATTTTGCTTTTATTATGAGATTTTGGGTATTTCTTGTAAAAGCATAGAGAAAATCTATCTTAAAATCGTGAGCGGCAATAGTAGCTTTGTTGATTATTTGGTATATTTTCAAGATAAAGAGCCAAATACTAGCGATATGCCATTATATGCTATTGAGGAAACCAAAACTGATGATAGCGAATCTCGCAATACGGGCGTATATCAGCGAATTACAAAATTTGTGTATATTTCGCATTTTTATCCAAACACAAAAAAGATTATGCTCTATAATATTAAAGTGAAGCAAAAAGAGAAACCAACTCAAACATCTATTTTTGGAACGAGAATCTTGCAAACACTTGGTGTTGAAATTGTAGGCAAGAATTTTAATCTTAATGACACAAGTTTGCAGCCCTTTAGTGATATAAAAGAGTTTATAGAATCTAAAAATGTAATGAGAAAGCCACCAAAAGGCAATGTACCTATTACAATAAAGGTATGTGATAGTGAAATATCTTGTGATAGCATTCCACGAGATACACACATATATACAATACCAGAAAATAAAGAAATAACAAAAATACAAATTTCTGCTAGACTTATTAAAAATAATCATTTAGCACACGACCCAAATATTGGTGCACTAAGTGGTATTTGTGCGACTTTAAGAAAACTTGGTTTTGATAAGAAAATAGAAATAATTTCACACGGCTTAGAACAAAAACATATTGGCAACAATAATAAATTTATCCAAATTGCAAATCTTTTAGATATAAGTTTGCAAGGATTAAAGATTCCAAAAATAGAAATAAACAAACAATATTGGCATTATGAGACAAATAGTGAGAAGCTAGCGACTATTTTTATTCATTTGGCTGTTACTTATTTTAGTAAAGGATATGGCATTTTTGAGAACCACGCGGGATGCGAAAAGGGTTATTTTCTCACACCCAATGGAGAGCATATAGCCTTAGAAAAATATGAAAATAAAGAAGCCTATAAAAGCGGGGATAAGAATGCTATTGCCTTTATTCCAGATTTGATTTTACTTGATGTAGAGCATTTAGAAATCATCAATATAGAGGGTAAAAAATATGATAATAAGGCTCAAGGCTTAAAAGAACTACAAAATTATGATTTTATAGAACAAGCTTATATCAAAAAATATTATCCACAATATACAATCATTAGGACATTGGTATTGTATGGTTCTAATGAGGAACATATAGTAGAAATAGAAGTTGGATTTTTACTTAATGCTAAAGGGAGAATGATTCTAGGTATAAAAGCCCCAAAAGTATTCATACAATCCCTTAGCAACCTAATAGCTTTTTGGAATCCAAAATGAAGCAAACACGATTTTTAAAATCACCCCTAAACTATATAGGCGGTAAATATAAGTTGCTCTCACAAATCATGCCCCTTTTTCCAACAAATATTAGTACCTTTGTAGATTTGTTTTGCGGCGGATGTAATGTAGCTATCAATGTAGAGGCAAAAAAGATTCTGTGTAATGATAATTTAATTTATCTTATTGAGCTGTTAGAATTTTTACAAAGCAATTCCATACAATCAACATTAGAACAAACACAAGAAACAATCAAAAAATATACACTAAACAAAACAAATGAAAATGGTTATTACGCATTAAGGAATGACTATAATAAGAAAAAATCCCCGATTTTTTTACTATGCCTTATAGCTTTTTGCTTTAATCATCAAATACGATTTAATAATTCTCATCACTTTAATAATCCTTTTGGTAAAAATAAATCAAGTTTTAATGATACTATGAAAAACAATCTTATAGCATTTATTAAAACTATACAAGAAAAAGAAATACATTTTTCAAAGCTTGATTTTACCAAAGCCTTAGAAAATATTCCTCAAAAGAGTTTTGTCTATGCTGACCCGCCTTACCTCATCACACAAAGCACATATAACGATGGTAAGAGGGGATTTAGTGGCTGGAATGAATATTTAGAACAAAAACTCTTGTATTCCCTTGATGAATTAAATTCTCAAAATATATATTTTGCTTTATCAAATGTGCTGTATCACAAGCAAAACGAAAACAAAATATTAAAAAAATGGATACAGAGTAGAAAATATACAATACACAACATAGATTCTCATTACACGAATGCAAACTATCAAACAAAATACAAAGATAAGAATCAAACGCAAGAAGTGTTGATTACAAATTACTAAAGAATGAAATATGAGATATATAGGTAACAAAGAAAAACTAATCCCGATAATCCACAAAATAATGCAAAAATATATAAACTTAGATTCTAATATGAGCTTTTTTGATGTGTTTGCTGGTAGTGCTAGTGTTGGAAAATATTTTAAGAAAGAGGGGTTTAAGGTTGCAAGTTGTGATTTAATGTATTTTTCTTATTGTCTGCAAAGAGCATATTTAGGTGATTGTCATTTAGCATTTGACAATTTAAAGCAATGCAATAAAAGTTTATTCAACAATGCGTATTTGAATGTTTTGGAATATTTAAATGAGCTTCAAGGCACAAATGGCTTTATTTATAAGAATTATGCACCAAGCGGTAGTAAAAAAACAGGGATAACTAGAATGTATTTTAGCGATAGCAATGCCAAAAAAATTGATTCCATAAGAATACAAATAGAAAAATGGAGATTAGATTTACGTGAGAATGAATATTATCTATTACTAGCTACACTCATAGAATCTGTATCGCTGTATGCTAATATAACAGGCGTATATGGTGCATTTTGTAAGCAGTGGGATAACAGAGCATTAAAGGATTTTAAATTAAAACCATTGAATCTTATTGAGGGGGTATCGGGAGAATGTTTTTGTGGAGATAGTTTTAATATATTAAACAATGGCAAATACTATGATATTTTATATCTTGACCCACCTTATAACCATAGACAATATGCACCAAATTATCATCTTTTAGAGACAATAGCCAAATATGATAATCCCAGCATAAAGGGTATAGCGGGATTAAGAGACTATGCTACACAAAAATCAAGATTCTGTAATGTTAAAACAGCGTTAAACGAGTTAGAAAAAATCGTGAATTTAAAAAAATATCGTTACCTTATCTTAAGCTATAATAGTGAAGGTCTTATGAAAAAAGAGGAAATTGATAGAATCTTAAAAAATATAGGCAAAGTTGAGCTTGAAGAGATTGTTTATCCACGTTTTAAAAGTCAATCAAAATCTCATCAAAGATACATTAAAGAGTATGTTTGGGTGGTGGAAAGGCAAACATCATAATAAAGATTTAAGGCTTTTAAGCATAAAATATGGAGCAAAATGACCCCGACCCATTTATGCAAGAGCTAAACAAACAAGGCTTACCTTATGTAGTGCTTGAAATAGATTCTAATGGAGATTCTAAAGTGCTAGAGGATGGACGGAGTAAAAAAAATACATTTTGATTACAAGGAGATATTATGCAACAACCAAAACCCATTAGTAGAAGATATGATGATATCATAAGAAATATTGAAAATGGTATCTATCAGATTCCAAAATTTCAAAGAGATTTTGTTTGGGATAAGAATAAAAGTGCAAAATTGATTGAAAGCTTACTAAAAGGCTATCCTATTGGAAGTTTTATTTTGTGGAAAACAAAAGAACGATTAAAATCGCTTAAAAAGCTCGGTGGAGAAATTTTAAAAGAGATTGAAGAAGGTGATTTTGTTTATTATATACTTGATGGACAGCAAAGAATCACTTCTTTATATCTAGCCATTAAAGGATTAACAATAGATAAAAATGACTACAAAGAAATATTTATAGACTTAGATAAGAATGTAGAAAATGACGATGATGTTTGCGTGTGTGATAAACCGCAAAAGACTATTAGTTTTTATGATTTGATGAATAGGGATATTTTGGAAATTAGCGATGAATTTGGCAGAGATATTGCTAATCAAGCTAATGAGCTAAGGAAACGAATAGAAAACTATGAATTTTCTACCATAGAGATTGAAAACCAGTCTTTAGATAAGATAGCAGATATTTTCACAAGAATCAACACAAGTGGTAAAGAGCTTACGCTTTTTGAAATTGTGAATGCAAAGATGTATACTGAAGCAACACAAAATCAAGAAGGCTTTGATTTAGAAGAAAAATTTGATATTCTTATTAAAGACTTGGAACGCAGTGGATATGAGTCTATCGCAGAAAATAAAAATATTATTTTGCAACTTATGGCATTGATTCTAAAAAAGAGTGCAAAAAGAGAGGCAATTTTGTCAATAGATAAACATAGCTTTATAGAAAAATGGGATTGTGTTGTAGAATGTCTAAAGCTTTCCATTGACAAGATTAGAGATTCTTTAAAGATCCCTGCTTCAAAGCTTTTACCATATTATGCTCTTATTATTCCTTTTGCATATTTTTATTATATTAACGATAAAAAACCGCCAACAAAAAAGCAACTCGAGAATCTACACATATATTTTTTTAGGGCAGCCTTTGGAGAAAGGTTTTCTTCTAGCACAGAATCAAAGCTTAATGAAGATATAAAACTTGTAGAAAAAATTTGCAAAAATGAAAAGATAGATTTCACAAAAGAGATTAATTGTGATGAATCTAAGAAACATTATGAAGAGAGGCTTAAAAGTGGATTTTCAACCTCTAGTGCTTGGTATAAGGCAGCATTATGCATTCTTGCTTATAAAGAGCCCAAAAAATTTAATGACAACTCATCTGTGAGACTTGATAATTCTTGGCTAAATATTGCAAGTTCCAAAAACTATCATCACTTTTTTCCAAAGGCATATTTGAAAAAGTTGAATAAATATGATGAAGATGAGATAAATTGCTTGGCTAATATTACTTTGGTTGATGATTATATAAATAAAAGAGTCATAAAAGACAAAGCTCCAAGCATTTATATAAAAGATTTTCTTAAAGATAATCCAGATCTAGAACAAAGCTTAGAAACGCACTATATTAATTTCAGTGATTTTGGTATATTAGATGATGATTACGATAAATTTTTAAATAAACGTGCTAGTGTATTGGCTGATGAGATTTTAAAGAGAATTAAATCATAATTTTAAACTGAAAGAATACGCAGATAAAATAAAGGTGTTTGCAAATCCCCTACCATTTATATATTCTTGGGGCGATTGTGCAGCGTATTTAGAAAAAACCAAAAAATATTTGCTAAAAAGAATGTAAGGCGGGTTTTCATAACAAGCTGTGAGAATCTTGACTATGGCGTAAAGAAATTTTTAGAGGAAAATGATGTGGAATACAAAATCATCACTTATATACCATAATTGTTACATTTAAATGAGTATAAAAATAAATAGCAAATTTACCTATGTTATAATATTTAATTAATTATAATCAAGATTCTAAAGTGCTAGAGGACGGGAGAAAGTGAAATGAGATTCTAAACTTTACATAGCAAAGCTTGCAATGACTATATGAAGACTCTTTAGAGATTCTAGAATCCTTAGATATTTCGCTACGCTCAATATGACGTATTTACAGAATCTAGAATCTAGCAAAAAAGCACAAAAAAAGCTAAAAAATGTAAAAATTGCATAAGCAAAAACAATAATATAAGCAAAACTATTAAGGAAGTAAGGATATGGACTACAAACAAGCCTTTTTATCACAGCTAGAAAATAGCTATCTTGGTGTGCAGATACAAGATGCAAAAGATTTGTTCTCGCAAGATTCACTATCAAAGCAAACCCTTAAAAAGAGTGGCTTTATCAATTTATTGCAAATGAAATCAAAATATTTTGGGCATATTAAGAATCTTTTAGAGAAAGAAAAGCTAAACCATTCAATCTATACTAAGCTCTATAATTTCTTTTCAAGCTATCTCAACGAGACAGGCACACCCTTTTTCTACGATACGCCGATGCATAAAAACATCTATGCCAAAGTCTATACTAATTCAAAAGACACAAGCCTTTTTTATAAAACCCAAAATCTCTACTATGTCAAATCCGACACGCTCTACCATGATGCAGAGATTACAAGCCAAGATTCCAAATACACTTTCATCTTTGACACAAGCCATTTTATCCCAAATGCCGATAATGCCAAAAACAAGGTTATTTTTAAATTTGCAATAGAGGAAAATATAAGAATCTATGTGCTAAATGATAAAGAAAGCCTAAAAGAGCTCCCTAATGTTTTTAAACAAAATAGCAGTGATTTAAGTGATGAATTTATCAAATCCCTAAAAGATAAGAAAATACAGCTACAAGAAGAAGAAATAAAAAAGATTCTAAGCTCTTATAAAAGGCAAAATGAAATAGACTTCTTTATCCATAAAAACGCAAGAGCCTTTTTACAAGAGCAGTTTAATCTATGGCTATGTAACTATGTGCTAGATGATATTACGCAGTGGCGACAAGAGAAAATTGAAGAGTTAAATACTCTTAAAAAAGTAGCCTTTAGCATTATTGATTACATAGCGGATTTTGAAGATGAGCTAAAAGCTATTTGGTGTAAGCCAAAGTTTGCTAAGAAAGTGGAGTATGTCTTTAGCCTTGATAGGATAGATTCTGCCTTATTAGATTCTGTCATCAACGATGAGGGCTTTAAGGCGCAAATCAAAGAATGGCAGGAGCTAAAGCTAGTAGATGAATATTTTGAAATCAAAAATATTAGTGATGAAAAGTATAAATTTCTACCCCTTGATACCAAGCATTTTAGTAAAACGACAAAATACAAGATTCTAAGCTCTTTTAAGGATATAGAATCTACCCTCAATGGTGAGCTGATAAAAAGTGATAATTTTCAAGCTCTCAATACCTTGCTGCCAAAGTATCAAAACAAGGTAGATTTAATCTACATCGACCCACCGTATAACACAGGCAATGACGGCTTTATCTATACTGACAAATTTAACCATTCTTCATGGCTTACGATGATGAATAATCGCCTAGATCTAGCAAAAGAATTTCTAAAAAATAGCGGAAGTATTTTTATAAGTATTGATGATAACGAACAAGCAAGGCTTAAGATTCTATGTGATGAAATGTTTGGAGAAGAAAATTTTGTGGCGAATATTGTTTGGCAAAAGAAAAAAGGTGGTGGAGGCAGTGATTCTGAATTTTTTCAAAAAGAACATGAATATATTGTTTGTTATCAAAATCGAGAATGGAAAATTAATAATTTATTGGGAGAGCATGATGAAAATTTTTTTAATAAAAATATTAATGGGAAAAAAGCAAAAATTAGAAAACTAGAAAAAGATGGAGATAATGCCCTTAGGATTGATAGACCAAGTCTTTATTATGCGATTAAAGATCCAAATGGAAATGATTTTTATCCTATCGCTCCAAATGGAGCGGATGGACGTTGGCGAAAAAAACCTGAAAACTTAGATAGGGAACATATTTTTTGGCAAAAAGATTCTAAAGGGAGATTAACGCCTTATGAAGTGATTTATTTTGATGAAATTCTAGATAAGACAAAAATAATAAAAACACGCACAATTTTTACAGAATTTGGCACTACAACAGATGCGACAAAAGAGATTCAAGCTTTATTTCAAAATAAAATTTTTGACACCCCAAAACCCGAAAAACTTTTAAAAAGAATTTGTGATATAGGTAGCAATCAAGATTCTGTTATTTTAGATTTTTTTGCGGGTAGTGGCACGACAATCGCTACAGCTCATAAATTAGGGCGTAAATGGCTTGGTGTGGAAATGGGAGAGCATTTTTATAAAGTCATTATTCCTAGAATGAAAAAGGTCATCGGTGGTTTTGTAAGTGGGATTAGCAAAGAAGTAGAATTTAAAGGTGGCGGGGCTTTTAGGTATTATGAGCTAGAAAGCTATGAGGAAAGTTTAAGTAACTGCGAGTATGTGCTAGATAAAGATTCAATCATTGACTACCGCAAATCAAGAAAACTCATAAAAGCCCTAAACAAAGGCGAGGCCATAAGCTTAGATATGAATGGATATAGAGAGGGCTTTGATATACTGCATACTATGGCAAATGTTTTGGGGCTAAGGATACAAAGACTCTTTTTAGATTCTAAAGGCATAGAATGCGTAGAATTTGACAATGGCGATAGAGTATCTAGTGATAGCGTGGATTTATGCAAATACCCAAAGCTAACAAATCTTATCTGGTGGGAGAGGTAAGAAATGGAGCTGTTATTGTCCATTTTTTATTTGGTTTATGTTGCAATGGCATTAACGCCACTCATTATAATATTTGTATTAGGAAAAGACTTTGGAACAACGACTGTTTATCAATTTGTGATTCCAAATAATATTTTATGCGTTTTATGTATTATATTTGTTGCTTTGATACTTTCTTACTTGTATATTTATTGTATCAAAAAATATAACCAAAATACACAAAGTGAGCAAATGGAATGTAGCGAAATTGAGATTGCCGAGCCTAAATATATACCCATTTACATAACATATTTTGTTATTGCGGTAAGCATTAATGATTTTATGATTTTTTGTTGTGTGTTTATTTTAATATATCTATTGATTTTAAAGGGTAAATTCTCATATTTTAACCCCTATATTTTATTTTCATACCATTTTTACGAAGTGTCTATAAGTGCAAATGACAATAAATATGCTAAATATAAAGTTTTCTTAATTTCTAAACAAAAGATAAAAAATATAAAAACACATAACAATTTAATAAGACTAAATGATTTTACATATTTAGATAAAGGAGAAAAAAATGAATAAGAAAAATATTTATGGAAAGGCAAAAAATCAATTTTACAAAATAGCTGAACACTCACTAGAAAATGTATGGGATTACGAATTAGAATTAAGTAAAGAGGTTGATTTTGTCAAGCAAGGTGGTGGAAATTATAAGCTTGATGAAAATGAGGTATTTTTTATACAAACACAAGATGAGAATTTGCAAGATTATTTAAATCATATGACAAATACAAACTCTTGTAATTCTATAACAAAAAATGCTTTAAAGAATTTAGAAACTTTATATCTTTTTGAAACAAAAGCTAACAAGATTCATCTTTATATTCAAAGGATAATGCCTGCAGCTAGGATTGAAAAAACTTATTTATCGTGGAAGCCAGATATTAAATTAGCCCATATAGAAACAAAACTTAACGTAATTATTAAAAATAATACAGATATTTATTGGAATCAAGAGAAGCAAAAAATATATTTTTATAAATTTGTTGATTTAGAAAGAGTATTTCCTAATTTTTCTAAATATTATAGAGAAGCTACCAAAGAGGATATACAGACTTTTAAAGATAAGCAAAAATACCCTTTTTTACAAGTTAATATTGCAAATTTTGAAAAGATGCCAAAAACTAAGTTAAAAACTATCGCAATGATTGTAGATGAGTTAGAAAGAGTTAAAGAAAATATTGATGATTATAAAGGATATGCTAATAAATACAAAAAAAATTTTATTAAAGATGATAAATTTGAAATCAATAATACAAATGATATAGAGCATTTAGCTGATATAGTTTTTAGAAAAATTTATACGACCGAAGTAGGTGATGAAGAAATTAGGAGAGCTAATTCATTTAAGGTATTGGAAAAATGAATGCAAATTCTATGCAAAACAACCTAATCCTCTACACCACACGAGATAAAAAGATTAGAGTCGAGCTTTATGAGCTTGGTGATAGTGTGTATTTAAATCAAGAAAGTTTAGCTAAACTTTTTCTAAAGAAGCTTTGCTTTGACACCTCAAAGCAAAATATAACTATGCACATTAAAAATATCCTAAAAGAAGTGGAGTTGCAAGAAATTTCAGTTGTAAAGGAATACTTGACAACTGCAAGTGATAAGAAACAATACAATGTAAATTCTATCCTAAAAGATGAAAAGAATCTAGAAGAAACCTATAAAGTCCTAAAGGAAAGGTAATGGCAAAGGCAAAGCAAACAGCAGACATAAAAAAACATTTGCTTTTAAGTGAAATATGCAACAACAAAAGAGTGCAATATAAAGAAAGCTATGAAAACTATGATTTAAAAAGCTTTAGTGCGGATATTGCTTTGCAAGATTATCAAATAGCAAGTTTGCAAAGTGCCCTTATAGCCTTAGACTTATATATGTGCTATAAAGATTCTGATTATATAAAAACTAGAGGCGAAAAGCTTTATAGAATCTATAAAGAACAATACAAAGATTGTAAGCTAGAAAAAGAGGAGATTAACCGTGCGTCCTTTTGGATGGCGACAGGCAGTGGCAAAAGCATAGTGATGATAAAGCTACTTTCACTCTTGGGTAAGGCTATAAGAGAGAAAAAGATTCCAAATAAGCCCATAATGCTACTTGCTCCAAATGATACGATTTTAGCACAATTTAAAGACAATGTAGCAAAATACAATAATCACAATACAGATTTCATCACCCTCAAAGAGCTTAGAGAATATGAGAGTGCAACACAGGGTGCTTTGTTTGGAGAGACTACCGTTTTTATAGCAAGGAGCGATTTGCTAGATAGTGCGGATAATGTAGGCAAGGATAAGGGTGCAAAGAGGCTTGATTACAAAAACTACTGCAATAATGAGGGCTGGTATATCTTGCTAGATGAAGCTCATAGGGGAGATAGCAAAGAATCTATTAGAAAATACTATATCAATGAAATAGCTTGCGGGGATAGACTTAAGGACTATGAGGGCTACTCTTATAATGGCTACTCTAGGGGCTTTATTTTTAATTTTTCAGCGACTTTTAGCGATGAGCTAGATTTTTTTACTTGTGCTTTTAATTATAATTTAGAAAAGTTTAATAACGATGGATATGGCAAGAATATCGCTGTGCTAGATTCCAATCTCAAATCTTTTAGCAAAGAAAATAGTGAGAATGAAAGAATGATAAGAATCATCGAGGGCTTTATACTTTTTAGTGCTATCAAACAAAGTAAAAAGGAGTTATTGCGTAAGGCTAGGGACTTTGGTATCTCAAATATACAATATCATAATCCTTTAATCATCGCAGTATCTGATAAGGTCAATACCCAAGATGCTGGGATAAAGCTGTATTTTAAAGCGATACTACAGATTCTAAAAGAAGATAAAGATATACAAGAAATAGCTCAAAATCTTTATGAAAAACTAAAAAATCAAGAGCTGTATTTTGCAAAAGATGTCTTAAACGATGAGTTTTTAGAATATGTGAAAAATACAGATTCTAAAAATGTGAGGGAAAATGTCTTTTACGCGAGTGAGCCCTCACACCTAGAGTGTTTTAGAGCAAATGAAAAAGAGTTAGCTTTTAAGAGTAAGAATGCTAATGAGCCCTTTATGCTACTTAATATCGCAGAGGCTAAAAAATGGGAGAAAGAGCATTTATTAGAGCTTGGTGTGGAAAGCTTTAAGGATTTGCAAAAGAGTTATTTTAAAAACATTAATAATAATGATTCTAGCATTAATATTATGCTTGGAAGCAAAGTCTTTAGCGAAGGCTGGGATAGCAACCGCGTGAATCTTATCTATTTTATCAACATTGGCAGCAAAAATGCGAAAAAATATGTCTTGCAAACTATCGGCAGGGGTGTTAGAATCGAGCCTTTTTCTAATGTGCGAAAGAGAATGCGATATTGTGATATACACGAGTATAGCACAAAGCAGATTCTAAGCCCTCTTGCTTGTGGGCTAGAAACTTTGTTTATCTTAGCGAGTGATAATGAGGCTATTAAATATATTTTAGAAGAGATTGAAAGCTTCATTACTCAATATCCACTAAAAGGCTTTAAAAAGACAAATACTCTAAGCCCTCTTCCTACTCCAAAATATAAAAATACAGAATCTAAAGAGAGAAGATATAAAATTGGTAAAAAGGAATCAGAGGAGCTAAAAGAATACATACAAAGCTTTGATGAAGATGTCTTAACTCTTAGCAAATGCGTGATACACAGAGAATGTAGCTATGACACGCTAAGGGAAATTAAAGATTTTTTAGACGATAAAAGCGAGAGAATTATCCAATACGGGGATTTTCAAGAATTTGATAAAAATAAGACTTTTAGCCATATTCATAGAATCTTAAATGTTAGAAACAAAGAGCTTAAAGAATTTGTAGATTTAAGCGATGAAATCAATCATTATCAAAGCTTTAAAACCACTTTGGGAGAAAGTTTTGCAAATGAGATAAATGGGATTATAAAAACTCTCAATGTGTATAAAGCCTTAAAAACAAGAGAGGATTTGCAAAAAGAGGGAGTAGCAGAGGAATATATCCCAGCTATTTTAGAATCTGAAGCTAAAAAACAAAGCGGGATTGTAGATTCTTACACAATCAGTGCAAAACTAAGAGAGCATTACTATAATCCGCTTATTATCTGTAATAAAAGCGATAGAGATTCTAAGATAAATTTTGCAATTAATGAGGAGAGTGAAAAGGAGTTTTTACAAGATTTAGAGGAATTTTTACAAAGAGATTCTAAAGGGCTTATGAAATACGAATGGTGCTTTTCTAAACTTGTAGAAAATATCGATACTCTGTATATCCCATATTTTGATAGCGAGGCACAAAGCGAAAGGAAGTTTTATCCAGATTTCATATTTTGGTTTAAAAGTAAAGAAAATGGAGAATATACAATTCTTTTTATCGACCCAAAAGGGCTTACAAGAGAAGCAAATCCAAGAGATAAAATAAAAGGCTTTGAAGCGATATTTAAGGATAAGGAATTTTTATATAGAGGTAAAAAGATTCAAACCTATCTTTTTTATTATAATAAAAATGTGGGGGAATTTATAGGCTTTGAAAAATACAAAAAGAGTAGCATAAAAGAAATTATTGATGAGATAGTGGGTTAATGTGGCTTTTTAAGTGTAAAAATTAGGAATACTCGCAGGTTAGGCAAGAATATTTAAGAATCGCTATTTAAGAATCCTACTATTTAGGAAACTTGCCATTCAAGAAACTTACCATTTAATAATCCTGCCATTTATGTATATTCTTGTGGCGATTACATGGCGTATTGAGAAAAAAATCAAGAGATGTTAGCCAAAAAGAACGCAAGAATAATCTTTATAACAAGCTGCGAGAATCTAGATTATGGCGTAGAGAGATTTTTGTAAAAAATACATGGAGTATAGGGGTTGTGCCAATTTACTAGAATTTATCAGCTAATTTAAGGTAAGATTTACACTAGATTTGGGATTAAAAGCAATTTCTACAAAACAAATTTTTAAGGGATTTCTATGGAAGTAAAAGAGTTTCAGCCTATTATTAATTTTATTTGGAGTGTGGCAGATGATTTGCTACGTGATGTGTATGTCAAAGGCAAATACCGCGATGTGATTTTGCCTATGACTATTCTAAGACGCATTGATGTAATCTTAGAGCCTACAAAAGAGCGAGTGCTACAAACTTACAATACCTACAAAGGCAAAATAGAGAATCTAGAACCTTTATTATGTGGTAAGCAAGGAAGCAAAATGAAATTTTACAACTACTCAAATTTCACTCTTGAGACACTACTCAATGACCCTGCAAATATCAGAATAAACTTTGAAAATTACCTAGATAGCTTTAGTGAAAATATAAAAGACATCATCGCAAAATTTAAATTTAAAAATCAACTTGATACTCTTGATGAGGCAAATATTCTCTATGGCGTGATTGAGAAATTCTGCTCCTCTAAAATAAATCTCTCCATTAATCCTATTTTAGATGATAAAGGCAATGTAATCCACAAAGGCTTAAGCAATCTTGGTATGGGCTATGTCTTTGAAGAGCTTATAAGAAAGTTTAATGAAGAAAATAACGAAGAGGCAGGAGAACACTTCACCCCGCGAGAGATTATCGAGCTTATGACTCATCTTGTATTTTTACCTGTGAAAGAGAGGCTAAAAGAGGGAATCTATACTATCTATGATAATGCCTGTGGAAGCGGCGGTATGCTAACAGAATCTAAAGACTTCATCACAGACCCGCATGGGCTTATAAAGTCAAAAGCAAGCATTCATCTCTATGGACAAGAGATAAACCCGGAAACTTATGCGATATGTAAAGCCGATATGCTAATAAAGGGCGAAAATCCAGACAATATCAAATACGGCTCAACATTAAGTGATGATAAATTAGGTAATTTAAAATTTGACTTTATGCTAACAAATCCGCCTTATGGTAAATCTTGGGAAAAAGATCAAAAAGACTTAGGCATAGATAAGAAAAAGGATTGCCAAGACTTACGATTTCAAGTAGGTATCACAAGCAAAAGCGATGGGCAAATGATGTTTTTGCTTAATATGCTAAGCAAAATGAAGCTAGTAACTAAAGACACTCCGCTTGGCTCTCGCATCGCAAGCGTGCATAACGGCTCATCGCTCTTTAACTCCGATAGCGGTATGGTAGCCATAAGAAAGCATATCATAGAAAATGACTACCTTGAAGCCATAGTAGCACTGCCTACAAATATGTTTTACAATACCGGCATTCCTACTTTTATATGGATTATCACAAATAATAAGCCAAAACATAAAAAAGGCAAAGTCCAGCTTATCAACGCTACAAACGATAAATATTTTTCTAAGATGAAAAAGTCCTTAGGGCAAAAGCAAAATGAGATGACACAAAAGCATATAGAAAAAATCACAGATTTATTCTTGAGTTTTGAATCTAGCAAAGATTGCAAAGTGTTAGATAATAGCGACTTTGGTTATACAAAAATCCTCATAGAAAAGCCAAAAAGCATAGAATCTTTACAAGATGATGAGAAGTTTAACGCCCTAAAAGACAAAGATAAAATTTTAGAAAAACTCAAAGAGTTAGAATCTAAGCCAAAAGATTTCAAAGATAGGGCGGAATTTTTTGCTTATCTTGGCGTGAAGCTAAAAAGAGCCGAGGAAAATCTTTTACTAGATTCTGATAAGACAAACAATACAGAGAAAATCCCCCTAAAAGTAGATATACAAAGCTACTATGAGAGTGAAGTAAAGCCCTATGTAAATAACTCTTGGATAGCGTGGGAGAGTGCAAGTGTGGGCTATGAAATACTTTTTAACAAATACTTCTACACCTACACACCGCCAAGAAAATTAAGTGAGATAGATAGCGAATTAAAAGAGCTAGAAAAAGAAGTGCAAAACCTTCTAAGCGAGATAATGCGATGAGAGCTTACAAAGATAGTGGCATAGAATGGCTTGGGGAGATTCCGGAGCATTGGGAAATTAAGCCCCTTAGAGCAATTTTAAATCAAAGAAATGAACAAAACAATGATTTAAAATTACAAACCATTCTTTCTTTGATTAAGGACATCGGTGTAATTCCCTATGAAGAAAAAGGAAATGTAGGCAATAAATCAAAAGAGGATTTACAAAGTTACAAAATTGCACGAATTAATGATTTAGTATTAAATAAAATGAATGCCGTGATTGGTTCTTTAGGAGTTTCTGCGTATAATGGTTTGGTTAGCCCTATTTATTTAGTTTTTTATATTGACAACCCAAAGTATTTGATGAGTTATTACTACTATTTATTTCAAATCAAATCCGTGCAAAAATTTTTAAAAACATTTGCTTATGGTATTATGGAAATTAGAGAAAGCATTGATTATTTGGATTTTAAAAAAATGTTTTTGCCTACTCCACCATTAGAAGAACAAAAAGCAATTGCGGATTTTTTAGATTCTAAATGCAAACAAATAGAAAGCTTTGTGGATAAAAAGCAAAAACTCATCACCCTTTTAAATGAGAAAAAACAAGCCCTCATCAATGAATGCGTTACAAAAGGACTTAACAAAAACATAAAATACAAAGATAGCGGCATAAAACACTTAGGCAAGATTCCAAAGCACTGGAAGATTAAAAAATTTAAGCATTTGGCTATCATTTGCAATGGTAAAGAACAGTTACAAGTTGCTTCTGATAATGGTGTTTATCCAATTTATGGATCAGGAGGTATCATTGGAAAAACAAATCAATTTTTATACAATAAACAATCTGTGTTATTAGGAAGAAAGGGGACAATAGATAAACCATTGTTTGTCGAAATACCCTTTTGGGCAATCGACACAATGTTTTACACAAAAATTTTAGATATTGTGCATTCGAAATACTTTTACTATCTTTGCTTAACAATTGACTTTAAAATATATACTTCAGGCTCAGCAATTCCCAGTATGACACAAAGCGATCTTGCAGAAATTATTTTCCCCTTTGCCCCTCTACAAGAGCAAAAACAAATCGCAGAATTTTTAGATTCTGAAATTTCTAAAATAGATAGTATAATAGAAAAAATCAAAAAACAAATAGAGCTAATAAAAGAATACAAATCCACACTTATAAACCAAGCTGTGTGCGGTAGGATTAATTTATAAATGGAGAAAAGATGAAAATTATTCAAGTTAAAATAAGAAATTTTAGAAGTTATACAAATGAAATTATAATCGATTTTGAAAATTTAACAGCATTTGTTGGAAAAAATGATGTAGGGAAATCTACTATTTTAGAAGCATTAGATATTTTCTTTGATGGAGGTGTAATCAAAATAGACAAAAATGACATAAATAAAGAATGTGAAAAAAATGGAGATAATGAAATTCAAATATCTGTAGTTTTTGATAATTATCCTCAAGAATTAGTTTTAGATATATCAAATCTCACAAATTTAGAAGAAGAATATTTATTAAATCAAAACAATAAATTAGAAATTATTAAAAAATATCCCAATGCAGGAAAACCTAAAATTTTTCTCAAAGCATATCACCCGACCAATGAAGAGTGCAATAATCTGCATTCTTTAAAAATCACAGAACTTAAAAAAATCATCAAAGAAAAAGATATAGTATGTGATAATTTAACAAAAAGTGCGGAATTAAGAAAGGCTATTTGGCAACATTATTCTAATAATCTCCAGTTGCAAGAAATAGAAATAGAGCTTAATAAGGAAGATGTAAAGAATATTTGGGAACAATTAGAAAAGAAATTGCCACACTATGCTCTATTTCAAAGTGATAGAACAAATAATGATGGAGATAATGAAATACAAAATCCTTTAAAAAGTGCGGTGGCTCAAATTTTTAAAGATGAAAAAATCTCTAATGAACTTCAAACTATAGCTGAAGGAGTGATAAGTAAATTACAAGAAGTTACAAATTTAACCCTTGAAAAATTAAAAGATATGAATCCAGAAATTGCTAAAACTTTAAATCCTAAAATTCCAACCATAGAGCAACTTAAATGGGCTGATGTGTTTAAAAGTGTATCTATTGCTGGAGATGAAGACATTCCTATTAACAAAAGAGGAAGTGGGGTTAAAAGAATGATACTTTTAAATTTTTTTAGAGCTGAAGCTGAAAGACAAAAAAATAATAATGAAAAGAGTAATATTATTTATGCTATAGAAGAACCTGAAACTTCACAACACCAATATCACCAAAGATTGCTTATGGAAGCATTAAAAAATTTATCCAAAGAAGAAGGAATTCAAATTATTATTACAACTCATAGTCCAAACATTGTTAAGCAACTTCATTTTGAAGATATAAGAGTGGTTAAAAATAATGAAAATGCAAAAGAAATTGTAAAATTAGAAAAACATGTGCTTCCTATTCCTTCTCTCAATGAAATCAATTATTTAGCTTTTGATGAAGCAGATGAAGAATATCATAATGAATTGTATGGCTATATTGATTCACAAAGTCTTTTAAAAGATTATTTCTTAAATAAACCTACAAAAAACTACAATAAATTAAGCAAAGATGGAAAAACAAAACCAGTAAATATTACAATAACGGAATATATAAGACATAAAATACATCACCCTGAAAATACACATAATCCTAAATTTACTTTTGGAGAGCTACAACAATCTATTAAAGATATGCGAGATTTTATTCAAGCTAACAAAGGAAATTAACAATGCCTAACTACACAGAAAAAGACTTAGAAAGTTATATAGAATCCTATCTACTAGAACACAACGGCTATATAAAAAGAGAAAGTCAAAATTATGATAAAGATTTATGCTTTGATACAGAATTGCTTATAAGCTTTTTAGAATCTACACAAAGTAAAGAATTAGATGAACTTAAAAAGCGATTAGGGGAGGGCTATAAGATTGAGATTCTAAAGCACATTGCTTCTAAAATCAGTAAAGAGGGTATTGTAAAAGCCTTGCAAAAAGGAATAGAATTGCGAGGCATAAAACTTAGCCTTGCATATAGAAAGCCAAGTAATGCACTAAATAGCACAAGCATAGAAAATTATAATAAAAATACACTCTCAATCATTCGCCAACTTTATTATAGTAAGGAAAATCAAAATTCTATTGATATGGTGATTTTCTTAAATGGTGTGCCACTTGTAAGCATCGAGCTTAAAAACCAACTTACAGGGCAAAATGTTTATAATGCGATAGAACAGTATAAAAAAGATAGAGACCCAAAAGAAAGGTTTTTACAAAATTGTATTGTGCATTTTGCACTAGATTGTGATTTAGTCTATATGAGTACAAAACTAGAGAGGGACAAAACAAGATTTTTACCTTTTAATCGTGGGTTAAATAATGGCAGAGGGGATATAGGCTTACAAAGTGGTGCGGGAAATCCACCTAGCGATACTATCAAAACCGCCTATCTTTGGGAAAGGATACTCAAAAAAGACACTTTGCTTAGCCTCATCTTTGATTTTGTAAAGGTTCTAAAAGATTGCATTATTTTTCCGCGTTATCATCAATTTGATGTAGTAGAAAAGCTTTTAGAAGACGCAAAGGCTAATGGTGTGGGAAGACGCTATTTGATAGAGCATAGTGCAGGAAGTGGCAAGAGTAATTCTATCTCGTGGCTTGCCCATAATCTTGCAAGTTTGCATGACAATGATTCAAAACTTATCTTTGATAGCGTGATTGTTGTTACAGATAGAAAGGTGCTAGATTCTCAAATCAGAGATAATGTTAAAGGTTTTGAGGGAATTAGCGGAGTAGTAGAGGCTATCACGCAAGGAAGCAGACAGCTAAAGAACGCACTAGAAGAAGGCAAGAAAATCATCATCACAACTATTCAAAAATTTCCTTATATCTTAGATGAAATCACTAGCTTAAAAAGCAAGACCTTTGCTATCATCATAGATGAAGCACACTCTAGCCAAAGTGGCACAAATGCTCAAAAAATGAGCGAGGCTATCAGAGATAAAAGCCTTGATGAAGAGGAAGAAGCAAGAGAAGAAAGCCTAGATGAAAAAATAATAGAGATTATAAAAAATAAAAAATTGCAGAAAAATGCTTCATACTTTGCCTTTACTGCTACACCTAAGCCAAAAACGCTAGAAATGTTTGGAATGCCTTGTGAAATAAATGGGGAAGTAAGGTTTATCCCTTTTCATTTGTATTCTATGAAACAAGCTATTGAGGAGGGCTTTATCCTTGATGTCTTAAGGGGCTACACAACTTATAAGAGTTATTATAAAATTCTTTCCTCTATCAAAGATGATGATCCACGCTATGATAAAAAGAAAGCTAATGCCAAGCTAAAAGCTTATGTAGAAAATCATAAAGATTCCATTGCTAAAAAAGCAGAAATTATGATTGAGCATTTTTTTACCCATAGTTATAAAAAAATAGGGGCTAAGGCAAAAGCTATGGTTGTGACTAAAAGCAGAAAGAGTGCTATTTATTATTACTTTGCTTTTAGAAAATATTTAAAAGATCATTATCCACAATTTGAAGCTATTGTCGCATTTTCTGGTGAATTACATCTTGATGGTGAAACTTATAGTGAAAGTGCTTTAAATGGATTTAGTGAAGGTGTGTTAAAAGAGGAATTTAAAAAAGATAAGTATAAGTTTTTAATCGTGGCAGAGAAGTACCAAACTGGATTTGATGAGCCACTTTTGCATACTATGTATGTGGATAAAAAACTAAGTGGAGTAAGTGCGGTGCAAACTCTCTCGCGTCTAAATAGAATATGTAAAGACAAAGAGGATACTTGTGTGCTAGATTTTGTAAATTCACACGAGGAAATAGCCGAGTCTTTTAGCGCATTTTATAAGCAAACTTATCTAGGGCAAAGAAGCGACCCTGAAAAGATTTTTGAACTTAAAAGTAATCTTTTAGAATATGAAATTTATACGCAAGATGAGGTAGATGCCTTTGTAGAATCTATTTTAAAAGAGGAAAAAGAAAATAGTATCCACGCACAGCTAGATAAAATAGTGGAGCGATTTAATAAACAAAATGAAGATATAAAAGCAGAATTTTACAGCAAGATAAAAAATTATTTAAATAACTATGCGTTTTTAGCACAGATTTTACCTTATGAAGATGTAAATTTAGAAAAACACTATATCTTACTTAAAAAGCTTATAGCAAAGATTGCTCCCCCAAGGTCAGAGGATTTGGCAAAAGGGATTTTAGATAATGTAAGCTTTGATAGCTACCGCGTGCAACTTATAAAAAGTGAAGATATAAGATTAAAAGGCGATGGCAAGCTTATGCCTTCAGGTGCTGATGGTTCTAGCAAGATACAAGGAGCGGAGTTGCAAGAGCTTTCAGAAATCATCAAAGAATTTAATGAAAAATATGGCAATGTAGAATGGAATGAGGGGGATAAAATAGTAAGGACATTGCAAAATATCAAAGAGGATGTACTAAAAGATGAAAAATTTGTTAAATCCTCTAAACATTCTGATAGGCAAAATTTACGCATAGAATTTGAAGCACTTTTACAAGAAAAAATGCAAGAAATTATAGACGTAAATTTTGACTTTTATAAGCATTTTACTGATGATGCAGCACTTAAGCAAAGAATAACGCAAAAAATGTTTGATATTGTGCTTAATGAAATATATGAGTAATTGTGTAAAAGATTTTTGCAATACATGAGTGTATTTTTCATAAAAAATCTTAGAGCATTCTTTGCTTTATGGGCTATTCAAAGGATTTTTATGAATAGATTTTGTAAGTTAGCAGTTATGTTAATTATGCTATAATTTACTTATGTGGAGTTTGGGTATCAAGCTGATTTTTTGCAAAAAGA
The DNA here is from genome assembly GCF_944323605.1 of uncultured Campylobacter sp. GTDB lineage: Bacteria > Campylobacterota > Campylobacteria > Campylobacterales > Campylobacteraceae > Campylobacter_D. The sequence continues at coordinate 21,210 of NZ_CALUTC010000002.1, forward strand.
TGCCAAGCTTTAATATGAAAATGTAGAGCCTTTTGTGGTCTTTGGTTTTAGTATGTCGCGGTATAAAAAGGCAAAAATTCTGATTTAATAGATGAAAATTTGGTAATGTAAAATATCGATGCGATGATAGATTTATTTAAATCAAAGCTAAAAATGCTAGAATAAGCTTCAAGCAAAAGGCATATTATGAAGTTATCAAAAAACATCTTTGGCTACTTTGTTGGCATCTGCGTATTTTTATGTCTTATACCAGCACTTATTTATCTCATCTCTGTGTATTTTGTCGCACCGATAGATAGTCTTGTTGCTTTTTTATTAGCCTACATTTTTATTTTTGTGGGTGTGGTATTTATGCTATGGTCTAATGTCTATATGGTACGTGTTGGCAAGGGTTGTCCTGCTGATGGCTTTAATGTCTCACTAGGGGAACGCACAAAAAGACTTATGGTAGCTAGAGCTTTTTGGCACTTTTGTCTTTTATTTAGGCGTAACCTTGCTTTGCAATTTTTACTATGCTATTATTTTCCCATTACACTCTTGCTGTTTTGTGTCTTAAATGTAACTTTTCACACTCTTTGTTATAATTTCCAGTGTTTGCTCTAGCTCATCTTTAAAATTTCGCTTTTGATTTCTTTTTGATGAGGAGCAAATGCAAATGTGTAGTGGGCAATTTTCTCTTAAAAAGCCTTCATAGTGTTTTTTATAAATCTTACTTGCTAGATTCCCCGTTGTGATAATTGCCTTGATATTTGGGGCTTTTTGTAAGAGACTTGGTATATCGTTTGGGGTTATACTTGAGAGGATAATATCACTATCGCTTGAACTACCCCTTTTTTTCACGCAAGATTTTATGATGTCCCACAGTGCTATTTTGTGCTTATACAAAAACTCCCTTTTAGCTTCAGGCGTATCGTGCAAAATTTCGCTTTTTAGAATTTCTGCTAGATTTTTCCAAAAATTATTATTTTTATGCCCGTAATAAAAGCCGTATTTTTCAGATGAGGGCGGCGGAAAAGAGCCTAGAATCAAGATTTTTGAATTTTCATCATATACGGGATTAAAAGGGTGTTTTACAAATTCTGTTTCGTATTGTTTATCATCTTTTTGATATTTAAAGCTATTCATCACCACCCCTTGCAAAAATACGTTTGATAAATAATAATTCTATTTTGCCAAATATTTATCATTTTTTAATGATATAAGGTTTGAAATTTAGCACATGGATTCTGTCATAGCAGCAACAAAGAGTTGAATTTGTTATTTATTTAGCATTCATCGTCGTATTTTTTTATTCCAAACAAAAGTTTTGGGTATCTATAAAATTGTCTTAGCTTAATTTTGAGATAAAGAAGCTTTATATTATTTATATTTATATTTATTCCTATATCTTTAAATAGCTGTATTATCTTTTTTGTTTCTTTCTCATTTTTGAAATTAAATATTTTTTTATTGTATTTTAATACAAATTCGCCCACTTGAGCATAAAAAATTTTTTTATAAAGTCTTCTAGAAAATAGATTTTTTATTTTGTATATTTCCTTAAATGATGTTAAAAAACCAAGACATCTATCATATGCTCTTAGATCTTTAAAATTGTCAAATTCTTCTTTTATATGCTGTAGTGACTTTGGCATAGTTTTTGGAAATTCTAATTCTTTAGTAGAATTCATTGTAGATCCACTACGAATTCTATAATAAAGCAAAGATTCATCGCATACAAAAATTTTTTTACTCAAAGCAAAAAGTATAATAGCAAAATCATGGTCTTCGTGGTATAAGAAATTAGTAAATCTAAGTTTAAAATCATTTAATAAACTCGCTTTAAATATTCCTTGGTATGTAAACCATAAATTAGGTATCATATTTTTTTCAAGCATTTTAAGTCCGCTATCATAATATCCTGTTTTTATTTTTTTTCCAATTAAATAAGCCTTGTCTTCTACAATATTAGAATCTTCATCAACTGTAGAAATGTTATGCATAAAAATATTGACATTTTTTTCTTTTATATTCTTTAAGCACTCGCTTATGCATCTTTTATCTAGGTAATCATCAGAATCTAAGTGATGTATCAAAACGTCTTCTGGTAAATCTTGTAGTATCAATTCGTTTAAATCCACAAGATCGGTTTTATATACCCTAGCTTGTATTTGTATGAAATATTTGCTAAGTTCTTTTGCATTTATATATTTCTCATCACTTTTATCAAAGCTATTTCTTCTTTCATAAGATTTTATTATGTATTTTTCATCTTGTATATTTTTTTCTAAAATTTCTCTTAATTTAGTTCCTTTCATAAGCTCAAGAGCAGCATTTCTAGCTGTTGAAGGTCCAGGACCACCGTTTGCTTTAGACAAGACAAAAATTCTTTCATCTTTTTTAGCATATTCAATAGCTATATCAAGGCTACTGTCTGTGCTGCCATCATCTACCAAGACTATATCTATATCATCTTTGCTTACATCTACTTGTTGCAGTATAGAATCTATGCATTCTTTTAAACAGTCTTGCACATTAAAAATTGGGATTAAGATTGAAGTTTTCAATTACATTCCTTGGTTTTTTCATTATATTAGCTAAAATTTTTAAATGTTTTGATTTTTTCTGTATTTTTGATAAAATATTATATATTTTAGAGTTTTACTTAAAGGAAATTTATTATTATGAAAAAGATTATTTCTCTAAGAAAAGATGCTAATGGTTCTAGATTTTTAGGCATGATAGCAGCTTTTTATTTAGCTGAAAAATTAAATGTTAAGCCTTGTTTTCATTGGTATGATTATGTCGAGCTCGGATATAAAAAACATTCAGATAGTAGCTCTTTTTATTTTAATGATCAAAAAATTCTAAGCGTTGGAGCAGATTCAAAAGAGGATATTTTTGACAAAGATTTTTTAAAAGAATTTCATGTAGATAGCTTTAAAGATGAAGAGATAGTTTTTGCTGATACTCCAGGAGCATGGCTAGCAAATATAGATGATATAAGAACTGCTTTATGTAAAGATGACGGTAAAAAATATGTAGAATGCGTGTTTCACTTCTTTCGTTTTGATAACAAAAATAGAGACAAGCATAAAGATTTTCCTCAAAAAGCTGTCGAGATTTTTAATGACAAAATAAAATTTAACGAAGATACTCAAGAAGTTATACATAAAGCAAAGAATTTGGCTAAAAGTTTAGGAGATTTTACAGCTATACACATAAGAAGTGGAGATTCCATTTACTCTTACGCACCTTACAGAAAGCATATATTTTTTGACTACCAAGCTACAAGTGCACATATTGCCATAGAGCTTATAAATAGCATAAGTGGCAAGGTTGTTCTTTTTGGAGATGACATAAGCACTATGAGACAAATAAAAGAATTTGTAAATGATGATAGACTGTTTATAGCACAGGATTTAAAAGAAAAATTATATGATGAAACGGGGGGGCATTCACTATCAGTAACTAAATCATTTTTGTTTGATGTTGTTTTTATGTCAAGAGCTAAGGATATTTTTGGCACTAAGTCAGGTGTTGTTAATTTAGCCTCTCAAATAGGAAATGCAAACTTTATTTATACCCATTCATATATACAAAATAAAAAAGCATATTATTCTATGAAAAAAAACTTGGAACAGCTTGCTTTAAATAAGGATCAACAAGCTTGTTCTTATTATTATACTTTTTTACTAGCTGATAAATTAAATATAGACATTTCTTTCCAAGAATACTGTTTAAAAAAAGCTTTAGAGCTTGATGAAGATAATGATAAATATAGGTTTCATTTAGTGCTTTATTATCTAAAACATTATGGTGTTAAACGAGCTGATGAGTATTTAGGAGATATTTTAAAATCAAGAAAAAAAGAGTTTTTGGATACTATATCTACAATTGACGGTGGCTTTCATACGTATGCTAGTAATGAGCTGAAGTTATTTTTTGTGCACAATGATAAAAAATTCCCAAATTTTGCTGTAATAAAACAAGATTTGATTGATAAAGGTCTTATTTGGAGGAAAAACGGTATAAAATACATTCTTTACTCTTATATCACATCTTTATTATGCAAAACAGGCATTATTAATAAATGTATAAAAAAGGGTAGGATAAAATGTGCCTATTATTTTAGGTAGGATTTTTGTTAGCTTTTTATAAATTTATTTATAGGTGCATAATTTAAGATAGTTTATTTTTTTTTTTTTTGTTATAATGTCAATTTTTAAATTTTAGTTAAAGGATTGATTGTTTTGAAAAAGATTATAGCTATGAGAGAAGATGCTAACGGCTCTAGATTTCTTGCAATGATACTTGGCTTTTATTTAGCAAAAAAATTTAACACAGACTTTGTTTTTCATTGGCCAGATAATTTATTTAACAAAGTGGTGGGCGTAAAAAATAACACCTTTTGTTTTGGCGAACAAAAAATAATCCCTGTAAGTGTTGATAAAAAAGAGGATATTTTTGATTCTGATTTTTTAAATAACTTTCATATAAACGAGTTAAATTATGATGAAGTAGCAAGCGTAGAAAATACAAAATTAGGTAATACGCAAGAAATAAAAAAAGCTTTTTATGATAATAACTTTTATAAGTATGTAGAACCTCCATTTTGGTATGCTTATTCAAGAAAATTTAAAAAAGAAAATAAAGATTATGTCAAAGAGGCTGTTGATATATGGGAAAATAAGATTAAATTTAAACAAAATATAAAAGATATTTGCAAAAAGGCTAAAAATCTTGCAAAAGAAATCAATAGGGGGGGGGGCTTTGTATCCATTCATGTAAGGTTAGGAGATTCTGCTTACTCTTATGCTGTTTTTAGAAAATACAGTATGGTATCGTATCAGCCAAGTAATCCGCATACCGTCGTTGAGCTTATACGAAGCTTAAATCAGCCCGTAGTTTTGTTTGGAGATGATATAAGCACACTTAGAGAGATTAAAAAATTTGCAAATTTAGATAATGTTTATCTTTGCGATGATGTTAAAAGTGGTTTAAGTCTTAACAATACAGAGAATTTTTTGTTTGACATAAGTTTAATGAGAGAAGCAAATGCTCTATACGGCACACACTCAGCTGTAGTGCAGTTAGCCACATTATCGTCAAATAAGCCTTTTTTCAACACACATGAGGCTATGAGAAGCAAAAAGCATTATATAAATATCAAAAAAAGTCTATCAAATTTTACAAATTTACATAAAGATGTGCTTGCTTGTTCCTATTTTCAATGTTTTTTACTTGCTAATTATTTAAACATTGATATTGCTTTTCAGGAAGAACTTTTAAAAAAAGCTCTTGATTTAGACTTTGAAAATGATAAATATAGACTTTATTTATGTTTATATTATATGAAGTATAAAGGTGCTAAAAAAGCAGAATACTACCTAAAAGAGGTGTTTAAAACAAGAAAGAATGAATTTTTACAAAACTGTGTTGCAAAATGGAATAATAATACAGATTCGGTTCATGAAAATATATCAAGATCATTAAGAGCTTTTTTGTATTGTGCTGACAAAAAATATGAATGCATAAACAATGTAAAAAATGAACTTCTAAAACATAAGATAATTTCTTATGATGAATTATCTCTTTCTAAAAAATATAAAATTTATTTAAGAAAAATACTTTATAAAATACCTTATTTGAGTAGATTTACGTTTAAAATAACATAATTTTTTTAAAACAATGGTGCCAAATCATAACTTAGCATTTATTTTTACAAATTTCATCAAAAGGCTTGCTTGGCTAATTTTACAAATGAAATAATGTCTATAAGCAAATATGTATAAAGATATGATACAATACAGCTATGAGTTTGGAAAATAAAAAAAATATTTTTATAAATTTACCTACTTGGCTTGGTGATGCTATTATGTGTTCTGCGGCTTTAAAAGCTTTGTTCTTGCATTTTAAAGACCATCACTTCATACTTTTTGGCTCTTTTGTAGCTTGTGAGCTTTTTAAAGATTGTGATAATGTCAGTATTCATCTTGATAATAAAAAAAAGAGATTTTTAAACTATATACTTTTTGCTAAAAAATACAAATTTTTATACGCTTTTTCATTCCGCTCGGCGTATTCAGCTAAAATTTCACTCTTTCTTTTAAAGGCGAAGCATAAGTTTATTTTCGATAAAAACAAACACAAAAATGAACATCAGGTTTTAAAATACATAAAATTCATAGAAGAAAGTTTAGATATAAATATAAAAAATAAAGAGCTTTTTTTGCCTTTTAAAAAACAAAATTCTAATAAAAAATTGCTAGGCATAAGTGCGGGAGCTAAGTATGGAGAAGCTAAAAGATGGGATCCTATCAATTTTGCAAATTCTGCCTTGGCATTTAAAGATAGCCACGAAATTTTACTTTTTGGCTCAAAAGAAGAAAAAGAATTACTATCGATCATAGAAAACGAGCTTGTAAAAGGCGGTGCTATTTGTAAAAATTTATGCGGACAAACAAGCATAAAAGAGCTTTGCGAATTTATATCAAGCCTTGATTTGTTTTTGTGCAATGACAGCGGAGCTATGCATATAGCGGCATTTTATAAGATAAATACTGTAGCTATTTTTGGACCGACAAATTTCAAGCAAAGTAGCCCTTGGCTTAATGAAAATGCAAAGATTTTGCATCTAGATCTTGACTGTATGCCTTGTATGAAAAGGGTTTGTCCCCTAAAACACAATGCTTGTATGACAGAGCTAAAAGCCGAATCTGCCATAAAAGCACTTAAAGACTTAGTATAACTTTATATACACCACCATCATTTATAACATTAAAAGTTTTATCTACTATTTTATTGTCTTTATTTTTGCATTCTATAAAAACCTTTGTAGCTAAATCGCCTATCTCTTCAAGCTTCACTACTTCACAAGAATTCACATCATCTATCCCATTTTTCAGGCTTTTTATTTTTTCTTCTAAGGCTTTGTTGATTTGCTCTGGGCTTAATTCTCTTTTTATACTAGCTGGAACGTATATATGAGATTTTGCTCTTCTTAGGTCATCTTCTTGTATAGCCTTTATGTAATCTGTGCTAACATAGCTTGGATTGTTTGTAGAACACGCTATTATAAAAAATGCTAAAAAACAAGACGCGAGTAACTGTTTCATTTTTTATCCTTTATTAATTTAAATAAATTATAGCCTTTTAAATTAAATTTGCTTTAATTTGTTAAACTTTTCACAGAAAGGACAAAAAATGCGTGATTGTATGCAATATCTTCCATATATGCAGAAAATAGATTCTACAATGTTTGATACAGTTTTAAAACTAAGACAGAGCTATCAAAGTGATATTTATACAGAAAAAGATGTTTTAAAAGCTTTAAGCTCTTATTATACTTCTGTGGAAGAGTTGAAAATCTTGCTAAGCACAGAGGCGGAAAATCATATAGAAGCATTAGCCAAAAAGGCACAAAATATAACTAAGCGGTATTTTGGCAACAATAAAGGTCTTTTTACGCCTCTTTATTTGTCAAATCACTGCAACAGCAAGTGTGTTTATTGTGGTTTTCAAAAAGGAAACAAGATAGCAAGAGCCATACTTGATGAATCCGAAATAAGAGCGGAAATGAAAGAGATATCTAAAAGCAATTTACAAGAAATTTTGCTTTTAACCGGAGAAGGTAGAGAATTTGCTAGTGTGGAGTATATAGCTAAGGCTTGTAAAATTGCAAAAGAATATTTTAAAGTAGTTGGAGTTGAAATTTATGTTTTAAATGTAGATGAATACGAGCTTTTGCACGAAAATGGCTGTGATTATGTAACTGTTTTTCAAGAGACTTATAATCCTGAAAAATATCAAAAAATTCATATATCCGGCGAAAAAACAGTTATGCCTTATAGATTTTATGCTCAAGAAAGAGCTTTAATGGCAGGTATGAGAGGCGTAGCTTTCGGTGCTTTGCTTGGTATAGATGATTTTAGAAAAGATGCCTTAGCGACGGCTTTGCACGCTCATTTTTTGCAACAAAAATACCCGCACGCAGAAATTTCGCTTTCTGTGCCGAGATTAAGACCAATTATAAATAATTCTAAAATTTCTCCAAAAGATGTAAGCGAAAAAAGACTTTTGCAAGTGCTTTGTGCGTATAGAATTTTCTTGCCATTCGCTAATATCGTTATTTCAAGCAGAGAAAGTAAAGAATTTAGAGATAATATAATAAACATAGCTGCAACAAAGATGAGTGCAGGGGTTAGTGTAGCCATAGGTGAGCACAGTAGCGAGAAAAAAGGAGACGAGCAGTTTGAAATTTCTGATAATAGAACGGTAAAGGAGGTTTTTACTATGCTTAAAAAGTCAAATTTTCAGCCTGTTATGAGTGATTATGTGGATTAAAAAAATTATAGCTGTAAGCGATCTTAGTTTTGTTAAAGAGCCATTTTTAGTAAGGGTTGAAAAACTTGCTAAAGCCAAGATAGATGCTTTTATATTTAGGGCAAAAGAGCTTAGCGAATTTGAATACTATGATCTTGCAAAAGAGGTGTTATCTATCTGTAAGAAATATAAAATTCAGTGTATTTTGCATAATTTTGATAAGGTAGCCTTAAAACTCAATCACAAGTATTTTCATTGCCCTTTAGATATACTTACAAAAGAACCAAGGATAGTAAAATATTTTCATATATTAGGCACGTCCATTCATAGCGAAGAAGAATTTTACCTTGCTAAGTATTATAAATGCAATTATGTAATAGCAGGACACATTTTTGAAAGCTCATCAAAACCGGATTTAAAGCCCAAAGGACTTTCTTTTTTACAGACTTTATTAAAGGAAAATTCCATACCAATTTACGCTATAGGTGGTATAAATTTAGAAAACATAAAGCTTTTAAAGGATTATGATATAAATGGAATTTGTATGAAAAGTGCCTTGATGCAAAGTGAAAATGTAAAAAAATACATAAAAAATTGCAAAGAACTTATAAATTTTGGCTAAAATAACGGTTTAAAAATAAGTGCAAATTTTAAGGAGTAGGAATGATAGTTAGAGTTGAAAATCCAAATGATAGAACAGCTTATTTGGAGCTTAGCAGAGATGATATAGAGCTTTTGTTGGAAGAATTTGTTTTGCATTATGAGAATTTAGACCAGTTTATAACAGCTTTTGATTTATTGGAAGTTACCTCTAAGATGGGCGATGAGCTTGGAGATTAGACTTGTATTTTAATATGCTTTTTCTTGTTTAATTATCAATTTTATGATAAAATATATATCAAAAAAGGCATATAATGATAAAATCTTTGGCTGAGTGGAGTGAGCAAGATTACCTTTTACTTGCTATACCCCATAAAAAAACTGATTGGTTGCCATATTTAGATGAAATTTTATATTCTTATATAGAGCTTACAAAAATAGTTAGCAAATATCAAAAAGTTTTACTTATAGCACCTGATGATAATGATTTTAAGCCTTTTAAAGATATAAAAAATACCGAATTTTTTATATGCGAAACAAATGATACTTGGATTAGGGATTATGGTGCGATAGATATTTTAAGAGACGGTAAGCTTTGTTCTTTAAATTTTACCTTCAATGCTTGGGGCAATAAATTTAGCAGTGAGCTTGATAATATGGTAAATAAAAAGCTTTTTAAAAATAAATTCAAAACTAGATTAGACGATGTAAATTTGATACTTGAGGGAGGAAGTATTGATTTTAATGGCGAAGGCATTATGCTAAGCACCAAAAAATGCCTTTTAAACGCTAATAGAAACAAGCTTGAAATGAGTATTTTAGATACAAAATTAAAAGAACTTTTTGGCTTAAAAAAGATAGTTTGGCTTGAACACGGATTTATAAAAGGAGACGATACAGATTCTCATATAGATACTTTAGCAAGGTTTATAGATGAAAAAACGGTCGCTGTTGCTACTTGTGATGATGTGCAAGATGAGCATTTTGGCGAACTTTTGGCTATGAAAACAGAGCTTTTAAATGAAGGATTTGAGATCTTAGAACTACCAATACCAAGTGCTAAATTTTATGAAGGAAAAAGACTTGGTGCAACATATGCTAATTTCATATTTATAAACAATGCTATTATTGTCCCTACTTATAAGGATAAAAATGATGATTTGATTTTAAAAAGATTTGAAAATTTCTTTAAAGATAAAGATGTTATAGGGCTTGATGCAACTGTTTTTATCAGGCAAAATGGCTCTTTGCATTGTTCTTGCCAAAATCGTTTTAAGGGATTAAGATGGCTGTAAAAGCTACTTTCATAGCTAGCTTAGTCGCTATATTTCTAGCACTTTTTAAATTTATAGTAGGATTTTTAAGCTCCTCTGTTGCCCTAATGTCCTTAGCTATAGATTCTTTACTTGATAGTTTTGTTTCTATTTTAAACACGGTAGCTTTAAAAAAAGCAAAACAAAATTCTAATGAAAATTATAATTTTGGCTATGAAAAAATGGAAGCCTTAGTATCCTTGATAGAAGCTTTGATAATATCTTTTGTGGGGCTTTTTATGCTGTTTAAAAGCGTGGAAAAAATCTATCAAAAAGAAGAGATAAGCTTCGTAATACCAGCGATTATAAGCATACTTTTTTGCATTTTAGTTACATTTTTTCTACTTCTTTATCTAAATAGCATTGTAAAAAAAGAAAATAGCTTGATACTTAGAGCCGATATTTTGCACTATAAGGTAGATCTTTTGACTAATGGAGCTACTTTTTTAGGCTTACTACTTATATATTTTACAGATTTTTATATAATAGATGCTATTTTTGGCATATTGATAAGCATTTACATTGTTTTTGGTGCTTATGGTATAGGTAAAAATGGCTTTGAAATGCTACTTGATAAGGCTTTAAGCAAGGATATTATAGATGAAATATCAAAGCTTATATTAGAAAATGATGAGGTTAAAGACTTTCATATGTTAAAGAGTAGAAGCACTGTAAATACAAACTATTTAAGCGTTCATTTAGTGTTTTCACCTACAATATCTTTGTTAAAGGCTCACGACATAAGCCATAAATTAGAAGAAAATATAAAAAATAGATTTAAAGATAGCAAATGGGAGATAGTTATACATCTTGACCCATATGATGATTTTAAAAAGGATTTAAATGAAAATAGCACTGATTCAGCATAAATTTCAAGGAAGCAAAGAAAAAACAAATGAAAAAATTTGTGCCTTTATAAAAGAAGCAGCAGCAAAAAAAGCTGAATTAGTATGTCTTGCCGAACTTCATCAAAGCGAGTATTTTTGTCAAAGTGAAGATGTGTCTAAATTTGATTTGGCGAATGATTACGAAAAAGATTTAAAATTTTGGTCTTGTGTGGCTAAGGAAAATTCAATAGTTTTGGTAAGTTCTTTGTTTGAAAAGAGGGCGATAGGGCTTTATCACAATACGGCTGTTGTTTTTGATAAGGATGGGAGTGTTGCTGGAAAGTATCGTAAAATGCATATACCAGATGACCCAAATTTTTATGAAAAATTTTATTTTACTCCCGGGGACTTAGGTTTTGAGCCTATAAAAACAAGTATAGGTAAGCTTGGAGTGCTTATTTGCTGGGATCAGTGGTTTGTTGAAGCAGCTAGGATAATGGCTTTAAAAGGAGCTGATCTTTTGATATATCCAACCGCTATTGGTTATTTTGATGAAGATGATGAAGAAGAGAGAAAAAGGCAACTTGAGGCTTGGGTTTTGGTGCAAAAGGGACACAGTGTAGCAAATGGACTTCATATAATAACTCCAAATAGAGTTGGTTTTGAAAAAGATGAAAGTAAAACAAGAAGTGGGATAAGATTTTGGGGCAATTCCTTTGTTCTTGGTCCGCAAGGAGAAGAGCTTTTTAGGGCAAATGAAAAAGATGAGTGTTTAAAAATAGTAGATATAGACTTGAAAAAGAGCGAAAATGTAAGGAGATGGTGGCCTTTTTTACGAGACAGACGGATAGAATATTTTGCTGATTTACAAAAAAGATTTTGTGATAATTAACACAAAAACAAATTTATCTCATAACAGATACTGTTATGAGATTAAGCTCCTGCAGGATATACAGATACTTTTTTTCTATTTTTATCTTTTCTTTCAAATTTTACAAAACCATCTATCAATGCAAATATAGTGTGATCCCTGCCCATACCTACATTACTTCCTAGATGAGTTGCAGTTCCTCTTTGGCGAATTATGATATTTCCAGCCCTTACAAATTCTCCACCAAATTTCTTAACACCTAGACGGCGACCTATAGAATCTCTATTGTTTTGAGTAGAACCTTGTCCTTTTTTGTGTGCCATACTATCTCCTTAAGCCTTTATATCACTTACTTTTACGCGTGTTATCTGTCTTCTAAACCCTCTTTTTAGTTTAGAATCTTTTCTGCGTCTTTTTTTGTAAATAATTACCTTTTTATCTTTAGAGTGTGCTAATACCTCTAAGATAACCTTTGCACCAGCTACAAAAGGCGCACCTACCTTTAAGTCCTTATCATTTACAGCAAGCACTTCGCTTACTTCTATGCTAGACTTTACTTCAGCCTGTAAGCGATCAAGTTTTAATTCATCACCAACACTTACTTTATACTGCTTACCACTGTGCTTAAAAATAGCATACATAATATAACCTTTCTTGGTAAGTTACCGCAAAGCACCACTAGGGATTTAAAAGCTTTTACGATTTTAAAAGCTTGTATTATAATAAAGATTTCTTGAATTTTTCATTAAAAATACAAAGTTTAAATTTAAAAAAATATTGTAAAAAATGCTTGACTTAGACTAAGTCTAATGTTTTATAATATAAAAAATAAAAAACAAAGGATAATCAATGGCTTATACTATCATAGAAGTAGAAAGAAAAACCGGAGTTTCATCTCATACTCTTAGATTTTGGGCTAAAAAAGGACTTTTTCCTTTCGTGCAAAAAGATGAAAATAAAGTAAAATATTTTAGCAAAAGCGATGTGGAATGGGTTGGTTGGATAAATTGGCTTAGAAAATCGCAGATGGATATACCTAGTATAAGACATTATATACATCTTGCAAATCAGGGAGAAGGCACTGCAAAAGAAAGAAGAGATATGTTAGCAAGGCAAAAAGAGATAGTTGAGGATAATATAGATGAGCTTAAGTCCGTGCTTGAAGTGCTTACAAAAAAACTTGCAGTCTATGATGAGATGTTAAACAAAAACATAGACGGTTTTAATCCGCAAAGCTCTCAATATAAGTCGTGCGATACTATCAAAACACTTGCTTGTGATGAGAGTGAAAAGTGAAAAGCACTCCATTTTTACATAAATTTCTTAGCATAATTTTTAGCATAAAACAAGAAGAATGGCTTTTAAGCATATTTTCTTTTTTGTTTATATTTTTATTATTTGCCTCTTACGCTATATTAAGACCCATAAGAGAGGCTTTGGGCGTTGAAGTTGGAGAAGATGAGATTAAGTGGTTATTTTTGGCTACTTTTATATCTTGCATTTTTGCTTCTTTAGCTTCTATGTATCTAAGCACAAAGATAAAAAGAAAACACTACATAAATGGCATTTTTATATTTTTTGCCCTTAATGCACTTTGTTTTGTAGTGGTGTTAAATTTTTTGCAAGATGGCACTCAAAACTTCTTTTGGTTTGGTAGAATTTTCTATGTATGGTTAAGCGTATTTAATATGTTTGTTATTTCTAGTGCTTGGTCGCTTTTAAGTGATTTATTTACAAAAGATAGCTCTAAAAGACTTTTTGGAATTATAATGTCAGCAGCTTCCTTTGGAAGTATTGTAGGTGCTTTTTTAGTAAGCTTTTTGACAGAAAGTTCAAAAATAAGCATCACAAGCTTATTTTTAATCTCTACAATATTTTTGCTTACATCCATAAGCTTTAAATATCTTTTGATAAAACAAAGTTTTAAATTACTAAAAAATAATGATGAAAGATATAAATTTGATAAAAAATTTAATACAAGCATAGGTTCTAAAAATCCATTTGAAGGCTTTAAACTAATCATAAATTCAAAACATTTGCTTACACTTTTATTTTTTATCCTACTTTCCACAAGTGCTAGCACGTTTTTGTATATGGAGCAACTTCGTATAGTAGAAGAATTTTTTAAAAGCAGAGAAGAAAGGATTCAGGTTTTCGCAAATATAGATCTTGCTGTGCAAATTTTAAGCTTTTTAATACAAATTTTTCTAACTGCAAAAATAGCACAGTTTTTTGGCATAAAATACCTACTTTCCTTGCTTGGCTTTGTGCTTGGCTTTGGATTTTTATTGTTAAGCTTTTTTCACCCCTCATTCTTGCTTTTCGTGATTATTATGGTTATAAGAAGGGTTGCAGAATACTCTTTAGTAAAACCGGGCAGAGAAATGCTTTTTGTGCCACTTGATAGCGATTCAAAATACAAGGTAAAGAATTTTTTAGATACGGTTGTTTATAGAGGAGGAGATGCATTGTCATCGCAACTTGAAAGCTATCTTACGACTTTAAGCATACAAGCTTCTTTATTTGGCGGTGCTTTGTTGAGTTTTATTTGGGGATATTTAGGACGAATGTTAGCTAAAAATTATGAGGATACAAGATGAAAAGAAGAAATTTTTTAAAATTTATTTCAGCTTTTTGTGTAAGTTTTGCCTTTGCAAATACAGTTACCACAAATAAGAGCATTCTTATTTTGGGTGCAAATGGACGCATAGCAAGGCTTGTAACGCAAAGGCTTAAAGATGATAAAACGTGCTTTTTAAGGCTTTTTGCAAGAAAGATTAAAAGATTAGATAAATTTAAAGATACAAACGTAGAGCTTATAGAAGGTGATGTATTAGACATAAATGCACTAAAAAGGGCTATGCAAGGCGTTGATGTGGTGTATGCTAATTTAGAAGGAGACTTAGCTACCTTTGCTAAAAATATAATTATAGCTATGCAAGAAAGCAAAGTAAAAAGGTTGATTTGGATAAGTTCTTTGGGAATTTATAATGAAATACCTAAAGATATATACGAAAAAACTTCTCCTTATATACCTAGACACAAAGCAGCAGCGGAGTTAATAGAAAATTCGAATTTAGACTATACGCTTTTGCGTCTAGCTTGGCTTAGTAATGCCGATGAAATTTCTTATGGCATCACAAAAAAGGGCGAAAGATTCATAAACGCACAAGAATATGTATCTAGAAAGAGTGCGGCGGATTTGATAGTACGTTTAATAAAAAATGAAAATTTTGGCATAAAAGAAAGCTTTGGAGTGCATAGAAAATAGTTTAATTTAGTAATGGTTATGGTAAAAAGATAATATCCACTAAATCGCCATCTTTAAGCTCTTGTTTATCGACTAAAATAAAGGCTTTAGAATTTAGCAAATTTGTAGTCATAGCGGAGCTTCCTTGTTTTTTGCCCTCTAAACTTGCATAAATTTTAGCCTCTTTAAAGTGCAAATTGCAGGGCAAAACTTCTAAAAAATCATTCTTTTTCTCATAAACTCCCTTAAAAAAAGCCTTGCTTGTGTAATCTTTTTTAAGTTCAAGCCAAGAATTTACTATATGCCTTGCAAAAAGGATAAAGGTTGTTATGGCAGAAAGTGAAAAGCCCGGAAGAGCTAGTATAAATTTATCCTCAAATTTAGCTATTTTTATGTGGCGACCCGGTTTTATATTTACCTTATCTATTAACACTTCATAGTCTTTTACAAGCTCTTTTAAAAAGTCAAAATCCCCCATAGAAACACCACCAGTACTTACTAATATATCACAAGCTTTTAACGCATTATTAAAGCTATTTTTTATACTATTTTTTTCATCTTTAACAAGAGGAAATATTATGCTATTTGCCCCAAGTTTTTTGGCTATGTTTGCTATGGCTATATGATTGCTAGAATAAATTTGTGCCTCATTTTCAAGGTTTTCTCCTAAATCTTTTAATTCAGAGCCAGAGCTTAAAACACCTATTATAGGTTTTTTAAAAACTGTTATATGAAAATATCCAAGCTCTGCTAATAAAGCAAGTTCGGAGTAGGAAAGCTTTGTGCCTTTTTTCAGTAAAACATCGCCTTTTTTGTAGCTTTGTGCTATCTCTCTTACTGCAAAGCCTTTTTTTACATTTTGTTTTATAATAATTTTGTCATCTTTTAATTCTACAAATTCAACAGGCACTAAAGTATCGCTACCATAGCTCATCAAAGCACCCGTCATAGTTTTGACGCAATCTTTTTTGCATAATTTAAAAGCACTAAGTTCAGAAGCATTTACCTGCCCTAAAATTTTTAATGCTTCATTTTGTTCTTCAAATTTAATTGCGTAGCCATCCATAGCAGCTGTTTCTTTTTGCGGGTAAGATCTTAATGCCTTTATATCCTCGGCTAAAATTCTATCAAGACACTGTGTAATAGCTACTTTTTCGAGTTGATTAAAATTATTTATGTATTTATCTAGTATTTTTAAAGAATCTTTATAAGCTAACATTTTTTTCCTAAAAGTCCAGCATTTTTGAGTTTTATAGAGCGATTTTTTGCATAAATTTTTTCTTCTCCTATAAAATCATATTTCCAAATAGGTGCATTTGCTTTAAAATCCTCGACAAAATCATTTAGCGTTATTAAACCTTCTTTTCTATTTTTGGAAAAAACTGCTGCAAAAAAAGAGCTTTCGTGCAAATAAACATCGCCTTTTGAATGTGCAAAGCAAAGTAAAATTCCTTCTTTTTCCACCTTTTTTTGCCACTGTGAAAACCAAGAAAGTAAAAGTTTTTCGTATATATCAAAGCTAAGTGCTTTTATGTTATCTTCAGCCCTAACTATGCCACAAAAAGACAAAAAAGCACCATAATTTTTATGTTTATAGCTTTTAAAGCATTCTTCATAAAGCTTAACTACATCTAAGCTACCATTTACAATTTTAAACATCAGCCGCCACTCACAGGAGGTAATAAATTTACAATATCTTTATCTTTTAAAGCAAGGTCTAAAGACGTAGCTATTTCATCATTAACTGTTACAGCACAAAGATCTAGCCACTCTTTTAAACTATCATCTTTTTGTAAAATTTCTTTTAGCTCTTTTAAACTAGAAATCTCTAGTGAAATGCTTTTTTTATTTATAGGTCCTAAAAAATTTACTTTTACCATTAAAAAAGCCTTTTTGAAACATAAAACTGTATAATAACACAAGTTTAGGTTAAAAAGGCTTAATATGCAAATTTTAAATAATATAAACAAGATAAAGCAAACTCCAATCTACATAATAGAGGAAGAAAAGCTTAAAAAGAATTGCGAACTTTTATCTTATATAAAACAAGAAAGTTCAGCTAAAATTTTACTAGCTTTAAAGGCTTTTTCTTTCACTAAAGCTTTAAGTGTGGTTGCTAAATATTTAGACGGTGCAACTAGTAGCGGTCTTTGGGAAGCAAAATTAGCAAAAGAATTTATGGATAAGGAAATTCATACTTATAGTCCAGCCTTTAAAGATGATGAGATAGATGAAATTCTTTCTTTGTCAAATCATATAGTTTTTAATTCTTTAAGCCAATTAAAAGAGTATAAAGAAAAAGCTTTAAAACAAAACACAAGCATAGGGCTTAGAGTGAATCCGCAATTTTCACTTGCTCCAAAAGAATTATATAATCCCTGCTCTAGATTTTCAAGACTTGGCATACTAGCAAAGGATTTAAAAGAAGAGCATTTACAAGGTGTTGAAGGACTTCATTTTCACGCTTTGTGCGAGGAAAGTGCCGATAGTTTAGAGCTTGTTTTAAAGGCTTTTGAGGATAAATTTAAAATGTTTTTTAAAAATATAAAATGGTTAAATTTTGGAGGAGGGCATCATATAACAAAAAAAGGATATGATATAGAAAAGCTTATAAAACTTTGCAAAGAATATTCACAAAAATATGGAGTGCAAATTTATTTAGAACCGGGCGAGGCTGTGGCTTGGCAATGCGGAACCTTAGTAAGCTCTGTTATAGACATAATAGAAAATGAAAAAAAGATAGCCTTGCTTGATACTTCAAATGAAGCACATATGCCAGATACAGTTATAATGCCTTACACAAGCGAAGTAGCAGGTGCTAGGATAGTAAAAAATGATATTAAAGAAGGAGAATTTCCTTATCTTTTGGGGGGAATTTCTTGTCTAGCTGGAGATGTAATGGGCGAATATGCTTTTACAAATGAGCTTAAAAAGGGAGATAAAGTGGTTTTTTTGGATCAAGCACACTACAGCATAGTTAAAAATACTACTTTTAATGGAGTAAGACTACCTAGTTTAGGTTTTTTAAGGACAAATGGAGAGCTTGAAGTGGTAAAAGAATTTTCTTATGATGATTTTAGGAGAAGAAACTAGAAATTGCGTTATAATGTAAAAGGCTAAAGCAATACCGTGAAAGGCATTTATGTTTAAGAGTATAGGTTTTAAAATTTCATCTGTTTTATTTGTGCTTTTGTTGATTAGTTTTATTTGTATATTAACAACTCTTTATTTTGATTTAAGAAAAACTACAACAAAAATGGGTCTTGATAATTTGCATTCAGTATCTGCTTCTGTATTTCAGACTATGAGGATATCTATGGACTTTGGTATGCGTGAAAAGATAGATGAAGCTATAAATAATGCCAAAAAGATAGAAGGGGTTTCTGATATAGCTGTTTATCCTGCACAAAAAACCATAGAATTTTTTGAAATGCAAAATCCAAGCACAAGCGAGGACGCTCATATATTAGAACAATTTAAAAATCCCAAAATAACTACATTAAAAACTATCATAGATGAAAAAGATCATTTAAGACTGATAAGACCTCTTGTAGCCGAGCAAAGTTGTTTGGCTTGTCACGATAATGCAAAAGAAGGAGATGTGCTTGGAGTTATGGATATTTATCATAGCTTAGAAGCTACTCAAAATGACTTACAAAGAACCCAAAATGTGTATTTAATAATATTTTCAGTAGCTTTAATAGCTACAGTTTTGCTTTGTGCTTTAATCTTAAGGATAGTCGTTGCAGGACCTATATTAGAATTACTACAAACCGCGAAAGAGCTTTCACAAGGTAGCGGAAATTTAAAAAGTAGATTAAAAATAAGAGGACAAGATGAAATAGCTAGAGCTTGTTCTTTTATAAATCTCTTTATAGAAAAAATTCAAAAAGCCATATCATTAGTAAGCATAAATTCAAATGAGATTAAAAAACAGAGTAAAATTTTAAATGATAATGCAAGCTCTTTAAGTGAAATTTCAAGCCAAACCCACCAAAAAATAATCACTAGTTATGGTATAGGCGAAAATTTAAATGATGGTTTAAATAAGCTTGTATCATTATCCAAAAATACAAATGAAGCAAACGATAAATCCTTTTCTTTGCTAAATTCTATGATAAATTCTTTGTTTGAAAGTGCTGAAAAAATAAATTATATATCAAAGCACGAGGAAGACTTAGCTGTAAAAGTAAAAAATATGACAGATTCCGCAAATAGCTTAAAAGACAGTATTGCAAAAATGGATGATATAGCAGAAATGACGAATTTGTTATCCTTAAATGCAGGTATAGAAGCAGCTCGTGCAGGAGAACACGGGCGAGGTTTTGCAGTGGTAGCTGATGAGGTCAGAGTTTTAGCTCAAAATAGCGAGAATTTTTTAAATGATATGCAAGGTATTATAAAAATTCTTTTAGAAAATATAAATGAATTAAGCGAACAGCTAAGGCAAAATTCCGCAGATATAAGCTCTTTAAACGATGATACAAAGATTTTGCTTAACGGTGCTAATGAAGTAAAACAAATGAATGAGGAAGCTAAAAATTTGGTTATATCTTGTGTTGCAATGATACAAAATTTGCAAAACGATATAAAATCGCTGCTTTATTACACAAAAGATACGGTGCAAAGCTCTAGTGAAAATGAAAAAATTTCTAAATTACTGCTTGATATAGCAAATGAGCTTAAAAATGTATGTTATAATTTGGAAAAAGAGCTTAATTCTTTTCAAATTTAAAGGAAAAAAATGTTAAAGAAAATTTTGCCAACTTGTTTTATAGCCTTTGTTTTTGCTGCTTGTTCTAGCAATGTGGCTAAAAATCAAGAAAAAGAAACTAAGGTATTAGCCGAGTATAAATTATCTATCAAAACAAATTCAGGACAAAGAACAATACAAATAAATTTTCTTGAAGATAATTTAGCAAGTTATAAGGTTTGCAACACTATATTTGGCACTTTTACAAAGAATGATAAGACCATAAAATTAAATTTCACAGCATCTACAAAAATGATGTGCGAACCCGAGTTAATGAAAATAGAAGACAAGATAATGAGGGAATTTAATGGGGAATTTAATTTTAAAGAATACGGTAACAAGCTTATACTGAAAAGAGATTCTTTAAGCTTTGAACTTGAAAAATATTAATTTTGCTAGAAATTATACTTTTCTAGCAACAAACATAGAGCTTACCCCAAAACTAAAGCTCTCAAAAAACATCATATCAAAACCGGCTTTTTCAAGCTCTTTTATAAATTCATCTTTACTTAAAAAACCATCTATAGAATTTGGTAGATACTTGTAAGCTTCTTTATTCTTGCTTATATATCCTCCAATTAAAGGCAATATATGCTTTAGATAAAAATCCCTTAGCAAAGCTATTATTCCGCCTTTTTGTCTTTTTGTAAATTCAAGGACAAGCAAAATTCCATCTTTTTTAAGCACCCTTGCAAATTCGTCTAAGGCTTCTTTTCTCTGCACTACATTGCGGATTCCATAACTTATGCTAAGTATATCTATTTCGTTATTTTTTTGAGGCAATTCAGTGGCTAATGATTGGATAAAATCCACATCTTTAAATTTGGATTTTGCAACTTCAAGCATACCTTCACTAGGATCAATGCCCTGTATTTTGGCTATCTTTTTATTTTGTTCTTTTGCACATTCCTGCCATATCTCTATCATATCGCCAGTACCACAAGCTACATCTAAAATTTTTAAAGAACTATTATCGGTAAAACAACGTAAAACTTTTTTACAAGCTTTTTGTCTCCAGCTTATATCAACGCCAAAGCTTAAAATTCTATTTGCTTTATCATAGCTTGGTGAAATTTCATTAAACATAGCTATGATTTTTTCTTGTTTTTTCAAATCAAAACCTTATCTACAATTTGGACAAAAATCAGTATATGCACTAAGCTCTAATCTTGTTATAAAATTACCTATAGTTTTTTCTAGCTCTTCTTGATATTTTGTTAAATTTGTATCTTTAAATTTTAAATCACTAATCTTGCCACAGTTTGAGCAAATAATATGCATATGAGGTTCTTCATATATATCATAATATGCCTTTTGATTTGGCACATTTACCTCTACAACCAAACCTTGCTCTTGTAAAGTATTTAAATTTTTATAAACAGTAGCCAAAGATATAGAAGGATATTCATCTTTAACTTGAGCATATAATTCATCTATATTTGGATGTTCATGTTTTTTTAAAATTTTAAGCACACAAAGTCTTTGAGGCGTAGCTTTTAAATCGTGTTTTTTTAACAAATTAATCAATTCCATACTTAAACCTTTATTAGTTTTGTTTATTATACACAAAAAACTTTTATATTTATTAATATTTTTTATTAATTGATACTAAAAGATTGTATTGATTTCAAAACTCGATCACATATTGATTTTGTATCTATTTTTAAATGTTTTTCTATATCAGATAAACTACCGTGTTCTATAAAACAATCATCATATTCAAAGCTAATTAACTTTATATTTATATTATTTTCTTGTAAAAAAGTAGAAAGTAAAGAAGCGATTCCTCCAATTTTAGCACTATCACTAAATACAAACCAAATTTTAGTTCTTTGTGCTAAGTCTTTTAAAAAAAATTCATCTAAAGGTTTTGCAAAAATCAAATCAACTAAATTAGCGAATCTACCACCTTCTTTACTAAGTTCATCTTGCACCTGTTTTGCTCTACCTACTCCTTGTCCGTAAGATATAAAAGCTATTTTAGAATCTGAATTTTCTAAAAGTTCAGCTTTGGCAAATTGTATCTTGCTGGGTTTAAATTCATTGTCTAATAAAAAAGTTCCTCTAGGATACCTAAAAGCAAAAACTCCTTTATGCTCACAGGCATAAGACATAATATTATTAAGCATTTTTTCGTCTCTAGGTGCGGCTAGAGATATATTTGGTATAGCTGATAAAAAACTTATATCAAAAGCCCCTTGATGCGTTTCACCGTCCTCGCCGACAATACCAGCTCTATCTATGGCAAAAACTACATTTAAATTCATAATAGCACAGTCATGTATAATCTGATCGTATGCTCTTTGTAAAAAAGTGCTATAAATTGCTATAAATGGCTTAAATCCTTCTTTTGCCATAGCAGCCATAGATGTAACAGCGTGTTGCTCTGCTATGGCTACGTCCCAGAATCTATCAGGATATTTTTCTATGAGCTTGTCAAGTCCTGTTCCATTTGGCATAGCAGCTGTTACCCCGACTATTTTTTCATTCTCAGATGCTAATTCTAAAAGATAGTTAGAAAAAAGTTCAGTAGCAGATTTTTTATTAGAATTCTTTTTTATAGGTTGTGCGGTATCTATATCAAAAGCAGCTACTCCGTGCCAGCTAGCATTTTTGCCTTCAGCTGGTTCATAGCCTTTTCCTTTGATAGTTTGAGCGTGTATTATGCAAGGTTTTTTCATAGCCTTTGCTTTTTTAAGAGTGCTTATAAGCTCTTTTATATCGTGTCCATTTACGGGACCTATATATTCAAGCCCAAGTTCTTCAAATAAAAGCCCGGGTGTGATTAGTTTAAAACTATCCTCTAATCTTTTAGCCATATAAGAAGCACTTTGAGGGAAAAAATCAAGCATTCTTTCAACTCTTTTTCTAAATTTTTGATAAAATTCACTAGACATAGCTTGAGAAAGATAGTTTGAAATAGCCCCTATTGGCTTTGATATAGACATTTCATTATCATTTAGTATGATAACGCAAGGATATTTTTTATCTCCTAATTCATTTAAAGCTTCATAAACCATACCAGCACTCATAGCCCCATCTCCTATAAGTGCTACTGGCTGTCTATTTTCATTTTTTAATTTAATTGCCTTACAAGCCCCGACCAAAAGCGATATAGAAGTGCTTGAATGTCCTGCTACAAAATAATCCCCTTCGCTTTCTTTTGTATAGCCACTAAGACCTTTAAATGTCCTTATTGTATGAAAAGAATCGTTTCTGCCGCTTAGAATTTTATGCACATAAGCTTGGTGTGAAACATCAAAGATAAAAGGATCGATATTATAGTCAAAAACATAATGCATAGCTATAATAAGCTCTACTGTTCCTAAATTTGAGCTTAGATGACCACCGTTTTTGCTGACTACTGATATAATTTTTTGTCTAAGATCTAAAGCTAAATTTTGCAAACTTTCTATGTCTAGTTCTTTTAATTTCGATAAATTTCCGTCCAAATTCACCGTCATTGTGCAACCATTTTTTTAATCTTGTCTAATCTAGCATTTAAATTTGACTCTATATTTGCAACATCGCTTAAAACTATAACGCTACCTTTTGATATAGCATCATCTAATGAAATTTTAAGATTTTTTATATTGTTAAGTTGAGATTTTATAAAATCATAATCAACAGGGCTAACCTTAAGTTCTATACTAGAGGCTCCTTTTAGCTCTTCCATAAGCTCTTTTGCTAAATTTAGGGCTATTTTAGAGGAATTTTCCTCAAGTTCTTTTGATATAACGTCTTTTGCTATTTCTATAGCTGTATTTGCTAATTCTTTTTCATTTTTTTCTATAAAATTATCTAACTTTTCACAGGCTTCATCTAGCTTGGCAACACTTTTTAGGCATTTCTCACCCATTTCGCTTAATTCTTTTTCAAATTCAGATTTAGCCTTTTCATATCCTTGCTTTTCTGCGGTTTTTTTAGCATTTTCAAGCTCTGTATTTAGTCTATTATTAAATTCGCTTTCTTGGCTTTCAATTTGCATTTGCAATTTGATTATATTTGAAGACATTTCATCTGTTTTTTTAAGCAAATCTTCCACAAAATCAGACTGAAAAGAGGAGATATGCTCTTTTGGTGTTTCATCGTCTTGTGTTTGTGTGTTTTCTGTTTTTTCAGGCTCTTTTTCTTGCTTTGTCTTATCGTCATCTTCTTTGCTAGTTTGTTGCTCTTGTTCATTAGAAAATTCTGACATAACTTTAAAATGATAGCTATCTATAATATGCGAATTAGAATTATTTTGAGAAATTACATTTGTATTTTTTATCATATTCTTACTCTATCATTTCATCAGCATCGCCAGCTTGGACTAAACCTTGCTCTATAAGTTTTTGCACAACTTCAACCACTTTTCTTTGTGCTTCCTCAACATCTCTCACACGCACAGCCCCTAAAAAGCCCATTTCTTCAAGAAAAGCTTCACTAGCACGAGATGACATATTTGAAAGAAATTTTTGTTTCAAATCCTCACTAGCACCCTTAAGACCGACCATTAAATCTTTTTTGTCAGCAACTTTTAAAATCTCTCTAATGGCTTGAGTTCCAAGCTTAGCAATATCATCGAAGGTAAACATTAAGTCTTTTATTGTTTCTGCTAGTTTTTCATCGCTTTGCTCTATGTAAGTGATAGTAGATTTAGATGCCTTTTGTCCCAAACGGTTAAGCACTTCAGCAACAGCTCTTGGACCACCAACTTCGACTTTGTAAGAAGTAAGGCTTTCAAGCTTGCTTTCAAGAACTGCAGAAACTCTTTTGATGATAGAAGGAGATATATCCCCTAATGATGCCATTCTTATAAC
Organism: uncultured Campylobacter sp.; assembly: GCF_944323605.1. Classification (GTDB taxonomy): domain Bacteria; phylum Campylobacterota; class Campylobacteria; order Campylobacterales; family Campylobacteraceae; genus Campylobacter_D. The sequence goes on from NZ_CALUTC010000002.1 coordinate 45,930, forward strand.
AACTTCCGCCCTTAATTCATCGCTAAAATACTCTAAAGTTTCAGCTGCGTGGATAGAGTCCATATGAGCCAAAATAAGAGCTATGGTTTGAGGGTGTTCCTTTGTTATGAAGTCTGCTAATTGTTGAGGTTTTATTTGAGCTAAGTATGCAAAATTTTGGTTATTTTCCATACTTTTTGTAAGTTTTTCTAAAATTTTATTAGCTATATCAGGTCCAAATGTCCTAAATAAAATTTCTTTTGCGTATTCTAAGCCACCACTTTTTATATACTGGTTTGACTGTAAAAGCGTATAAAATTCTTCTAAAACAGCAGTAGCAACAGTTTTATCGACCTGCTTAGCCATAGCTATATAGCGAGAAACTTCTGTAATGATGTTTATTTCCATATGAGAAAATAGCACTGTTGTGGTGTCTTCTCCAAGCTGTATCAAAAAAATAGCGATCTTTTCTGCCATAGAAAGATCGTCATAGATCATTTTTTGTTCTTCGCTAAGCTTTATCATCAAATATCCCTATTTTCATTATACTCTGTATCGTTTTCAACTAAGGTTTGAAGCAAGGTTGCAACCTCTTGACTCTTATCATTGACTAAGGCTTTAAGCTTTTCTAGCAATACATCATACTGTAAAGCATCTTCGTTTATACCGTCTCCAAAACCAAGCTGTTCCTCAACTCTTTTTCTAGCAGCATTGAATTTCTCCAATGCATCTTCAGCATCATCAACAGGTCCTAGGTCTCTTTGTGCTTCTTCTTCAGCAGATTCTATATCTGCAAGCATTTTTTGCGTAAAAGGAGCAATGACCTTTTTATAGAATATAAACAACAATATAGCTGCTATAAAGTATTTAACAGGCGGTATGAAAGGTTCTATGAATCTTGAATAAAAAGTTTGCACCTTACTTTCAACCTTAACATCAGGTTGTTTAAATTCTAGGTTGCTAACGGTTACTTCATCTCCCCTTGCCGCATTGTAATTTATAGTTCTTCGCACTAGGTTTTGTATGTTTTGAAGTTCGGTATCACTTAAAGGGATATATTCGCTAGTGATTTCACCATCTTCTCCAACTTTTTCTTGATATTTACCATCTATCATAACGGCAGCTGATGTTCTAATAATCGTTGCGAAAGATTTTTCTACATTTGTAACGGTTTTTGAAACTTCATTATTTGTTGTAACTTGATTTTTCTTATACTGTTCAATTGTGCCATCATCGTTTAATCCTTCAACAGGACCTATATTTGAAACAGCTCCAGGAACGCCTTGTATAACAGGATCTTTTTTACCCGTTCTTTCCTCGTTTAAAGTTTGTTCGCTTCTTATAACTGTTGTTGGGTCATAAACTTCACTTTGCGAATTCATCTTTGAAAAATCAAATTCTATATTAACATTAGCTACAACCTTATCAGAACCGCCAGCAAAAGGAGCTAAGGTATTTACTATCTTTTTTTCTAATTCTTGTTCGTGTTCTCTTTTATATTTTACTTGTGCAGCTATGATATCGCTTTCATATGCACCCTCATCATCTAGTATAATACCTTTTTGGTCAGTTATTTTAACATTTTGTAAAGTAAGCTTAGGCACAGCAGAGGCTACGATATTTTTTATACCATCAACTTGTTTTCTTGTAAGTTTTAAACCCTCTTTTATATTAAGCACAACAGATGCAGCAGGTGGAGTTTGCCTTTCAGTGAAAACTGTAGGTTTTGGCATAGATATATGAACGTTGGCTTTTTGTATAGGTTCTAAGCTTTCTATGGTTCTTGCCAATTCTGTTTGCAAGGCTCTTAAGAATTTGATTCTTTGCTCTTCATCTGTAGCACCAAATTGAAGTTGGTCATAACCCTCCCAACCCATTTTAGAATCTTTTATAAGACCCTCACTAGCTATAGCCATTCTTTGTCTATATACGTGTTCTTGTGGCACAGATATAGTGCCTTCATTTTGTATAGTGTATGGAATTGAATTTTGTTCCAAATAAGTTACTATAGCAGAGGCGTTGCTAGCTTCCGCATTTTCAACTAAAACAGCATAACCGTTTGAGGTGCTTGAGCCTGAATTTCTATACAGTGCTAAAAATACAAGAAAAGCAACTACAGCCACAAGAGATACTGCTATAACTATTCTTTGTCTCTTACTTAAATTTTGAAATAATTGCCCCACTTGGTGAAGCATATTTTTAAATTCTTCCATAAAACCCTCTATCTAAAGCACGTAAATTTTCGAAAATTCATCGAAAAACCTATCGTTATCTTCGCTTTTGCCTATGGTTATACGCACAGCACTCATACCATAGCTTTGCAAATTCCTTATTATTATACCTTTTTTAAGCAATTTTTCGCACAAATCATTAGTATTTTTTTTCTCAAATATGTATGTTATGAAATTTGTGTAACTATTTATATAAGAAATTTCAAATTCTTTTGCGAATTTTTCATATCTTTTCATCTCGTTAAAATTTGTATTTAAAGTCCTTTTAACAAAGTCTTCATCATCAAGTGCTGCGACTGCCGCCTTTAAAGAGAGATTGCTTACATTAAAAGGTGCTCGTATTTTATATAAAGACTGTATTAGCTCTTTATTAGCTATTCCATAACCGATCCTAAGACCACCTAAACCGTAAAGCTTTGAAAATGTAGCAAGAAAAAGGACATTATCAAAATTATCCAGTAGATCTTTTGCGTCTATTTTTTTCTTGCTATCTTTAAAGGCTGCAAAATCATTATAAGCACAGTCTAAAGCTACAACACAGTCTTTATCGCAAAATTTAATAAAATCATAAACCTCGTCTTTATCTAAACAGTCTCCTAAAGGATTATTTGGAATGCAAAGATAAACAACTTTTATCTCATCTTTATGTTTTTTATAAAGTTCTTTTAACTCTTGTAAGTCGTGAGTTTTAGATGTGGTTTTATAAGCTTTAGCAGAACAATGTTTTGCGTAAATTCCATACATAGCAAAGCTAATACCGCACTGAAGATAGGCATTTTTTGAATTTAGTTTAGCGTGACTTAAAAACTCTATGATTTGGTCGCTTCCTGCACCTATAATGATGTTTGTGGTTTTTATCTTGTGTTTTTGTGCTATTTTTTCTTTTAATTCACTCATATTATCATCAGGGTAAAGATGAGCTAAATGAGCATTTTGCTTTATAGCTTCTATAACCTTTGCACTTGTGCCAAGTGCATTTTCATTACTGGCTAACTTTATTACATCTTTTACTCCGTATTCTCTAGCGACAGCGTCTATGTCTTTTCCCGGTTCGTATATAGGCAAACCGTCTAAATAAGCATTAAATTCCATTTCCATCTCCGCATAGATAAGAGCCAAGCCATACAAAATCTATATTTTTTAATGCTCTTTGCACGTTTTCATCGTCTATATGTCCATCAAAATCTATATAAAAACTATGCAAAAAGTTTTTAGATTTCATAGGTCTTGATTCTAATTTTGTTAAATTTATATTTTCTTTTTTTAAAGCATTTAGCAAATCACTTAAAGCTCCTGGTTTGTGTGCTGTTTGTGCTAAGATGGAGGTTTTGCAATTTGGCATTTTGGAAACTTTTATATCGCTAAGTATTAGAAATCTAGTTTTATTTGCTAAATTGTCTTCAATTTTACTGAAGAGTATAGGGACATTATAAAGTTTTGCAGCTATTTTAGAGCAAATTGCTGCGGCATTTTTATCTTGAGAAGCAAGATAAGCAGCTTGTGCGGTTGATTTAGATGGGATAAATTCTATATTGGCTAAATTATGACTTTTTAAAAAGCCTAGACACTGATTATAGCCTTGTGGATGAGAATAAATTTTTTTTATCTCCTTTAAATTTTCATTTATACTTACGAAAGAATGGTGTATATCCATATAAATTTCACCAAAAATTTTTATATCCTGATACCTGCCAAGGCAGTCCAAACTTATGCCAACTGCACCTTCTGTGTTGTTTTCTATAGGTATAACACCGTAGTTTGCTTCCTTGTTTATAAGCTCTTTAAAAACATCTTCTATTGTATCTAAAGCAATATAAGAACTCATAGCACCAAAACGACTCCTTGCAGCTTGATGCGTATATGTGCCTTCAGGTCCTAGGTATGCTATGCATTGTGGCATTTCTAAATTTCTTGAAACAGCAAAAATTTCTTGATATATAGCCTCTATGGCATTTTGGTTTAAAAGACCTTTGTTTTTATTTTTAAGCCTTGATATTATAGCTCTTTCTCTTTCTGGTCTATATATAGCACTTTGCGTGCTTTGTTTTATCTCTCCTATTTCTTTTACGAATTCCATTCTTTTATTTAATAAGGTTAAAATTTCATCGTCTATATTGTCTATCTTAATTCTTAAATCATCTATGCTATTCATTGTATTTCCTTTAAATAATCATTTACGCTAGAATAGACAAAATCAAGTTTGTTAGTATCTAGGTTAGCTGTGCTTTTTATCTTACCACTTAAAACTAAAGCAGTTTTCATACCTATATCCTTGGCTTTTAGCAAATCTCCCTTAAAATCATCGCTAATTATCAATACATCGCTAAATTTTGCATTTTTATTTTGTTTTTGTAGCAAGGTTAAAGCTTGTTCATAAAATGCTTTGCTAGGCTTTCCAACCACTTCATATTTGCAATTTGTAGCATAATGTAGCATAGCCATAATGCTACCCACCCCCGGATAAGATCTTGAATTTTTCTTATAAATGCTAGTTTCGTGCATAGCTATGATTTTGATTCCTAAATTTGCAAATTCTATCATAGACGCAAAATCATCAAAAGAAAAATTATCATAAGAAGCTATTAAAACTGCTTCTGGCTTTTTGTATTCAAGTTTATAACCAAGACTTTGTAAGCTCTGTAAAAAGGCATTTGCACCGTATGCTGCCACTTTGCAGGGTTTTATCTTATATGAAAGCACACAAAATGGGTCTAAATAAGCATTTTCTTTTATATCAAGTCCTGCTAGTCTTAAATCTTTCAATAAGGATAAATTTTTTGTATTATTTGTTATGATAACATAAGGAATGTTGTTTAAATTTAAATGCTCTATAAGTTCTTTTGAGCCTTTTATCAAAGACTTATCTTCATCACTTAGTAAAGTTCCTTGTACGTCTAAAAAAAGCATAGAAAAACCTTAATTTTTTTAGGATTATATCAAAAAATTTGGGCTTTTAAAAGCTTTTATTGGATTAATTTTTGAATAAATAAGCAAAAAATAAAATAAAAAGTGTTTGAAGCCCTATAAATAGGGCAATTTTTTATCTATATTCTACTATCTCTTGTATATTAAGTCTTTGTTTTTTGTATTTTGGCTCATCTTTTCTATATCCTAAGCTTAAAATTACAGCTGTTTGAAAAGGATAATTAAGCCTTAGGTATTCATCTACTTTAATCTTTTCAAAGCCGCCTATCATACAAGAGTCAATCCCTCTCGTCATAGCAGCTGTAGCCATTTGCATAAGAGCTAGATAGCAATTACTATGAGCATAATTATAAAGCTCACCTTCACTCATCAAATTTGTAGAATATGTGTAAGAATTAACAATTTGCTCAAATTTTTCTTTATTTTCATCAGGAGAGCAAAATCTAGCTACTTGCTTTCTTATATATTCATCTTTTGCTTGCAAATCAGTTCTTGCTAAAATTATTATATTATGACTAGCGGTAGCGACATTTTCTTGATTAAAACAAATTTCACTTAAGGCTTTATTGTCTTCTTTTTTTGCTTAAAACAACAAATTTCCAAGGCTCAAATCCACAAGAACTAGGAGCCATTCTACCAGCTTCAAGTATAAAATCTAGGTCATCTTTTTGTATATTTTGCTCCTTAAAAGCTTTACAAGCAAATCTTTTATACAATGTTTCCTCAAAAGTAAAAATCATTTTTTATCCTTTAGTATTTTTTTTGAAATGATATAATATTTTAGAAAACAATATATAAATTTATTTATGTGCCTATAACACCTCCATCAAGTTTTCTTATCATAACTATACTTGATCTTGGAGTTTTTCCATTAGGAAATGTGCTAGGTGCTAAATTTTCACCAGGATGTTGAATGCCTACAAAAGCTATAGTGCTATCCTCATTAAATGCCAAACCTGTTATCTCACAAGCTATGGGTCCTACTAAAAATCTCTTTAACTCACCACTTGAAGGATCTGCTGCTAACATACAGTTATTTCCCATTCCTTCAAAATCCCCTTTATTGCTGTAGTTTCCATCGGTTTGAATCCACAATCTACCATCTTTGTCGAATTTAAGCCCGTCTGGGGAATTGAATTTATTTTGAGTGTTTATATTTTTTGAACCCTTGTATAAGCCGCTTTTATTATCTGGCTGTCCCGCTAAAACAAAAATTTCCCAAAAAAATTCTTCATCTTTATGCGTATTTTTTTGCCAAAATTTTATTATATGTCCGTATATGTTTTTTGCTCTAGGATTGGCTGAATTTGCTTGTGTTCTAGCTTTATTATTTGTAAGAGATACAAAAAGCTCTTTTTGTCCGCTTTCTTTATGAGAGGCTATCCACTCGCAACGATCCATAGGAGTCGCACCTACTACAGTCCCTGCTAATCTAGCATTTATCAAAATATCTGCTTGAGAATCAAAGCCGTTTTGTTTGTTTAGACCGTTTTTACCAAATTCAAGTGCTATCCACTTGCCTTTACCTCTAAAATCATCTTCTTTGCCATCAAATTTAGCCACATACAAAATGCCTTCATCTAGTATTTTAGGATTAGCTACGCCTTTTTTATACTTATGCTTGCTTACAAATTTGTATAAAAATTCATTTGCTTCATCATCTCCCATATAAACTACCACAGTGCCATCTTTATCTATAACAAGCTCTGCATTTTCGTGCTTAAACCGTCCAAGAGCTGTTCTTTTTACGGGTGTAGAATTTTTATCGAAAGGATTTATTTCGACTACCCAACCGAATTTATTTGCTTCTTGTGGATTTTTTGATATATCAAATCTTTCATCAAATTTTTCCCAGCCATAAAGACTTTCTTTTGAAAAGCCATATCTTTTTAAATTTTCATTTAATTTAAATTCATTATCATTAAAACCAAAAAAATCATCTATATTTTCCTCACAAGTAAGATATGTTCCCCAAGGAGTTTTACCGTTAGCACAGTTATTTAAAGTGCCATAAACGAATTTTTCCTTACCAAGCACAGATGATTTTGCTGGACCACTTACGGCTATTTTTGTATGGGCTGTGATTCTTCTATTATATCTTGAATCAAGCACTACGGAGTAAAAATTTCCTCTTTTTTCTATCTCAAATATCGAAACTCCAAGGCTATTTTGCTCGTAAAGTATATCGTCTTTGCTTAGATTTTTGCCATTATGCTTAAACATTATTTCAGGGTTTATGTATTCGTTATTTACAGCTAAAATAGCTCTTGTTTTTGATAGCTTAAATATACTCATTCCGTCTGTATTGTCCCCAAAACTAAGAGATGCATTAGTGACTGCGTTTTTATCTATATTTTTGCTTTCATCGTATTGTTTTGCTTTTTTAAAAAGAGGATCTCCCCAAGAAATTAAAATTTTTGCTTCATAACCTTTTGGCACGGTAATCTTATCATCTGTGTTTGCTTTTACTTCTTCAAAGGTTAATAATTTTTTACTTGAAGCTAAAAGTTTTGAATTAGCAAAAAATGCCACCATAGAACCTATACAAGCTCCTTTTATAAAATTTCTTCTTTGCATAAAAACTCCTAAAAAAATATTTAAGAATTTTAAAAAAAGATGGAAACTTTTTAGAAACTTAATTAAGTATTTTACGTAAGCAAAGATATAAAGAATAAATTTAAATAAAGTGGCTTAAAGCCACTTTTTCTTAGAATTTGTAGTTAAGACCTATAGAGAAAAGATGAGAATCGTCTGGTTGAACCTTTCTTGTATTACCAGCTGTATATTTTTCTCCTAAACCTGGATCAAACCATTTGTATTTGCCTTCAAGCTCTAAATAATCAAGTATTTTATAAGTCCAACCAGCTTGTAAGCCCCATCCAAAAGCTGTATCGCTTCCATATCCTCCGCTAGTATCTGCAAATACTTCTCCCAAGCTAAGACCAGCAAAAACAGATATATCATTTGTGAAATAATAGCTAACATCGGCATTTAAGGTTATGATATTCATAGTTAAATCTTTAGCAAAAGAGCCAGAATTTAAGTAAGATGAATATGTGTATTCTAAGTAAGGTTTTACAGAAATGCTAGAATTATAAAACCACTCATAACCGCCTTTTATGCTTATATTGTAACCGCTAGTGCTTTTATCAGATTCCGAATTATTAATAACGCTATCATTACTAACTGTTCCTAAAGAATACCCAAAAGATGCACCAGCAAAATAGCCATTTTCATTAGCTAAAGCTAAAGCACAAGTAAAACTTAAAGCTAAAATACTTTTTTTAATCATTTGAAATCCTTTCATAAAAAATATTTTTTATTATAGCTAATTTTATTAAATTAAAACCATTTTTACACTGCTTCAAGCTCTGCGATGACAGAATTTGTTTGCAAACGCAATACACCTTTCCTTGCCACGATTTGAGAGATTTAAGGCTTTATATCTATGCTTTTATTTCGTATCCTTTGGCTCTAGTGAATCATTTATTACGATTTTGAATATAAATAAAAATATAAAAATATTAAAAATAAAAAATAAAATTAGTATAAAACTTTCAATTTCTCCTAACATTGCTTCATTTTGAAATGTATTTTCTTTAATACAGGAAGAAAAATAAAAACATCCGCTTACATATACCGTTAAAATTTCAAACATTATTTTATATATCATTTGAACAAGTAAATAAAGGGACAATAATGAATAAACCAACAATAAATATAATCTATGGTTAATCTCTACGGAGCTTTAGGCGGTGGAATTGAATATTCTAAGCAAAAATGGTGGTCCGATTGAATTCAAACTATCAAATTAAAGTCCTATTTTATAGTTATTCGCAGATTTAAGTTTTTATTTAGCAACCCAATTGGTAACCTAATTTATATTTTTAATGGTGAATTTTATAAAAAATCAAAACAAAGATTTCTTTTTATCTTTGGGGCATTTCTTTTTAATTTCTTTTTAATGCCATTAAAAAGAAATAACACATTGATATATAGACATTTGAAAGCATTTTTTCTATTTCTTTTTAAAAAATAGGTGTGTATAGGGATAAAAAGAAATACAAATTTATATGTTAAAAGTTCTATGTAGCAGTGTTTTGGATTACTTTTTAACAAGATTAAAATAATTCTTAGGATTAAGATTTTATGTAGTAGAAATATTTCATCTTTCTTTTGGAGTTTATGAAAAGCTCTTTAAAAATACTCTAGGTATTTTTAAAGGCTTTGATAATACGCCAAAAAAGAGCTATATATCAAAGAAATATTTACCCTTGATGACAGCAATGACTTTTAAATTTTTATTAAAATCGTTTTCTTTTAGATTAATTTTTTTACCATTTAAGCTTTTTAATATTATATCATCAAATTCTTTAAAATACTGTGCTACAAGAATACTTCCCTTAAAATCGATAATAATTTTATCTCCATTTTTAAGATTATTCTCACGCACAACGACTAAAATTTCATTATTTTTAGCATAGGGTTCTAACTCATTATATTTAACTTTAATGAAGCAAATATCAAAATTTCCCATTCCCTCAAATAAAGCATTTAAAAACCAAGATTTTATATTTAGCGGATTTTGTTCGCACTTACCATCTATAAAATTTTCAACTCCCTCATAAACAGCACAAATACTTTCTTCCATTTCTATAAACTCAAGCTTCTTGCTTGGGTCTATGCCATATTTTATAAAAGCCTCGTTGAGACTCATATCAGTATCAAAATATTCAAAGCCTATACCTGTGCCTTGCAAAATTTTCCATTTTACAGCTTGAGTAAGAGGATTAACATTATTTTCGTAAGAATTTATACTACCTCTAGTTACACCGATTTTATCGCCAAATTCTCTTTGACTTAGTCCATAAATGTTGCGTAAATCTCGTAGTTTATCACCAACTGTTTTCATATTAGTAATTGTAGCTAATTTTATCTTTAATCGAAATTAAAAATAAAATTAGTCAAATTATTAGAAATAATATGATATAATATCCTTTAATTTCTGTAAAGGAGAATACAAATGTCAATAAAAGAACTAAAAAACAAAGACTTTCTTACACCAAAAGAACTTGAAAGAGAATTTGGCATAAGCACAAATAAACAATACAAAATGCGTATGCGTAAGCATTATAATCAAGAAAATTCTATACCTTTCATAAAGCTTGGTAAAACTATCCTGTATAGAAGAAGTGATATTGAAAGTTGGCTAAATAAAAACACAATTAATAATAGGTTTGAATATGAACAATAGCTTAAGGCAAGAACCCGCTTTAAAGATAAATAAAGCGGAAAAACAATTTCCAATTTCTGAAATTCTAGCAGAAAAAGGTTTTAAAAGAATAATGGCTCAAGATTTGATTAATTTAGAATTTAAGTGGCTTATAGAGAGTTTTTTACCTAAACAATCTTTAGTGATGATTTATGCGGGAGCGGGAGCTGGTAAAAGTTATTTTGTGTTGTATCTTAGTAAATTTTTGCTTGAAAATAACAAGATAAAAGATATTATCTATCTTGATGCTGATAATGCTAGAACTTCATTAAAAGAAAGAAGGGTAGAGGTATTTTTGCAAATGTCAAATTTTCACTATCACTTTGCTAACAACTACAACAAATACACTATTTTTAAAGATATGCAAGAAGCAAATAATTTAAACGATACTTTAATTATCATTGATAGCATTAGAAATTTTATCCAATACGATTTCAATAAAGACTTCGCTATGGTTAAATTTTTTGATGAGCTTCAAAAATTAAGAGATAATGGAGCAAGTATTATTTTTTTACATCATCAACCTAAGCAAACGCAAGATGAAAATAACAAAATTTACAAAGGGGCTACAGCTTTTTTAGATAGCGTTGATGAGGGATATTTCCTAGACAAAAAAGACATAAAAGAAAATGAGGAATTTATCATTTTGCTAGAACCACAAAAAAGACGCTTTAAAACAAAACCTTGTGCTTTTAAAATAGATACAAAAAATCAAAGTTTTGACTTTGTAAATTATTTAAAATATAGTGAAAATCAAAAAAGCCAAATAACTTTAAGTCTTGTAATGGATATTTTAAGTGAATATAAAGAGGGCCTAAATCAGCAAGATTTAGCAAAAGAAATTAAAAAAAGAGTTGAACTTGATTATATAGAAATTGTAGGACGAAATGCTTTGTGGAAGTTACTTAACAAATACAAAGATATTTATTTTAGCATTGTTTATGAGTCTTCTCAAAACAGAGGAGGTAAAAAAAAGATTTTTAAATTATTGAATATTTTTTAATTAATGCAGGATAGGGATAAAATCCACAAAGTGATATAACACTTTTAAATTTTATCCCTCCTGCTCTGCGAGGCTCTTAAGTTTTTGTTTTATAAAAACTTTAGTTTTTATAAAACAAAAGTTGAGTTTTCTTACAAAAAAAATTTTTGTAAGAAAAGTAAAATAATTAGTAAAAAGGGAAACACTATGGCAAGATTTATTTTTACAATCGATGAAAAAAATTATAAACTACTTGAGGGATTAAGCAAAAAAACTAAGGCTTCTAAATCTAAAATTTTAAATACAATTTTAAAAATAAGCCAAGAGGAGGAGGAAATAAAAGGAAATTTACTTTGCTATAAAAATGAAAGAAAAGAGGAAAGAACAAAAGAAGTTAGACTTTGTTTTACGCTAAATGAGTGGAAAATATTAAAGGAAAAATCAGTGCTAAATGGTCATAAACATCTCACACAAGAATTAAGATACATCATACTAAATGAAATTTATAAAGATAAATTCCAAAACACTAAAGAACTTTTAGAGCTCACATCAACTAAGACAAGTATAAATATATTGGGTAGAAATTTAAACGCATTAAATAGAGAGCTTAAAAGAAAAAAATTGATTAAGGTTAATGAAAAAAATCTCGAGCTAATGTTAAAAAACATAGTTGCAAAAATTGATAAATTGACTTTAAATTTAGAAAATATAATCAAAAAGACAAAGGATAAAATTTAAGCAAAGCCTTTAAAAATACCTAGAGTATTTTTAAAGAGCTTTTCATAAACTCCAAAAGAAAGATGAAATATTTCTACTACATAAAATCTTAATCCTAAGAATTATTTTAATCTTGTTAAAAAGTAATCCAAAACACTGCTACATAGAACTTTTAACATATAAATTTGTATTTCTTTTTATCCCTATACACACCTATTTTTTAAAAAGAAATAGAAAAAATGCTTTCAAATGTCTATATATCAATGTGTTATTTCTTTTTAATGGCATTAAAAAGAAATTAAAAAGAAATGCCCCAAAGATAAAAAGAAATCTTTGTTTTGATTGTAGGATTATTGGATTATACCCAAATTTTCTAAATTATTAAGATAGTTTTCATACCACTGCAAAAGCTCTCGTTTTTGTTCTATGGTAGCCTTTTGTCTTTCATAAGAGAATTTGATTTGATTAAGCTCTTTATGTGCTAAAACACTTTCTATTACCTCTTCGCTTATACCAAGCTTTAAAAGCTCACCTTTGTTTTGCGAACAAATTGTTCTAAAGGTAGCTCTAAACCCGTGAGAACTTGCCTTTTCTTTGTATTTATTCTTTGCACCTAAATTTCTAATTGCCTTGCCTATGCTGTCCCTATGAATATGCCCTAGAGTATTAAAGGCAGGAAATACAAACTTGCTAATATTACCACTGAATAAAAACTGCTCTTTAAGAATTTGTATCATAGTTTCACTTAGGGGTATTTCGTGTGCTGTCCTAGTTTTCATTTCATTGGCTGGTATAGTCCAAATCCTATTTTCAAAGTCTATATCAGTCCATTTAGCACTAGCTGTATTAAATGGACGATTTACGCTTAAAATTTGCAAATAAATGGCTCTTTTGGTTTGTAGTTCCATTTTATTGTCGTTTTTTAAGTCCTTAATAAAATCTTGTAAATCTTCTTTTTGTGTAAGTGCCGGATATCTTGTATCTATGCTATGTAAAACTTTAAACCTTGCTGGACTTGGAAATTCATCTTTTAAGCCAAAGCTTGGGTCAAAGTCTAAATATCTGTCTTTTATAGCTATCTTAAATACACCTTGCAAATGATTAATAAGGCGATGTATAGTTTCGAGTCTGCTTGTGCGAGGATTATTTGGATTATAAATAGCATTTAAAATTACAAGCAAATCACTATATTTTATATTTTTAACATCAAATTCAGCTAAACTTGGCAAAAGGTATTTTTCGTGCATTTGTATTACTTTTTTAGTATAGCTATCACTTAAACCTTTTTTACGCTTTTGCTGCATAAATAAAGCAAAGAGATTTTTAAATTTATATTTTTCATTAGCATTTTTAAGAGCTTGTATGTCATTGCCACCCTCAAGCTCTTTGAGTAGTTTTATGGCGTCTTTTCTAGCTTCTGCCACACTATAAATTCCTTCTCTAAATTCCTTTATTTTATAAAAATATGATTTCTCATTATGTCTTATCCTTAAAGAAAAAACCTTAGTGCCTTTTGGATTTATAAATATACATAATTCTTTAGGATTTCCAACAACTCTAAAATATTTCCTTTCTTTTTGAGTAAGACTTCTTATATCTTTATCGTTTAGATAGGTTTTTGCTATATTTGCCATAAATTCTCCTAAAAGTAACCTAATAAATTTTTAGTAACCCAATTAGCAACTTAAATAATACGAAACGATTATAGCACAAAGAGAAAGAAAAAGAAATTAAAAGCAATATAGAGCTTAATATATAAGCATTTGAAAGAAGTTAAAGAAAGCTAAAAAAACTTAAAAAAATCTTAAATGGTGGCTCCGATTGGGCTCGAACCAACGACTTCCACCATGTCAAGGTGATACTCTACCAACTGAGTTACGGAACCAAAAAAAGCTAGGACTTAACCTAGCTTAAATTTTTATGCAAATTGAGCTTTTATTTGCTCTACCCAGTTGTTTATTCTTTCTTCAGTTAAATCTTCTTGATTGTCATTATCTAAGGCAAGACCAACAAATTTGCCATCAACTACGGCTTCACTAGCTTCATAGCTATATCCTTCTGTTGAAACTTGACCTACTAATTTAGCACCAGCTTTTTTGAAATTCTCAGCTAGTTTTCCCATAGCATTGCAATATGTATCAGAATAAGATTCGCTATCTCCCATACCAAAAACAGCCACGGTCTTTCCGTCTAGTTTTAAAGCTGAAAAATCAAAAGAATCCCAGTCATCTTGTAAATCTCCACTTCCCCAAGTAGATGAACCAACTATAAGCTTGTCGTATGAATTTATTTTAGCAGCATCTATGTCAGATATATTTAAAACATCGCTTATGCCAAGTTTTTCTGCTATTGTATTTGCAGCACCTTCTGTATTTCCCATAGAGCTTCCATAAATTACAGCAACAGACATTTCTAATCTCCTTAAATAAAATTTTTCTTAAATTTTGCATTCTATCATATTTTGTATAATATTTTCTTAAAATCACTGTAGCTTCTTGCAAACCTTACAAGAAAAATCTTTATCCAAGCCAAACACTTTGCAATATTCAGCATAAACGCAAGATACAGACCTTTTTGCACAAACTAAGGCTATTTTTCTCTTTTTAGCTTCGCTTTTTATCTTTTTCATTGTGTTATGGTTTAAGAAGCTAGTTAGCATAACTATGCACTCTGTATTTTTTGGTATAGGTTTTTTATTTACTCTATTTTCGTTTCTTGCGTCCCAATGCTTTATATCCTTAGCTCCCAAATTACTTAAAACAGCTTTTATAGAGGTTATATCGTCTGCTCCTATAACTAAAATTTGCATTTTTTCTCCTTATTAAAAGATTTTAATAATTGTTATTATAATATATAAAATATAAATTTATTTTGAAAGCAATTATTATTTTTATAAAAAATAATTTTATGTATTTTTATAAAATTCTTGACTTTTAAAAATTTTTTATATAGAATTACCGTTTATTTTTGTAGCTCGGGGTGTAGCGCAGTCTGGTTAGCGCACCTGGTTTGGGACCAGGGGGCCGAAAGTTCGAATCTTTTCACCCCGACCATTTTACTTAAAAATGGTGAGTGTAGCTCAGTCGGTTAGAGCATCAGATTGTGGTCCTGAGGGTCGTGGGTTCGATTCCCATCACTCACCCCAGTCGCGCTCGTAGCTCAACTGGATAGAGCAACAGACTTCGGATCTGTAGGTTATGGGTTCGATTCCTATCGGGCGCACCATTTTTAGCTTAAGCGCTCATAGCTCAGCTGGATAGAGCAACGGCCTTCTAAGCCGTAGGTCAGAGGTTCGAATCCTCTTGAGCGTACCATTTTGCGGATGTGGTGAAATTGGCAGACACGCCAGACTTAGGATCTGGTGCAGCAATGCGTGAAGGTTCAAGTCCTTTCATCCGCACCACTACTTAATAGCCTTTTAGAGGTTTAAATATTTTTCACAATAACTTCGAATTCTTTTTCGCTTTTTTCATCTTTTTTAACCAAGCTTACTATTATTATCATTAAAGACGCACATATAAAGCCCGGAACTATCTCGTAGATAGGGAAATTCAAAGCTTCTGCTAGGACATTTTTATAAAGTATAACAACTACAGCACCTGTTATCATACCTAAAATAGCTGCAAGTTTAGTCATTTTTTTCCAAAATAGTGAAAAAATCATAACAGAACCAAAACTAGCACCAAAACCAGCCCAAGCATAAGCTACTATACTTAAGATACTTGAATTTTTATCGGTAGAGATTAAAAAGGCTATTACCGCAACTATTAAAACACCTATTTTACCTAGTTTTAGCACTGTTGAATCTTGTGCATCTTGTCTAAAAACTCTTTTATAAAAATCTTCTGCTATGGTAGAGCTTGAAACTAGAAGTTGAGAACTAGCTGTGCTCATAATAGCTGCTAAAATAGCTGATAGTAAAATTCCAGCTATCCAAGGATTAAACAAAAGTTGAGACATAACTATAAAAATTCTTTCTGGATCTTGCAAAGTGAGATTAAATTTATTTACATACGCAACCCCAAGCACACCTATAAAGCAAGCTGCAATCAAGCAAATCGCCATCCAGCCTATCCCTATAACAGTCGCACTTGGTATATCTTTTGTAGATTTTATAGACATAAAACGCACCAAAATATGAGGCTGACCAAAATACCCAAGCCCCCAAGCAAGTGCTGAAATTATACCTAAGATAGAAACTCCTTCAAACCACTGTAATCTTTCCTTTGCAACGAAAGGTATATATTGCCAAGCGTTAAGAAGCGATATTAATTTATTATTGTCATTTGTTTGCAGTGCTTCTTCAAGTTTTTTTGCGAATTCTCGAGACGAAATAGAAACGCTTAAGTCATTGTTAAAAAGTGCTAATATATCGGCATTATTTTTAAGCTCATTTGAAAGCTTAGATGCGTTTATCATTCTATCTTGAGTATTTTGTAACTCTGTGATTAAGATTTGAATTTTATCTTTTGAGGAGTCTAAATTTTGCACTATATTTGGAACATCTTTTTGAATTTCTACTATTTTTTTGCTAGATTCATCAGAAAGTTTTACATATTTTGCAGCCTCGCTAAGACCACCAATATGCGTAAGCATAACAATAGGCACTACAACAAGGGCTAAAAGCATAAGTAAGCCTTGTATCATATCCGTCCAACACACTGCTTTATATCCACCAAAAAATGTATAGGCTACTATTATCACTGTTCCTGTTGTAAGTGCGTAAGAATACTTTATACCAAATACTTCTTCAAACAATTTTGCCCCACTTACCAGTCCAGATGAAACATAAAATGTAAAAAATATTAGTATAACAATAGCACATATAATCCTTAGTATATGCTTATCATCGCTAAATCTTTTTTCAAAATAATCGGGTATGGTTAGGGAATTTGATGCGATTCCTGTATAAATTCTAAGTCTTTTTGCTACAAAAATCCAGTTTAAAGTAGCACCAATAGTTAAGCCTATAGCTATATAGCTATCAACAAAACCGCTGACATATAATGCTCCTGGTAAGCCCATTAATAACCAGCCACTCATATCAGAAGCCCCAGCACTAAGTGCTGATATAGCAGGACCCATAGATCTAGCACCTAAAAAATAGTCCTCTGTGCTTTTGTTTTGTCTATAAAAATAAAAACCTATAAAGAGCATTAAAGCCGAATAGGCAACAAACATTATCGCAATAGGTGTATTTATGCTTACAACTTCCATTTTTTTCTCCTTTTATTTTTTTAAAGCACGAATCCCTAAATTTCCATATCTGTGATACGATATGCTTAGAGATTTTTCATTATGATAAAACAATAACTCAAAACGACCGTTTAAAATCGGCTTATCTCTTATGATGATTTTAGCCAAAGAAGCAGCTTTTATGTAAATTTCATCATCTACACTAGGTTTTGCGTGATAGCGAATTCTCTCATACTCATCTATCTTAGCCACAAAGTCTTCAAGTTTTTCTTTTATAAAACTAGCGTTTAAATTTAGCTTTTCGCAAACTTCTTTTGCCTTTGTTATGTTTTCGTTTTCATCAAAACTTATAAGAAGCTTTATTTTTAATATACTAGCTGCTAAACTTACCCCTAAAATATCTTGCAAATTATCCTCTTTACACACTCTAAAGGCTAAATTTTTTATCTTTGTGTAAGAAAATAAATTTTCTTCCCCTCTAATGCCAACATAATCCTTAGATAAACAAAATTCGTTTTGGTAGTGATAAACATAAGATTTTGCCATCAAAGTAAGCTTGTTTATACAATCTTTATCATCTAAATTTATATTTTCCAGTGCTTTTGTAAGCTCATTTTCTAGCAAATTTTCATCTGCATTATCTTGGCTTATGTCTAAAAACTGTGTTATATAATTGTAAATTCCTACCTTTCTACCAAAGCCAATAGCGGATTTTTTAACCCCTCCAAAAGGCTGACGCAAAACTATAGCACCTGTTGTAGGCTTGTTTATATAAATATTTCCAGCTTCTATGTGAGTGTGAAAGTATTCCCATTCTCTTTCATCAAGGCTTTCAAAACCAGCGGTTAGTCCGTATCCTGTCGAATTTACTATCTCAATCGCTTCTTTTAAGTTTTTTGCTTTCATTACTGTTAAAATTGGTGCAAAAAGCTCTGTCATATGGGTGAAATCGCCTTTTTTTGTGCCATATTTTATTCCCGGAGTCATTAAATGCTTGTTATTGTTTATAAATTTAGGTTTTAAAGCCCATTCTTCATAAGTTTCAAGCTCATCAAGTGCTTTTTGAACTTTAGAATCTATGTTGTCACAAAGTGCGGCTATTTTGTTTTTAAATTCAAAAGGAGAGCCAACAGACATAGATGAAGCCGCATCTACGAGAGTCTTTTTAAACTCTTCATCTTCATACACCTCCTCTTCAAGCACAAGCAATGAGGTTGCAGAGCATTTTTGACCAGAATTTGAAAAAGCGGAGTGAATGATATTTTTAATCGCACTATCTCTATCAGCAAATTTAGAAACTATAGTAGCGTTTTTGCCACCTGTTTCAGCACTTAAAAGAAGTGTAGGATTTGCATCTAGCATTTTGTAAACAGTCTCTTCTCCTCCCGTAAGTATAGAAAATTTTATCGATTCATCTTTAAGTAGATATTTTGATATATCGCTACCTTTTGATGGTAGAAAAATAAGTGCGTCTTTTGGAATTCCAGCTTCCCAAAGGCATTCGCAAATCATATATCCGGTTAGAGTTGATAAAGAGGAAGGCTTATAAATGACTACATTTCCTGCTGCTAATGGTGCTACTATAGTGCCTACAGAAATTCCTACAGGAAAATTCCAAGGAGCTATAGTTACGCCTATGCCTTTTGGAGAGAATTTTGTTTGCGGGTTTTGCTCTCTTAGCTTTTGTAATGAATGTGGATAAAATTCAGTAAAATCAATGGCTTCGCTAACTTCAGGATCAATTTCTAAAAAAGTTTTGCCAACCTCTAAGGCTGCAATGCCTATCAAATCTCCTCTTTTCTCTCTCATTATTTTAGCTGCCTTAGCTAGAATTTGATGTATTTCATCAAAGCTTTTTTCTTTAAATTTGGATTTTTTAGCTACCTCAAGTGCTAATTTTATCTCTTTTTCACCGGCTAAATAAGCCTTGCCTATGAGTTGGTTTTTTATCTTGTCTCTTACTTCTATGTAGTTTAAATTTTCATCTTTTATTTGTTTTTCTATAAGCGGATAAACATCATACTTGCTTAAATTTTCATATTTTTCTTTGATTTTTTTAGCCCAAATTCTATTTTGTGGCAAGATAAAATCCGTATCGCTTTCGTTTTGAAATTTTTTGCTTTCATACGAGCTTTTTATATTTTGTTCTTTGTTTCTGTCTTGTTTTCTGTGGGTTGTGTTGTCTAGCGTTTTAATGCCTTCTAGTGATTTTAAGAAAATTTCTTTTTGAATTTCCCAGTTATTATCTCCTACTTTTAAGTTGAAAAAATAACGCATAAAATTATCTTCGCTAGTGTTTTCATCAAGCCTTCTTACTAGATATGCTATAGCATTGTTAAAATGTGCTTCATCGCAAACTGGTGCGTAAAGTATTAAGTTGTGAATTTTAGATAATTCATAAGAACACTGCAAACTCATGCCTTCAAGCATTTCAAAAGTAAAGCTTTCAAGTGCATTTGCCTCCTTGATTCTAGTGTAAGCATAAGCTATTTCAAAGATGTTATGGCTTGCTATGCCTATGTTTATGTATTTATAATTATCATCTTTTAGTATGAAATCAAGCATTTTGTTGTAATTGCTATCTGTATCCACTTTTTTGTAAAAGGTAGGAAGTTCCCAAGCTCTTTGACTAGCTATTGTTTCTTCACTTTCCATATTTGCACCTTTTACAAAGCGGATTTTTATAGGTTTCATTCCCTTTAAAACCCTTTCTT
Organism: uncultured Campylobacter sp.; assembly: GCF_944323605.1. Taxonomy (GTDB): domain Bacteria; phylum Campylobacterota; class Campylobacteria; order Campylobacterales; family Campylobacteraceae; genus Campylobacter_D. The sequence goes on from NZ_CALUTC010000002.1 coordinate 65,946, forward strand.
TTGAAAAGGCAAATAGCTTTTTAAGATATTCGTAAGAATCTGGTATATAAGCTTGTAAGACAATACCGGCTTTTATATTAAATTTACTAAGACTTTCCATAAAAGCAGCAACTGTTAGCTCTAGGTCTCTAAATTCCTCCATATCAAGATTTATGAATTTTTCAACCCCTTGCTTTTTTTCCTCCTCTTGTGCTAAGGCATACAGATGATCTAGCCTTTTTACCACCTCATCTTTTGAGTATTCAAAGTCTATTATATTGATTTGTGAAAAAATAGTGGTGATTTTTATAGAAATGTAAGTTATATAGCTTGATTTTAAAGCTTCCTCGTATTTTTTTATCCTTATTTTACTTTCGGCTTCTCCTAAAACCTCTTCTCCTATTAAATTTACATTCAGCGTGATTTTATCCTCTGTTTTTCTCTTTTCTATGTGAGGTTTTAAAAAATTTTCATTGGCATCTAAAACCATAGCACTCGTATCTTTCCTAAGATGAGACACGAAAAATGGCACCGATATACTAGGTGCAAGGCGACCAAAATTTAAAAATACAAAAAGTAAAAATTTTTCAAAGCTAGTAAAAAAATCAGCTATACCAAATTTACGCAAAGTGTATTCTATAAATTCAAAACTTGCTTTTTTGTCTTTACATCGAAATGATCTGTCTAGAAGCTCTATAAGCATAACTTTATTTTCAGGATTGTTAAGCAGTTTTTGCATTTTACTGTGAAAATTTTTCTCGTTTTCACTTATATTTTGCACTATTTTTTCTTGCAAATTTTTTGCAAATTCTAAGCTATCTTGGACTATTTTATCCATTTTAAGTTCTCCTAATGGTTTTAATCATTTTTTATTATACACAAGTTTTATTCAAAGTAAAAAATGTAACAAAGATTATTTTAACTGTTTGTGGAATGTATTTCTTGCTTTGTAGTGAAAACATAGCTTTTTTAGGCAGTTTATCTTATTAAGCTAGGTAAAAAAAATGTATTATTTGTGTTTCAAAATGTAACAGTTTTAATCATAAAGTTCTGGATAATATCTTTTGAATCTTTTATGAAAGAAAAAATACTCATCAGGTTTAAATTTTATCATATTTTCAAGGCATTTTGCCTGGTATTTTGTAAGCTCTTCTATGGAGTGTTCTTTTGCGTCCATTTCTTTAAAATGTTTTATGCAGTATCTATCATCATCTATTTGGTAAATAAAAACAGGCACGATAAGTGCAGCACTTTTCTTAGCTATGATGCTTGCTCCACTTATAAAATTTACATCTTTGTCAAAAAATTTTATTTTCAAGGCTTCATTATCGCTTACATCTTGATCGCTTAAAATTCCTAAAACTCTATCATCTCTTAAAGCCTTTAACATAGCCTTTGCACCGCCTTTTTTGTCTATTAACTCCACATCAAATTTTGAGCGATTTTTTGAAACAATCTTATCCATAACATTACTATCTAATGTTCTCATAACTATTGATATTTTTTTAAATAAAGCAGAGTAAAAGCTTGGTAAAAGTTCCCAGTTTCCATAATGTGCAGTTGTAAAAATAAGCTTTCTTCCGCAAAAAGAAATTCTTTTAAAATCATCAAAATTTTCCACAGCTACTTTTTTTTCTAACTGCTCTTTATCTATATTTTCATTTGCTAAAAAATCAAATCCAAATTTGGCAAAAGATTTATATATGTTTAATGAAATTTCATCTCTTTCCTTTTTGTCTTTTTGGGGAAAGCACACGCTTAAGTTTGTGTCTATTATTTTTCTATGTTTTTTGTTTAGCTTAAAGCTTGTTGTTGCTATTAAATTTGCTAGTATTTTTATAGATTTTTTAGGCAAAATTTTAAAAATAGTTTTTAAAATATAATAAAGCCCTAGATATAAAATATCACTTTTTCTCATCTAAAAAACCTTTTATTTTCGCAAAAATTTCATTTTCATCTATATCCTCTATGCAAAAATCACTCTTATCAAGTCTTGTAGCGTCTATTTCTTTATTTGCGTTTATTGTAAAATTTATCTTAGTTTCATAAGCATTTCTTTTGCTAGGTGTTGCACCAAAGACAGTAAGCGAAGGCTTGTTTAAGGCAAAGGCTAGATGTGTTGGACCACTATCGTTTCCAAGCACAAAAGAACTTAGCTTGGTGATTGAAATTAATTCTTGCAGACTAAGCTGTTTGCACAGTTTAACATTATCCTCATCTTTGCAAAATTCAAGCACAAAACAGGCGAAATCTCTTTCCTTGTCGCAGCCAAAACATAGCAAAAAATCATAGTCTAAATAGCTAGAAGCTAGCTTTTTACAGAGCTTAGCCATTCTTTTTTTTGGATAGATTTTATTTTCTACACTAGAGCCACAGTGTATTAAAAAAATCTTTTTATCATCACTTAAAGACAAATCAGCTTTTAATTTCGCTTCTAACTTTTCATCACTTATGAAGCAGGGTTTTTTATTTAGCAGAAATTCTCTTATATCAATTTTCAAATTTAAAGCAAAACAAAGCAAGCTAAGATTTCTTTCATAAATATTTGTATTATAAGAAATGTTTAGTTTATTTTTATAAAAAATACTTGCTAGACTTTCTTTTATGCTATATTTATCAAAGCCATAATTTTTTTTTGAAAGCAAGGCACTTAAAATAGCAGATTTTACAAGACCTTGCATATCTATTACAAAATCATAGTGATTTTTCCTAGCCTCAAAAGCTATTTTTAGGCTTTTTAAAATTTTTTTCTCTTTTAGCGGTAAGGTGTATAGTTTATCTATAAGATGGTGGTTTAAGAGTATATTTTTAAATTTTTCATCTATAAAATAATGAATTTTAGCATTTTTAAATTTTTCTTTTATGAGCTGCAAGATAACAGTGCTTTGTATTATATCTCCAAGTGCTGAAAGTCTTATTATGGCTATTTTCATTTTATTTACTTACCTTGTAATTTTGGCTATGATTTTAACAAAATTTTATTTACTAAAAGGATAAAAATGAAAAAAAATGAGGGCTATATTTGCGTATTTGATTGTGAAAGTATAATAGATGTCGAGCTTGTAAGAAAGCTTTATGGCTTTGATGGAGATGATTATGAAGTATCTAAGCAAATGCTAAAAGCATATAAAGATGAGAATGATACAGAGTTTTTACCCCTGCCATTTCACAAAATAGTAAGCATTTGTGCCACTCTTTGCGACAGTTTTGCCTCCTTTATAAAGGTTGATAAAATATCAGGTGATGATGAAAAAACCTTAATATCAAATTTCTTTAAGATAATAGAAGATTACGAACCAAGATTAGTTAGTTTTAATGGCAAAAATTATGATATGCCCTTATTGGTATTAAGAGCTTTAAAATACAACATAAAAGCAAGTGCTTATTTAAGTCAAGAAGATAAATGGAATAACTACAAAACAAGATATAGCGAGATAAAACACTGTGATTTGTTAGAATCTTTAGGGGCGTTTTCTTTAAAAGGCTTAAAGCTTGATACTATTTGTTCTATGGCAAATTTGCCCGGAAAATATGATGTAAATGGCTCTGATGTTCTTAGTCTTTACTATGAAAATCAACTCGAAAAGATACATGAATATTGTGAAAGTGATACCTTAAATACTTATATGCTTTTTTTAAAATATGAACTTATAAAAGGAAATTTAAACGATAGCGATTACAAGCATTATTTAGGGCTTATGAGCGAATATCTAAGCTCTCACAAAAAGCACAGAGCATACAGCGATATTTTTATAAAAGCTTGTGAAAAAGAGCTTTTGGCTTAATTATTGATTAGCAAAGATAAGGTAAAATTCTAAATATTAAAGGAGGGATAATGAAGATTTTATTAACAGGTGGAGCAGGGTATATAGGTTCTCATACCTTAAAACAATTTTTAGAAACAGATAATGAAATAGTAGTTTTAGACAATCTATCAAAGGGAAGCGAGATAAGCATAAAAGATTTGCAAAAATTAAGAGAATTTAACTTTGTTAAAATGGATTTAAATGACTTTGATGGAGTTAAAAAGCTTTTTAAAGAGCAAAAATTCGAAGCAGTAGTGCATTTTGCTGCTAGTATAGAGGTTTTTGAAAGTATGCAAAATCCATTAAAATACTATATGAATAATACAGTTAATACTACAAATTTAATACAAACTTGTCTAGAAAATGGCACAAATAAATTTATTTTTTCATCTACAGCTGCGACTTATGGTGAGCCAGAAAATCCTGTTGTTAGTGAAACTAGCGAATTAAAACCAATAAATCCTTACGGAAGGTCTAAGCTTATGAGTGAAGAGGTTTTAAGGGATGCAAGTATGGCAAATCCTAGCTTTAAGCACTGTATTTTAAGATATTTTAATGTAGCCGGGGCTTGTAATACTTACGGCATAGGACAAAGATACCCAAAAGCTACATTGCTTACTAAGGTAGCTGCCGAGTGTGCGGCACATAAAAGAGAAAAACTTTTCATTTTCGGAGATGATTACGATACAAGAGATGGCACTTGTATAAGAGATTATATACATGTTGATGATATCTCAAGCGCACATTTAGCGGCTCTTGAATACCTAAAAGATAATGAAAGTGATGTTTTTAATGTAGGTTACGGACACGGTTTCAGCGTGAAAGAGGTTATAGACGCGATGAAAAAGGTTAGTGGTGTTGATTTTAAGGTTGAAAATGCTCCTAGAAGAGCAGGAGATCCTAGCGTTTTGATTTCTGATGCAAGTAAGATTAGAAAAAAGACTTCTTGGAAGCCAAAATACGATGATTTAGAACTGATTTGCAATAGTGCTTATAAGTGGGAAAAGCAGTGTTAAAAAAACTTTTTTTCGTGTTAAGCAAGCAAGATAAGAGATTTTTATTTTTCTTGCTTTTATTTTCTATATTTGTATCTTTTATAGAAAGTTTTGCTATAAGCCTTATAATGCCTTTTGTCTCTTTGGCTAGCAATTTTTCTTATTTTTCAAGCAATGCTTATCTTATGTCTTTGCTTAATTTTTTTTCATTAAGCCCTTATGAATTTGTGGTATATCTAGGCTTTGTTTTGATTGTATTTTACGTTTTTAGAGCGGTTTTAAATGGAATTTATTTTCATCTTTTAGCTAAATTTTCAAAAGGTAGATACCACCTTTTTGCACTTAGGGTTTTTAAAAAATATTTTTCTTTAAATTATGAAGATTTTACTTATCAAAACAAATCAGAACTTGTTAAAACTATAAGCCACGAAGCGTATAATTTAAGCACAATGCTTGCTTCATTTTTACTTATGCTTAGTGAAATTTTTGTAGTTTTTCTTATATATCTTTTAATGCTTTTTGTTGATTATAAAATAACTCTATTTTTAAGCGGGTTTTTGCTGGTAAATGCTCTTATATTAGTAAAAATACTGTCTCCTATGATAAAAAAAGCCGGCGTAAAAAGAGAAAAGGCTATGAAAGATTTTTTCGAAACTGTTGAGACAAATTTAAGTAATTTTAAATTTATAAAATTAAGAGCAAAGGAAAAAGATGTAACTAAACTTTTTGACTCACAAAGCCTAGATTTCTCAAAGGCAAATATAACGAGTGAAAGCGTAAATGCTATGCCTAGAATTTTTTTAGAAGCTGTTGGCTTTTGTGTTTTGATATTTATAGTTATACTACTCATAATGCAAGAAAAAAGCGATATATCAAATGCTTTGGCTATGATATCTATGTTTGTCTTAGCACTTTATAGGCTTATGCCAAGTGCGAATCGCATTATCACGAGCTATCACGACTTGCTTTATTACCGTTCTTCTTTGGATATTATTTATAATGCTTTGCAAAGTAAAGACGAGAGCTTAAAAGATGAAAAAATAAGTTTTAAAGAAAAAATAGAATTAAAAAACATAAGTTTTGCTTACAAAGACAAGGCTCTTCTTTTTGAGAATTTAAATTTTGTTATTAAAAAGGGCGAAAAAATAGCTCTTGTAGGAGAAAGCGGAGGCGGTAAAAGCACCTTGCTTGACTTGCTATGCTCTCTTTTAAAGCCAAGCAAAGGAGAGCTTTTAATAGACGGCAAATTATTAAACGAAAATAATTGCAAAGACTTTAGGCAAAAGATAGGCTACATACCGCAGCAAATTTATCTTTTTAATGATAGCATAGCAAGCAATGTAGCATTTTGCGAAGATATAGATGAAAATAAGGTTAAAAAAGTTTTAGAACAAGCAAATTTAAAAGATTTTATCTCTTCTTTAAAAGATGGAATTTATACAAAGGTAGGAGACGGAGGAAACAATCTAAGCGGAGGGCAAAAACAGAGAATAGCCATAGCAAGAGCACTTTATAATGATCCTGAAATTTTAGTTCTTGATGAGGCTACATCAGCTTTAGACGATAAAAGCGAGGAAAAAATAATGAATGAAATTTATAGTATTAGTAGGGATAAAACATTAATCATTATAGCCCACCGTTTAAGCACTATAAGAAATTGCGATAAGGTTTATCGACTTTCTAAAGGAAAAATTACAGTGGAAAAAGAATGAAAATAAGTTTTATAATAGCTACTTTAAATGCTGGTGGTGCTGAACGGGTTTGTGTTTCTTTTGCCAATGAACTTTGTAAAGAACATAATGTAAGTATAGTTAAATTTCACAAGGAAAATAGCTTTTATGAACTTGATGAAAGAGTGTCTGTAAAAACATTAAAGCAGTTTAGCTTTAACAGTTTATACAATAAAATAGCAAGTAGGATAAAAAAATTTTTAGCTTTAAGAAAGGCTTTAAAAGATGAGAAAAGCGATGTTTATGTCTCTTTTTTAGACAGCACAAACATAGCTTGTATAATAGCAAATATAGGCTTGAATAAGCCTTTGATTATATGCGAACATAGCTCACAATCTTATCTAAAATCAAAAATTTGGCGTTTTTTAAGAAGGCTTACTTACCCTTACGCAAAGCTTTTGACTGTTTTATCTAATGAAGATAAGATTTATTATGAAAAATTTGTAAAAGATGTTAGAGTGCTTTTAAATCCCTGCCATTTTAGCACACAAAATATACAAAAATCTAAAAAGGAAAATTTAGTTCTTTTTGTTGGCAGGCTAGATGAAAATAAAAATGCAAAAATGTTTTTAAAAGCTGTAGCAAATTTAGATGAAAATCTTAGAAAAGATTATGATTTTGTTGTGGCTGGAGATGGAGAGCTTAGAGAATATTTAGAAAATTTAGCAAAAGATTTAAAGATAAATGTAAAATTTCTAGGTAAGGTTTCTGAAATTTCAAAGCTTTACAAAAAAGCTAAGGTGCTTTGTTTATGCTCTTTTGTAGAGGGTTTGCCAACTGTTCTCATAGAAAGTCTTTATTTTGATGTAGCAAGGATTAGCACTAGATATAAGGGCAATTTAGACGATTTGATAGAGGATAAAAAGGACGGTTTGCTGGTAAAAACAGATGATTTTATCTCTTTAAGCAAAGCCTTATCTAGTCTGCTTTTAGATGAAAAACTACTTTTGCAAATTTTAGAGAATGCAGAAAAAAGAAAACAAAGCTTTGATACAAAAGTCTTAAGTGATAGACTTTTGTCTTTTATAAAGGAAGTGCAAAAATGAAACCTTTTTTATCTGTTTTAATCAGCACTTATAATAGAAGCACCCTTTTGCAAAAAGCCATTTTAAGTGTCTTAAAGCAAGATTTTAAAGATTTAGAAATTATCATAAGCGATGATAATTCAAGCGATGATACGAAAAATGTAGTAAATAAGCTTATGGCTGAAGATGAGAGGATAAAATTTGTAACAAATACAAAATACAAAAAAGGACCAAATGGAAACAAAAACAATGCTTTAGATAACGCTAGTGGCGAATTTGTTATGTTTTTAGATGATGATGATGAGTTATTAGACGGTGCTACTTTATCTTTGGTTGATAAAGCAAAGCTTGGATATTCACATATTTTTGGAAACTGTTTGATAGAGGAAAATGGCAAGTTAAAACAAGAATTTAGCGGCAAGGGTTTAGACAAGGAACAAGAGGTAAGCAAAAAGGATTTTTTACTTGGAAAATTTTATGGTGAATTTTTGTCTATATTTAAAAGAAGCTTACTTGATGATAAAAGATTTAATGATGAATTTTACGGCAATGAAGCTGTTTTATGGGTAAATTTATACAAAGAAAAAAGTCTTTATATACACAAGGCTTTAAGAATTTATAGGATAAATAGAAATGACAGTGTTACAAAAGGTGCTTATAATAATGCAAATAGAGTATATCTTGGCTATTTAGAACTTGCTAAAATTTTAGAAAAAGAATTACAAAGCGATAAGGATTATAAAAAAACTTGTGCGATTTATTATAAAATGGCAGCTTATTATGCAAAATTAGCTAAAATGTATAAAGAAATGTTTTACTGTATTTTTAAAAGCATAAAGATAAGCCCAAATTTACCAGCCTTTTTGCTTTTACTTGTAAGCTTTTTGCCAAATACAATTATAGCTTTTTTATCAAAAATAAGAGTGAGAATGAAATGCAAAAACTAGCTATCTTTATATATTCTTTGGGTTCTGGCGGTGCTGAAAGAGTGGTTGCAACCTTGCTTCCTACTTTAAATTTACACTTTGATACTCATTTGATTTTAATGTCTGAAAAAATTTCTTATGATATTAAAGACACGAAAATTCATTTTTTAGAGCAGTCAAAAGCAGATGAAAATGCAATATTAAAATTTATCAAACTTCCTTTTTTAGCCTTTAAATATAAAAAACTTTGTGAAGAATTAGACATAAATACACAATTTGTTTTCTTAAATAGACCAAATTATATAGCCCTTTTGGCTAGGATTTTTGGTTTAAAATCAAGACTTATTATAAATGAATGCACCACTCCAAGCGTTATGTATAAAAAACCGTCTCTAACATCTTTTATAAACAAATTTTTAATAAAAATGCTTTATAATAAGGCTGATTTAATTCTTGCAAATTCACAAGGAAATAAAGAGGATTTGCTTAAAAATTTTAAGGTAGATGAGATTAAATGTAAAATTTTATATAACGCTATAGATTTAGACGGTATAGAGGAAAAGGCAAAAGAAAATATAGACTTTAAAGAACCTTTTATACTAACGGTTGGTAGGCTTGACAAAGGAAAGAATCACAGCCTTTTGATAAGAGCTTATTCTAAACTTGATACAAAGTTAAAACTGTGTATATTAGGTGAGGGGGTTTTAAAAGATAGTTTAGAGCAGCTTATAAGGGATTTAAATTTAGAAGATAAGGTTTTTTTATTAGGATTTGATAAAAATCCTTATAAGTATATGAGCAAGTGTGAATTTTTTGCTTTTGCTTCATCTTTTGAGGGTTTTTCTAATGTTCTTATAGAAAGCTTGGCTTGTTCTTGTGCTGTTGTTTGCACGGATCATCAAAGTGGGGCTAAAGAATTATTTAAAGATAATGAATTTGGACTATTGGTTAAAGTTAATGATGAGAAATCTATGTTTGAAGGGCTTAAAACTATGCTAGAAAATAGCGAATTAAGAAGCACTTACAAACAAAAGGCTAAATTTAGAGCTAAAGATTTTGATAAAACAAAGATAGCAAAAGAAGCTCTGGCATTTTTAAAGGATTAGGTGATTATGTATATCAGGAAAGATACTAAGAAATTTTTATTTTTACTTTTTGTAGCTTACTGTTTTTCCGTTATTTGTAGATTTTATTGGATTTATTGGGCTTCATCTTTTGAAGAGTTTTTTTTCAATAATCAACTTATGATAGTTTCAAATGACGGATATGCCTTTGCTGAAGGTGCTAGAGATATGATAGCTGGTTTTCATCAAGAAAACGATCTTTCTTATTATGGCAGCTCTTTATCCACTCTTACATATATATTATACAAGATATTGCCGTTTAGTTTTGAAACGATAATCTTATATATGAGCGTTTTTTTATCCTCTTTGATAGTTATCCCGATAATGCTTATAGCAAATGAATACAAATTAGGCTTTGGAGGGTTTTTAGCAGCCCTTTTAGCTTCAGTGGCAAATAGCTATTATAATCGCACTATGGCAGGATATTATGATACTGATATGTTGGCTATAGTTTTGCCTTGTTTTATAGTATTTTTTATGATAAGGCTTATACTTAAAAAAGACTTGTATTCTTTGTTATTCTTGCCATTTTTTACTATGTTTTATCTTTGGTATTATCCTTCTTCTTATACTCTTGTTGTGGCTTTGATAGGATTGTTTTTTATATACAATCTCATTTACCATAGAAAAGAAAGCTTGATATATATGGCAACTATTTTTATGTTGATTTCTATATCTTCTTTTGCTTGGTATTACGAGCTTTGCATTATAGCTATTTTATTTGCCTTATTTGTGCTTAAAAATGAATATTTTAAAGCTAAATTTATAGCCTTACTTGGTTTTTTGGCTGTATTATTTTTGCTTTTAAGTGGGGGGCTTGATCCTATACTTTATCAGTTAAATTTTTATATTTTTAGAAGCGATATTTCATCAAGCCTAGCACAGGGCTTTGCTTATTTTAATGTAAATTTAACCATACAAGAAGTAGGGGATATAGATCTTTCTTTATTTATGCAAAGGATAAGTGCTAGTGAATTAGCTTTTATATGCTCTTTTATAGGGCTTATATTGCTTTTAAGAGAGCATAAAAGCTTTGTTTTGGCTATTCCTATGTTGGTCTTAGGTTTTTTAGCCTTAAGAGGTGGGCTTAGATTTACCATTTATGCCGTGCCTGTTATGGCTCTTGGCTTTGCTTGTTTTTATAATTATATAAGTGCCTATTTTCAAAATTTAAAACTAAAGGGCAAAGAAATTCGTTTTTATTTGATACTATGTGCTGTTTCTTTTGTGATTTTTACAGTGCTTTGTATATTTTTTGAAAGTGCTTTTTTGTTTGAATTTGCCGTGCTTTTTATCTTCTTATTTTTTATAATATATTTTATAAGGGATAAATTAAAATTAAAATTTGCACTCTTACTTTGTGCTGTATATGTGTCTTTATTCTTTGCTATCAAGCATATATACGAATACAAAGCCCCAACAGTTTTTTCAAACATAGAAACTAAGACCTTAAATTCTTTGAAAAATATTGCAAATAGAGAAGATTATGTGATAGCTTGGTGGGATTATGGCTATCCTATAAGATATTATTCTGATGTGAAAACTTTAGCCGATGGTGGCAAACATTTAGGCAAAGATAACTTTTTCCCTTCCTTTGTTTTAAGCAAAGACGAAATTTCAGCTGCGAATATGGCAAGACTTAGTGTAGAATACACAGAAAAGAATTTTAAAACCCCATATCCTGATATATTACAAGCTATGATGAAGGATTATAATCAAAGCAATGAAATTTTATTTTTCAATGAAATATCTAAAAAAAGCTTTGATTTTAAGGGAGATAGAACAAGAGATGTGTTTATATATATGCCAGAAAGAATGTCTGGTATTTTTTCAACAGTAGCTTCTTTTTCAAATATTGATTTAAACACAGGAGAGATAAATTCTCCATTTTTCTTTTCCTCTGCATATGTTCTTGGAAGAAGCGAATCAAGCATCATACTTAGCAATGGTATATCAATTTCAAACGATTTAACAAGAGTTACTATAAATGGAGTGGAAAATTTTATAAATACCTTCGTTGAGGTTATATCTATAAGAGATGCGATTTATAATATAAGAAAAATAGATGATAACTCAAAAATATATATGTTTTTTATAAACCCATCTCATTTTTTGATAATGGATAAAACAATGTTTGAAAGTGCTTATGTGCAAATGTTTTATCTAAGCAAGTATGATAAAGACCTTTTCGAGCTTGTTATAAATGATGCAAATTCTAAAGTTTTTAAGGTAAAAAGGTAGATGAAAATAGCTTTTTTAAGCCACAGTGCAATGAGTGTTTATCATTTTAGAATGCCTATAATTAAGGCTCTTTTAGCTAAAAATCACGAGGTGTTAATATTAGTGCCAGATGATGAATACTCAAAAAGACTTAAAGCTGATGGCTTAACTGTGATAAATTATGAGCTTCAACGCTCTTCTATAAATCCTTTTGTTGTGTTTAAAAATTTCTTAAGTCTTAAAAAGCTTTTGACTTCTTTAAATTTAGACGCTATTCAAACTTCAGCCCATAAAAGCAATACCTTTGGCATTATAGCAGCTTTTTTTGCTGGTATTAAATTTCGCTTTGCTTTAGTTGAAGGTCTTGGCTCATTTTATATAGACAATGATTTTAAAAGTAAGCTCGTAAGATTAAATATAAATTTATTATACAAACTTTCTTTTAAACTAGCTACAAAATTTATATTTGTAAATGATAGCGACTGTGTATTTATGAAAAAATTAGGTTTAAAATGCGAAAAAATTTGCGTTATAAAATCAGTTGGTATAAATTTAAAGCATTTTTTTCCTCAAACGATACCAGATGAGTTAAAATATAAATTCTTAAAAGAACACAAACTTTGTAATAAACCTATAGTTTTAATGGTAGCAAGAGCCCTTTGGCATAAGGGTGTTAAAGAATTTTATGAAGCGGCTGAGATCTTAAAAGATAAGGCAAATTTTATTTTAATAGGTGGCGTAGATGATAACAAATCCTGTGCCCCGCTTAGTTTTTTGCAAAATGGTTTTGTAAAATATTTAGGTCAAAAAGACGATATTGCTTATTATCTAAATTTATGTGATATTTTTGTTTTGCCAAGTTATAAAGAGGGTTTTCCACGCACAGTTTTGGAAGCAAAAGCTTGTGAAAAGGCTTGTGTAGTAAGTGATTGCGATGGTTGTGTGGAGGCTATTAAAAACGGCTTTGATGGACTTTATTGTAAAAAAGCTTGTAGTGCTGATTTGGCTGAAAAAATATCTTTATTATTAGATGATGAAAAATTGAGGGCAAATTTAGCTAAAAATGCCTTTAAGGACGCTCAGAAATATGATGAAAATTTGATAGCAAAAAAATACCTAAAAACATATGAGGAAAGCGGTTTGTATGTATAAGAACTTTTTTAAACGAATTTTAGATTTTTTATTTTCTTTGTTTTTAATCATAATACTTTCGCCGTTAATGATTGTAGTGGCGATTACACTTAAGATAATTCAAGGCTCTGTTTTATTTAAGCAAGAAAGACCGGGCTTAAATGCTAAAATTTTTACTATTTATAAATTTAAGACTATGAGCGATGAAAAAGATGAAAATGGAAATTTGCTCCCAGATGAATTTCGTTTAAAGCCTTTTGGTAAGCTTGTGAGAAGTCTTAGCTTGGACGAATTACCACAGCTATTTAATGTTTTAAAGGGAGATATGAGCTTTATAGGTCCAAGACCTCTTTTAGTAGAATACCTAGAGCTTTACAATGAAGAACAAAAACATAGACACGATGTAAGAGGAGGCATAACAGGCTGGGCTCAGGTAAATGGTAGAAACGATATATCGTGGGCTAAAAAATTTGAACTTGATTTGTATTATGTTAAACACTGCTCTTTTTTACTTGATTTAAAAATATTTTTTTTAACCATTGCAAAGGTTATAAAAAGAAGTGGAGTAAATAAAACAGGAAGTGCTACTACGGTGAAATTTAATGGCAGAAACTAAGAAAATTTATATCTATGGCTGTGGTGGGCACGGTTTAGTTTGTGCTGATGTGGCTATTTTAAATGGTTATGATGAGGTTATTTTTGTTGATGATGAAGGCACAAAGGGGCTTAAATTTAGCAAAGACTTGCCTAAATTTGATATATTTGTAGCTATAGGTGCAAACAATATAAGACAAAACATATACCAAAAGGTGCTACAATATGGTTTTAATTTGGTAAATTTAATACACCCAAGTGCTATCATAAGCCCAAGTGCTACGATAGAACAAGCAGGTATTTTAATAATGCCAGCTGTAGTCGTAAATGCAAGGGCTAGGGTAGAAAAAGGAGCTATTTTAAATAGCTCTTGTGTGGTAGAACACGAATGCGTAGTAGGCGAGTTTTCGCATATAAGCGTTGGTGCTAAGTTAGCTGGAAATGTTAGTCTTGGAAAAAGAAATTTTTTGGGTATAAATTCTGCCATTTTGCCAAATTTGACCTTGGTTGATGACTGCATTTTGGGTGGTGGAGCCTTACTTGCTACAAGTTTGCAAGAAAGTGGGGTTTATGTGGGAGTTCCTGCTAGAAAGATAAAGGAGAAGTTATGAGATATTTGCTGTCGGCACCGCATATGAGTGGCAAAGAACAAGAATACATAAAAGAAGTTTTTAAAAGCAATTTTATAGCTCCTTTGGGAGAATTTGTAGATAAATTTGAAGATAGTATAAAACAATACACAAAAAGCAAAAATGCTCTTGCGTTAAATTCTGGCACAGCCGCTTTGCACTTAGCTTTAAGAGTTAGTGGTGTAAAAGAAGGAGATATTGTTTTAGCTTCTAGTTTTACCTTCATAGCTTCAGTAGCTCCTATAAGATATCTAAAGGCAAAACCGGTTTTTATCGATTGTGATGAGACTTACGGCATAGATCCTTCTTTACTCAAAAAAGCAATAAATGAAAGCGAAAAAAAACCAAAAGCTTTGATTTTAACTCATCTTTATGGAAACAGTGCAAAGATGAAAGAGATAATTAATCTTTGCAAAGAAAATGATATAGTATTGATAGAGGACGCAGCAGAAGCTCTTGGCTCTTTTTATGATAAAAAATCGCTCGGCACTTTCGGCACTTTTGGAGTTTATTCATTTAATGGAAATAAGATTATCACAACTTCAGGCGGGGGTATGCTAGTTAGTGATGATGAAAAAGCCTTGCAAAAAGCTAGGTTTTACAGCACTCAAGCAAGAGAAAAATGTCTTCATTATGAGCATTTAGATTACGGATACAACTACCGCTTAAGCAATGTTTTAGGTGCTATAGGGGTAGCACAAATGGAAATTTTAGAAGAAAGAGTTAAGAAAAAAAGGCAAATATACGAATGGTATAAAGAATTTTTAGATGGCTATCTTAATTTTTTTGATGAACTTGCTAATTCTAGGTCAAATAGGTGGCTTAGCACAGCTACGATTGATTTTTCAGAAAAAGATTTATTTAAATTTGAAAAAAAAGAGTATGCTAGTGCTGTTGATGTTAAGATAAATCCTAAAATACAAAAGATTATCAAGGATTTAAAAGATAATGACATAGAAAGCAGACCTATGTGGAAAGCTATGCATTTGCAAAAAGTATTTGAAGGTGAATTAGCTTATTTAAATTCAAATTCACAAGGTTTTTTTGAAAACGGGATATGCCTTCCTAGCTCAACAGTTATGCAAAAAGATGATGTAAAACTTGTTAGCGAGATAATTATAAAAAGTATTGGATAATGTATGCTAAGACTTTCTTTTAAGAGCAAAAGGTTTATATTTTTTTTATTTTTTGATATATGTCTTATAGCTTTTTCTTTGCTTTTGTCTTTTTATTTAAGATTTGATTTGTCTATACCGCCTTATTTTCATTCTGGTATGATTAAATCCTTTTTTATCTTGCTTTTACTTAAAATTTCCTTTTTATATATGTTTGGGATTTATAGGGTTGCTTGGAGATTTTTTTCTTTAAATGAGGCTAGAAAAATTTTTATAGCTTTGTTTTTATCGTCCCTAGCTTTTACTGTGATTTTTTATATTTTTTCTGACTTTTTTAATCCTTTCCCAAGAAGTGTTATAGGCATAGACTTTGTTTTATCCTGCCTTTTTATAGGTAGTTTGAGAATTTCAAAAAGAATGTTTATGGATTTTAGAAAGTCTAAATTTGAAAGTGAGGCTTTGCCTTGTGTTATAGTTGGTGCTACGTCAAAAGCTTTACATCTTTTAAAAGGTGCAAAGGAAGGTAGCTTGGAGCTTTTTCCTGTAGGTGTTGTGGATATGAGAAAAGAGCTTATAGGCTCTCAATGTGATAAATTTTTAGTTAGAGATTTAAAGGCTTTAAAAGAGTATTCCCAAAATGGCACAAAAACAGCTATCATAGCATTTAAAAAACTATCTCAAAAAAGACTTAAAGAGCTTTTTGATGAGCTTGTATCCTACGGTATGAGTGATATAAAAATTTTTTCATTCACTCAAAATGAAGCCAGAGACATAAGCATAGAAGATTTATTGGCTAGAAAACCAAAGGATTTAGATAGCGAAGCTGTTGCAAAATTTTTGCAAGGCAAAACTGTTTTAGTCAGTGGAGCTGGTGGAACGATAGGCTCTGAACTTTGTAAGCAATGTATGAAATTCGGGGCAAAATATTTAATAATGCTAGATCATAGCGAATACAATCTTTATAAAATCAACGATGATTTAAGTGAATACAAAGACAAAATAGAGCCTGTTTTGATGAGTATTTTAGATGAAAAAGATTTAGATGAGGTGCTTAAAAAATACAATATAGACCTTATACTGCACGCAGCTGCTTATAAACACGTGCCTTTGTGCGAACAAAACCCTCATTCAGCAGTTGCAAATAATATCTTAGGGACAAAAATTCTATGTGATTTAGCTAAGAAAAATGGTGTTAAAAAATTTGTTATGATTAGCACTGATAAAGCGGTAAGACCTACTAATATAATGGGCTGCTCTAAAAGAGTGTGTGAAATTTATACATTGAATTCTAGTGATGAGAATTTTGAAGTCGCATCTGTGCGTTTTGGTAATGTGCTTGGTTCAAGCGGTAGTGTTATACCTAAATTTAAAGCACAGATAGAAGCTAATGAAGCTTTGACTGTAACTCATCCAGATATAGTGCGTTATTTTATGCTTGTTGATGAGGCTGTTCAGCTTGTTTTGCAAGCTGCTGCCATTGCAAAAGGCGGCGAGCTTTTTGTGCTTGATATGGGAGAGCCTGTTAAGATAATGGATTTGGCTAAAAAAATGCTAACTCTTTCTAATAAACCTGAATTAGAGATAAAAATTAGCGGTCTTAGAAGAGGGGAAAAGCTATATGAAGAGCTTTTAATAAATGAAGATGATTTGAAAACGCAATACGAAAGTATTTTTATAAGCAAAAATGACAGTTATGACCTAAAACTTTTAAATGAACAAATACAAAAGCTTTTAAATAGCGATGATGTGGCTAGTATCTTAAAAGAAATAGTACCAGAATTTAATCACAACAAAAACGGTGTCTAGATATTGGAACTAAATTTGCTTGTGTTAGTAAGCAAATTTAGGAGATTAGTATGATAAATTCTGTTAAAAATTCTGCGAATTTACAATTTGATATAAAAATAAAAGAAAAAAATAAAAACGCTGATGAATTTCAAGCTATTTTAAAAGATATAAAGCAAAAAGAGTTAAGCAAAACAGAAGAAGCTAAAAGCGATTTAGATATAGCAGATATTAGGGTTAAATTTGAAAATTACGCACAGAGTAAATTTTATATAGATTCCTTGAAAAAAGAGCAAGATGAAAAAATACAAAATTTGCTTACTTTATTGGATAAAAAATAAAAGAATCAGTATAAATAATGTTACAAAAATGGTATTTTTTTTAAAAAACTTCTAAAGATATATTTTTAAAAGCTAAATTTTGTTAGCATTTTATTATATTTTATAAGAAGTTGTTATGAGTAAGAATCAAAGAATTTCAAGTGACGTTATTTATGATTATGTTATCAATGCCATAAAAGAAGGTAAGTTAAAGCCAAAAGATAGGATAAAAGAACAAGATTTAGCCCTTGAAACAGGTCTTAGCAGGACGCCTATCAGAGAAGCACTAGGCATTTTACTTAATGAAGGCATTTTAACTCAAGATGGAAAAAAAGGTTTGGTTGTTGCTGGACTTGATTTGGTTTCAATCACAAAGCTTTATGAAATGAGAGAGCTTTTAGAAGGTGAAGCAGCAAGACTTGCCACATTTTTTGCCTCTAAGGTTGAAATAGAAATTTTATATAACATAGTTAATTCCCAAAAAAAATTAAATGATATTCAAAGCTTAAGAGCTAATAATATTTTATTCCACGAAACTATTTTTAGATGTTCTAATAACAACTATCTACTTAAAACTATGCAAAATTTAGATAAATCACTGATTTTACTTGGTGAAAGCACTTTAGCTAAGCCTCAAAGATGCAAAGAAGCTTTTAATGAGCATTTTCAAATAGTTAATGCTATAGAGAAAAAAGATGAAAAGATGGCAATGGATTTAGCAAAATTTCATATAAGACAAGCTTATAAGGTAAGGCTTGAGAGGATTTTATCCTAAGTAGCTTTTATATATTTTTAAAATTACTTAGAGTGCAAAAGCACCCTAAGTTTAGCCAAGCCAGAATAAGTCTGAAAACTCGTTAAAATTCATTTTTTCTAAGCTTTTTTGATCTTCGCAAATTTTTATGATATTTTCACATTGTTTTGGGCTTAGTCTTGTGGCTAGATTAGCCTTAAATTTAGCCACTAAAACAGGTATGCCTTCTTTTCTTCTTCTTTTATGTCCTATTGGGTATTCAACCTCTATTTTTTGGGTTTTAGAGCCATCTTTAAAGAAAACTTGAACTGCATTTGCTATGCTTCTTTTATCGCTTTCTAAGTATTCTTTTGTGTATCTATCATCAACCTCAACCACCATTTTTGCTCTTAAAGAATCTATCCTGCTATCTTTTGCTACCTCGTCCTCATAATCATCAGCAACAAGGCGTCCAAAGATAAGAGGTACAGCTACCATATACTGAATGCAGTGATCTCTGTCTGCTGGATTTGCTAACTCTCCTACCTTATTTATTATCCTATGTCCTGATTCTTGAGTTGTGATGACTATCTTTTCTATCTCATCAAGCCTGTCTTTAACTTCATTATGTAGTTTTAATGCCGCTTCTACCGCTGTTTGAGCGTGAAATTCAGCAGGAAATGAAATTTTAAACAAAACATTTTCCATAACATAAGAGGCAAATTCTTGCGGTATGCTTAGTTTTTGTCCCTTCATTTTTACATCTTCATATCCCCAAAATTTAGCACTTAAAGCCGAAGGATAGCCCATTTCTCCGCTTTTTGCCTTAAGGGCTAAATCAACTCCCCTGCTTGAGGCATCTCCTGCTGCCCAACTTTTTCTACTACCTGTATTTGGTGCGTGTCTGTATGTCCTTAATGCACCTCCGTCTATAAATGCATTTGATACAGCATTTCTAATTTCTTCGAAATTACAACCTAAAAGTTTAGCAGATACCGCTGTGCTAGCTATTCTAACTAGCAAAACATGGTCAAGTCCTACCTTGTTAAAACAATTATCAAGAGCTAAAATCCCTTGAATTTCGTGTGCTTTTATCATAGCTTTTAGCACACACGATACTTTAAGCGGCTCTTTTCCTTCGCTTATGTTTTTTCTACTTACATAATCAGCCACAGCCCAAATAGCCCCTAGATTATCGCTAGGGTGTCCCCATTCAGCTGCAAGCCAAGTGTCATTAAAATCAAGCCATCTAACCATAGCTCCCACATTAAAAGCTCCTCTAATAGGCTCTAGCTGATATGATGTTCCAGGCACTTTAGCTCCAAGTGGTCTAAATTCCGCCCCTTCTACACTAGGTCCTAAAAGCTTAGTGCAAGCTGGATACTTAAGTGCTAAAAGCCCACATCCTATAGTATCCATTAAACAGTATCTAGCAGTTTCTAAGGCTAAATCGCTTTTTATTTCATACTCATCTGCATACTTTGCTATTTTTGTTAAAAGCTCATCAAATTCTGGTCTTTTTGCTTCTAAAATTCCCATATCACTCATTTTATCTCTCCTTTATATTTACAAAATTTCTTGGTTCTGGTCCTGTGTATTCGCTACTTGGACGTATTATTTTATTATTTGCTCTTTGTTCTTTTATATGAGCACACCAGCCACTTACTCTACTCATTATGAAAATCGGCGTGAAATAATCCGTTTTAATTCCCATAAAATGATAGGCTGAAGCACTATAAAAGTCTGCATTTGGTGGCAAAGATGGTCTTTTTTCCTTCATTAAATTTTCTATTGCTTCGCTAACCTTGTAAAGCAGGGTATCTCCACCAAGCTTCTTGCTCCATTCTTTTATAAGTTCATTTCTTGGATCTCCTCCAACTCCATAAACCCTATGTCCAAAGCCCATTAAAAGCTCTTTTTTCTCAAGCTTTTCATTTACTCCTTTTATAGCCTCATCAACTGAGGAAAAGCTTTGTATCAAATACATTGCAGCTTCATTTGCTCCGCCGTGCAATGGTCCTCTTAAAGCACCAATAGCCGCAGCTACAGCACTAAAAATATCACTTCTTGTAGAAGCACAAACCCTTGCTGTAAAAGTAGAAGCATTAAATTCGTGTTCCGCGTAAAGTATTAAGGAGCAGTGCATAGCTTTTATAAAATCTTCCTTAGGTTTTGAAAGTTGTAGTTTTTCTAGAAAATATCCAGCTATGGTTTTTTCATCGCTATTAAA
This sequence comes from uncultured Campylobacter sp., assembly GCF_944323605.1. Lineage (GTDB taxonomy): Bacteria > Campylobacterota > Campylobacteria > Campylobacterales > Campylobacteraceae > Campylobacter_D. The sequence continues at coordinate 86,288 of NZ_CALUTC010000002.1, forward strand.
GTCTATTTCTTTGCCAAAATTTGAGTAATGATGCCAATAGCAAAGCACTGAAGGTAAAATTCCAAGCAATCTTATAATCTTTTCATCTTGGTCGCTAAAATCTTCTTTTTCAGCTTCTAAAGCCCCAAGTGCTGCAACTGCACTTTGCATCAAATTCATAGGATGCACGTTTTTTGGTATGGCTCTTAAAACAGCTTTTAAATTTTCACTCAAATTTCTATTAGCACAAATTTTTTCTTTGTATTCTTTTAGTTCGTTTTCTTTTGGCAATTCTCCGAATTGAAGCAAGTAAGCAACTTCTTCAAATTCAGCCATTTTTGCCAAATCTTGTATGCTGTATCCGTAGTAATTTAAACCATTTCCAAGCCCGCAAGTGCAAATGGCACTACTTCCAGCTATAACACCAGCAAGTCCCCCTACCTTTTTCTTAGCTTCACTTAAACTCATTTTTTATCCTTTTTAAATAAACTATCAAGCTTTTCCTCATATCTGTAGTAATCAAGCATACTATAAAGCTCTTCTCTAGTTTCCATTATATCTAAGACTTCTTTTTGGTGACCGTTTTTAAGAATGCTTTCATAGACTTTATAAGCAGCTTTGTTTATAGCACGGTTTGCTGAAAGTGGGTAAAGAACCATTGCAATTCCAACACTTGCTAGTTCTTTTTGTGTAAAATACGGAGTTTTTCCAAATTCTGTTATATTTGCTAGGACAGGAACTTTTACAAGCTCTGTGAATTGTTTATACTCATCAAGGCTGTGTATAGCTTCTGCAAATATCATTTCAGCTCCAGCTTCAACATAAGCTAAAGCCCTTTCTATAGCTTTTTCTTGTCCTTCTATAGCGTGTGCATCAGTTCTTGCCATAACAACAAAATCAGGATCTATCTTAGCATCCATTGCGGCTTTTATCCTATCGCACATCTCATCTTTGCTTACAAGCTCTTTATTTGGGCGGTGTCCGCATCTTTTTTGAGACACTTGATCTTCAATATGAGTAGCTGCAGCTCCAGCACGGGTTAATTCTTTTATAGTTCTAGCTATGTTGAATGCCCCTCCAAAGCCTGTATCTGCATCTACTAGCAAAGGAGTATCAACTCTAGCACAAATTCTCCTAACATCTATACAGACCTCTTCTAAGGCTATTATCCCTAAGTCAGGCAAACCATAAGAAGCACTAGCAACGCCAGAGCCTGAAAGATAAAGAGCTTTATGACCTATCTTTGTCGCTTGTAAGGCTTGATAAGCGTTTATAGCACCTACTATAGCAAGCGGATTGCTATTTTTTACGAGTTCTTTAAATTTTTTTCCAGCACTCATTTTTAATTTTCCTTTCTTTTTGGTTTTTTTCGTCTATGTCTTTTTTGTAGTTTTACAAATTTTTTATTTGCTTTCTACAAGCTTTCCTTTCTTTTAAATTTTTCTTTATTATAAAGATTTTACAAAAAAAATAAAATGCAAAAAATCTTTACACTATGTATAATTTTTGCACTAAAAATATTTTTTTTGCATATTTTTTATACATTTTTTATAAAATTGCATAAAAATATTGTAAAATTTATATACATTTACTCTCTCTATTTTTGCGGTTTGTGTAACCATTTGTAATATTTTTAAAGGGGTATAATTTTATGTTAAATACCAGAGAAAAAATGCAAGAGATTTTCAAAAGGTCTTCTTTGAGTTTAAGTAAATTTGCAAATATTTTAGGAAAAGATAGAAGAACTGTAGTGTCTTGGCTTGAAAACAAAGATAAAAGAGAACTCGATGAAAATAGCAAAGAAAAAATTTGTGATTTTTTTCGCTATCCATTTAAAATTTGGAATAGCGATGATGCGGAGTTTTATTCACTTTTAAATGGTCTTGTTCAAGAAGAAGTTAGAATCATAGATGAAGGCTATGTCGGCGGTTTAAAATACATCTATGAAAATGAAAATGAAGGCTCTCTTATCCTGCATCCATCTTTTCCAAATCCAGCCTACAGGGATTTTATAGTGCCTTCTGTGTATCAAAATATAGACAGCGAAGAGGCTAGGTATTACCGCAAAAAAAGAGGAGAAAAAATGCGTTCTTACTCTTTTGTAGCTAGTGAGTGGTATTCCATAAAATCATTGCTTGAGTTTTGTTTTTCTCCCATAGGAAATTTTTATACAAGGGAGCAAAAAATATCAATCCTAGAGCTAATGCTACACACTTTTAAGGACAATTTAAACAAATCCTTGTATTTTTTCGATTCTTACTCGCTTAAAATTTATGGACTTGATATGTTTTATCTCTCTATCAATATAAAAGAAAATTTTATGTTTTTTAAGGCTCCACTTGAGATGTTACTTGTAGAAATTCGTAACAGTTCTTTGGTTTATAAGCTGCATCATCATTATACAAATGCTAAAAAATGCCCAGTTCATATAGATCCAAAAGATGCAAGTTTTATACTAGAGCTTTTAATACAGTGCTTAAAGGAGAGATTAGACTTGCTTAGTGCTTGTGAATTTATAGGAAAGAAAAGTAAGTATGTGGATTTGTTTAAAAAAAGTTTAAGTTTAGAACTTTTATCTTAGTGTTTTAAATATGCTATAAGTGTGAATTTGGACGGTAAAACATAAATTTTATAATAATGTTTCAAAATTTAAATTTATCTTTTCATCTAGGGCTTTTAAGCTAAGCATTTTTTCTTTATAAAGATTTATAGCCTCATTTATATCTATACTTTCAAAATAAATTTCATTATTAAGCCTAGACTGTGCTAATAAACTTAAGTCATTTTCTATCACAGTTGCTATTTTTGTATATCCTCCGGTGCTTTGCCTGCCTGCCATTAGTATTATAGGAAAGCCATTTTGCGGCACTTGTATATTTCCAAATACAGCTGGATCAGAGATTATATCTGCTTTATCTTTATGTTCTATCTTTTCATCTGCCTCTGTGTGTATAGCCATTCTATCGCTTTTGTTGCCAACTTTATACACAGTATTTAAAAACGTATCCAAGCCTTTTTTTGTAAAAGCGTCTTTGTCTGTAGCCATTAACACTCGTATTTTTAATCTTTTTTCTAGTTTTAAGTAAGGATTTTCGCACTGTCTTTTGCTTAGATTAAATGGTATGAAAGTATTTTTAGCCTCTAAAATATCTCCATTTTTAAGATTTCTTCCATCAAAAATGCCAACTTTCATTTTAAAATCAGAACTCTTGCTATCTAAAAAATTTTTACAGTCAAACCCACCAGCTATGCATAAATAGCCTCTAAAACCAACCTTTGCCAATCCTAACTCTAAGACATCATTTTTTTCTGCCTTATATACTTTGCAAGTTTTTATGTCTTTACCGTTTAGTTTTGCATCAAAAGACGCACCACTTAAGCAAAAATAATGCTCATCTAAAAATTCATATTTTCCACCTTTTAAACAAAGCTCAAGCCCAGCTTCTTTATAAAAATTTCCAAGTAAAATATTTGCTATCATTAAAGAGTGAGTGTCCATAGCTCCACTTCTTGCTATGCCAAAATTTGCATAATTTTTTCTACCAAAATCTTGCAAGCTAGAATTTATAGAAGCTTCAATTATCTTTATACTCATATACTTCCCTTTTGTAAGCATTTTTCTCAACAGCTTCTTTTATCTCAAAAAAATTCTTTTTATCAATGCTTTCAAATTTTAAAAACATTCCAGCTTCTAAAAACACAGGCTTATTTTCATTTGTCTTATCAAAAAAATTAAGAGGGCTTCTAGCTATTATTTGCCAACCACCCGGACTTTGTATAGGATAAATTCCGGTTTGTTTGTCAGCTATACCCACAGATCCAGCCTCTATCAATGTTCTAGGACTTGCTAATCTAGGTGTGAAAAGCCTTTTATCAAGCCCTCCAAGATATGCAAAACCAGCCATAAATCCAAGCATATAAATTCTATAAAATGGGCTTGTATGAAGTTTTATAAGCTCTTCTTTGCTTAGTTTAGTGTGAGAGCATACAAAATCTAAGTCTATTCCAAATTCTTCATCATAACAAAGCGGTATTTTAATGCATAAAAAATTCTTTTTTTCTGTATTTATCTTTTCTTTTTTTATATTTTCTAAAAATTCACACAAGCTTTTCAGCGAAATTTTTAAAGGATTATAATATATAAGTAAAGAGCAGTAAGCACTTACGACCTCTTCTATGCCTAGAATTTCAAAATTTTCTTTAGCTTTTTGCAAGCTTTCTTTTACAGATAAGACTTGAGAATTTATTTCAGGCGATATTTCTTGCTTAAATTGAAGCAAGACAGTATCTGTGCTATTTATGTGTATTTCAAACATTTTAAAACAACTTTAGCATTGTAAGTATTGCTAGATAGGACATTAATATGACTATAAAAATTCCAAAAATACTCATTATTTTTGGGTGTTTATAGTCTCCGACTATACTTTTTTTGTGTGCTGCTACAATCATAATAAGCAATGTTACGGGAAGTATCCAGCCATTTATTGTTCCAGCTAGTATTAGTAGATTTGTAGGGCTTTGTCCTAAAAAACAAAATGTAAGCGTTGAAAATATTATGAAAGATATAACCACAAAACGGTTGTATTTATCAAGCTTATTATGAAAGGACCTTATGAAAGAAACGGAAGTATAAGCAGCACCTATAACAGAGGAAATAGCTGCTAAAAACAAAACTGCTCCAAAAAATTTAAGTCCCACATCTCCTAAAGCTTCTAAAAATACAGAACCAGCTGGATTTTCTTTATCTACAGTAAAGCCAGAGCTAAGCACACCTAAAACAGCTAAGAATAAAAGAACTCTCATAACAGCAGTTACGAGTATGCCACTTACAGCTGCCTTGTTTATGTGTTTTAGATTTTCAACCCCTACTAAATTTGCATCTATTAATCTATGAGCACCTGAAAATACTATATATCCGCCGACAGTCCCACCCACTAAAGTAACTATAGCTACCACATCTATTTTTGATGGTATGAAACTTTCTTTCAAGGCTAATAAATATGGAGGATTAGATGAAAAGGCAACATAAGCAGTTATTAAAATCATCACAAAACCAGCAAAGACTATAAATTTATCCATAAGTTCGCCAGCTCGTTTAAATATAAAAATTCCAATAGCTATTATACAGCTAATAATGGCAGCGTTTATCAAGTCTAGTCCAAACATCAGTTTCAAACCTAGTGCAGAACCAGCTATATTTCCCATATTAAAAATAAAGCCTCCAAGGGCTACTAAAAATGCTATAAGATAGCCAAGTCCTGGAAATACCATATTTGCTATGTCTTGTCCTCTTTTTTTGGCTACTCCTATAACCCTCCATATATTAAGCTGTGCACCTATATCTAGGATTATAGATATAAGTATGACAAAGCCAAAACTAGCAAGTAAAGTAGATGTAAAGCTTGCAGTTTGAGTTAAAAAACCAGGTCCTATGGCTGAAGTAGCCATTAAAAAAGCTGCACCTATTAAAGCTGTTTTATTTTGCATTTTTACCCTTATATTATATTTTCTAAGCTAGAAATTTCAATACCAGCTTTCTTAAACTCTAAATTTATGCTTTTTACAAAATCTAAGGCTTTTGCATTATCCCCATGAACGCATATACTATCAACTTTTATGTCTATTTCCTTGCCATTTATAGTGCTAACTTTTCCATTTTTTACCATATTGATCACTCTTTTTATAGCCTCTTGTTCATCGTCTATTACAGAGCCTTTTATAGACCTTGAAACAAGAGTGCCGTCCTCATTGTAAGCCCTATCTGCAAAGACTTCATTTGCATATCTTAGTCCTTTTTTTCTTGCACTCTCACACATTAAAGAAGAGCTAAGTCCAAGCAAAATGATATTTTCATCAAATGAAGCTATCGCTTCGCATAAAGCAAGAGAAAGCATTTCATCTTTACAAGCCATATTATAAAAAGCTCCGTGTGCTTTTAAGTGAGAAATTTTTGTATTATGTGCCTTTGCAAAGGCTGATAAAGCACCTAATTGATAAAGCGTGTAGTTTTTTGCTTCATCAAAACTAATCTTCATCTCCCGGCGTCCAAATCCCAAAAGGTCTGGAAATGAAGGGTGAGCACCTATTTTGACATTATTTGTCTTAGCTAAAGATATTGTTTTATCCATAACCATAGGATCAGATGCGTGAAATCCACAAGCTACATTAGCAGAGCTTATGTATTTTAAAATTTCCTCATCAAGCCCCATTTTATAAATAGAAAAAGCTTCACCTAAATCGCTATTTAAATCAACTTTTAACATTATTTAGCCTTTTATTTTAGATTATAATAAATTTTTCATTAAAAAACACAGTATAAAATAAATTTTTATATATAACAAAAGGAAAATTATGAATTTAGCTCATTTTCACATTATGTTTTTTGCCGTTACTATGGGGCTTGGAGGCTTTGCTATGGCTTATAGGGAGCTTATAAAAATAGCATTTTTTTCTGATTTTTATTTCATACTTTTTAGATTTTTTGTAAGCTTTTTGTTTTGTCTTATAACTTTGCTTTATATTATTAAGATATTTAAACATTTTGATGAGGTCAAAAAAGAATTTTCTAATACCATAAAGATAAATTTCTTTTCCACCTTTCCTATATCTTTGCTGATTTTAGCAAATTTATGGCAAGATTTTGTGTTCTTGCACGATACTTTATTTTATATAGCCTTAGTCCTTCAAACTTATTTGAGCTTTTATATCATTTCTTTTTGGATAAATAAAAATTTAGAGATAGAGCATTCAAGTCCAGCTTGGTTTATACCGGTGGTTGGAAATTTGATTATAATTGTAGGAGCTAGAACAGTCGAGCCTTGGCTTTGGTTTTATTTTTCTTTGGCTATGTTTTTTTGGTTGGTTCTTTTTTGTATCATTTTTTACAGGATTTTATTTCACTCACAACTTCCAAATAAATTTATGCCAACGCTTTTTATAATGATAGCCCCACCTTCAGTTGGCTTTTTAGACTATTTAAAATTAACTAATAGCTTTGATGTTTTTGCTATAATGCTTTTAAATTTAGCTTTGTTTTTTAGTATATTATTAGTATTTATGTATAAAAACTTTTTAAAGCTCAATTTTGCTTTATCTTGGTGGGCTTTTACCTTTCCAAGTGCGGCTATGTGCATAGCTTGTTTTAAAGCTTATGAATTAAGCGCTTCGTCATTTTTTATGAATTTTGCCTTGTTCATATTTCTTGCTTTAGTCCTTATGATAGTTTTTATATCCTATCATACTATAAAAAATATACTAAATAAAAGCATTTTTAAAGATTGATAACTTAATCCCTTAAAAAGCCGGTTAATGGCGAACTAGCGTCTGCAAATTCGTTTATAGGTGCTATTTTAGCTAGATAAGCATTTCTTCCAGCCTGTATAGCTAGTTTAAAAGCTCTTGACATTTTTGCTACATCGTTTGAAAGAGCTATCGCAGTATTTACCATAACAGCACTTACGCCCATTTGCATAGCCTCACAAGCTTGAGCGGGTGTGCCTATGCCCGCATCTACGATTATGGGTAGTTCTATTTCATTAAGTAAAATTTGTATAAATTCTTTAGCACAAAGCCCTTTGTTAGTGCCTATGGGAGCAGCAAGTGGCATTATAGCAGCTGCTCCAGCGTCTCTCATAGCTCTGGCTGCGTATAAATCAGCACTCATATAAGGTAAAGCCGTAAAGCCGTCTTTTACTAGAAGTTCAACGGCTTTTATAGTTTCGTAATTATCTGGTAATAAATACTTACTATCCCTTATAACCTCTATCTTTACAAGCTCACTTTTGCAAATTTCTCTAGCAAGTCTAGCTATTTTTAGTGCTTCTTCTGCAGTCCTTGCCCCTGAAGTGTTTGGCAGCAAAGAAATGCCTTTTGGTATGTAGTCAAGTATATTTTCTACATTTCCTGTGTTTGCCCTTCTTAAAGCAAGGGTTAAAAGATCTACCTCGCCTTCATTTATCGCTGCTTTTATCAAATTTAAAGAGTATTTTCCAGAGCCAAGTATAAAGCGAGATTTAAACTCAAATTTTCCAAGTTTTAAAGTATCCATTAACATTCCTCGTATTCTTTGTTTGCAAGCAATTCAAGCACTAAATTTGCTTGATGAGCAGCACAGATATTTACCCTTGGTGCTATTAGTCCGTTTCCAAGTCTTGCTGCACTTTTTAAGTCCCCGCAGACAAAAAAATTTTTTGCTATTTTTCTTGTTTTTATGAGATTTGAATTCCCATAACCAGCTAAACCAGATGCGGATATTAAAATTTTATCCTTAAAAAAACTGTGAAAATTTTGTGCCAACATAGCTTTATAAACGGCGTTATCAAAAGCTTCACAGACTATATCATCATTACAAAAAAGCTCTTTTATATTTTCTTTTTCTATTTTAATGGTGTTTATGTTTATTTTTATGAAAGGATTTATTTTTGAAATTTGCTCTTTTAAAGCCTCTGTTTTAAATTTACCCAAATCATCTACATTGTAAGCTTGTCGGTTTAGATTGCTAGGTTCAACAGTGTCAAAATCTATCAAATGAAGTGTCCCAATCCCACTTCTTGCAAGCATTATAGCTATGTGCGAACCAAGTCCGCCAAGCCCACACACAGCAACAGAGGATTTTTCAAGGCTGTCATAAAGCTTTGGTGTGTGTCTAGCTCTCATCATAGCTTTTAGTTCGTCTTTATTTGGCATTGTTTTTTTGCTTATGCAAAAAAGCTCATCTCCTTCTTTAAGCTCTATGTTTTCTTTTGTGGCAAAGCCATTTACTATAAAAACATCGCTTTCATCTTTGCTTACAGTTTGAAAAAAATCTAAGCTATTTTTAAGATTTGTATCAAAATCCCTGCCATTAAATTTGATCTTCATCAACCACCGCCTACAAAGCTTACGATTTCGGCTTTATCGTTTTCTTTTAAAAGCAAGGTTTCAAACTTATCTCTTGAAATGACTTCTCCATTTAATTCTAAAGCTATAAATTCCATTTTTAAATTTTTTTCTTTTATATAATCCATAAATTTAAGCTCTTTAAGCTCAATTTTTTCTCCATTGATAATCATTTAATTCCTTTTGAATTCTCATAGTTTCTTTGATAATTTTACACATTTTTAATAAATGTTCCAATTCTTCCTTAGAACATTCATAATTTTTGCGGTATTTTAGCCACTGTTTTATAACCTGATAGCCTCCTATTGTATAGCCCCAAATTTCATCACTTATAGGACTTATGGCTAGATCTTCATTTAAGATGATTTTATTATCTAGGAAACGGTCTTTTTCTTGGTATTTTTTGATCTTAAAATTTGTCTTTTTATCTTTTTTTAAAAAGATAAAATCAATCTCATCTTGCAAGTCTTTCTTAAACAAATGAAGCTCTACAAGCTCTTTACCAAATTTAACAAATTCATTAAAAGTATTTTCATCTACTTCAAAATTTATCCTAGCAAAGCCTATTTTTAGATACTCTAAGTATTTTTCTCTATATTTTGGATCGTATAAATTCGCATAGATAAAGTATAAAATTTCCTCAGGGCTTTTATCTTTTAAAATTTTATGTTTTTCTTTGTAAGCTAAAAATTCGCTTGTGAAATTAGGAAATTTTTCATCGTTGGTATAAAAATAAAGCGGGGCTATGTATGTTCTACTGCCTACATAATGTCCATCTATGATTTTATCACATATTAAAGACAAGCCAAAACAATCATAATTTAACGTTTTTTCAAAACAAAGCCCTAAATTTTCTTTATTTATAAAATGTTGCATAATGTCATATCTAGGAAGTCCTAAAAACCCTTGTTTCTCTGAATAAAAAGTCCATCGAGTATCAAAAGGTCTATAATGTATTTTGCTAATAAAACCTGTATTATTTTTATATTGAGTTAAAGTATCTGAAATTATGGAATTATCTAAATTATATTTTTTTACATTTTCTTCTTTTGTTAAATTTTTAAAATCAGATAAAACATTTTCCATATCTTTTTTATTTAGCTGTATAGCTATATTATCTTTTTCCGTTTGAATTCCACTATTATGATTTAAAAATATAGCCTTTTTATCTCCTAAAGCTTTATCAGGAGCTAAAGCCCAGAAATTTTCATATTCTTCATTATTAAATTCTTTTTTTACAAAGAAAAAATGAGGTTCATTTAAGCTTAATGCTTCCCATTTTATACTTTGTAAGCCCTTTTGTTTTATCTCATCTAAAAGGGCAAATTTTTCTTTTCTTGAAAAGATATTATTAACACTTGTAGAATAATAATACACCTTAGCACCGTTACTTGGACTATCCTTATACTTTACAAATAAGCTTATACAAACGCCTATTTTTATATCAAAAACATTTTTATCATTATTAGCGTCTTTGTCGCTTCCGTGTAAATTTAAAATGTAAATTTCATCAAAGCTTTTATATAAACTTTGCCTCATCTTTCTGTGTATGCGTCCCTCTAAAAAAGAATTATTTGTGATAAAACCCATTAAGCCTTTATTGTTTTCAAAGATATTAGCTCTTTTTTGCTCTAGCAATTTCCACTGGGCAAAACGTATAAATTTAATATAATCATCATCTAAAGGTTGTATATTTGTTTCATTTAAGCCTTGTTTATAGCTTTGTAAAAGCTCAAGTATTTTTTTATCCTTATTTTTGCTTTTTGCGTTATAGGGAGGGTTTCCTAAGATAACAAGTAAATCTTGACTGTGTTTCACATCTCTTGCTTTTTTCCACTCTGTATCTAAATTTTCCAAAGGCATAAACATATTAAAATTCGCATCTTTTTCTAAGTCTAAAGTATTATTAAGAAAAATTTGAAAATCCGCTTCGCTAAAATCCTTAAAACCATTTTTTCTTAAAATGTGTCCTAGTTTTAACCTTGCTACGATATAAGGCACAAAGGACAGTTCAAATCCGTAAATGTCTTTTAAAAATTTATTTTTTATGGCTTCATTTTTAAAAACTTCACTTTCTTTAGAAATGATTTTTTCAAAAACAGAGGCTAAAAAGCTTCCTGTGCCTGTAGCAAAGTCAAGCACTTTTACGTTTTCATCATTAAAGCCTTTGTTTTTGTTAAATTTGCTTTGCAAAAGCTCATCTAAGCTTGAAACTATCATATCTACAACACTTTTTGGAGTGTAAAAAACTCCGCCTTCTTTGCGTTTTTGTGTCGCTCTTAAATCATCATAAGCCTTTAAAAAATCCTCATACAAATATATACTTATGCTTTCTAAGTCTTGATTTAAAATTTTACAAAGTGCTATTTTATCTATCAAAGCTAGGGTTTTTTTGATATTTTCTAAGGTGTATTTTATATCTTGTGGTAAAGAAAAAGAAGGCACAGCAAAATACACAAATTCGCTTAAGGTTATAAAAGTGCTTGGTAAAAATGAGATAAATTTTTCTATAGGGATTTTTTCTAAATCATAATCATCATTTTCTACATAAGAAACAAAGATCCCATACACTATGGCTTGAGCTAAAATATCACAAAATTCTTCATCTTCTAAATCTATCTTTTCTATATTTTTAAAGGTATCTTTTGTTTTTCGAAAAAATCTTTTAAAAGAAGAATTTGCATCGCTTTCATCAAAAGAAATTTTTAAAGCATTACTTAAATAAAAACTTTGAGAGCTTAAAACTTTTATTAATTCTTGCTTTGATTTTATAGCGGTGCTATTGTCATCAAAAAAGGCTTGAAGTAGCTTTTTAAGTAATGAGATATTGTTTTCAAATAAATTTTGCTCGTTTAAATTAAGCTCATCATCAAGCAAATCAACATCAAAAAGCACCTTATCAAAAGAAAAAAGTATAAAGCGTTTATAGTTTGTAAAGATGATATTAGGTGAAATTTGCAAGTATTTGCTAAGCTGCTTTCCTTTTAAGTGTAAATTTAAATCTGCATCTAAATTTTTACATTCTATAAAGCCTATGAGGTGATTATAGCTTAGCTCATTTTCTTTATCTATGAGTTTATACGCTTTAAAATCAGGTCTTATAGAGCCTTGTCCTTTTTCGCTTTTTGGCTCGTGGATAATTTTTATCTCTTTAGGCTTTAAGCCATTAAGCAAATTTTCAAAAGGGGTTCTAAAAGTATGTTCGTTATAGTTTTTAGCTTGAAAGATTTTGTGAATTTCACTTGCATATTTTTTAAAAATATCCATTTTTTTCCTAGTTAAAATTCTCTATCAAATCCTTAAAAATAAGACAAAGTTTTTCAAAATCCTCCACACTTACTCTTTCATTTGCAGCGTGTATGCTTTCATTGCAAACACCAAATTCAACCACATTTATACTATGCTCTGCAAAGAAACGTGCATCGCTTGTGCCGCCTTTTGTGTTAAATTCTGGCACAATGCCTGTGATCTTTTGTATGCTATGATTTATTTTTTGCACTATTTTATTATCTTTATTTGTTAAAAAGGGTTTTGAGCTTTGTTTTAACTCAAGTTCATAATTTAAACCTTCAAGCACCTTATCAACATAGGATTTTACATCATCAAGCGAGCTTTGTGGAGAATTTCTGACATTAAACATCATTTCAAGCTCATTTGGAGTAACATTTGAAGTTTGCATACCTGCTCTTATATCTGTTATGACTATCTTTGATGGAGCAAAAATTTCATCTCCTGGATCAAGATCAAACCCCGCTAAAAGCTTCAAAGCAGGGGCTATTTCGTGTATAGGATTTATAGCTTTTTGCGGATATGCTGCGTGTCCTTGCTTTCCTTTTATCTTAAGTTTTGCGTTTATAGAGCCTCTACGTCCTATTTTCAAGCTATCTCCAAGCTTGTTTTCGCAACTTGGTTCAGCAACAACAACATAATCAGGCAAAAGATTTTTTTCTTTCATAAAATTTATAATCTCAGCGGTGCCGTATTTAGCCTCTCCCTCTTCATCACTTGTTATTAATATAGAAAGCCTTGAACCGTTAAAATTTTTAGCTTCAAGAGCTGCTGCTAAAAAAGCTGCTAAGCCACTTTTCATATCAGCTGCACCTCTTGCATATATGAAGCCATCTTTTTCTATGGGTTTGAAAGGATCACTATCCCAACCATCTCCCGGCGGCACTACATCTATATGTCCGCAAAATGCTAAATGCTCTCCGTTTTCATTAAATTCTTTTGTTAGTAAAAGATTTTTAATACCCTCTTTTTCTATAAAAAATGCTTCAAAATCTACAAAATGCATAGCTATGTAGTTTAACGCCCCGTCATCTTTTGGTGTGATTGATTTGAATTTTAAAAGCTCTATCAAAAGATCTTTAGCTTTCATAAAATTCTCCTTTTTATTTTTTTATATTATACAAAAAATGTTTTATATATTAGCATAAAAGCGAAGTATTCTATTATAAGGGCTGATGCTAGATTTATGTAAAATAATACTTTAGCATTAAATTTATCAGCAAATTTTGAAACAAAAAAACTAAGACAAAAAACCCAAATGAGTATAGATAAAAAAAGCCCAAAACCAAGGACTAGATAGTATTTTTCTTTGCTTAAAAAAGAAGAGATGCTTAGCCAAAAACTTATGATGTAAGGATTGCTTAAATTTAAAACAAATCCCTTTATATAGCTTTTTAACGCCCCTTCATTTTCTTTGCTTTCTTTTAGTTCTAAATTTTTAGTTTTTGTTTTTATGCTTAAAAATGCTAGATAACTCAAAAAACAAAAGCCAAAAATCGCTAAAATTTTGTTAAAAAATTCATTATCTAAAAATTTTAAAATCCCAAAAATAAGCAAGAAAAAGTAAAATATATCAGCACTCATAGCTCCTATGCCTAAAAAAAACGCGTTTTTAAAAGATTTTAAGGCATAGCTTAAAATGAGTATGTTCATAGGTCCAAAAGGAACAGCAACGCCAAAGCCTAGCACAAGTCCTTGAAAAAAAGATGCAAACATTTTAGTCCTTGAGAAAAGTTCTTATATAAGTAGCTATTTCATCTATAGCTTCACTAGCTTTTTTAGTATATGTTTTATCAAAGAAAATGCTTAACTGTTCATCATATTCTAGATTATTTAAAATGCTTTTTTCACACATTCTTGCAAAATGTCCAACAGGCAAAACCGCTCCGCTCGTTCCTATGCAAACAAAAAGCTTTGTTTTATTTAGCAAGTTATAAAGAGTTGCATACTGCGGTGCGGCTTCTTCAAACATAACTATATTATGTCTTAAAAAAGGCTTTTTGCACTTAGGACAAATTCTATCCTTTTGCCTTTCATAGCCTATATTAAAAACGCTTTCACAAGCCTCGCAACGAAGTTCTGGCAAAAAACCGTGCAAGTGAATCACGTCTTTACAGTTAGCCCTTTCAAGCAAATCATCTACATTTTGAGTTATTATAAAAATTTGTTCTTTAAATTCGCTTTTTAACTCGGATATGACTTTATGAGCGTGATTTGGTTTTACGTCTTTTAACTGCATTCTTCTTTCATTGTAAAATTCTAAAACTTTTTTGGGATCTTTTTCAAAGCCACTAGCCGAGCAAACTTCCATAACGTCGTATTCTTCCCATAAACCATTAGAATCTCTAAAAGTTCTTAAACCACTTTCAGCACTTAAACCAGCACCGCTTAAAATCATCACAGTTTTCATTACAAAGCCTTAAATTTTTAAGCAAAGTTTAGCAAAAAAGCCGTAAATTTTAAAATAAAAGCCTTTATTTTATGATTTTAATCAAAATTTTACTATCTTAGCACCAAATCCGCCTTGATTCATCGGTGCATCGTTAAATTCTTTTACACTTTTATGAGTTTTTAAAAATTCTTTTACAGCAAAGGCGAGTTTTCCTGTGCCTATTCCGTGATACACTAAAACTTCTTCAAAACCAGCTATAAGTGCATCTGAAATGAATTTATCAAGCTTTTCTATTGCTTCTTCACTTCTTAATCCGTGTAAATCAAGGCTTACAGAAGCTGTATTTGTTTTTTGAAATTTAACCGTGCTTTGTGTTTTTTGCTTTTGTTGTTGTATTTTTACAAGAAAGGAAAGAGGCACTCTAAGGCTTATATTGTCGCTTTGTATGAGAGCTTCATTTTTGTTTATAGATATAATCTCTCCTTTTATGTCGTTGTATTTTACAAAATCCCCTATATTAAGTGTTTGCGTTTTATTATTATCTTTTATTTTTATTTTTGATTTTAATTCATTTGCCTTATTTATGCTTCTTTGCTTGTCTTTTAGCTCTGTGAAATTTAAGGCTTTTTTTGCTTCTTGTATGGCTTCGTAATACTTAAATTCTAAATCCTTAACTAGTGCATTAAGTTTATTTTTGCTTGATTCTTCTTGCTCTTTTAGTCTTTGCAAAAGCTTGTCTAATTTTACTTCTTTATTTTCTATCTTTTTTATCTTTGATTTTAGCTCTAGTTCTAAATTTATATTTTTAGAAACTATATTTTCTAGATCTTCTTTGTCCTTGCCGTAAAGTTCTCTTGCTTCTTTTACTAAATCTGCTTTAATCCCATATCTTAAAGCGGATTCAAAGGCGTATGATTTTCCTATCGTTCCTTTTAAAAACTCATAACTAACTCTTGCATTTTTTTCATCATAAAGTGCAGCTACAAGCTCGACTTCTTCATTTTTAGCTAAAAGTAGGGCTAGTTTTTTATGGTGGGTTGTGATTATTATCTTTTTTTTCTCTTTGATTAAATTTGAAATAAGCACAGTATAAAGACAAGAAGCTTCATTTGCGTCTGTTCCAAGCTCTATTTCATCAACACCTAAGAGTAAATCTTGTTTGTCAGAAAGCTTTGAAAATTCAAGCATTCTACCAGCAAAAGTTGAAATATCATTTTTTGCATTTTGTGGATCTTCTATAATGCTTATAAAATTTTTAAATGAACCTATCTTGCTTTTGCTCGAATTTATAGGTATTGGCAGCAAATATTTTGACAAAAAACAAGCAGACATTATCCCTTTTAACAACATAGATTTTCCACCAGCATTTACTCCGGTAATAAGCAAAACTTGTTTTTTAAAATCAATACTTACTTTTTTCGCATTTTTTAGCACAGGGTGTGCGAAATCCGTTAATACTATATCCTTTGACTTATCGCAAAGAACAAATTCATAATCTTTTTGTTTAGCCAAAAGCACTCTAGCACTGTAAGAGTCAAAAATATCAAAGGCTTTGTTGATAAATTTTAAAAAGGAGAGATTTTTATGAAAAATAGAAGAGATTTTTTTAGCGTATTCGTAGTAAATTTCCTCTTTTTGAGATTTTAAATTTTCTTTTTGACTAAGTAGGTTTTCAATGCAAAGAGGCAGGACATAAAAGCCCCCAGAATTTGAACGTGCTAAAATTTTACATTTTAATACAGAAGAAAAACCGCCTCTTAAAAGCAGACATTCCTCGCCGTTGATTAGATG
Source organism: uncultured Campylobacter sp. (assembly GCF_944323605.1). GTDB lineage: Bacteria > Campylobacterota > Campylobacteria > Campylobacterales > Campylobacteraceae > Campylobacter_D. The sequence continues at coordinate 102,615 of NZ_CALUTC010000002.1, forward strand.
AATTTGTCTGTCTATTAAATAAGAAGAGATATTTTGCGAATTTAAAAGTCTTGAAAATTCTAGCTTTATTTCCTCGTTTTTTAAACTTATATTTTGATTTATAGCCTTTAGTCTTTCATCAAGCTCATCTTTTATTTGTGCTTTTTCGTCAAAATATTCGTAAAGCTCCAAAATTTCTGGCTTTATAACTATTTTATCTAGCCATTCTCTTAAGGATTTTTCAAATTTTAGCTTTTTAAGATAGCTAAAATATTTACAAATTCTTACAAATTCAAAACTTTGCTCTAAATGTAAAACGCCTTCTTTACTTAAATGAACTAATTCTTTATCTAAATTTTTTATCTCATTTGGCGGCTCAAATTCAACGCTTTCAAGCTCTTTTATATGCTTAAAATGGAGATTGTAATCCCCTTCTAAAAAGAAATCTTTATCTCTTGCTAAAAGTTTTTTAAATTCGTTTATGTATGAATTTAAATCCAGCTTTTGTATGAGTGTTTTCATATTTATAGCAGAGTAAAACTCCTACCTTTCTAACTTTATCTTAGCTTGTTGCTTATATCTCCAGCTCCAAAACCTATTATAAGCCCCTCATCAAATACTCGCCCATCATTTGCTACTAAATATTTTCCCTCTCTTTTCAAATCATTTATAAAGATAGCCTTTTTAAAATGTTCTTTTAAATTTATATCTATTTCTTTTTCTCCAGCCGCATAAACAGGCAAGATAATTAATTCATCAACATCTTTAAAAGCTTCTTTAAATTCATTTAAATTTGCAAGCAAACGAGTGTATCTGTGTGGTTCGAATATAGCACTTATTTTTTTATATCCTAGCAACTTTGCGTATTCAAACGCAGCTTTTAAAGTGGCTTTAATCTCTGTAGGGTGGTGACCGTAATCATCTATGATAGCTAAATTCTCATCGGCTTCTAATATATCAAATCGCTTTTTAATCCCCATATAACTTTGCAAATTCGCTTTTATCTCATCTATGCTTTTGTATTCTTTAGCGGCTAAAATAGCCAGTGCCGCGTCGATTGCTAAGTGATTGCCTATGCCAAGTATGTGAAATTCGCCATAGTCTTTAAGTTTAAAGCTTGTATGTGGCTTATAGTCTTTAATAACTGTCTTGCAGTCTTTTATATCCTTACTTGGATATAGTTTTATGCAGTCTAAGTCCAAATTCGCCAAATATTCATCTTCAGCATTTACAACTCTTATCTTTGCTTGTTTTAAAAAGTCATAATAAGCTTTTTGTAGTTTTTTTAAATCATTATCATAGTGTTCTAAATGCTCTGCTTCAGTATTTGTAACTATAGCTAAATGAGGGTTTGAATTTAAAAATGAACTATCGCTTTCATCGGCTTCAAAAATGAGCTTATCATTTGCTTTATATATCATATTTGAGCCAAAATTCTTTAATATAGCTCCTATGATTACCGAGCTTTCATCTAGCAAAGAAGCGAGTATGCTTGAAGTGGTGCTTTTTCCGTGAGCTCCGGCAACTGCTAAAACCTTTTTATCTTTTAAAATCATAGGCAAGGCTTCTTTTCTTGATAAACACTGTATGCCAAGCTTTTTTGCCTCTTTAAATTCAACATTTTCTTCTTTTATAGCTGCTGAATAAATAACTAAGTCCTTATTTAAAACATTTTTGGCTTTGTGCGGTATAGACACTTTTATGCCTTGCTTTTCAAGCTCCATTGTTGTTTTACTTTCTTTTAAATCAGAGCCACTTATATCAAAACCTTTTTCTTTTAAGAATCTAGCAAGAGCTGAAATTCCAATGCCACCAATGCCTATGAAATGTATTTTTTTCAATTTCTACCTTTTTTATGAGTTGTATTTTTTAGCTATAAGCTCAAATTTCCATAGCTTTCTAGCGTCATTTGCTTTTTTTGCGTCTATTATAAGCATTTCTTCTTTATCTTTTAAACACTCTATAAGCTCGCCAAAAGCATTTATATAAAGTGTGTTTCCATAAAAATTCCAATTATTATCGTTTTTAAGTTTTCCTATGCGATTGACCCTAAGCACAGCACAAGAATTTAAAAAAGCTCTAGTTTTAAGCATTTCAAGCCACCTTTGCTCGCTATTAAATGTAGAAGCTGTAGGTAGTATCAAAAGATCTATCTTTTTTGCTCTTATTTCAGTCCAAAAAAAGTCAAAATGTGCTTCAAATCCAAAGCACAAAGCACATTTTATATCTTTATATTTAAAGTTAAAAAGTTTCAAATTTTTGCAAGAATTTTTAAAAAATTTCTCTTCATTCCAATGGGAGTAGGACATTAAAATTTGTTGTTCGTATTTTTTTATCTCGTCTTTTGAAATTTTTAAACACAGTTTTTTAAAGCCATCTTTTTCTACGGTTACAAAGGGTGCTATGATTTCAATACCGTATTTTTTGGCAAATTTAACTAAGCTTTCTTTTTTGACTTCGCTTTGTTCTTTTATCATATTTTTTGGCATACTTATAAGTTCTGTAAAAAAACTATTTATAACGTATTCTCCTAAGATCACTAAATCAGCACCATTATCTTTTGAAGCTTTTATATAGTAATCAAGCCTTGATTCGCTAAGTGCTAATGTAGGAAGTTGTAGGGCTGCTATCTTACTCATCTATTTTTTCCACTTCTAATTTTGCATTATCTAATATCTCTCTTGCTTTTTTTATATCAAGCAAAGCATTTTTATATATTTTTATGCTTGTATCCAAGCTAAGATCTTCTTTGTTTAGCTCTTCTAAAGCTTTATTTACCTTATCTATACATTCTTCGAATTTCATTATTGATTAACCTTATAATTTGGTGCTTCAGCGGTTATAGTTACGTCATGAACGTGGCTTTCTTTAAGACCTGCACTTGTGATTTCCACAAATTCAGCCCTTTCTTGAAAGCTTTTTATATCCTTTGCACCTACGTAACCCATAGATGAGCGAAGACCGCCAATAAGCTGATGTATAACATCTTTTATGCTTCCTACATAAGGAACTCTAGCTTCTATACCCTCTGGCACTAGTTTATCTATCGCCATTCCTTCTTGAAAGTATCTATCAGAACTACCTCTTTGCATAGCAGCTAAACTGCCCATACCTCTGTAGCTTTTATACTGCCTGCCTTGATAACTAAATATCTTGCCTGGGCTTTCGTCTGTCCCTGCTAATAAAGATCCTATCATCACTGAATTTGCACCTGCTGCTATGGCTTTTGCTATATCGCCTGAATATTTTATACCACCATCTGCTATTATTTTTTTGCCGTGTTTTAAAGCTTCTTTTGCACAGTCAAATATAGCAGAAATTTGAGGAACTCCAACGCCTGAAACAATACGAGTAGTGCAAATGCTTCCAGGTCCAATCCCAACCTTTATCGCATCAGCTCCAGCTTCGCACAATGCCTTTGTAGCTTCTGCTGTGGCTACATTTCCAGCTATAAGGTCTAAATTTTTGTATTTTGCTTTTATCTCTTTTACTGTGTCAATTATGCCTTTTGAATGTCCGTGTGCGCTATCAAGCACTATTACATCAACTCCGGCTTCAACAAGCGCATCAACTCTTTTCATATCTTTTACTCCAACAGCTGCCCCAACCCTTAATCTACCATAGCTATCTTTGTTTGCATTTGGATATTCTTTGCGTTTTTTTAAGTCTTTTATGGTTATCAAACCTTCTAAATGTCCCTTTTCATCTACTAAAGGTAGCTTTTCTACTTTGTTTTTGCTAAAAATTTTTTCAGCCTCGTCTAAGGTGCAACCTTTTGGGGCTGTGATTAAAGGTGATTTACTCATAAGATTTTTTACTAGATTATTTGTATTTGTTTCAAATCGCAAATCCCTATTTGTAATAATACCTAGCAAGATTTTATTCTCATCTACTACTGGAACACCAGAAATTCTGTATTCAGCCATTATGGCTAATACTTCTTTTACTTTAGCTTCCTCTCCTACAAAAATCGGGTCTATAATGACCCCGCTTTCACTTTTTTTAACCTTTTTTATCTCTTTTACTTGATAATTTATATCCATATTTTTGTGTATTATGCCTATGCCACCAAGTCTAGCCATCATAATCGCACTTCTATGCTCTGTTACCGTGTCCATAGCAGCCGATATTAATGGCATATTTAAACTTATATTTTTTGTAAGTTCTGTTTTTATATCAACTTGTTTTGGTAAAACTTCAGAATATTTAGGCAGCAAAAGCACATCTTCAAATGTCAAAGCTCTTTTTATATCTTTCATTGTCTTTCCTCATTTATGATTTTTTCAAGACTTAAAGCACCGTCAAGTAAAATTTGTTCGTTATATGCCTTGCAAATAAATTGAGCCGATATATTTAAGCCGTCTTTATCCTTTGCTACTGGCACTGAAATTCCACCAAGTCCGGCTAAATTTGCAGATATAGTATAAACATCTTCTAGATAGGAATCTATAGGATTTTTTTTGCTATTTATATCAAAGGCAGTGCTAGGAGTAACAGGCATAAATATTAGATCGCAGTCGCTTAAAAGTTCATTATATTTATTTTTTATAAGAGCTCTTGCTTTTTGAGCCTTTATGTAGTAAGCATCGTAATATCCGGAGCTTAAAACAAAACAGCCAAGTAAAATCCTTCTTTTAACCTCATCGCAAAAACCTTGTGAGCGACTTTTGATATATAAATCTTTTAAATTTTCTATATTTTCAGCTCTTTTTCCGTATCGTAAGCCATCGTATCTGCTTAGATTTGCACTTGCTTCAGCGGTAGCTATTATATAATAAGCTGCTATATCGTATCTAAAGTCTAAAAGTTCTTTAAATATTATTTCGTGTCCGTGAGCCTTAAGCATATCAAGACTTTTTAAAAGAGCATTTTTTATATCGGGGCTACTTTTTTCTATGTAATTTTTTATAGCCACAATCCTTAGTTTTCTTTCAGCATTTAATTTATCGCTTGTCTTTACAAATTCTACATTTGCACTAGTGCTATCAAGATTATCATATCCTGCTATCGCATCATAAAGTATAGCAGCATCTTCAACGGTTTTTGTTATAGTGCCTATTTGGTCAAGACTTGATGAGTAAGCAGCAAGACCGTATCTGCTAACTCTTCCATAGCTTGGCTTAAAGCCAACGCAACCACAAAAAGCGGCTGGTTGTCTTACAGAGCCTCCGGTATCAGAACCCAAAGAAGCCAATGCTATATCAGCAGCTACTGCAGCAGCACTTCCTCCACTACTTCCTCCTGCTACTTTTGATAAATTTGTAGGATTTAGTGTTTTACCATAAAACGAACTTGTAGTAGAATTTCCCATTGCAAATTCGTCCATATTACATCTACCAAAAGGAGAAAAGCCATTTTGTTTCAAGTTTTTAATAGCTGTTGCATCAAATGGGGCGATGTATCCTTGCAAAATTTTAGAAGCACAGGTAAGCTCCCAACCTTTTACGCTTATGTTATCTTTTATAGCTATTGGAATTCCATCTATGCTATCTGTTAAATCTTTGTCTAAAAATTGCTCTACATAAGCACCTAAATTTTTTGTTTTTTTAGCTTTTTCGTTTAATTCTTTTTTAAGCTCTTTAAGCTCTGTATTTGATAATTTTAAAGCCTCCTTTAAGCTTATCATTTGTTATCCTTTTTCTTTAATATTATAAATGATAAAATTCCTACTACTGCAAATGCTAGTATAGTGTATATTATGATAGAATTTGGCACTTCTTGATTAAACATTTATTTCCTTTAGAACTTTAGCACATCTAGCACAGGTTTCATCCTCATTTTTAGCTGTAAATTTCCAACATCTAGGGCATTTGTGGTGTTTTGCTTTGAGGATTCTAAACTGTTTATCATCTACTACAAATTCGCATAAAGCTTCTTCGTTGTTGTCTATGCTTGTTATCTGGCTTACCATAAACCAATCCTCTATCTCACTTAAATCATTACTTAAAATTTCATTAGCAGAGCTTTGCAAGCATAATTCCAGGGTTGATTTTATTAGTTTATCTTTTTTTAAAACATCTATGTTTTCTAAAAATTTCTCTCTAGCTGATAGTAAAAGTTCGTCATTTATGGAAAAATCAAAGTTAAAATCACCCTTATATACCAAATCAAACACATCATTTGCGTTTTCTTTTATTATAGAGTTTGCGTGTTCTAATGCCTCATCTGCGGTATGCGTTAAAGTCGGTGCTATTAAGACTAGTAATTCTTTTGTTATGAGACAAAGTGCTGATTGAGCGCTTATCCTTCTTTTAGAATTTTTGCTATCACAATAAAGCCTATCTTTGCATATATCTAAGTAAATACCGCTTAATTCTACTATCATAAAATGAAGTATTAAATTATAGCCCTTTGAGAATTCATATCTATCAAAAAATTCTTTCGCATTTTTAAAAACCTCACTAGCCTTGCTTAATATCCATTTATCTATGAATGTAAAATCTCTTGTATCGATAAAATCAAGGTCATTTGTATTGGCTAGTAAAAATCTTATGGTATTTCTTATTTTTCTGTATTGTTCTGCCACTTGTTTTAAGATGCTATCAGATATTTTTAGATCCCCAGTAAAGTCGCTAAGCAGCATCCATAGCCTTAAAATTTCAACACCATAGTTTTTTGCAACATCTAAAGGAGATATAACATTTCCTTTGGATTTGCTCATTTTTTGCCCTTTTTCATCTACAGTAAAACCGTGTGTTAATATGCTCTTATAAGGTGCTTTTTCTTTTATAGCAGAACTTAATAAAAGAGAGCTTTGAAACCAGCCTCTATGCTGGTCGCTTCCTTCTAAATACATAGATGCTGGATATGACCCAGCCTCATAATCACCAGAGCAAAGCACGGCATTAAAGGTGCTACCGCTATCAAACCACACATCTAAAATATCATAAATTTTTTCTAAATTTTCTGCTTTATGTTTTGAATTTTCTGGCAATAAATCTTTTATATCAAGCTCCCACCAAGAATCAGCTCCATTTTTTTCAAATAAAGAAGCTATATGCTCTAAAATTTCATTGTCTAATACAAGTTGTTTTGTTTGTTTATCTATAAAAAATGCTATAGGAGTGCCCCAGTCTCTTTGCCTTGATATACACCAATCAGGACGGTTGCTTATCATAGAGCCTATTCTTTTTATACCACTTTGAGGATAGAATTTTGTAAGCGAAATTTGCTTTAAAGCTATTTCTCTTATTGAGCTTGAGTTTAGTTTTTTTTCATCCATTGTTATAAACCACTGTTTTGTGGCTCTGTAAATAACTGGCTTGTGTGTTCTCCAGCAAAAAGGATAAGAGTGTATGAATTTTGATACATTTATCAAATTTTCTCCTAAAAGCTCTAAAATCCTTTCGTTTGCTTTAAATACATGAAGTCCAAGAAATTCTTTTATATTTTCTTCTTTAAACAACTTTTTTTCTTTTATTGTTTCATCGTAACAAGCACTTTCATCTACGGGCATAATCACTTCTATGTCGTATTTTAAAGATACATAATAATCATCTTCTCCGTGTCCAGGGGCAGTATGCACAAGACCAGTGCCTCCGTCCATTAAAACGTGCTCTCCAAGGATTATTAAGGATTTTCTTAAATTTAAAGGATTTATAGCTTCTAGTTTTTCAAGCTCTGCAGCTTTAAATTCTTTTTGTATTTCGCCCTTTGTAAATTCTTTTTGTATCATACTTTCAAGCAAGGGCTTTGCAAAAATTAAATTTTCTTTTGTAAGCACGTATATTTCATTTGGGTTTATAGATATAGCTTGATTTGCGGGTAGAGTCCAAGGAGTTGTAGTCCATATAACTGCTTTTGCCTCTTTTATGCCAAGCTTTTTACAAGATTTTTCATCTAAGTTAAATGCTACAAATGCTGAATAATCTTCCTTATCTTCATATTCTACCTCTGCTTCTGCAAGTGCTGATTTTGCCGCCCAGCTCCAAAATACAGGCTTACTTCTTTGCACCAAAAGCCCTCTTTTTGCTACTTCGCAAAGCGTTCTGTAAATTTCAGCTTCAAATTTAAAATCCATAGTTAAGTAAGGCTTATCCCAGTCCGATATCACTCCAAGTGCTTTAAATTCTTCTTTTTGTATATTTACAAATTCATTTGCGTGTTCTCTACATAGCTTTCTAATCTCTTTTTTGCTTAAGGTATCTTTTTTTCCAGCAAGTTTAAGCTCTACTTGTTGCTCTATAGGCAAACCGTGACAGTCCCAACCGGGAGTAAAAAATACTTTTTCTCCATTAAAATAATGTGTTTTTACTATACTTTCTTTTAGAATTTTATTTAGAGCGTGCCCTATATGTATATGCCCATTTGCATAAGGTGGTCCATCGTGTAGAGTGAAAATTTTACTTGCTTCTTTTCTTTTTTCTGACATTTTTTTGTAAGCATATGAATCTTTAAACCATTTTTTAAAACGTGTTTTTTCATTTTCTGCAAGATTTGCCCTCATTGCGAAAGTAGTATTTGGAAGTAACAAGCTATCCTTATAGTCCATATAAAAACCTTAAAAAGAAATATTGATTTTGTAATTTTACTTAATTAGATTTAACTTTGACTTTATTTTTAGATATAATCACGCAAAAAATAAGGAAAAAAATGAGACATTTGCTACTTATAATTGGAAATGAAATAAAAATGAATAAAAATTACACGGATTACATAGTAAGAATTTATGAATCTAAATTCAAAGAAGTAAGTGAAATGATAATGTTAGAAAAAAATAGCAAAGAACTCCCTTTCTTACTTGAAAAATGGATAAAAGAATATGAATTTATAAGCATTTTTGTCTCAAGCGATTATTATGGCACTAGTGCAAAGGTTTTAGCTACACTAAATGGGGATAGTCTTGTTTTAAAAGATGAAATTTTAGCTCCTATAAAATCCTTAGAACATAATGATAACGGTTTTTTAATGGCTTTTTCTAAGTGCAGGGTTAATTTAATAAAGCTTTCTCTTTCCTCAAAATTTCCAAATCTTCTTGGAGATATAAGCCCAAATTTTGAATATTTTTGTTTGCTTGATATAGATGAAGATAGTGCTAAAATTTTGCTTGATACCATAGCAAAGTCTTATGAAATAAGCATACAAAGCTCATCTTTGTTAGAAAATTTGGTTCTCATAAAGGCTACAAGTTTGCAGTATGGTAAGCTAGATGAATTTTTAAAAGCCTCTAAAAAGTTATTTTCTGGTAAGTTTATACCAAATAAAAATCCTTTATATTTCATAGTTTCGGCTTTGAAAAAAGAGAAATTAAAAATTTCTTTTGCAGAATCTTGCACTGGAGGTCTTTGTGCTAGTGAATTTACTAAGATAGAAGGAGTGAGTGAAATTTTTGAAGGCTCTGTTGTATCTTATTCAAATCGCATAAAACACGAATGGTTAGGCATTAGCGAGACGGTTTTAGAGGCAAATGGTGAGTATTCTCAAAAATGCGTTTATTTTATGTTAAAAGGTATTTTTAAGACGGCAAAACCCGATTTTGCTTTGGCTTTGAGTGGTGTGCTTGGCAATGATGATGTGGGCGGTATAAAATCAGGAACTGTCTTTGTTGGTGCTATGTATAAAGACGGATCGTTTTTGCAAGAAATTTTATATTTAAATGGGGATAGAGAATTTATGCAAAAACAAGCCGTATTGTCAGCTTTTTGCCTACTTTTAAAACTTAAGCCAGAATTATTTATTATTGAATAAGAAATGAAAGAATTATCAAAAAAATATGAATTAACAAAAATATATCCTCTTATAAATCAGTTAAGAAAAGACTTGAGTCTTAAGGAATTTTTAGACAAATTTTATCTAGCTGTAAAAACCCAAAATTATAAATTATTTGCACTAGAAAAAGAGGATTGTTTTGTGGCGGCTTGTGGCGTTATGCCTTTTAATGTTATTTATCACACAAATTGCCTTTATATATGTGATTTTGTTGTAGATGAAAAAGAACGTTCAAAGGGCATAGGTCAGGATTTTTTAAATGAGATTTTTTCTTGGGCTAAAAAACAAGGATATGAAGAGATAGAGCTTAGCTCGTCTTTCTTTAGACAAAAAGCACATACTTTTTATACTGAAAAAATGTCCTTTATTAAAACAGGTTTTGTCTTTAAAAAGAAATTAAATACTACAGTATAAAATTTAAATTTTTATTTTATTCTTTTTTAAAATAAATACTATTAAAGTCCTAAAATTTGCTACTTTTAAATTATTTTATTTAAAAATAATTTAAAAATTTTTTATGTAAAATACGCCATTATTAAATATATTGTGATGGAGGCAAAACCAAGATGAATAGACGAGATTTCATCAAAAGCACTGCTATAGCAAGTGCTGCTAGTGTGGCTGGTTTAGCTGTGCCTAGTTCTGTTATGGCGAATCAGCAAGATTCCTGGCGTTGGGATAAATCAGTATGTAGATTCTGCGGGACTGGTTGCGGTATAATGGTGGCAAGAAAGGACGGAAAAATAGTTGCCGTAAAAGGAGATCCGGCTGCTCCTGTTAATCGTGGATTAAACTGTATCAAAGGATATTTTAATGCCAAGATTATGTATGGAGAAGACAGACTTGTAGCACCTTTACTTAGAGTCAATGACAAGGGAGAATTTGATAAGAATGGCAAATTTAAACAAGTCTCTTGGCAGAGAGCTTTTGATGAGATGGAAAAGCAGTTTAAAAGAGCATACAATGAGCTTGGTCCTCAAGGTATAGGTGTTTTTGGTAGTGGTCAATACACCATACAAGAAGGATATGCTGCTGTAAAACTTATTAAAGGTGGTTTTCGTTCAAACAATATAGACCCAAATGCTAGACACTGTATGGCATCAGCTGTTGTTGCCTTTATGCAAACCTTTGGAGTAGATGAGCCTTCAGGTTGCTATGATGATATAGAGCTTACTGATACTATCATTACTTGGGGAGCAAATATGGCAGAAATGCACCCGATTCTTTGGTCTAGAGTAAGTGATAGAAAACTTAGCAATCAAGATAAAGTAAAGATAGTAAATTTAAGCACATTTTCAAACAGAACCTCTCACATAGCAGATATTGAGATTATTTTTAAACCTAGCACGGATTTAGCAATCTGGAATTTTATAGCAAGAGAGATTGTTTATAATCATCCAGAATCAATAGATGAAAAATTTGTAAAAGAGCACTGTATATTTACTACAGGATATGCAGATATAGGTTATGGTATGAGAAATAACCAAAATCATCCAAGTTTTCAAGAGAGTGAAAAAGATACTGTAGCAAAAGAAAATTCTATAATACTTGATGAAGAAGAAGCGGTATCTTTGGCATATCTTGGCTTGAAAGCAGGGGATAAACTAGATATGAAACACGGTGCTGCTGCTACTGATCATTGGGAAATAAGTTTTGATGATTTTAAAAAAGCTCTTGAGCCTTACACTTTAGATTATGTTGCTAAAGTCGCAAAAGGCGATGATAATGAAGATTTAGAAAGTTTTAAGCAAAAGCTACAAAGCTTAGCAAATCTTTACATAGAGAAAAATAGAAAAGTAGTAAGCTTTTGGACTATGGGCTTTAATCAGCACACAAGAGGAACTTGGGTGAATGAACAAGCTTATATGGTGCATTTTCTTCTTGGCAAACAAGCAAAACCGGGCTCTGGCGCCTTTTCTTTAACCGGACAACCAAGTGCTTGTGGAACTGCTAGAGAGGTAGGCACTTTTTCTCACCGTTTGCCTGCTGATATGGTGGTTGCAAATGCTAAACACAGAGAGATTACTGAAAAAATTTGGAAACTTCCAAAAAATACTATAAATCCTAAGCCAGGTTCTCATTATGTGCAAATAATGAGGGATTTAGAGGATTCTAAAATCAAATTCATTTGGGTACAGGTAAATAATCCTTGGCATAACACAGCAAATGCAAATCACTGGATAAAAGCAGCTAGAACTATGGATAATTTTATAGTTGTAAGCGATAGTTACCCTGGAATTTCTGCTAAGGTAGCTGATTTGATATTGCCTTCTGCTATGATTTATGAGAAATGGGGATCTTATGGAAATGCAGAAAGAAGAACTCAGCATTGGAAGCAACAAGTGTTACCTATCGGTGATGCTATGAGTGATACTTGGCAAATGATTGAATTTTCAAAAAGATTTAAGCTAAAAGATGTTTGGAAAGAAACCAAAGTAGATGATAAACTAACACTTCCTAGCGTTTTAGAAGAAGCAAAAGCTATGGGCTATACAGAAGAAAGCACACTTTATGATGTTTTATTTGCAAATAAAGATGCAAAAGCCTTTAAAGCAAATGATAAAGTAGGAGAAGGTTTTGATAATACAGAGGTTTTTGGTGATGAAAGAAAAGTTATTGGAAGTGATGGTAAAGAATTCACTGGTTATGGATTTTTCATACAAAAATATCTTTGGGAAGAATACAGAAAATTTGGGCTTGGACACGGACACGATTTAGCTGATTTTGATACTTATCACAGATTAAGAGGCTTAAAATGGCCTGTTGTAAATGGCAAAGAAACACAGTGGCGTTTTAACACCCAATATGATTATTATGCAAAAAAAGCAGCTCCAAATTCAGATTTTGCATTCTATGGAACATCTGATAAAGCCTTGCAAAGAGGAGATTTGTTAAAGCCAAATACAGAGGAGAAATTCCCTCTTACAAATAAGGCTAAAATTTTCTTTAGACCTTTTATGAAAGCACCTGAAAGACCGGATACAAACTATCCATTTTGGCTTTGCACTGGCAGAGTTTTGGAGCATTGGCATAGCGGAACTATGACTATGCGTGTGCCAGAGCTTTATAGAGCTGTCCCTGAAGCTATGTGTTACATAAATGAAGAAGACTGTGAAAAATTAGGCTTAAATCAAGGTGATTTGGTTTGGGTTGAATCAAGAAGAGGAAAAGTAAAGGCAAGGGTTGATATGAGAGGTAGAAATGTGCCTCCTGTCGGGCTAGTTTATGTGCCTTGGTTTGATGAAAATGTTTATATAAACAAGGTTACACTAGATGCTACCTGTCCTTTATCTAAGGAAACTGATTTTAAAAAATGTGCAGTTAGGATAATGAAGGTTTAAATTTTATGAGCGATAGAAGGGAATTTTTTGCTAAGAGTTTAAAAGCGATTTGTCTTTGTGCTGGTGGAGGTTTTTTAGCCAGTATGGCAATAAAGGCAAACGATTCTTACTATCTAAGACCGCCCGGTGCTGATGATGAAGATGAATTTTTGTCAAAATGTATAAGGTGTGGGCTTTGCGTAAAGGCTTGTCCTTATGATACTTTAAAATTAGCTTCTGTTTTTGATAGTGCAAAGACTGGAACACCTTTTTTTGAAGCTAGAAAAATCCCTTGCTATTTGTGTGATGATTTGCCTTGTATTAGGGATTGTCCTACAAATGCTCTTGATAATAAGTATTTGGATATGCAAGACGGTGCTTTAAAGCTTAAGATGGGTATAGCTATCGTTGATTCTTTAAGTTGTATAGCACATTGGGGCATACAATGCGATGCTTGTTACAGAGCTTGTCCTTTGATAGATAAAGCTTTAAAGCTTGAAATGAAAAGAAATGAAAGGACTGCAAAGCACGCATTTTTATTACCTGTTGTAGATAATGAATTTTGTGTAGGTTGTGGTTTGTGCGAGAGAGCCTGTGTTACAGAAGAACCAGCCATAAGAATTTTGCCTAGAAACTATGTTTTAGGAAAGGCTGGAAATCACTATGTAAAAGGTTGGGAAAAAGATGATGAAAAAAGGCTTAATGATAAGGATGATAAAGAGCAAATAAATTCAAATAAGGCTAGAGATTATTTAAATGATGGAGATTTATTATGAAATATCTTTTGCTTAGAAGGATTTGTCAGCTTGGTTTGTTAGCCTTGTTTTGTTTTGTCCCTTTTGTTTTGAGTGGAAATTTAAGCTCATCAAATCTTTTTAAAACTATACCACTAAGCGATCCTTTTGCTGTCCTTCAAATTTATTTAGCCTCGCTAAGCATAGATACTGCAGCCTTGGTTGGTGCTTTGATAATAATGCTTTTATATGGACTCTTGCTTGGAAGAGCTTTTTGTTCTTGGGTTTGTCCTGTAAATATGATAAGCGATTTTTCAGCTTTTGTAAGAAGAAAATTGCACTTAAAGGCAGAAAAAAGTTTGCTTTTAAGTAAAAATTTGCGTTATTATGTTTTGTTTGTTTGTTTAGCACTTTCTTTTATTCTTTCTTTGCCTGTATTTGAGAGCTTTTCTTATATAGGTATCATACACAGAGGCATAATATTTGGTTCTGTGTCTTGGATTTTTGTTGCTTTTATAATATTTTGTATCGATACATTTTTAAGCCCTAGAGCTACTTGTTCGCATTTTTGTCCTTTGGGAGCTTTTTATGCACTTATATCTAGATTTGCTTTTTTAAAGATAAAGTATAGATTAAATAAATGCACTAAATGCTATAAATGCGTTCAAATTTGCCCTGAAAAGCAGGTTTTATCTCTTATAGCTAAAAATAGCGGCTTGGTAAAATCTGGAGAATGTATAAGATGTGCAAGATGTATAGAAGTTTGCGATGACGATGCTTTGAATTTTAATATTTTTGATTTAAGGAGACTATAATGTTTAAAAAGACTGTCTTTGTTTTTATAGGTGTTTTAGCTTTATTTTTTGTAGCTTGCGGTAGTGATGAAAAAAAAGATGCAAATCAAAGTGCTTTATCTAGCGCCGAAGATTTAGGGCTTAGAAAAACAAGCTTACAAAGCGAAGATTCTGTAATTTTGCCAAACGCTGTTTATGAGAGTGCTATGCCAGGCGAAAGTGAGCTTATACAAAGATCTTTTGAAAATGCTCCACCTTTAATATCTCACTCTGTTGATGGTATGCTTCCTTTGAGTGCTGATAGCAATATATGCCTGACTTGTCACGATAAGGCTTTAGCAGCTGATTTAAATGCTACTGCTATGCCTCCTACACATTATTTTGACTTTGTTAATAACAAAAGCACGGGAGATGTGGTTAGCAATGCTAGATTTTCTTGCACCCAGTGCCATGTAGTTCAAAGTGATGCAAAACCAATAGTTGGAAATACTTTTAAAGCCGATTTTCAAAATGAAACTTTAAAAAATAAATCTAATCTAATAGACACTCTTAATGAAGGCATAAAATAATGCCAAAAGTCTTTGTGCTGTTGTGCTTTTTTGCTATTTTTGTCCTGGCTAAGGATTTAGAATTTAATGCAAATGTAAGCACAGTGGCATTAAGACAAGATAAAATTTTAGTTGGCTTAGATAGTGGAGAAGCTTTTATATATGATAAGGTGGATAAAAGCTTAAAAAATAGCGTGAGATTAGCTGATGTAAAAAATTATTATAATGACAATGTCAGACCGACTGTGTATAGTTTGGATTATTTAAATAATAAGCTTTTGATACTAAGTGAAGGAAATTTAGGCAAAAAAAATTTAAGCTTGTATGAAAATGGAGTCCTTAATACAAGAGTGCTAGACTTTGATTCTGCTAAGAAAGTGTTTTTTATAGATGATGAAAATATTTTGCTTGTTTTATTTTCTGCACAAATTAAGCTTTTGAATTTAAAAGACTTAAGACAAATTAAGGATTTTTCTTTTTCTCATTATAGCTTAAATGATTCTAGTATAAATAAAGAAAAAATGGAGCTTGCAAGTGTTTTTGAAAGCGGGGTTGTAGAGCTTTTTGATTTAAAAGCTTGGAAGGATAAAAAATCTTATTTTGCACATAAAGACAATGTCTATCAGGTTTCAAATAAAAAGGATTTTATAGTTTCTTGCTCTACTGATAAAAGCATAGCCTTGATAAATAAAGATGAGATTAAATACATAAGAGAAAATTTTTTGATATATTCTTGTGCATTGAGTTCTGATGCGAAATTTTTAAGCTATGCAAACAGCGAAAAAAATTTAGTAAATATCGTAGATGTTAATAGTTTGAAATTGATAAAAAGCATAGATACAAAAAGACTTATGGTAGAAAATTTGATATTTTTAGATGATAAAGAGCTTTTAATTTCTGGTTTTTCTAATAAAATAATTTTTGAGGATCTAAAATGAATATTTCAAGTGTCTTAATAAACACACAAAAAGAAAAACAAGAGCAACTTGCAAATGAAATAAAAAAAATAAAAGACTGTTCTGTCGAGCTTGTTGAAGATGGCAAAATTATAGCCTTAATAGAAAGTGAAAATTTAGACGATGAGCTAAAAGCTTATAAAACATTAGAAAAGCTTAAAGATATAATAAGCATAAATATGGTTTTTTCATACCAAGACCTAGATGAAGATATGCAAAACATTATGAATCAAAACATAGAAACAGTTGTAAATGAAAAAAAAGATGCTAAGGATATTAAGTATTACGGGAATATATATAATGAAATTTAGCCTGTTTTCTTTATCAAAAATAAGGTTCTAGCTGTTAAATCAAATATATATCTAAGCTTTTTATTATGCATCACAAAGCCACCTATAAGACCTAGTATGCTGCCTAATATTATATCTATCAATCTCGCACTTGCAATGGTATCTGCATCTAAGCTCATTCTTGATGCTACTTCTGCTAAATATGTTGTGTAAGGGGTTATAAAAACCATAGCTAGAGCGTAGTTTCTAGTTACAACAAATTCGGTCATAAAAAACAAAAACATCATCAAAAGTATAAAATAAACAGTCGTAAAATTTATGCTTAATAAATACCAGGCAAATATTATTCCCACTATAGTTCCTATTATTCTTTGTAATTGTTTTATAAAAATTCCATTTAAGCTTATACCTTGCATAACTACAGTGCAGCTAACAGCTACCCAATAAGATCTTTCAAGCTCTAAAAAATTTCCAAGAAATAAAGCAAATCCTACAAAAACACCCATTATTAGCGAATCTACCACTACCACATCAAAGCCTAGATTCCCCCTAATTGGCACTGGTTTTGGTAGAGAATTTTTAAAAATATAAATCACAGATAAAGAATATAAAAAAGCCATTAAATTCGCCACCATAGTCCCGACGCAAACAAGACCTGTTAAAAATATAAAATCATTTATTTCAAATGGAAAAAACGACGCTAAAAGTGCTGCAAACACAAAGAAAAAATATCCGGGTGCTCCTATATCGTAATATCTTACCAGAATAGAGCTAGTCGCAGCTATAAAGGCTATTATAAATGGTGTGGCAAATGGCAACAAATGTGTTAAGAGTCCAAGTAAAAAACAAAGACAAATGCCAAAAGAGCAAGACATCACTACAGCCATTCTATGGTAAATAGGAGTGTTTGGGACATATAAAAATGCTAAAACCCCAATAACTGATATAAGTCCTAAGTCTATTCTGTCATAATATGCAGAAATGCTAAGCACAATCCCCACTCCAAGTGCCGCAAAAAATGGCATTTGCCATACTCTTTCCGTGGAATTTATAGTAAATGTGCTTTTTATTGTTTGACTTGCTTTAGTTTTCATTTGTGTTTAAATCAGCTATTTTTTGACCAAATTTGATTTTTTCATTAGCACTTATGCTAAATTTTATTTTGGATCTTTGTGCGATTAATACTATTGTTGAACCCATTTCAAAACAACCTAGCTCATCGCCCTTTTTTACGAATAAATTTTCGTATTCCCTAACAAAGTCGTGAGAATTTTTAGCATTACTTTTTATGCTTTCGTCAAAATTAAAACTCATCTTCCCGACATTTTGTGCCCCTACAAAAATAAGCCATAGTAAGAAGTCATTATTTATTAGGCATTTTAATATGATTCTCTCATTTTTTGTGTAAAGATTTGCTATTTTTTGTAGATATTTTTCACTAACACTAAATAAAAGACCCCTGTTATATGTAGCACTTAAAATTTGCATATCAAAAGGACTATGAAAACGATGATAATCTTTAGGTGAAAGATATATATTTGCATAATCAAGCCCATTTTTTAACTCATCTTTTTCGTATGCATTTTTTAAAAGTTCGTTTATGCTATAAGTAAAGCCTTTTATTGAAAATGCGAAGTTTTCATACTCGTTAGAAAAGCTTTTTCCAAGCTCTAAAATTTTACCGTCACTTGGACTTATAAGCCCCTTTTCTAGCTTTCTTTTTTTGATTAAGCTTCTGGTAAAAAGAGCATTTAAACTTTCGTATTCATCGCTTTGTTTAAATTCACTCATATCTATCTTAAAATAGCTAACATAAAATTTGTTAATAATTTTTTGAAAAAAACTAGGAAAAGTAAAAGCCGCAATTTTGCCAAAAACTCTAGAAGTGAAATTTGAAAATATCATCATTTTGCCTTAAGATTAAAAAGAACTATCTCGCTTTTTGCAAGATATCTCATACTAAGTCCCCAAAATCCAGCCCCGGAACTAACATAAAGTTTTGTTTTTTCATTTAAATCGTAAAGACCGTGTAAAAAGCCTTGATTTTGCTTTACCAAAAATCCAAACGGAAATACCTGTCCAGCGTGTGTATGACCACTAAGAACTAAATCAAAAGCACCAACATCATAGTTTAAAACCGTTTTTGGTTGATGAGCTAGCAAAATACTTGCCTTGCTTAAATTTAGCTTAGAAACAGTTTTGTTTATATCTGGAGCAAAATTTGTATCATTAAATCTAAGACCTGTTAAATCAGCTATACCTGCTATATTTAATGCACCTATGTCTATGCTATCATTTATCAATATATTTATCTTAGTTTTTTGTTTTAAAAGATTTAATATACCTTCTAAACCTCTGTAATATTCGTGATTTCCAAGCGAATAAAAAATTTGAGCCTTTATTTCATTTATACCACTTATATATTCTAAATCTTCTGGCTTTGTATCTACAAAATCCCCAACAATCACTACAAAATCGGGATTTAATGAATTTATCTTTTCAACTATACCTTTTAAAAATTTTTCATTTAAATTTTTACCAAAATGTGTATCGCTTATCATAACCATTTTTAAATCTTTTTCTAATTTTGGTAAAAATAAATCCAATGTTTTAATGTCTGGTATGGAGGTTGCGTTACTCCAGCCTTTAAGCACAAAGCAAAAGCCAAATATCAAAAGGGCTAGATTAAAAAACACCTTAACAGTTCGTCTTTTTTCGCCTTTTAATGGCATTTTACTTGTTTTTTTAATGTAAAATTTAATGCAAAATCCTAAAATATCAGCAAATATTGTTATGAAAAATAAAGAATAAGTTATAGCAAAAGAGTGTGCAAATATCGTGTATATTGTATTATTAAATTCATCATCTGCTCTAAAAATCAAGAAAGATGTCTGCATCAAAGAAAGTATGATTATAAAAATTTTTGTATATCTTTTATGCTGAAATAAGAAAGGAATTTTCATAAGCAAACGCTTATAAATATATACATTAGCTAGTATGAATATAATAGAAAAAATTATAACAGCTATAAAAAACATAAGTCTCCCTGTTGTGCTTTATAGATAAAGATTATAAAAACATTTGTTAAATATAGCGTTAATTTTTTTTAGATAAAATCTTAAATACATAAAACATCAATCTACGAAAGATAGCTTAAATAATGTATAGATTTGCACCGTCTCCAACAGGAGATTTACATATAGGAAATTTAAGGGCTGCTATTTTTAATTATATCTGTGCTAGACAGGATAAAAAGGGCTTTATACTCCGTATAGAAGATACAGATAAGGCTAGAAATATTCCAGAAAAGATAGAGCAAATACAAGAAATTTTACATATATTTGGACTTTCTTGGCAGCATTATTATATACAAAGCGAGAATTTAAAATTTCACCGTCAAATGGCACTAAAACTTTTAAGCGAGAAAAAAGCTTTTGCTTGTTTTTGCACAGAAGAAGAGCTTGCTAAAAAGAAAGAAGAGGCAAAAAAGGCAAATAAAGCATACCGATATGACGGAAGATGTGAAAAATTGCAAGATATTGACGTTTTAGAAAATGAAAAGCCATTTGTTATACGCATTAAAAAACCTGAAAAAGATATGAATTTCGTTGATATTGTAAAAGGTAAATTAACTTTCGCACCAAAAGATATAGATAGTTTTGTAATTATGAGAGTGGATAAAACCCCTACTTATAACTTTGCCTGTGCGGTTGATGATATGCTAGAAGGCGTTACTTGCATAATCAGAGGGGAAGATCATGTATCAAATACACCTAAACAAGAGCATATAAGAGCTTTGCTTTCTTATGATAAGGCTATGACTTACGCACATTTGCCTATAATCTTAAATGAGCAAGGTTCAAAAATGAGCAAAAGAGAAGCTCATTCTAGCGTAAAATGGCTTTTAGATGAAGGTATTTTGCCGAGTGCTATTGCGAATTATTTGATATTGCTTGGCAATAAAACTCCTTGTGAAATTTTTAGTATAGATGAGGCTATAGAGTGGTTTGATCTTAAAAAGCTTTCAAAATCTCCGGCTAAATTTGATATGAAAAAACTTTTGCAGATAAATAGAGAACATATAAAAAGACTTGATAATGAAAGGCTTTGTGAAATTTTAGGCTATGATAAGGCTTATAAAAACGAATTTGCTAAGTTAGCAAAATTTTATACAGAGGAAAGTAGCACCATAAAAGAGATAAAAGAAAAACTAGATTTAATTTTTTCTAAACAAGAATATAACGAATTTAAAAGTGAAATTAAAACCTTATATACTTTTTTAAAAGATTGTGATTTTTCTGAAGAATACGATACAATCAAAAAAGATTTAATGCAAAAAAGCGGTTTGAAAGGCAAAAATTTCTTTATGCCATTAAGATTATTGCTTACAAATTCATCGCACGGACCAGATTTAAATGAGCTTTATCCGCTTTTAAGACCATTTTTAAAAGATTTAATAAAGGAAAAAAATGCTTCTTGATTCTTTTATAATATCAGTAATATCAGTAATTCAAATAATAATAAACATATATATGTGGATTATTATAATAGCAGCTCTTATTTCTTGGGTAAATCCAGACCCTTATAATCCTATAGTTCAAACTCTTTATAAATTAGCAG
This sequence comes from uncultured Campylobacter sp., assembly GCF_944323605.1. Lineage (GTDB taxonomy): Bacteria > Campylobacterota > Campylobacteria > Campylobacterales > Campylobacteraceae > Campylobacter_D. Next base: position 123,564 of record NZ_CALUTC010000002.1, read on the forward strand.
CACCAGCGTATAGATTAGTTAGTAAGATACCAACCCGTATTGGTGCAGTGGATTTGGCTCCGCTTATAATTATAATCGCTCTTCAATTTATAAGCATATTTATAGGTAATTTAGCAAAGGCTTATATATGAAAAAGATTGTATTTGCTGCGTTTTTATTTTTGTCTTTTTCTTTTTCAGCTGTATATGATTTAAATACACTAAAGCAAAAAAATAATTCTTTAGCAAAAGATTACTACATACATAGGCTTTTTGAGTTAAATAGAATTTCAAAACAAGAAGCACAAGGTCTTAGAAAGCATATTTTTAGATATGCCGGAAAACTAAAAAAAGAATTTGAAAAATTCGTGCCTTACAAAGCTTATGTAAATCCGAAATACAGAGCCTGTTTTAATTACACAAAAAATAACATTTTAGACGCAAACAGCACTTGTCAGATTTATCGTTTAAATTCTTTGATTTTTATGTCAAATTTAGATTTTAATACAAAAGATAAATTGGCAAATAAATTTAAGCAAAATAATCCAGATTTAAGTGCCTTGCTTAAAGCTTTTAACACAAATGATCCTTTAAGATATATAGTAAATAATAATGCCTATTCAAATTTTATCAAGGTTTCAAATTTTTTCAATAAACCAGACATTGCTTTAAGTAAAGATTTTGCCGATTCTCTTGTGAAGCAAAATGGCTTTTTCTCATATATACAGGGTATTATCATACAAAAAACGCATAGAGATTTAAGAATTTCGCTATTAAATGTAAATCCTAATTTAGTAAGCGATGATTTGGCTTTTCACTTGGCTCTTAATGCACTTACTTTTAATGAGGAGCAAAAAGCTTTTGCATTTTTTGAAAAGGCTTATCAGACATTTAGATTGCAAAGTCATAAGGATAATGCCTTGTTTTGGCTTTATAAAATCAGCTCTAAAGATGAGCATCTTTCAAAGTTAGCACAAAGTCCATCTTTAAATATATACAGTATATACGCTAAAGAGCTTAAAAATATCCCTTTAAAAGAATTTGAGTTTTTATCATTAAAAGATAAAGACACAAAGGTAAATTTTAATATGCAAGATCCTTTTGCTTGGCAAGATTTATCTGTTAAAATTCAAAATTCAAACGAAAAAGAATTAAGTGAAATGGCGAATAAATTTAAATCAAATCATACTTTGCCTATATATTCTTACATTATGGAAAGGGTGCATAATTTTAGAAAAAATTATTTTATAATGCCTTATTTTGAACACTTACAAGATTATAGCAAAGAAAGACAAGCTTTAATTTTAGCTATAGCAAGGCAGGAAAGTAGATTTATACCAACCGCAGTATCTACCTCTTATGCACTCGGGATTATGCAATTTATGCCTTTTGTTGCAAATCATATAGCTAAAAAGGAGCTAAAGATAACAAATTTCGACCAAGACGATATGTTTAAGCCAGAAGTTGCTTATCATTTTGCAAATCATCATCTTGATTATCTTGAAAGAAATTTAGGTTCTATTGTTTTTATATCTTATGCCTATAATGGAGGTATAGGATTTACAAATAAAATGCTAAATAGAGATGATATGTTTAAACAGGGTAAATTTGAGCCATTTTTATCTATGGAATTCGTGCCTTACAGAGAAAGTAGAATTTATGCTAAAAGGGTTCTTGCAAATTATGTTGTATATCGTCTTCTTCTGAACGATAGTATAAAGATTTCGAGTATCTTTGAAAGCTTAATTCAAAACAAGTAAAGATATTTGAGCAAATTTTTGCTATTATTGGGTCTGTATCCTTTTTTGTAGCGTTTATTTTATAGTGTTTGGCGTATTCATTTTGTATTAAAAATTTAAGTAAAATATCATCATTTTCTATAGGTTCTAAGCTAACTTTTTCATCGTCTATAAAAACTTGCAAATTTGAAACATCAAATGATGGTGCTATAAAAAGTGCAAAAACATCGTTTTTATTGTATTCATCTAAAACAGGATTTAAAAAACTTAATGAAAGTATGTAATTAAAAGAACCGTAGGAAAATTTTGCTTTTTGTGTGTATATAAGAGTTTGTGCTTTTATATCAGCTATAACAATGTCATTCTTTGAGCAAGATATGAAAAATAAAGCTATTAAAATGCAAAACAAACGCATAAAAAATCCTAATTTTTATTTTTAATTATAAGATTATTAGTATTTTTTTTAGTTTAAAAAGCTATAATTATATAAATTTTTTAGGATTTTAATGAAGAGATTAGTTATGGCTTTTAGTGGTCCTTCAAATTCTGGAAAGACTACAGTTATAGAAAAAATAGCTAAAAATTTTATGTCAAAAGGCTTTAAAGTCGCTATTATAAAACACGATCCAAAAGATAAAGCTAATTTTGATGTAAAGGGCAAGGATAGTTTTAGATTTTTTGAAAGTGGAGCTGATGTTTTGGTGTTAAGCCCTTCAAGAAGCACATTTTTCTCTCATAAGCCTATGGATATAGATGAAAGCTTAAAGCTTTTAAAGGATTTTGATATTATATTAATAGAGGGTCTAAAGAGTCTTAAATTGCCTAGAATAAGTGTTTTTTTTAAAGATATTGATGAGAGTTATTTTTCTTGTTCTATGGCTATTGCCTCTTATGAAAAAGTGCAGCAAAATGGACTTGTTTGGCTACATTTAGATGATATAGATGGGCTTTGTGCTTATATATTAAAAAATGCTAAGGAGATAAATTGAAAGAGCTTATAGATTTTATAAAAAAGGCAGTGATTGAAATTTCAAAAGAATTAAAAAATCCAGATACATCTTATAGCAGCACAGAAAACGCTACAGGAGATAAACAGTTAAAGCTAGATGTTAAAAGTGATTTGATAATAACAGATGTCCTAAGCAAATGTAAAGAAGTTAAGGCATTAATAAGCGAAGAAAAAGATGAAATTTTAAACATAAATGACAAGGCTAAATTTATCGTAGCTTACGATCCTTTAGATGGTTCATCTTTACTTGATGTAAATTTTAGTGTGGGTTCTATATTTGCTATATATGAACAAGAAGCAAATGCTAAAAATTTAAAAGCCGCTGTTTATAGCATATATGGACCAAGGCTAGAATTAGTATTTGCTTATGATAAGGTTGAGCTTTTTAGATTAGATAAAGATGAGCAATTTGCTTTAGTAAAAGAGCTCAAAATGTCTCAAAAAGGCAAAATAAACGCTAGTGGAGGAACTCAACGAGATTGGAGCAAAACTCATAGTGATTTTATAAAATCACTTTTTGATGAGGGATATAGACTTAGATATAGCGGTGCTATGGTAAGTGATATACATCAAATTTTGTGTAAAGGCGGAGGAATTTTTTCATATCCAGCCACCAAAAATGCTCCAAATGGCAAATTAAGAGCTTTATTTGAAGTTTTTCCACTTGCTTTTATTGTGCAAAAGGCTGGTGGTTTTACAAGCGATGGCTTTAATGATACTTTACTAGATCTTACATTCAAAGATCTTCACGCTACAACGCCTTGTTTTTTTGGTTCAAAATATGAGATAGACAAGCTAAAAGACGCTTACAGGGCTTAAAATGCAAGAAGATAAATTTGAAAAGGATTTAGATATACAGTTACAAAAGTTAAAAAATTGCCAAAGTTCTTTAAATTTTGATAGTTGTTATCCATGTGAAAAAATGCTTGAATGCGTATTAAGAAAGGAATATGTAGATGCAGTTTATAACAGTATGTCAAAAGGAAAAGGCGATGGTGGTTTTGAATTTTAAAAAAGGTTTCATATGCGTTATATAACTACACCGATTTATTATGTAAATGATGCACCACATATAGGGCATGCTTATACGACTATTATAGCTGATACATTGGCAAGGCTTTATAGATTGCAAGGTAAAAAAACCCTGTTTTTAACAGGCACAGATGAGCACGGACAAAAGATAGAACAGGCTGCTAGTTCAAGAAATTTCACTCCAAAAGAATACGCTGATAAAATATCCAAAGAATTTAAAGAACTTTGGGATGAGTTTAATATAAGCTATGACATATATGCCAGAACTACAGATGAAAGACATATAAAAACAGTGCAAGCTATGTTTTTAAGGATGTTTGAAAAAGGCGATATTTATAAAGGAGAGTATGAGGGGTATTACTGCGTATCTTGTGAGACCTTTTTTACAAAAACACAGTTAAAAGAAAATGAATGTTGTGCTGATTGCGGTAAAAAGACTAGTATAGTAAAAGAGGAGAGTTATTTTTTTAGATTATCAAAGTATCAAGATAAAATTTTAAAATGGTATGAGCAGCAAGAGCCTATATTGCCAAAAAACAAAACAAATGAGCTTGTAAATTTTGTCAAAGAAGGCTTGAAAGATTTAAGCATTACTAGAACTAGTTTTGATTGGGGTATAAAAATTCCAAAAGAAATAAAAGATGAAAAGCATATAATTTATGTCTGGCTTGATGCTTTGTTTATTTATGTAAGCTCGATTGACTATCTAGACAAAAAAGAAAATTCAGTGTTTTGGCCTGCTTATATGCATTTAGTTGGTAAAGATATACTGAAATTTCATGCTATTTTTTGGCCTGCTTTTTTGATGAGTGCTTCATTAGAGCTTCCTAGATATGTAGCGGCTCATGGTTGGTGGACCAGAGATGGTGAAAAAATGAGTAAATCAAAAGGAAATGTTATAAAACCTAAGGAAGTGGTAGATGCTTATGGTTTAGATCCTTTTAGATATTTTTTGTTAAGAGAAGTTCCTTTTGGTAATGATGGAGATTTTAGCGAAACTGTTTTTATAAATAGAAATAATGCAGAACTCTGCAATGAGCTTGGAAATTTACTAAACCGTATAAGCGGTATGGCTGCAAAATATAGTCAAAATGTGTTAAAAAGCGATAATGTTAAAGATTTTTTCTCAAAAGAGATTTTAGAAAGTAAAAATTTTATAGATAATGCTTTGCATTTTAGTAAGACAGTTCAGTTTAGCAAATTTCTAGAAGAGCTTTTCAAGGCTTTAGCTATAGCAAATTTAAGTATTACAAAATATGAACCTTGGAATTTAGTCAAAAATGGTGATTTAAAAAAGGCTAATGCTCTTATAAGCCTTTGTGCTAACATACTAGCTAAGGTTGCTATGCTTTTAAGTGCTGTAATGCCAGATAGTATGGCAAGATTATCAAATTCTTTAAATTTTAAGATAAATAATGAAAATTACAAAAAGCTTATAGAAAAAGATGAGCTTTTTGATTTTGAGATTAGCGTTTGCGATAATTTGTTTAAAAAGATAGAAACACCTCTTTTAAATTCCCAAAAAAGTGAGGAAAAAAAGGACGAGGATACAAAGATAAAGATAGATGATTTTTCTAAATTAAAGATAAAAATAGCGACTGTGCTTGATTGTGAAAATGTAAAAGGTAGCGAGAAGCTTTTAAAATTTAAGCTTGATTTAGGAGATAATGATATAAGGCAAGTATTATCTGGTATAGCTAAATTTTATAATGCAAAAGATCTTATAGGAAAGCAAGTTTGCGTTTTAAGCAATCTAAAAAAAGCTAAAATTTTTGGCTATGAAAGTGATGGTATGATACTTTCCGTAAAAAGTGAAGATAAGCTTGTTTTGCTTAGTCCAAATGATTTGGTTTTAAATGGCTCTTTGGTAGAATAATGAATATAAGCAATCTAATAGAGCTTATTAGAGCCTCGGTATCAAATGAAGGTTCAATCTCATCTGTGCTGGGCTTTGCTTGTGTTTTAGATGATTTAAAAGCATCTTACGCTTTTTTTTCAAATGATGAGGAAGAAATCAAAAGGGCTATAAAGAAAAATGCCTATGTTATAATTAGTGAAAAAAAAATCAAAATATATGATAAAGATGTGTTTTACTTGCTAGTAGATGATTTGCAAGTAGCACTTTTTAGGCTTGTGCGTTTCATTAGCGAAGAAAAAAAATTAAATTTTGTTTTAAGCTCTAAAAATGAATTAAAATTTTGCAATGCTTTTAAGCTTAATATTTTGAGTAAAAATATATTTTTAGATTTTAAAAAACTCATCAAGGCAAACAATAAAGAGCATTTTTTTTGCGATGATGAATTTTACATCTTAAAGCTTTGTGCAAATTTCATAAAACTTAAGAATGCAAAATTTGAGCTTTTAGAGCAGGGTTCTTTATTTTTTACTTCTATTATATGTAAAGATTTGTATTTTAAAAATTTATATTTTCCTAATATATACGCACAAAGCTTTTCAAATGTCTTATCTTATCTTGTAGAAAATCAGCTTGAGTATAATTTTCATAGTGATAGATTAAAATTTTTTAAAATATTTTTTATAAATAAAAAATATAAACTGTGCTCTAATTCAGAAAGAGCTTTGATACTTGTTTTTGACGAATATGACTTTGATTTTTTTAAAGAAGGTTTTAAACACGTAAAAGGTTTTAAATCGGCTCTGAAAGCTTCTCTTTTTTGTGATTTTTCATATGCAAAGCTAGAAAATTTAAGTTTTTTAAATTTTAGATACTGCTTACTTTTAGAAAGCGAAGAAGAGGTGTTAAGAGCTTTTTCAAATAAAGATGAAGAAAATACTTTATTTTAGGACGAGTTAATGTTTAATATAGTTTTTTGTGCGAATGAAGCTTATATAAAATTTGCAGCCGCTATGATGAATAATATAGTTTTAAAGACCAATACCAAGCTAAAATTTGCTAAACAAACTTATGTTTTTCATATCTTAAGCGATAAGCTTAGTGATTTGTCTTTGCAAAAATTATCTCAGCTAGAGGAAGCACTTAGCAAAATTTATCCAGTGCAAATAAAAACGCATATACTTTCTTGTGATGAATTTGAAGTAAGCTACAAGGGAAGTTATGTGCCAAATTTGATACTTAAAATAGATTCTGTATTAAAAGATGAAAAAACAGCATTGTGCTTAGATCTTGATATGTTTATTTTGTGTGATATAAGAGAAATTTTTGATATAGATTTAAAGGATAATATAATAGCAGTCGCTAAAAACCATACTAATTTTGGAACTTGGTTTAATACAGGTTTTGTTTATATAAATTTAGACCAGTGGAGAAAAGAAAATATAGGAAAAAAATGCATAGATTATGTAAATAAATACAAGCCAGAACTACCAGATCAAAGTGCTATAAATTTTTGTGTAGCAGATAAAAAATTAATTTTATCTATGGCTTATAATTTTTATCCACATAATAAATATTACAGCAAGAATTTTTTTGATGAAAATTCTACTATAAACGAAGCAAGTCATAATCTACTTTTAAGATCTGCTAAGATAATCCATTTTCTGCAGGGTCCAAAGCCTTGGCATAGTGTCTTTTTAAAATCTTACAAAAACCAACTTTGCATTTCTATTTTTAGACAGCCTTGGTGGAATTTTGCTTTAAAAACCCCAGTTTTTGATAAGGAGCTAAGAGCTATTTATAATGTGCTTAAAACTAGAGAATGCGAGGATCTAGCTCTTTATACAAGTGTAGAATTAGAAAATATTTGGAATAATTTTCAAAATAACAAGGTCCTAGCTATACAGAGATTTAAAAATTCTCTTGAATACAGGCTAGGTTTTGCTTTGATACGTGCTTCAAAAAGCCCTTTTAAATATACTTTTTTAATCTTTACTTTTTTAAAAATTTATCTTTCAGTTAAAGTAGAAAATAAAATTTATGAGTTAATCTCAAGGCACAATCCGCGTTTAAAGCTTGAAAAATTAGAAGACTGCGATGATTATATAGATGTGATAAATGCAAAAAGGCATTTATCTTATAGATTTGGACTTTGCATAGTTAAGAATTTCAAAGCTTGGTATAAAGGCGGACTTTTCAAGCTTTATTTTGAGCTTAAAAAGATAGAAAAGGAGTTTTAATGTATAACTTTTTATTTTGTATAAATGAAAGTTACGCAAAATACCTAGAAGTCTTAGTTTTTAGCATTATTAAAAATACTAAACGGGGGGGGGCATTGATGAGCCATATGTTTTTCATATCTTTCATAGCAAACTTAGCACTAATTGCAAAGAAAATTTTAAGATCTTAGAAAAAAAATTATCCTTATTTTATCCTTGTAAATTTAAATTTTATTTCATAGATGAGGCTCTGTTTAAAAACTTAAAGCCTTATAGAAATTCTTTTGTTACTTATTTTAGACTTCAAAGCTCAAGGCTTATAAAAGGTATTGATAAGCTTTTATATCTTGATGTTGATATGCTTGTTTTAGATGATTTAAGAGAGATTTTTAGCATAGATTTAAAGGATAAAATTTTAGCAGCAGTTTTTGACATACACCCAAAGGATAAGATTTTAAGAGCTAAAGATAAAAACTTAGCAGACATTAAAATACCCAAAGATTATTATTTTAACTCGGGGCTTTTGCTTATAAACTTAAAGGAAATTGCAAGGCTTGATTTTGATGAGATTTTGTATAAATACGATGATTATTTTGTTGATCAAGATGTCTTAAATGCTCTTTGTGTTAAAAAAATTTTTGTCTTGCCATTATCTTATAACTTTATGATAGCAACTTATAAAAAACATTTTAGCGTAAATATTTTTAAGTTTGAGGGTGAATTTGAGCTTAATTACACAAGAAAAGAATTTAAAGATGCCAAAAAGAAGCCAAAAATCATTCACTACACCTCTTACAAGCCTTGGGAAAATAAATATAAGCTTTATTATTATCTTGGACTTTTTTTACCTATTTTAAGATTTAAACAAGAATTTAATGCAAATTTTATGATAGCAAAAGCTCACAGACTTTGGCTTAAAATCTTATCTACATTAGAAAAAATCAAGAAAACTTAGTTTTTTAAATTTATCATTAATATACTTTGTATAAAATACTAAAATTGTATTTTATACAATTTAATAAATTTTTAAGGAAAAGCAATGAAAAAACTTGGTTTAACCATCTTCGCCCTTTTTACGGCATTTATGATAGTAGCCTGCGGTGACAGTTCTAGCAAAAGTGAGAACAACTCAAGCACACAAGAAGCTAATGCTACTTCTAATCAAACTAACAGTTCTTTAGAACGCATAAAAAATAATGGCGTTATAAGAATCGGTGTTTTTGCAGATAAGCCTCCTTTTGGTTTTGTAGATGAAAGAGGAGAAAATCAAGGATATGATATATATTTTGCAAAACGCATAGCAAAAGAGCTTTTAGGCGATGAAAACAAGGTTCAATTTGTAACAGTAGAAGCTGCCAATAGGGTTGAGTTTTTGAAATCTGATAAGGTGGATTTGATACTAGCTAATTTTACTCAAACTCCAGAAAGAGAAGAGCAAGTTGATTTTACTTTGCCTTATATGAAAGTATCTTTGGGTGTTGCCGTGCCATCTGATTTAAATGTAAGTTCGGTTGAAGATATAAAAGACTTAACGCTTATATTAAACAAAGGAACTACTGCTGATGCGTATTTTACTTTAAATTATCCAGATATTAAAAATCTTAAATTTGACCAAAATACAGAGGCTTACGAAGCTTTTTCTAGCGGTAAGGGACAAGCTTTTTCACACGATAATACCTTGCTTTTTGCTTGGGTAAAAGATAAACCACAATACAAAGTTGCTATAAAAGAGCTTGGAAATCAAGATGTTATAGCTGGTGCTGTAAAAAAAGGCGATGCAGAGCTTAAGCAATTTGTAGATGATCTTATAACAAAATTAGGAAATGAAAAATTCTTTACTGCCGCTTATGAAGCTACTTTAAAAGATGCTTTTACAGATGATATTAAAGCCGAAGATATAGTGATAGAAGGTGGAAAACTTTAATAATTGTGGCTAAATGCCACAATTACCCATATATTTTAACTACATCTTTTAAGACTTCATATATTCTTTCAAGAGATTTTAAATCACATTTTTCATCTGTGGAATGCGGGTTGTATATATTTGGACCTATTGAGACGCAGTTTATTTTTTGCTTTTTTTCTATTATTCCACATTCAAGTCCCGCATGAACTTCTAGTATTTTAGCATTTTTGACCTTTTTCTTTAGGCTATTTAAAACAACTTTGCTAAATTCACTTTCTTTAGCCTGCCAAGGTGCGTAAAAATTATGAAATTCAAGTTTAAATCCAAAGCTTGAGAAAAATATTTTTGTTTCCTCTTTAAGATTAAGCAAATCTTCAAGCAAATTTGACCTTGCAAAAAGCTCTATATTTACTTTTTTATCTTTCATTCTTAGTAAAGATAAATTTATGCTTGTTCTAACTATACCAAGCTTTTTATCATAGGCTCTTACTCCTTGTGAAAATGCATTTATAGCTTTTATTAGCTTTGAGTTTTGCTTTATAATCTTTTCTTTTTTTAAGCCTAAATATTTGCATTTTATGTATTTGCTATCCTTTGGAGTCTTTTTGAAAAACACTCTAGCCTTTGCGTATCTTGCTATAGAATTTATCCTTTCACCACCCTCAAAATAAACTATTTTTCCATTATTTTTTAGTATAAAAGCAGCCATTTCTTTGATTGAGTTTTTTTCATTGCTGATTATATCTATACCAGAATGTCCTCCTTTGAAATTTATAGCCTCAAGCTCGTAAAGCTCTCCTTCTTCTTCTTTTAAATTTATATTCAAAGAAGCCTTTATATCAAGCCCACCAGCACAGCCTATTACCACTTCATTTTCTACTTCGTGGTCTAAATTTAAAAGCAGTTTTGATTTTATTTTGTGTTCAAGATTATTTGCACCTATTAGACCGACCTCTTCATCATTTGTAAAAATACATTCTATATTATCAAAATCTTTTATTATTTGCATCATCATAGCAACACCCATACCGTTATCAGCCCCTAAGGAAGAATTTACAGCCTTTAATAAGAAATTTTCTTCTTTTAATTCTATATTAGGAGCTTCACCCATACATACCATATCATAATGGCTTTGCAAACATAGTTTAGGTTTTCCTTTTATGCAGTGTATATTAAATGCACTATCTAGCTTCACTTCGCAGCCATTTTTTTTAGCAAAATCAACTAAAAAATTACAAAGTTTTTTAGTGTCAAAGCTACAATGAGGGATTTTGCTAATTTTTTTAAAATTATCTACAACTTCTTTCATTTTTTTCCTTTAAAAATGCTAAATTTTAACTTTATAAAAGAATTATTTAATAAAAACTTAAATATCATTAAATAAATTTTTACAAAAAGAGTTTTTATGGTTAATACTATAACAGAAGCTTCTATTTACGAGGCACAAGGTTTAAAAAGTGAGGCTTTAGAAATTTATAAAAATATACTAAAGCAAGATCCAAACAATCAAAATGCCATAGATGCTGTAAGAAGGCTTAGTGGGCTTCGTTCAAAACACCCGGATTTGAATACACAAATGCTTGATTTTTTTATAAATATGAAAAGCGATGAAGAGATAAATGAATTTAAAAGGTGGTTGATAAAGATATGAATTTAGAAGATTTGGCTAAAAAAACTATAGATGAGCTTAGCACACAAATACAAGAAAAAGAACAAGAGCAAACAAAAGATGAATTTAAAGAAGTTTCGCAAGATGAATATGCAAAACAAGATTTAGACACCGTGCAAGATGAAAATACTCCAGAAGAGCTTAATTTCAATCCTTATGAGCAGGAATTTCAGCTTACTAAAGTAGATGAGGAGCACGTTCCTAAAGTGGATTGTGATGAGGTGGATGAAAAAATTAGCACTTTTAAAGATGAGCTTTTTTTGAAAAATATAAGGGAGCGAATTTTGGTTCTTTTTGAGGGTTTAAACAGCATAGATAAAGATGATTTAGAAAATAGGCTTGATCTTACAACAAATTTCTTAGAGTTTTTGCTTGCAAACATCGAAGATAAGCTTAAAAAATAAAAAAGATTTTGATTTTTTAAGGCAAATTTTAGCACCATATACAAAGAGAGTTTATCTAGTAGGCGGTTCTGTAAGGGATCTTTTGCTAGGTAAAAAGCTTAGTGATTTTGATATAGAAATTTATGATTTAAAATTTGAAGTTTTTGACAATCTTATGCAAAATTTAGGTGCAAATGGGGTTGGAAAAAGCTTTTTTGTTTATAAATACAAAAAATTTGATATCTCTTTAGCTAGATATGAAAATAAAATTTCAGTAGGACATAAAGGTTTTAAAACCTTTATTTGCAATGATGAAAAACAGGCTGCTTTGCGTAGAGATTTTAGCATAAACTCTATGATGATAAACATATTTAATGATGAATTTTTAGACTTCTATGGCGGCTTTGAAGATTTAAAAGATAAAATTTTACGCCATATAAATAGCGATAGATTTAAAGAGGATAGTTTAAGAGTTTTAAGGGCTATTCATTTTGTTTCTCGCTTTGAATTAAAACTAGATCAAAGCACCTTATCATTGATGAAATCTATGGATATAAAGGATCTTAGCTTGGATAGAATTAACGCCGAGCTTTATAAATTTTTTGAGGCAAAAAATTTGTTTTTAGGTTTTTTATTGTTGCAAGAATTAAATTTAGAAGAAAAAATTTTTTATTTTAATAGTACAGCACACAAAAATTATTCACTTTTTAAATCTTTGCTTAAAAATAGCAGAAAATTTGTATTTGATGACGGGCTTTTTTTGTATATTTATTTGAATTTATTTGATATAAATCAAAAGGATTTTTTTAAAAAAACAAAGATTAAAAAATATTTTTTAAAGAAAAGCTTACAATTTTTTTATAAAGATGAGATAAGTTATGAAAAGCTTTGTGAATTAGCCCTGTCAATGAAGCTAAAACAGTGGCTTGGCTTATGGAATGAAAAGCGTATAAATATGGCAAAAGAACTTTCTTGCTATGATAAAAAGCTTGATTTTAAGATAAATTCTTATGAGCTTATGAAAGAAGGTTTTTATGGTAAAGATTTAGCTTATAAAATAAAAGAAATTCAAAGAGAAAAGATAAAACAAAAGTGTGCAAATTTAACTAAGATTATGATTTAAAAATCAAATTCATTTTTATTTGTGCTTTATTTTTTGATACAAAATACAGAAAATATTAAGATTAAGATTTATTTTTTTTTAATTTTAAAAATGATATACTTTACTTACAAATAAAATTTATTATTTAGGAGAAAATTTATGATAGTTACTAAAAAAGCACCGGATTTTACAGCTCCGGCAGTTTTGGGAAACAATCAAATAGTTGAAGACTTCAATCTTTACAAAAACATAGGAGAAAAAGGAGCGGTAGTATTCTTTTACCCTAAAGATTTTACTTTTGTTTGCCCTTCTGAAATCATAGCTTTTGATAAAAGATATGATGAGTTTAAAGCTCGTGGTATTGAAGTTATAGGCATATCAGGCGATAATGAATTTTCACATTTTGCTTGGAAAAATACTCCTGTAAATCAAGGCGGTATAGGTCAAGTAAGATATCCTTTAGTAGCGGATTTAACAAAATCTATAGCTAGAGGTTTTGATGTATTATTTAATGAAGCTGTAGCTCTTAGAGGATCATTTTTGCTAGATAAAGATGGCACAGTAAGACACGCTGTTATAAATGATTTACCTCTTGGTAGAAATATAGACGAAATGATAAGAATGGTAGATACTATGCTTTTCACAAATGAGCACGGTGAAGTTTGTCCTGCTGGTTGGAACAAGGGCGATAGCGGTATGAAAGCTGATCCTAAGGGAGTTGCTGATTATTTAAGCAAAAACGAAGGCAAACTTTAAAAAATAGCAGAGCTTTTCTCTGCTATTTTTTTTCTTTATCTTTAAGCAATCTCTTTCTTCTTTCTTCCATTTTTATGGCATTTTGTAGGCTTTCCTCGCTATCGTTTAGACTTGTAAATTTATAATCATCGTCAAATTGTTTGTTTTTAATGCCCCAAAGTAAAGATAAAAGGGCTATAAAAAATATAAAGATAGAAACGCCTATCATCATCATTAAAACATTAGTCATTTTTTATCCTTAAAGAATTTAAAATAACAACCAAGCTAGAAAAAGACATAGACAAGGCTGCTATTAGTGGATTTATAAGACCTAAAAAGGCTAGACTTATACTAAATGCATTGTAGCATAGAGAAAAAGCTAAATTTTGCTTTATTATTTTGTATGTTTTTTTAGCTAGCTTTATGCCTTTTTTTATGAGTGTTAAATCATCGCTTAGTAGCAATAAATCGCTATTTTCCATAGCTAGATCAGAGCCTTGTTTTAAGCTGATTGAAACGGCTGAATTTTTCAAAGCAAGTGCATCATTTATACCGTCTCCCACAAAAAAAGCATTTGAATGCTGATTTAATTTTTGAATTTCTTGCATTTTATCTTGAGGCAAACAGTTTGCCTTAAATTCTTTTATCCCAAGTTTAAGTGCCACTTTTTTAACAGCTTTTTCATTGTCTCCACTTAATATTAAAATTCTAAATTTTAATGATTTAAGATAAGATATTAATTCCTTAGCTTCTTTTTTTATTTCACTTTCAAATTCAAAGGAGGCTAGGACTTTTTTATTTTTTGCAAAAATAAAATGCGTATCATCAAAATCTTCTTTTAAGTCTATTTTGTTTTCTTTTAAAAAATAAACACTACCGCCTATAAATTCGTCATTATTACATCTTGCAAAAATACCCTTTGCACGCAGTTCTTTTATATCTGTAAAATTTAAATTTAGATTTTTAGCATTTTTATCTTTTAGAAAATTGCTTAATGAAGTGCTTACAGGGTGTTTAGAAATGCTTACAAAGCTATAAAATTCATCAATATTTAAGTCATTATCTAGATTATATTTTGAGATTTTTAACTTAGAATTTGTTAAAACGCCAGTTTTGTCAAAAACAGCAACATTGCATTTTGAAAGGGTTTCTAATGAAGTTGAGTTTTTTACTAAAATTTTCATTTTTAATGCACTAAATATCGCATTTATTGTGCTAATAGGTGTTGCAAGAGCTAAGGCACAAGGACAGGCTATTATTAAAAGTGATATAGCGTGTATTAAAGAGCTTTCAAAATTTGCATTCTTATACAAGAGCCAAAATAAAAGGCAAAGCAAAGACAGAACAAGCACGGTTCTTGAAAATTTTACATTTATTTTTTCTACCATACTTTGAATTCTTGGTTTTGAGTACTGTGCCTTTTCAAGCAAAGTTACTATTTGACTAAGTTTTGAGTCTTTGTAAAGAGATTTAGCTTCGTATATTATGCTTCCATCAAGCACTATACAAGCCGAATTTACCTCACTTCCTTTCTTAAGTAAAACAGCATTGCTTTCTCCACTAAGGCTAGAGCTGTCTATGCTTGCTTCACCGCTTAAGCACAAACCATCTATGACTATTTTATCTCCAGCACTTAATTTTATTTTATCTCCTATATTTACCTCATACACATCTTTTGGTATAAAACCGTCTTTGTTATATACCAAAACTTTAGCGTTTAAGAAATCGTTTAAAGAATCCATAGTATCGCTTGCGTGTTTTTTGCTAAGAACTTCTAAATATTTTCCTATAAACACAAAGCAAATTATCATAGAAACGGAGTCAAAATAAACATTTTCCAATCTCGCAAACATAGCCCATAAAGAGTATATATAAGCTAAAGACGCTCCGCTTATCACTAAAAAGTCCATATTTATTTCTTTTATTTTGATTGCTAGATATGCACTTTTATAAAACGATGAACCTGTATAAAAAAGCACAACAGAGCAAAGTATAAATTCAGCAAAATTTAAAATATCTTTTACATCTGAATCCATTCCGCTAAACATTCCAGCGTATTTTGCTATAGCAATCCACATTATATTCATAACGCAAGCTATCGCTACTACAAGTTTTGCGTAAAAATCTCTTTTTAATTCTACAGCTTTTTTTTCTTGCTTTAAGGGATCATAAGCACTTGCTTTGTATCCTATGCTTGATATTAATTTTAAAAGCTCATTTAAGCTTATTATATCTTCATCAAAGACTATGTGTGCTTTATGATTTGCTAAATTTATCGAGGCTTCTATGACTCCCTCACTTTGGCTTAAAACCTTTTCATTTAGCCATATACACGCAGAGCAGTGTATATTTTTTATATGAAGATATATCTCACTAAAACCGTCGCTTGTTTTTTTGATAAAATTATCATAATTTTTTATCTCATCAAAGCTTACAGGTTCTAAATTTTTATTTGAACGCAGAGAATAAAAATCCTGCCAACCATTTGAATTTATGAGTTTAAATACAGTTTTACAGCCATTACAACAAAAATACCCGTCTTCATCTTTTATCATATCTTCTTTTTTGAAATTTAAATTACAATGGCTACAATTCATTTTATTCTTTTCTAAGTATTTTTTTTTGTATAATTATAAGCAAAAATATTGAATTTGACAAAAATATATTTTTTCAAAACTTTATTTTTGAACTGCTTTTACTACTGACGAGGTTTTATGGAGAATACTAAAAAACAAAGAACACATATACCAGTTGATGGTTATAAGATTGAAGATTTGAAGTTGCTTGATTTAGAAAGTTTGATTAAGATAGCTAATGAACTTGGGATAGAAAATCCAAGGGAGTTAAGACGACAAGAACTTATATTTGAAATTTTAAAAACACAAACTAAACAAGGCGGTTTTATACTTTTTACCGGGATTTTGGAGGTTTCACCAGAAGGATATGGCTTTTTGCGTGGAGTGGATTCAAACTTAAGCGATAGTATAAATGATGCCTATGTTTCAAATTCTCAAATTCGTAAATTTGCACTTAGGGTAGGTGATATAGTAACTGGACAGGTTAGAGAGCCAAAGGATCAAGAAAAATATTACGCTTTGCTTAAGATAGAAGCCATTAATTATATGCCCTTGCAAGAAGCTAGAGAAAGACCACTGTTTGACAATCTTACCCCTATTTTTCCTACTGAAAAAATAAAGCTTGAATACGAGGCTACTAAGCTAACTGGCAGAGTGCTTGATTTATTTACCCCTATTGGTAAGGGTCAACGTGGCTTGATAGTAGCACCCCCAAGGACTGGTAAAACAGAGCTTATGAAAGAGTTAGCTACCGCTATTTCAAGGAATAATCCAGAAGTTCATTTGATTGTGCTTTTAGTAGATGAGCGTCCCGAAGAAGTTACCGATATGCAAAGATGTGTAAATGGGGAAGTTTTTAGCTCTACTTTTGATTTACCAGCTTATAATCACGTAAGAGTTGCAGAGCTTGTTATAGAAAAAGCAAAAAGAATGGTAGAAATGGGCAAAGATGTGGTTATCTTGCTTGATAGTATTACAAGACTTGCAAGAGCGTATAACACTGCTACACCAAGTTCAGGCAAGGTTTTAAGTGGCGGTGTTGATGCAAATGCCCTACATAAGCCAAAAAGGTTTTTTGGAGCAGCTAGAAATATAGAAAATGGCGGATCTTTAACTATAATCGCTACTGCTTTGATAGAAACTGGTTCAAGAATGGATGAGGTGATTTTTGAGGAATTTAAGGGCACTGGAAACAGTGAGATTATACTTGATAGATATATATCAGATAGAAGAATTTATCCTGCTATAAATATCATAAAATCAGGCACTAGGAAAGAAGAACTTTTGCAAGATGTTGCTTCTTTACAAAAAATTTGGGCTATTCGTTCTGCTATTTCTCAGATGGACGATGTGGAAGCACTTAAATTTTTATATTCTAAAATGCTTAAGACAAAAGATAATGCAGAGCTTTTATCTATAATGAATGAGTGAAAATGCTACAAGCTTTAGCTATAAAATACAGACCAAAAACTTTTGATGAGTTAATAGGTCAAGATACAGTAAGCACTAGTTTGAAATTCGCACTGGATAATGACAGATTGGCTCACGCATACCTTTTTTCAGGGCTTAGAGGTAGTGGAAAAACCTCAAGTGCTAGAATTTTTTCTAGAGCCTTAGTTTGTGAAAACGGTCCAACTTCAAATCCTTGCGGCAAATGCGTGCAATGTGAAGCGGCTCTTGCTTCAAGGCATATAGATATAATAGAAATGGACGCGGCTTCTAATCGTGGTCTTGATGATATACAGGATTTAATAGAACAAACAAAATATGCACCTTCCATAGCTAGATTCAAAATTTTTATCATAGACGAAGTTCATATGCTAACCCCACAAGCTGCTAATGCACTTTTAAAAACCTTAGAAGAACCTCCTAGCTATGTAAAATTTATACTTGCAACTACTGATCCATTAAAGCTTCCAGCTACAGTTCTTTCTAGAACTCAACATTTTCGTTTTAAACAAATTCCGCAAAGTGAAATTTTAAAACATTTGGCTTTTGTTTTGAATGAGGAGAAAGTTTCTTTTGATAATAATGCTTTAAAAATGATAGCAAGAAGCGGTGGAGGGTCATTAAGGGATACGTTGACCTTGCTTGATCAAGCTATTATATTTTGTGAAAATGATATCAAAGAAGATAAGATCGCTTCTATGCTCGGATTTTTAGATCCTGCTATGGTTAAAGATTTTTATTTGTGTGTATTATCAAGAAATAAAGATAAGATGCTTGAATTCTTAAAAGAACTTGAGGATTACGAGGCTTCATCTGTTATAGATGAGCTTTTATTTTATCTTAAAGATAGTTTTTTCGCTAGGGATAAGCAGTTTTCACTTTTAATATATGAAAGATTTTTTAGAATTTTAGCAAGAGCTAAGACTATGCTTTCAATTTGCGATGATGATAGTTTTGTTTTGTCTTTAATGTCCTTTATGATGATGGAAGCATCGCATTTAAAGCATATAGATGATGAGATAAAATCACATTCAATAAATTCTTCTATGCAAGAAAAAAATGAAGTTAGTGTTAAACCTACAAATGTAGATAATATGCAAGCAAAAGGTCCATACGAAAGCTTGCTTGAAAGTATTTATGACAGAGATTTTGTTCTTGGTGAATGCTTTGAAAGATCAACTTCTTTTGTTAGTTTTGAAAATAATATTTTAAAAATAAGCTCTAATGCAAATGAGTCGGATAGGAAAATTTTAAATAAGGGCTTTAAGATTATTTTAGAATTATTTAAAAATTTATTTGGAAATTCTGCTAATATACAAGTTCAAAAGGAAAATGTATCGTATGATGAAGATAAATTGCAAGATATAAAAAACGATATGCATTCTAAATTTAGCGAGTTTAAAAAAGAAGCAAAAACTTATGATGCAGAGCTTGAAGCAAGGCAAACACTAGATATGCTTTATGGAGAGCCACAAAAGTTATGAAAACTTCAATCTTAATCCCAATTTTTAATGTGCAAGACTATTTAAAAGAATGTATAGATTCTATACTGCAACAAGTAGATGTAAGCAAAGATGATATAGACATAGTCTTAGTAGATGATGGCAGCACTGATAAAAGCCTTGATATAGCCATAGAATATGCTAAAAAAGATGAAAGAATTTTTGTCTTATCTAAGGCAAATGCCGGAGCTTCAACAGCTAGAAATGCAGCTTTTGAGCTTATAAAAGGCACAAAGCTAAGAGAACTTTTAGAAAAAAACATACAAGATGAGACTGTATTTGTAAAATCTTATAAAAATGTTCGTAGTTTTGACAAAACTGATATCAAAAAACTAAGCAAAGAAGATATAGATAAGAATTTTATTAAACTACATGAAAGAGTTTATAAAACAGAACTAAAAGAGATAAATGAATTTATCGTTCAAGATTTGCCAGATGATGTTTATGTGCATTTTTTAGATTCTGATGATTATTTAGATGAAAGGTGTATAAGCACTTGTAAAAGATACATACAAGAAAAAGATTTGTCTTTATATCTGCATAATCTAAGCTCTGTTGATGAGAATTCTAATACAATAAAGGAAAATATATATATAGATGTTAGCAAAAAACCTGGTTTTTATCAAAGCGGACTTGATTTTTTAAAGCAAAACAATCTTTATGATTTTTACTTTTCTTGCCAGGGTATGTTTAAGGCTGCTTTGTTAAATTCATATAAATTAAGATTTGCTAGCTATATGCATTACGAGGATCACGACTTTGCTATTATACTATTTTCTTTAAGTGGAAAATTTTTTGTAGATGATAAGGCTTTGCTGTATTATAGAAGCAGGAGCGGCTCTTCTATGAATTCCACTAAAGAATTGGAATTTCCAAAGACTATGCCTTTTTATTTGGAAAATTTAAGGGATTATTTTAAAACTTACAAAGAACTTAGATTGTATTACAAGATTTATTCTTTTTGTGTAGCTGCAGGCTATATTTTTAAATTTTACAGGCAAAGCGTAGAGATTGATGAAAGCTTTACGAAGCACAAAGCTTTTTTTGATAAGTGTGTATTAAATTTGATAAAAATTTTTAAAATTTCTTTAAAAAACGATCCCTTAAATATCAAAAAAATGCTAAAATCCTTTTCTTTTGATAAAAAAACCATTATTTTTTTCTTTTTAAAAGATCTTCACAGACAGCCTAAAAAGCTTAGGTATATTAAAAATCTAAGGTATTTATTCAAGGATAAGAAATGATTTTTGTTGATACTTGTTTTAAAAAGCAAAGCGAATACAAACCTGTATGGATGATGAGGCAAGCGGGTAGATATTTACCCGAGTATATGGCTGTAAGAAAGAGTGTTGGCGATTTTTTAGCACTTTGCAAGGATTATAAAAAGGCTAGTGAGGTTAGCTTGCAACCTGTTGAAATTTTAGATGTGGATGCTGCCATAATCTTTTCTGATATACTTGTAGCGCCTTTAGAAATGGGTATGGACTTAAAATTTATAAAAGGACAGGGTCCAGTTTTTGAAAATCCTATATCAAGCTTAGAAGATATAAAAGCTTTAAATGAGAATTGCTTTAAAAACTTAAGATATGTTTATGATGCCTTAAAGCTTACTAGAGAAAAACTAAGCAAAGATAAGGCTTTGATAGGCTTTTGTGGTTCTGCTTGGACCATAGCAACCTATATGATAGAAGGTAAGGGTTCAAAAACTTATGCAAAATGCAAAAAAATGCTTTATACACAGCCAGAGCTTTTGCATAGCTTACTTGAAAAGATAAATTTTGCCTTGAAATTTTACTTAGAAGAGCAGATTAAAGCAGGAGCAAATGTGGTGCAAATCTTTGATAGTTGGGCATCAGCCTTAGAAAAAGAAGCCTTTTTTGACTTTTCTTTTAAGTATATGAAAGACTTAGCTTCTTATATCAAGTCAAAATACCCTCATATACCTATCATCCTCTTTCCAAAGGGAATTTCTGGCTTTTTAGATGATGTAGATGGGGACTTTGATGTTTTTGGGGTAGATTGGAGCACTCCTTTAGACTTAGCCTTAGAAAAACTAAGCCCTAGCTATGTTTTGCAAGGGAATTTAGAGCCTTGCAGACTTTATGATAAAGAAGCTATAAAAGCCGGGGTGCAAAAAATTTTAAATAGCACAAAAAATCTTTCTCATATCATAAATTTAGGGCACGGCATACTGCCTGATATACCGGTTGAAAATGCTAAGTATTTCGTAAAACTAGCACAAGGTAAGATTTAGTGTATGTATTTGGACCTGTAAATTCAAGGAGGTTTGGGCTTTCTTTGGGTATTGATTTAAGTCCGGGCTTAAAGCAGTGCAATTATGACTGCGTTTATTGTGAATTAAATGCTAAAAAGCCTGTATCTTTTGCAAAAAGCTTAGTAGCTGTTGATGATATTATTAAAGAACTAAAAGAAAGTTTTGATAAAAAGCTTGACTTTGATTTTATCACGGTTACCGCAAATGGTGAGCCAAGTTTGTATCCGTATTTAAAAGACTTAATCTTTGCTATAAATGAGATAAAAAAAGATAAAAAGGTTTTGATTTTAAGTAATGGAAGTGCCGTATTAAATGATGAAAAGTTCGAGGCTTTGCTTTATTTTGATGTAGTTAAATTTAGTCTTGATTCTGCTATATCTAAAACGTTTTTTAAGATAGATAGAGCCATAAAGGATATGGATTTAAAACTTATGATACATAAAATGTCAGAATTTAGCAAAATTTTTAAGGGTGATTTGATAATGGAGACTTTGTTGGTAAAAGATTTAAATGACAACGAAGTGGAACTTAAAGCTTTAAATGAAGCTTTCTCAAAAATAAAACCAAAAAGAGTGGATTTAAGCACCATAGATAGACCTCCAGCTTATCCTGTAAAAGCTATTAACGATACTCATTTAAATTTTCTATCATCTTTTATAGACAGTGTGCCTGTTTATATAGCAAGAAAGAGACATATACAACAAGACCTTGATTTTAGCAAGGAAGATCTATTGAAGATGCTTAGTTTACGCGCTTTAAGTGAAGAGGAATTAAATTTTAGATTTAGCAAAAAAACCATATCTTTATTGAAAGATTTGTTGCATAAAGGCTTGGTTAAGATAGAAAATTTAGCAGGGATTAAATTTTATAAAGCTTAAATATTTTTGTTTTTGTGCGGTTTTTCTTGACAAAGTTTGTATTTTTGATTATAATTTGCTCTTTAATTATTCCGGATTAGCTCAGCGGTAGAGTAGGTGGCTGTTAACCACTTGGTCGCAGGTTCGAATCCTGCATCCGGAGCCACATTTTATTTCTTATTCTTGTAAAAATCTTTTATATTTTTTAATTATTTTTATTTATTTGCTAAAATATTATATAATTTTAATTTTAACTTTAGAATAAGTTTTAAGATTGTAGAATTACGCAATTTAGTTTTTGAAAGGAAATGACTGTGAAACTACTAGTTGTAGATGATAGCTCAACTATGAGACGGATTATTAAAAATACCTTAGAGAGGTTAGGTCATACTGATATTTTGGAAGCTGAACATGGGTTAGAGGCTTGGGATTTATTAACTCAAAACGATGATGTTAAAGTTGTTATAACGGATTGGAATATGCCGGAAATGAATGGCTTAGACCTTGTTAAAAAAATTCGTGCTGAACAAAAATACGAAGATATGCCTATAATAATGGTAACTACAGAAGGCGGAAAAGCTGAAGTTATCACTGCGTTAAAATCTGGAGTTAATAACTACATAGTAAAACCTTTTACCCCACAGGTGCTTAAAGAAAAATTAGAAGATGTTTTAGGCGGAGTAAGCGATCCTATTCCTGAATAAGTTTAGGAGCTATGTTAATGCAAAAAAGCTATGACGAGCTCTTTTTTCAGATAGACGAAAGGCACTCTGCCTTGTTTAATGCCTTGCTTTTTGATATGGGTATAGAAGCCATAGAAGAAAAGGACGGTGGCTTTTATGTTAGATCTAGCGATGATTTACAAGATATAGCTTGGGCTTTACAGATTTTTAAAGATAGACTTGAAAATTTTACAGATAAAAAGATAAATTTTAGCTTCACTTTAAGCAAGAAAGAAAATAAAGACTGGATACAAGAATATAAAAATTCTGTTCAACCTATAGAGATAGATAGAGTTTATATACATAGTTCTTGGCACAAACAAAAAGAAAATTTTTTAAATATACAAATCAATCCTGCCCTAGCATTTGGTTCAGGACACCACGAAAGCACAAATTCTTGCGTGAAATTCATACAAAAATATGCTAAAAGTGGATATGAAGTTTTAGATGTAGGCTGTGGTAGCGGGATTTTATCTATTTTATTAGCTAAACTTTCTTGCATTGTAGATGCTTGTGATGTGGATGATTTAGCGATAAAAAGCACTAAGGAAAATTTACTTTTAAATTCTGTGAAATTGAATGAAATTTGGTGCGGTTCTTTGCAAAAAAGTGATAAACAGTATGATTTAATTATAGCAAATCTAACAGCTGATATTATAAAAAGTATAAAAAATGAGTTAAATGAAAGATTAAAACAAAGGTCTTATTTAATATTATCTGGTATATTAAACAGATACGAAGATGATATTAAGCAAGACTTTTCTCACCTTAAATTAGTAGATAGTTTAAGGCTTGGTGATTGGTCATCTTTAGTTTATCAAAAGGAAAATTTATGTTAGATAATAATTCTCAAAATTCTAATAACAAAAATACGCCCAATGGCAATAATTTTTTTAATAAAAATCCTATACTAGTTTTTGCTATTTTTGCTATAGTTACGATTTTTTTATTTAAGAGCTTTGTAGATGGTTCGGGCGGTCTTATGGACGGTTCGCAAAGTAGAAATATACCTTATTCAGAGCTTAAAAAAATGATAGAAAGCAATCAAATTTCACAAGTTAGCATAGGACAGACAAGCATTAGAGCCGTTACAAATCAAAATACTGTTTTGGTGTCTAAGAAAGTTGCAAATGATCCTTCTTTGGTAGCTTTGTTAGATGAAAAAAAGATTTCTTATGGAGCGTATTCTGAAACAAACTGGTTTACCGATATGCTTTTTTCTTGGGTTTTGCCTATCTTTATCTTTTTTGGAATTTGGATGTTTTTGGCTTCAAGAATGCAAAAAAATATGGGCTCATCTATACTTGGTATAGGAAGTTCCAAAAAGCTTGTAAATTCTGAAAAGCCTAAGGTTAAATTTAATGATGTTGCCGGAGTTGAGGAGGCAAAAGAGGAGATAAAGGAAATCGTTGATTTCTTAAAACATCCTGATAGATACATAAGGCTTGGTGCTAAAATTCCAAAAGGACTTCTTTTAGTGGGGCCTCCGGGCACAGGTAAGACCTTGCTTGCTAAGGCTGTTGCTGGTGAAGCTGATGTGCCGTTTTTTAGTGTTTCGGGTTCAGCTTTTATAGAAATGTTTGTAGGAGTTGGAGCGAGTAGGGTAAGGGATTTGTTTGAAAATGCTAAAAAAGAAGCCCCGGCTATAGTATTTATAGATGAAATAGACGCTATAGGTAAGTCTCGTGTTGCTGGTATGATGGGCGGTAATGATGAAAGAGAGCAAACTTTAAATCAGCTTTTAGCAGAGATGGATGGATTTGGCACAGAATCTTCGCCAGTCATAGTTTTAGCTGCTACCAATAGACCTGAAGTTCTTGATGCTGCATTACTTAGACCCGGTCGTTTCGATAGACAAATTTTAGTTGATAAGCCTGATTTTAAAGGTAGATGTGATATATTAAAAGTTCATATGCAAGATGTTAAAATTTCTCCAGAAGTAAAGGTTGAAGATGTTGCTAGGCTTACAGCTGGTTTAGCCGGTGCTGATTTAGCAAATATAATTAATGAAGCAGCTCTTTTAGCGGGTAGAAATTCTAAAAAATATGTAGAACAAAATGATTTAGTGGAGGCTGTAGAAAGAGCAATAGCAGGTCTTGAGAAAAAGTCTCGTCGTATAAATGAGAAAGAAAAGAAGATAGTTACATATCACGAATGCGGACACGCCTTAATTGCAGAAACTACAAAGGGTGCTAAAAAAGTAAGCAAAGTTTCTGTAATACCTAGAGGTTTAGCGGCACTTGGATACACATTAAATACGCCTGAAGAAAATAAATTCCTTATGCAAAAACACGAGCTTTTAGCTGAAGTTGATGTTCTTTTAGGTGGTCGTGCAGCTGAAGAGGTTTTTATAGGTGAAATTTCAACTGGTGCATCAAATGACTTAGAAAGAGCTACTGACATTATTAAGGCTATGATTTCTATGTATGGTATGAGTGATATTGCCGGTCTTATGGTGCTTGAAAAGCAAAGAAATACATTTTTAACTGGCGGACAAACTGTTAAAGATTATTCAGAAAAGATGGCTGAATCGCTAGATGATTATGTAAAAAAGACTTTAGATGACAGATATAAAGAAGTAAAAGAAACTTTAGGGCTTTATAAGGGTGCGATTGAAACTATGGTAAGTGCTTTATATGAGGAAGAAACCATAGATGGCGATAAAGTAAGAGATATAATAAAAGATTATGAACAAGCGAATAAAATTCCAAGTAGATTATCTCAAGAAGAGGAAAAAAAACCTAAAAAAAGAGCTGTCAAAAAGCCTAAAAAAGAGGAAGAAGAGGTATGAACTTAAATTTTATATCTAAATACGGGCGATTACCTTTATTTATATGTGTAGCAGTATTTTTTTTGTATTGGCTTATTAAAGGCTTTAGTATCATACTTTTTTTATTAGTAGTTTTTTTAGCTTTTTTGTATAGAATCTCCAAAACAGAAATAGTTTGTTTAGATAAAAAAGCTATTTTATCTCCCGTTGATGGTGAGGTGGTATCTATAGAAAATATAGAACATTCTAAGCTCGGAAAATGCATAGAACTTAGTATAGAAAATCCACTTTACAAACAAGGCATTATAAGAGCTTGTGCTGATATGAGTATAGAAGAGATAAAGTTAAGGCACGGCTTGTTTTTAGGAGCAAATTCCGCTTTTAAAAGACATAATGAAAGAGTATTTATACTTGCAAAGAATTCTTTAAATCAATTTTTTGGACTTAGAATTTTTGCTGGTTGTTTTGATAGAAAATTGAAATTTAGCGATAAAAGTTCCTTTAAGAGTGCAGACGAGCTTGGTTTTAGTATAAATTCAACTGTTAGTTTATTGCTGCCACGCGATACAAGACTTGTTGTAGGATTAAATGATAGCATTAAGGCTTCTTCATTGCTAGGTTATTTTTCTTAGGAGTTTATCTAATGCAAAACGATTACAAGCTTATATATATTTTACCAAATCTCTTTACAGCAGCTTCAGCATTTTTAGGTATGATTTCCATAATATCTTCTTTTAATGGAAATTTTAAAGCAGCTCTTTTTTATATAGTTTTGTCTTTGCTTTGCGATGGATTAGACGGTAGGGTTGCAAGGCTTACAAATACAACTTCTAAATTTGGTGTTGAATTTGATTCCTTGGCTGATTTGGTAGCTTTTGGAGTTGCCCCTGCAATTTTATTTTATTTTAGCATAGGACATAATTATGGCAAATTCGGCTCTTTAATAGCTGGAATATTTGTAGTATTTGGTGCTATAAGGCTTGCTAGATTTAATGTTACTACAAGCATAAATGAACCTTCTATTTTTATAGGCTTACCAATACCTACAGCCGCTGTTGTTAGTGCTATGTGGACGTATGCTTATATAAGTTATGATTTTTTGCGAGATTATTCATTTTTATTTTTGTTTTTAAATTTTTTCTTATCTCTTTTGATGGTAAGCAATATAAGATATCCTAGTTTTAAAAAGATAAATTTAGATAGAGCTAATGTTTTAAAAGTGCTTATTTTATTATTGCTTATTTTTTCTTTCCTTTATCTTTATACTCTTGAAAGCATATTAATACTAGTAAGCTCTTATGTTTTATACGGCATTTTTAGAGCTGTTTGGGCTATTTTTAGTAAAAAGATAAATAAAAAAATAGAATAAAACTTCACAAGCACTTAACAAAGCTTAGCTAGAATTGTATATCTTATATTAGAAAAGGTTTTTATATGTCAGCGAAAATTTTACTTTTAGAAGATGATTTAAGTTTGAGCGAGATAGTAGAGGAGTTTTTGCTTGATGAGGGTTATGAAGTAAGCCTTGTAAATGACGCAAAAGAGGCTTTAGATTTAGCTTATGAAAAACATTTTGATATTTGGATTTTTGATGTGAAAGTTCCAAATGGAGACGGCTTTTCTTTGTTAAAAGAGTTAAGGGAGGCTGGCAAGGATACTCCTACTATTTTTTTGACATCTTTAAACACTTCTATGGATTTTAAAGAAGGATTTGAAGCTGGCTGTGATGATTATATAAAAAAACCTTTTGAGCTAGTAGAACTTTCTATACGTATAGAAAATTTATTAAAAAGATCTTTCGCACATAAAAGTGAAGATTTTGAAGACTTAGGCAATGGGATTAAATTCTTTTTAAAATCTAAACTTCTATACAACAATGACAAATTATGCCCTCTACCAAGTAAAGAAGTGAAGCTTTTGTCATTGCTATTGCAAAATAAAAACCGTTTTATAAGCACAAAACGAATTTTTGAGGAATTATGGGATTATGATGAAGAACCTAGCGAATTGAGTTTAAGAGCTTATGTAAAAAATTTAAGAAAATTGCTTGGCAAAGATGTTATAGTAAATCAAAGAGGTAAGGGTTACTGTTATGTCAGAAGCTAAGTGGGTTATTAGACGAATTTTGTTTGTTTATTTAACCACTACGGGTATTTTTTTGCTTATATTTTTTTCATTGTGGTATGAAAAATTATATAATGAGCTGGTAAGATCTAAAACATTGCCTTTGGTGGATATACACAGAACAGTTGTTTTAACTATGGTTAATGCAAAATACATACCTGCTAGTGAGCTTTGTAGCGATATATCAGTAATATCTAGTGTTAAATTTGCTATAAGTGATGGAAAAAATTTGCTCTGTTCTTCTCTTTCTTTTGATATTGAAGACTTTAACCTTTCTAAAAGCAATAGAGGCATTTATAAGGATAGAGCTTTTTTTGTTGCACCTATGGATACGTCTAATTATTACATAAACACTCAAGAGGACAATTTTTCTTATGTTCAAGAAAAAATTATAGAAAATGGTCAATTAAGGACATTTATAGAAGGGGAATTTGTAGGAAATGAGCTTAGTATGATTAGGTTGAAAGTTTTTTCAAGTGCTTTGTTATCCTTTATTTTGATAGCCTTAATTTCTTATTTGCTTATAAAAATAGCTCTAAAACCTTTAGAAAGCAGGATAAAGATGTTAAATTCATTCATCAAGGATTTTACGCACGAGATAAATACCCCTTTAAGCGTGATATTGCTTAGTATAGAAAGATTAGAGCAACAGCTAAAAGATATAGATAAAGTAAAGTTTAACCGTATGAAATTAGCCGCGAAAACACTTTCTCAAACTTATTCTGATCTTGTTTTTTATACTTTTCCGCAGTCTATGGACAGCGAAGATGAGAATATAAAATTAAAGGATATGATAGAAGAAAGACTTGAATATTTCAAGCTTTTTTTTGAGCAAAAAAAGCTTACTGTTACAAGTGAGCTTGATGAAAATAGCCATATTTTTGCAAATAGAAGCAAGATAAATAAGCTTTTTGATAATCTTATAAGCAATGCTATAAAATACAATAAAAAAGGCGGTTTTATAGATATAAGATTAAAAGATAATACTCTTAGTATAAAGGATAGTGGTTGTGGTATGAATGAAAAAGATATACAAAAAATCTTTGATAGATACACGCGTTTCAATAAAGATCAGGGTGGTTTTGGCATAGGATTAAATTTGGTTAAAAGTATATGTAAAGATTATAATATACAAATAAACTGCCTTTCTGAACCACAAAAAGGCAGCGAATTTAAATTAAACTGGTCTTAATTTCTAAAACTCATATCTAAATTTTGTAGATCTCTTGACATAGAGTCTTCATAATCTTCTCTTTTATCAAAGCCACCACCAAAGGCTTTGATTATATCAACTACAGAGCTAAGTAGAGTATAAACAGAGCTTTCATAGCTTAATTTTGCGTTTAAATAGTTTCTTCTAGCGTCTAACATATCGTTTAAGGAGCTATTTCCATTTTCATATCTTACTTGTGCTAATTGGTATATTCTTTCTTGAGATTTTAAAAGCTCTGCGTAATTTTTTTCATTATTAAATGCCATTTCTCTATTAACCAGTGCAGTCCTAACTTCACCAAGTGCATTTTTTAATATATTTTCATAATTTAAATAAGCCTCATCCTTAGCTAGTTTAGCTAAATTTACATTATATCTTATTTCCCCCCAGCGAAATATAGGCATAGTTCCATTTGCACCTGCATTCCAAGTGAAACTTGAACCTTGTGTTAAATTATTAAGTTGTGAGCTACCAAAACCTAACATTCCTGTTAAAGATATATCCGGCAAATACGCAGTCCTAGCCACGCCAACTAAGTAATTTTGCTGTTCCAGCCTTTTCAAAGCTGCTGCTATATCAGGTCTTTGAAGCAAAATTTCAGAGCTTATGCCTTGAGGTAATTCCACTTTGAAATATTCTATATCGATTTTATTTGAAGTAGAATACAAAATATCATCTAAATTTGATGAAACAAGTATCATTAAAGCTTTGTCATTATTATCTTTGTTTGCTTTGGCTGTTTCAAGCTGGGCTCTAGCACTATCAAGCTGGGCTTTGTAGCTATAAAGTTCGTATTCACTGATAGCTCCCATTTTATAAAGCTCATTATTTAATTCATAAGTTCTTTCATAGTCGCTAACAGTTTGTTCTAATATTTTAAGTTGAGAATTCAAATTTATAGCATTAAAATACATTTTTACAACATTAGAAACTAAAGTAAGTTTTGAGCTTTGATAATCATATATAGATGCTTCATATGCTCTACTAGATGCAAGATAGCCATCTCTATATTTTCCCCATAAATCAAGTTCGTAGCTTAAATTTAAGCCCATATTAAAACTATTTGAAGTTTGTCTTCTACCGGACATATTTGTTGGAGAGGTTCTGCCGCTACTACTTCTAGTAACTCCAGCTTGCCCATCTAGTTTTGGCAATAAATTACTTCTGTCTATCCCAAGCGTTTGGGCTGCTTGTTCAAAGCGTATAAAGGCTATTCTTAAATCAGTATTATTTTGTAAAGCTTTATCAACAAGCATATTTAAGTCTTTATCATTAAATATTTTCCACCATTGCTCGTCAAAAGATACTTTAGAAGCTGATCCAAATGGGCTACAGTTTGTTCCACCACTTTTTATACATTCATTCATATTTATATTTGCATTAAATCTGGCATCTGGCTCTTTGTAATTTGGCGTTAAAGAGCAAGACACAAGAAAAAAAGATGATAATAATATAATAATTTTAGTGTGCAACGACATTTGTTTTACCTCTCTTTTTATCTAGCCATTGATTAAAACTTTCTAATAAATAGAAAAACAAAGGCACAAAAAATAATGCCAAGGTTGAAGCTGCCACCATTCCACCTATTAGCCCTGTGCTTAGTGCATGCCTACTAGCTGCTCCTGCTCCCGTTGCAAAGAAGAGCGGCACAATACCTAAACAAAATGCTAAAGAAGTCATACAAATAGGTCTAAATCTTAATTTAGCCGCTTCTATAGACGCATCAAAGATACTTTTTGCTTTTTTTAGGTGCTCTTCCATAGCAAATTCTACTATCAAAATAGCATTTTTAGCCGATAAGCCTATAAGCAACAATAAACCCGTCTGAAAATATATATCATTATCTAGCCCTCTTATCCATACTAGCAACAATGAGCCAAAAACAGCAAATGGCACAGCCGTTACTACCGCTAAAGGCATTAGCCATCTTTCATATTGTGCTGCAAGTATTAAGAAAACAAATATAAGCCCAAGTATAAAAGATACTTGTCCGGCTCCAGAGCTGGAAACTTCTTGATAAGCAGAACCAGACCAGGCTATAGTGTAATCATCCCCAAGGGTTGTTTTAACTACATCTTGTATAGCACTTATAGCTTGTCCTGATGTGTATCCAGGTGCAGGTTGTCCTCTAACAAGAGCAGCCGGGAAGAGATTAAATCTTTTAACATCATCAGGTCCTATGCTTCTTCTTAGTGTAAGCACAGAATTTAAGGCTACCATAGAGCCATCTGCTGAACGAACGAATATATTTTTAAGAGCTTCTTGAGTGTTTCTAAAATCTCCCAAAGCTCTAACATTTACTTGGAAATTTTTACCTAACATAGAAAAGTCGTTTATATAATATGAACCTATAGTAGATGAAATCGTTGTAAATACGTCTTGTAAGCTTAAATTATAGTATTTTATCTTATCTCTATCTATATCTAGGTGAAATTGTGGAAAGCCAGTATCAAGCGTTGTTGTAACCTGGTTTAATTCCTTTCTAGTCGCTGCAGCAGCTAAAACTTTATCCACATCATCTTTTATTTCTTCATAGCTTTTTCCACTTCTATTTTGCAAAAACATATCAAAGCCTCCGGTAAGTCCTAGACCTTGTATAGGAGGTGGAGTTAGAAAGAATGTTTGTGCTTTTTGATTTAGAAAATATTTCATATTTAACTGTTGCGCTAATTCAAATGAGCTTATGTCTCTTTCTTTAAAGTCTTTTAAATTTATAAAATGTGCTCCGGCATTTTCTTTAAGGGAGCTTGTAAAAAGGTCAAAGCCCATCATAGACATATATCCAGTTACAGCAGGTATTTTTGATATATCAGATGATATTCCATCCATATAATCAATAGTTCTATGTAAAGATGAGGCTGGAGGTAAATTTGTAATAGCCATAATAAAACCTTGATCTTCTGCTGGAACGAGAGAGTTAGGCACCATTTTAAAAAGCCCATACATTGCTAAAAGCATAAGAATAAAAAATACAAGCGCACTTTTTATATGGTTTAATACAAAAGAAACACCTTTTGCAAAAATTATAGTGCTATAATCAAAAAAATCATTGAATTTTTGGACTATTTTAAAAGGTTTTCCTTCATTTCTTCTTAAAAACAAAGCACATAAAGAAGGCGTTAATGTAAGTGCTACAAAGCCAGAAATTGCAACCGATATAGCCATAGTTAGTGCAAATTGTTTTTGTATTTGTCCGACAAAACCACCAGTAAAAGATACCGGTATGAAAACCGCACTTAAAACAAGCACTATAGAAATAACAGGAGATGTTATTTCTTTCATAGATTCTATGGCTGCATCTTTTATTGAAATTTTATCATCTTCATGCATTATTCTATCTATGTTTTCAACCACTATGATAGCATCATCAACAACTATACCTATGGCTAATATCAACGCAAAAAGAGTAAGCAAATTTATACTAAAGCCAAGTATATAAATTCCTATAAAGGTTCCTAATAATGATACAGGCACAGCTATTAGAGGTATTATAGTGGAGCGGAAATTTTTTAAGAACATATACATAACCAAGGCAACTAAAACCAAAGCCTCTACAAATGTTTTGATAACTTCATTTATAGACTGTGTAACGAAAGTGGTAGTATCATAAGGCATATCATATCTAAGACCTTCTGGAAAATTCTGAGATAATTCAGCCATTTTAGCTTTAACTAGCTTGGAAACTTCCAAGGCATTTGCACCAGATTGCAAATTTATCATTATAGGAACAGCGTCGTTTCCGTCTATTCTACCTTGAGATACATATTGTTGAGAGCCTATTTCAACTTCTGCTACATCTTTTATCCTTAGAAAGGATTTGTCTTCATTTACCCTAAGTATAACATTTGCAAATTCTTCAGGCGTTTTTAGCCTTCCTTGCATATTTATAGAATACACATAAGGAGATTTCATTTCTACGGGTTCTTCCCCTATTTTACCCGTTGCATACTGTGCGTTTTGCTCGTTTATTGCAGCTATTACCTCTGCTGCTGTTATTTGAAATTTATTTAATAAATCTGGATTTAGCCAAATTCTCATAGAATAATTTTTGTTTCCAATAGCTGTTGCATCACCAACTCCAGGAACCCTTTTTATATCGTCTAATACATTTAACAAAGCGTAATTATATATGTCAGTAGCGTCCATAGAACCATCTGTTGAAGAAAGAGTTATCGCACCCAATGAGTCGGATGAAGCTTTTCTAACAGTTACTCCTAATCTTCTTACTTCTTCTGGAAGCTTTGCTGTCGCTGCTGAAATTCTATTATTTACATTTATTGTATTTTGGTCTGGGTCAGAACCTATGTTAAAAAACACTGTCATTCTCATAGTTCCTGATGATGAAGCCGTTGTTTCTATATATATCATATCTTCAACACCGTTTATAGCGTCTTCTATCGGTATAGCCACGACTTCAGCTATGGTTTTTGCGTCAGCTCCAGTATATGTAGCAGCAACGCTTACTGTTGGAGGTGTCAAAGATGGATACTGCTCAACAGGTAGTGAAATCATAGCTATACCACCGGCAAGCGATATGATAATAGCTACGACAGTCGCAAATACAGGTCTATTTATAAAAAAAGCAGAAAACATTACTTGCTCCCAACTTCTTGCACGGCAGCACCAGGTCTTATTTTCTTAAAGTTGTCTAATATTACCTTATCGCCTTCTTTAAGCCCCTTATCTACAACAACAAAATCATTTGTTTGATATACTATACTCACTACATTTTTTGTAACTTTACCATCTACAACGGTATATACAAAGGTATTTTTCTGATCTTGTAAAAGAGCTACTTGAGGAATTTTAAAGCCTCCTTTTTGCATAAAACCATCCGTTGTTATGTTGGTAAATACCCCTGGTAAAAGCTTGGTATTGTTATTATCAAAAATAGCTTTAGCCTTAACGCTACCGCTTTTTTCATCTATAACAGAATCTACAAAGTATAGTTTGCCTATTATATCCTCTCCCAAGACATTTATTTTAACATCTACATTTTGAATTTCCCAAGATCCACCTGATAACTGTCTGTTGAAATTCAATTTTTCAACATCTGATATATAAAAGTCTGCGAATATGGGATTTAAATTTGTAACTCTAACAAGTTCTGTTGTGCTAGCATTTACATAGTCTCCAACATTTATAAGTGCATCTCCAACTATACCATTAAAAGGAGCTCTTACACTAGCATAATCAAGATCTAATTTAGCGTTAGCTACCTGTGCTTTAGCACTTTCTACGCTTGCTTTTGAGCTATTAAAAAGAGCTAATGAAGCATCGTATTCTTTTTGTGAAATAGCTTGTTTTTCTATCAAAACTTGATTTCTACTATAATCTTTTTTAGCATTTTCAAAATCAGCTTCTGCCACTAAAAGTGCAGCTTGTGCTATATCTAGAGCCGCTTTGTATTTATCTGGTTCTATTTGAAACAATACCTGATCTTTTAAAACCTTATCGCCTTCAGTAAAAAGCTTTTGAACTATTTGACCGCTTACTTTTGCTCTTAAAATAACGTCCTCATCGCTCGTTAAAACAGCAGGGTATTTAAAGCTTAACTTTATATCTTCTGCTTTTGCCGTAAGTATAGTTACTGGTTGAGGTGGCATTTGTGGCGGTTTAGGTGGCTCTGAGCAAGCTACTAAAAATAATAATGGTAAAAATAAATAACTTTTTTTGAAAAACATATAATATCCTCTTTTGTTAAGCTTTTATTAAATTTTTGTAACTTGTATTACAAAATTGTAAAAAAAGATTGTATCATTTTTATAGTTAATATACAGTTAATTAAGGAGTCTCGTAAAAAAGGTAGTAGTAAATTCTATAAGATCCTTTTTTTCATCTTCTGTCATTTTTGTATCTCTAATATTTATTCTAAAAAAGCAATGTTTTGATAAGAAATCAAAAAACATATGAGATATTAAATCCGCATTGTTTGATATAAATGGATCTTTTGATAAAGACAATATATCTTTCATAATTTTTAGCGAATTGCTATCATCTATATTTTTCATTAAAGTTATCATATTGCTATTTTTATTATAAATTTGGGAAAATACTATCTTCATTAAAGCATTATTGTCTTCATTGCTGTAAAGATTTACAATATAAGTTGCTAACTTAAAAATTATTTCTTGTGGTGTGTCATTTTTTGTATTTATTATCTCTTTTATATTATCTTCATCTTTTCGTATCATTTCTTTTATGATTTCAAAAAATAAATTTTCTTTATTCTTGTAATGTTCGTATATGCTAGATAAGGACCCGCCAGATTCTTTTACTATATCTTTTAAATTTGTAGCTTCATAGCCATTACTTAAAAAATGTTTAAGAGCTACTTCTTTTATCTTTTCTTGTCTTTGTATAGATTTTTTTGATTTTTTTTGTGTTTGCATTACAATTCCAAAAAAATAAATTCTTTATGTTATTTTAGTATAGTTTTGAAAAAAAATATAAAATATTTTTAAAAAAATTAAAAAGAGGAAATTTATGCTAAAAAAAGAAATTAAAAGATCTTTAAACAAAAATTTAAAATTAGACTGTAAGACCGCATTTAAGCTAATCAATAAATTTAAAATTAGTATAGATGAGTTTATGTCTGTTGTGAATTCTTTAAATATTCGTATAGATAACTGTGAATTAGGCGTTTTTGGGGAGCTTAAGTACTCTAAGATGGCTTATAAAAATTTTGATGTGCTTGAAAAATATATAGATAATGATAAAAAAATTTCTTGCAAAAAAGCCAGAGAATTAGCAAGTAAGTTGGGTTTTGACTTGGTGCGTTCTAGTATAATGAATTTTAATATAGATGTTAAAAACTGCGAACTTGGTTGTTTTAAGGAAAGAAACAAGCTTTATTCTGTAAAGACAAAAACATGGATAGAAGACGCTAATAAAAATTTGCTATTTGGCAAGGGTCAAGTTATGCTTTTAAAAAATATACAAGAAGAAGGTAGCATACTTAATGGTGCTAAGAAAATGGGCATACCATATAAAAAGGCTTGGCTTCACTTGCAGTCATTGCAACACCATACTAAAGAAAAATTTATACATACAAAACAAGGCAGGGGAGCTAATTCTGGCACTAAACTAAGTGAAAAGGCTTTAGAATTTATAAGTAAATACTTAGAGTTAGAAAAAGATATAGAAGAATATGCAAACAAGAGATTTAAAGAGCTTTTTTTAGATACGAATAAAAATTCTTAGTTTTTGTCTTAATTGTTTATTTAATATTAAAAAGTAAAATCCCTACAATTTTTTTTAAAGGAGAATATATGCTTTGTCCTGTTTGTAATGTAGATTTAGTTATGAGTGAGAGAAGTGGTGTGGAGATAGATTACTGCCCTAAATGTCGTGGAGTATGGCTTGATAGGGGAGAATTGGATAAGATTATAGAAAGAAGTGCTTCATCGCAAAATCAACAAGATTATTCTAGATCTAATGCTAACTACAATAATGAACATCGTAATTATAACGATGGTTATTACAAAAAGAAAAAAAGAGAAAGTTGGATTGGTGAGCTTTTTGATTTTTAATCCCGTTTTTTTAAACGGGGCTTTACATCTTGTCTTTTGCCTCTATCCCCATTAAAGAAAAACCAGTTTTTATACTTAGTGCAACTACTGCAAATACCTTTAGCAAGGACTGTTCATTTTCGCTGCCTAAAACTCTATTTTCGTTATAAAATTTATGGAACAAAGAGGCTAGGTTTTTTAAATAATCACTAAGTTTTTGTAAAGCTCTACTTTCAAATGCATCGTTTAAAACGTTTTCTAAATTTAAGGCTTCAAATAATAAATTTAACGCCTCCTCATTTAAGGCATTCATATTGGCATTTATAATATCTTTAGGTGTTTTTTGTGCTTTTGAAAATACTTGATTTATCCTAGCGTGTGCGTAATTTATATAGAAAACGGGATTTGAACTATCTTGTTTTTTTAACTCATCTACATCAAATTCTAGATGAGTATCGCATTTTTTACTTAAGAAAATAAATCTTAAAGCCTCGCTTCCTATCTCGTCTAAAACATCTTGCATTAATATAAAATTTCCAGCCCTCTTGCTCATTTTGTAAGGTTTTCCAGCTTTTAGCAATGAAACCATTTGTGCTAATATTATTTCTAGCTTATTCTCGTCAAAGCCTAAAAAATTCATAGCAGCTTTAACCCTAGCTATGTAACCGTGATGGTCAGCTCCCCAAATGTTTATAAATTTATCGTATTTTCTACTCATTTTGTCTTTGTGATAAACTATATCGGCAGCCAAATATGTAGCAGATTTGTCCTCTCTTATTATGACCCTATCTTTTTCATCTCCTTTTAAAGATGAAGCAAGCCAAATTTTTCCATCTTTTTCATAAGCACCGCCGTTTTCTTTTAAAAGGTTTATGGTATTTTCTATATCTTTGTAAAATGTTTTTTCACTTGAGTATTTATCTATATAAATTTTTGAATCCGCCAAGGTTTTTTGTATATTTAAAAGCATTTTATCTTTAGCCCAAAGTGCTAGGCTGTCTATATTTTCTTCTTTAAAAAAATCTTTATCAAAATGTAAAAAAGCCTCATTTGCCAAATCTTTTATGTATTCTCCCTTGTAATATTCATCTGGGTAGCAAACTTTTTCTTTTAAAAATTCATCTTTTATGCATAAAAAAATTGATAGTCCAAGCATATAAATTTGCTTTCCGCCATCATTTATATAATACTCTGTATCAAATTTGTAGCCAAGATGTCTAGCAATCCTTGCTAACGTATCTCCAAAAACTGCACCTCTTGCGTGCCCTATGTGAAGCGGTCCTGTTGGATTTGCACTTACGAATTCAAGCAAGAAACTTTCAGATTTTTTATCTCCTTTTGCAAAATTTTCTGACGAAGTTAAGGCTTTTTGTGATAGTTCATCTAAAAAACAAACAGATAGCTTGAAATTTAGATAGCCATTGACAGCTTCTACTTTTTGAAAGTATTTATCTTCCTTAAAAAGCATAGCTAATTCATTTGCTATTATAGTCGGATTTTTTTTAAGCTCTTTAGCTAAAGAAAAAGCCAAAGGAGTAGCTAAATGAGCTAATTTTTTATCTTTTGGACTTTCTAAGACAAAGTCTTGCTTAAGTTTTTTTCTTATATGTTCATATATAGTTGATTTCAAGCAATCAAGCCTTTTTTTCCTCTGTTTTTACATTTTGTTCGCTAGCATTAAAGCTTTCATTGCTCGCTTTTTCTTCTATTTTTTGAGAATCCTTTTTTTCATCTTGTGAAGACATCTCATCTTTAAATGTTTTTATTCCTCTTCCTAATCCTTTTGCTAATTCTGGTATCTTTTTAGCCCCAAAAAGTAAGACTATAATCAACAGTATAATCAGCCACTGTCCCGGTCCTATAGAACTTAATCCCATTTTATCTCCTTAAAAATTACTTCTTCCACTCTTGTAAAATTTTATCTAAATTATATCTCTTAATCCTTAATTTTTCCGCTAAAAATATATTTTTTAATGCAGTGTAAGATTTTGCAATATCTTCATTTATTATTAGATAATCATACTCTTTTAAGAATTTTATTTCTTTTTCCGCATTTATTAATCTATCTTTTAAATTTGCATCCATAGAATTTCTATTATTTAGTCTTTTTTCAAGTTCGCTAGATGTTTTTGTGCTTATAAAAACGGAGCAAATTTTATCTTTAAATTTTTCTCTTGCTATTAAAAAGCCTTGCACGTCTATATCAAAAACCACTATTTTGCCAAGATTTAATGCTTTTTGCACTTCATTTATAGATGTTCCATAGTAATTATTATGCACTAAAGCGTATTCTAAAAAATTGTCTTGTTTGATTTTTTTTTCAAATTCATCTTTACTTATAAAATGATAATCAATCCCGTCTTTTTCTCCGTTTCTAGGTTTTCTAGTAGTGTGAGATATGGAAAAATAAAGCTCATCTTTAAAATCTTCTAAAAGTTTTGATAAAAGGGTGGATTTTCCAGCCCCACTTGGACCTGATATTAAAAAAATAAAAGATTCTTTCAATTCTTGTCCTCATTAAAATTTATGCTTATATTTATATTCATATTCATACCCTTAAGTGCCGCTTTTAAAGTATCATCTTTTATGCTAGACTTTATAGCTCCAGCTATACTTTGGCTAAGCTCATTCATTATTTCATCATTGTTTTGTGTGTTATTTTGTGCTTTTGAATGACTATCTATCTCGCTTTCATCATTATCATTAACCAATTCCCCGAGAGCTTTTTGCATATCGGCTTGATTTATGGATTTTAAATCCTCTTTAAAGTTCGTATTATCATCATCTGCGTTAGCAACTGTTTCGTCTTTGATATTATCTAAATTAGGTTCTATTTGAGTATTTATTTCTGGTTCTTGCTCAGGCTCTTTATCCATTTCATTTAGTATAGCAAGTTCCTCTTTTATCTTATCTTGAACAGTTTTTTCTTCCACATTATCTGTATCATCAATTAGACTAGGTTTTATTTCATCTACAATATCTTCTTCTTGTTGATCTTGACCTATAAATTTAGCGTCTTGAGGTATATCGTCAAAATTTATTTCTTCTTCTTTCTTTTCCTCTACGGTGAATGGTTGCTCATCAGGCAGCAACTCCTCATCTAAAACCTGCGTTTCGTTTGTGTTAGTATCTTGTTCTATTTTATCGTCATCATTTTTAATTTCAGGCAAGAAGTCTTCTATCTCTTCTTTTGCTTCATTCTCGGTATTTTGTGAGAGAATTTCCTCTGTATTTTCCTCGTCTTTATTTAGCTCATCTTTGATTAAGTCATTTTCATCATCTTGTTTAAGCAAAGATTCATCTAGTATATTATCATCTTTATTTATATCATCTAAGTCGGTATTTAAGTCTATAGCCTCGCTGTTTTCTACTTCAGTTCCCTCTTTAGCATCATTTATAAGATCTTGTTCGTCTTGTTTTACATTCAAATCAGGTTCTAAGATATTTTCTTCTAATACATTATCTTCTATTTTTTCATCTATATTTATTTCATCTTTTATTTCATCTTTTATTTCATCTTTTATTTCATCTTTTATTTCATCTTTTATTTCATCTTTTATTTCATCTTTTAT
>NZ_CALUTC010000003.1 GCF_944323605.1 uncultured Campylobacter sp.
AAAAGACTAAAAAGTCACAAAAAAACGCCACAAAACAATCATATCACAGACTTGAAAGAGCAATTTCATCTCCGTCTTTAAATACATAGTCTCCAAGCAATCTAAAAGACTCATCACCTATATCAAAACTTACGATGTGCTCGTATGTAGTTATTGTTTCTCCTTTTATTTTTCCTTTTGTTTTGCCTGATACTACTTTTTTTCCGTGAAGAAAAGAAAATGAGGTGCCTACATTACCTTTTATATCTCCATCTATGTAGCCTTGTGTATTGGTCAAGGTTTCCTTTTTATAGTCCTTAATTTTTCCTTGAAAAAATTCCATTTTTCACCTTTCTTTAAAGATTTGTAAATGAAATTCTATTTTTTTTTTTTTTTAATTTTTGCTTATTTTTTAAGTTTTTATCTTAGATATTTTATTTCAGCCTTAACTCTTAATTTATCAAAATAATCACTAAGATATTCGTCTCTTTGCCTATTTGCATAAACATTTTTTACTTCATTTTTTATTTGTTCAAATTGAAAATATTCAGCATTGCTTTTAGCTATAACTCTGTATGATACAAAAATATCGCCATTTTGCATTATACTTGTGCTTTCATTTTCTTTTATCCTAGAAAGAAATGCTAAGAGTCTAATATCGCTATTTTCAGG
Organism: uncultured Campylobacter sp.; assembly: GCF_944323605.1. Classification (GTDB taxonomy): domain Bacteria; phylum Campylobacterota; class Campylobacteria; order Campylobacterales; family Campylobacteraceae; genus Campylobacter_D. The sequence goes on from NZ_CALUTC010000003.1 coordinate 652, forward strand.
ACTTAACACAACTCTTTGACTTTTTATAGATTTTGATCTTATACCACCTCTTCTATATGTTTCAAGCTCTCTATCATTGCTTGAAGTTAAGACATCAGCACTTATTTTCGTAAAAAGCATAAATTCATCTCTATGATTTTCATAGTAGTTTTTAGCACCTTGGTCGCTAGTATCTACTTTAAAACCACCTAGCAGAGCTTCATAAAGCTTCCTTTTTTCAAGTTGTGTTTTGAATTTATTTTTTGCTTTTTGAAAATCACTAGGATTTAATCTAACTTTCATCGCACTAATAGAACTTCCGCTTTGTGATAGCATTTTATTCATTTCATCTTCTATTTCGTATTCATTAGCAAAAATTCTGTATTTTTCTATTTCCGCTAGTTCAAGTTTTTCATTTATAAGCTCGTTTATAGCTTCTTGCTTAGAAATTCTTCTATCTTGCATAAGTTTTTGAATTTCATATTTTGTTATAGCTTCTTTATTTACTGTTAATGCTATTGCATTTATTGTTTTTGCATAAGAAAAAATACAGATAAAAATAAGTAAAAAAAATAATCTCATTTTCAAGCCTTTTTAAGTCTAAATATAGCATTATAGCGTATTTAAGTGTATAAAATTTTAAGGACAAAACAAAATGATAGTAACTCGCTTTGCACCGTCTCCAACAGGATACTTGCATATAGGAGGTCTTAGAACAGCCCTTTATAATTATCTTTATGCTAGAAAAAATGGTGGAAAATTTTTACTTCGTATAGAAGATACAGATTTAAAAAGAAATTCTTTAGAGGCTACAAAAGCCATTATAGAAGCTTTTAAATGGTGTGGTTTGGATTATGATTCAGAAATTTTTTACCAATCTAAAAGATTTGATATATATAAAAAATATATACAAAAATTATTAGATGAAAAAAAAGCTTATTATTGTTATATGAGTAAAGATGAATTAGACGCTTTAAGAGCGACTCAAGAGGCAGCAAAACAAAGACCAAGATATGATGGACGATACAGAGACTTTGTAGGCACTCCTCCAAGCGGTATAAGTCCTGTCATTCGTATAAAAGCTCCTTTAGACGGAGATATAAGCTTTTATGACGGCATAAAAGGTAGGATTAGCTTTAAAGCAGATGATATAGTAGATGATTTTATTATAGCAAGAAGCGATGGTTCGCCTACTTATAATTTCACTGTCGTGGTAGATGATGCTTTAATGGGTGTTAGCGATGTGATAAGAGGAGATGATCATCTTTCAAATACCCCAAAACAGATTGTGATTTATGAAGCATTAGGTTTTGCTGTGCCAAAATTTTATCATGTTGCTATGATACATTCAAGTTCTGGTAAAAAGCTTTCAAAAAGAGACGGTGCTACTGATGTTATGGAATACAAAGCTATGGGGATTTTGCCAGAGGCTTTGCTGAATTTTTTAGTTCGCTTGGGTTGGAGTCACGGAGATGATGAAATTTTTTCTATGGACGAACTTAAAAATATTTTTTCTCCAGAACACATTAGCAAAAGTGCGTCTTCTTATGATTTTAAAAAGCTAGAATGGCTTAATGAATACTATATAAAAAATTTACCTTATGAGAATTTAAAGAAAAATTTAAAAGGACTTGGTTTTGATTTAGATATTGTTAAAAAGCCAGAATTCTTATTAGATATGTTAAGAGCAAGAGCTAAGACTTTGTTGGATATAATACAAAGTGCAAAGGATATTATAAATCAGCCACAAAAATATGATGAAAAAGGTATCAAAAAATTTATAAATGAAAATACATTAAAAAATTTACAACTTTATGCACAAAAACTAGATAAAGAGCATAAGGCTGCTGATTTTGAAAATTTTACTAATACTTTTTTAAAAGATTATGACTTAGAGTTAAAAGATATAGCACAGGCTTTGAGATTAGCTTTGACCGGAAAAACAGTTAGTCCTAGTATATTTGAAGTCCTTGAATTTGTAGGAGTAGATGATAGCAAAAAAAGGATAGAACTTTTCTTGGAAAATATGAGGGCTATTTTTTGATTTTTGCTAATATAGACTATTTAAATTTGTTGCCTTTGCATATATATATCAAAAAATATCCCTTGCCAAATGGCATAAAAAAAGCTATGCATTACAAAAGCGGTGTGCCAAGCAAGATGAATAAAGCTATCTCTAATAGACAAATAGATTCAAGTGTTATTTCTAGCATAGAAAGTTTTAAAAAGAAATACAAAAAGCTTGATTTAGGAATTTGTGCTAATAAAAGAGTTTTAAGCGTTCTTGTCCAAAAAAATACAAGCTATGAAAAAGATAAAAGTTCAGCAACTTCAAATGCCCTTGCTAAGGTATTAAAACAAAATGGTAAGGTTGTGATAGGGGACGAGGCTCTTAGAAGATACATAAAAGAACCTCATCTTTATAATGATCTTTGCTCTTTGTGGTATGAAAAAACATCCTTGCCTTTTGTATTTGGGCGTTTTTCTTGTATAAGGCATAAAAAATTGTATGAAAAAATGCTTTATCCTTTTTTGAGAAAAAAAACAAAAATTCCTGCTTATATATTAGAAAGGTATTCTATACAAAGAGGCATAGACAAGAAAGATATAAAAAATTATTTAAATTTTATATATTATAAAATAGGCATAAGAGAAAAAATGGCTTTGAAAAAATTTCAAAGCCTACTATAAAGACTATTTAGCTTCTAATATCATAGGAACTGCACTAAGTCCTAAAGAATTATATTTTTGATAAAGTTTTACAACTTCTTCTACTTCTTTTTTGCTAACATTGAAACCTTTTTCACTTTTTTCCGTATAGCTTGGTAATTTTTCACTATAATATTTTTCTAAAATTTTTATTTTATCCTCATCGTTTTTAGCTTTTTTAATTTCTTTGTAAATTAGAGCTGATTTTTCAAAAGCACTAAGACCATGCACTGGAGTTAATATAAGTTTGATTTGGTGAGTTTTTAAATCATTTCTTACATTTTTAAGATGCATTCTACAATACGGGCATTCTGGATCGCTAAATATATACACAAGAGGCTTTTTGCTATCGCCAAGACTAATTAGCATTTTTTCTTTTTTTAACTCATTTAAAGCTTTTTTGCTAAATTCTTGTTTTTGTTCTAGCATTTTTTTAACTTCGTAGGATTGTTTATAGGAGATATTTTTTTTAAGATCTATTATATCAGGGACTATTATATCGCCTTTTGTAAATATCATATCCTCTATTTTCATTTTGTCTGATTCAAGGCTTATAACAACAGCTTCAAAATCACTTCCTTCTACTTTTTCTCTTTTTAGTATTTTTAATGTAGGTTTATTTAGTTGCTCTTTAAATGTTTCTTCGTAAAACTTTTTTATCTGTGCATCAGTGGCAGCTAAACTCAAACTCAATGTTGCACTTAAAAATAATATGATTTTTTTCATTACTTATCCTTTTTTTCTAAGAGTGTGTTTTCATTTGTTTTTTTGCTATCAAATTTAATTACTATATTTTTTGAATTTTTATAAACCTCGATTACTCCGTAAGTATTTTGCATTTCTTTTATATTTATATCCTCATTCAAATCAAGATATAAGTTTTTAAAGTCCTTAGGATTTTTTAGAAAAAATAATAATATAAGCCAAAGCAAAGACAATACAGATAGTATGGCAAAACTTTGTATTTCAAATTCATAGTGAAATGCAAGTCCTATGATACTTCCACCAATAAAGGCTCCAAAATATCCAAAAGCATTAAACACGCCAAGAGCAGCACCTTTTTCATTGACTTTAGCAAATTTAGAAGCACAGCTTTGCATTATAGGTTCGTGTAAATTAAATGCTATAAAAAATACAAATACCGCTATTATAAATACTATAAATGCAAGATCATCATATATCAAAGTGTAAATATATTTATACAAAAATAAATCATACGCATACAAACTTAAGGCAACTGCAACACAGTAAATTAAAAATAAAAATACACCAAGTATTAAAAACTGTTTAGAAAAACCTCTTTTTTCTCCTAAAGATCCAGCAATGCCCATTGCAAAAAAGCCAAATATCATAGATACCGTGTAAAGTTTCCAAAGATGTTCGCTAGCTACTACGCTAGAAGTGCCTAAGAGAGAACTTACGCCCATTTTCACAAATATTATAGGTGTTGTGAAAAAAGCTATACTCATCAGCATTTTTTGCATAAAATTTGTAAAATTCATTATGAAAAAATTTTTTTCCGTAAAAAATACCTTCAGAGGAGTCTTTGTATTTTCGTGTTTTATTTTTACCTCTTTTGGCACTATAGTAAAAAGTAGTATTATACAGATCACTGTTAATATAGCACTTAGTTCAAATAAGCTTGAAAGCCCCCATTTTGCACTCATTATCGGAGCTATTACCATAGATAGTGCAAATGCAAGACCTATAAACATACCCATTATAGCCATTGCTTTAGATCTTTGCTCTTCTACTATAAAATCACTTATCATAGCTGTTGCTACCGCTCCTATAGCTCCAGCTCCTTGTAGAGTTCTTCCAAGTATCATAGTGTAAATATCATTTGCGTTGGCACATATAATAGAGCCAAGTATAAATACCAATAAACCTATAAGCAGAGTTTTTTTGCGCCCTATTTTATCGCTTAAAATTCCAAAAGGAACTTGTAAAATCATTTGTGCTAGTGCATAAAGCCCTACTAAAAGCCCTACTAAAAAATCATTAGCATCTTTTAAAATAGAACTGTAAAGAGATAAAACGGGCAAGACTATAAACAGCCCAAAAAATCTTGTCCCAACTATGAAAGATAGTGGCAAAACGGTCTTTAACATAAAGCAATCCTAATTTAATTAAAGACAAGATTCTACTATCTTTTAGTTTATAAAAAGTCAATTATTTATTCTTAGTTAAATATTTTTCTTTAAACTTCTTTTATGAAAAAGATTATCATAGCAAGTTCAAATGAAGGCAAAATAAAAGAATTTAAAGCGTTATTGTATGAATTTGATTTCTTTTCTTTGAAAGATTTTTTTAATGGCGATATAGAAGAAAATGGAAATTCTTTTAAAGAAAATGCCTTGATTAAGTCTAGAGCTGTTTTTGATTCTTTAAGCACTAAGGATAAAAAAGATTTTATAGTGCTAAGCGATGATAGTGGGCTTTGCGTAGAAGCTTTAAATGGTAAGCCTGGAATCTTTTCTGCTAGATTTTCTAAGCAAGGAAGCGATGAGGCGAATCGAAAGAAATTAATCACTGAGCTTAAAAATTTAAATTTAAGTCAAAGCAAGGCATATTTTCAAGCATTTATTGGGCTTTGTTGTGTTTATGGTGAATTTTGTGCTAGCGGTGTTTTGCGTGGATATGTGCTCAGCGAACAAAGAGGCGAGAATGGCTTTGGTTATGATTCTTTGTTTGTTCCAAGTGGTTTTGATAAAACATTAGCTGAACTTTCTTTTGAAGAAAAAAATTTAATATCTCATAGAAAAAAAGCTTTGCAAAATATAAGTTTTTTGTTAAGATTATTTAAAAAGGATTAGTATGAAATCTTTTATATACTACATAGCAATTATTGTTTTTGCTTATGTTGTTTATATGGCTACTACTATTTATTTTTCTTAACTTCTTTGTAGAAACTTGATAGCAACGAAGCGAGCAAGATAAGAGTTCCTAGCATTAGACATAGCATTACAAATATAATTAAAAGTGCAAATGTTATGGTAGGTATGAATTCACTTGTAAGCATTATCCCAAACCCAAGCACAACTGTTACAGTGGTATAAAGCAAAGCCGCTCCTATTTGAGAATGGCTTGTTAGTATTGATTTAAAAAGGCTTTTCTTTTGTCGTTCTTTCATAAATCTATGTATATAGTGTATGCTATCATCAACACCTATACCAATGGCTATGGCTGATATAGTGATACTCATAAAATCAAGTGCTATCCCCAAAAATCCCATAAGAGCAAATATCAAACTAAGAGGTATTAGATTTGCTATAATTGCTAAAAATGCCATTTTAACACTTTTAAAGACATATATAAACACTAAAAATATAGCTAAAGCCACAAAAATCAATGTATCAAATTGAGATGAAAAAAGACTTTGAAGCATATTGTTATAAAGTAGCATTACATTAGTTATATAAATTTCTACATTTTCATCTTTTAGTAAATTTTCTAAATCAATTTTAAGATTTTTTATAAATTCATCTCTGTTTAAATTCTCATCAGAATCAAGTATCCTCATAGAAAATCTAAGTTCATTGTTTTCTATGCTTACGTAAGGTTTTAAAAGCTGTTCTTTGAAATCAGAGTTTAAATTTTCATTTAAAAAAGCAAGGGTAAAATCATCTAATTCTTTGCCATCATTCATGATTTTACCAAGTTCTAAAAGACTGTTTAAACTTAAAACAGAGCCTACAAATTCTCTATCCTGTAAAAACGTATGCACTTTTTTTGCTATTCTTTTTTTATGAGAATTAAAAAAGTAAGTATCATTTTTGCCAAGTTCCTCAAATTCTGCTTCAAAACTATCAAGCGTTTTGCTATCTTGTTTTTCATCTTCTTTAAATTTTATTATCACATCAAGCGGTATTGTGCCGCCGAGTTTTTCATCTATTTTTAGCATACCTTTTTTTATTTCGCTATTGTCTTTAAAATAATTTACAAAAGAATTTTCAACTTTTAACTTTGAAATTCCAAGCAAAGCTAGAAGTATTATAAATAGGCTTATTGTATATACAAAAACTCTTTTTTTTATGCTGATTTTTCCTAATTTTTTTAAGAAGCTTAATCTAGTATATCTTATACAATATTCTTTTTTTGGTAATATGCTTAATATACTTGCAAACAATACATAGCAAAGTATCAAAGATATACAAATTCCAACACTCATCATAATGCCTAAATTTATGATAGGATTTATATTTGAAAATATAAGACTTAAAAATCCTATAACAGTTGTTAATATGGCGTAAAAACTAGGTTTTGCTTTTGATAAAAGAGTAGCTAATAATACCTTTTTGGTGGAGCTTTGTTTAAATTTATGTGAATATTCTATAAAATGAGTGCTTAGGTGGATACTTAAAGAAAGGCTTATTATCAATACTAAAGGCACAAAATTTGAAGATATTACCGTTAGTCTAAAGTCAAGCAATGCAAAAATTCCACTAACCGTAGATAAGCTTATAAAAGATATAAAAAGCGGCAAAAATACAAAACGAGCAGTTCTAAAAAAATACCATAAAGCAAGAGCTAGTATGAAGACTAATGCAAAAGAATAATACAACATATCTTTTTTTATGTAATAAATCATATCATCAGCTATCATACGAATTCCGCCAAGATAAAATTTATCCTTATCATCTTGTTTTGCTATAAGCTCTCTTATATCTTTTATAAGTTTTTCTTGCTTTTTAATCTCATTTTCTTGATGTTTTTTAAGTTCAGTTCTATAACTTTCCTTTTCATTTTCATTTGAGGCTTCATCTCTTAATTTTATAAGTTCATTATATCTTGTATCTTTTTTTAGATATATTATAAAAGCAACTGTCTGTGCATCTTTTGAGATAATATTATTTGTATAAAATGGGTGAGATAAAAGTTCTTTTTTAGCCCTGCTTAAATTTGTATCTTTGCTAAGTATATTTGGCAGCACGGCAAGCTTATCTTGCAAACTTAAATCATCGCTGTTTAATAAAATTGCATTTGTTATATTTAATACAGACTTTACACCATCTATTTTTGTTAATTCTTGTGCTAGTATTTCATTTTTTATTAAATTTTCTTTATCAAATGTTTCATCATTGCTATCGTAGGCAAGGATTAAAAAATCTTCACTTGCAAAATGAGAAGAAAGTTCTCTGTAAATTTTTAAATCCTCATCATCTTCTAAAAGCAAGCTTTCTGCACTAGCATCAACTGTCAATTTAAAAGAAAACAAGGATATAAAAATGCATATAAAAACTGTTGCAAAAAGAGTTATCTTTGCATTGTTTATTATAAATTTTAAACTTTTTTCAAGCATTATTATTTATCAAAATTTACCGATTCTAGAGCTTTTAATATATCATTGAAGCTACCGTTTTCAAGTATATCTTTGAACTGCGAACGGTAAGTTTGTATTATACTTATACCAAGCACATCTACATCATATATAAACCATTCATCGTTTTTGCTATAAAATTTAAAGACTATGCTTTTTTCTTCTCCATCTACGGTCATAGTTGAATTTAGATTATATCTATTATCTTTTACTTTTTTTCCATCTTTTACTTTTATTTCTTGATTTGTGTATAAATTTAGTTTGTTTGTAAAATTTGTTTTAAGTTGTTTTTCAAAAGCTTCTTGAAATTTTTCTTTTTCTTCTTGACTTAGGGTTTTGTATTTTGTTGAAAGACTAAGTTGTGCCATAAGCTTGTAATCAAATATAAAATCAAATAGCTTAAAAATTTCATTTGCAGCCTTTGTTTTGTCTTTATTTTTCTTAAGAGCTTCTAGACTTTTGTTTATATTAGTTTGCATTGTAGTTTTTATTTCATTTTCTTTTAATGCAAAGCTAAAGCTTAAAATTGTAGCTAAAATCAAAAAAACCTTTTTCATAACCTCTCCTTATTTGCTCAAAGCCTCTCTTCTAGCCTCGTAAGCATCTCTTAAAAATGGATACACATTAGGTGTATTAAAATAAATTTCATCAAGAGTCTTACTTTCAAGAGACATTGTATTCATTATAGCAAAAGAATTTACACTAAGACTTAACCAAAACGGCTCTAAATATCCAGTAGGGCTTAAATACCAATTCACAGGCAAGGAGGCTATATCTCTTAAATTACTAGGTCCTAAAAATGGCAAAACAAAGTGAAAACCCCCACCTACACCCCAGTGTGCTAAGGCTATACCAAAATCAGAATCGTATTTTGCTATACCACTAACACTTGCAGTATCATGTAGTCCTAAGAATCCAAAGAAAGTATTTACAGTAAATCTTAAAAGCTCCGTGCCGCTTTCTTTAAATTTAAGTTGTAGCAAATTTCCACTAAATCTAATCGGCATAGCTAAATTTGAAAAGAAATTTCTAAGTCCGCTTCTAGCTACATCAGGTATTACAAAGTCGTATGTAATAATCACAGGCTTTGCTACGTATCTGTAAAAGCCTATGTTAAAATTAGTCATAACTTCATTATAAGATTTTAAAGGATCATATACTTCTTTTTTGTTAAATTCCTCATCTAAATCATCAAAGCTAGAATCAAAGCTTTGATTTTCAGCATTATTTAAAGTATTGTTTATGCTTAAATTCTCATCGCAAAACGCCACAGATATAAGACAAAAAAATGTTAAGTATTTTATTTTAGATAGCATTTTATTCTTCTATATCTATATCCCAGTAAAAATCAATCCACCCAAAGGCTTCTTTAGCATAAAAATCTGGCTTGAAAATGGCTTTATCTTTATAAAATATAGTAGCTACTTTAAAGTCTATTTCTTTAAATTTTTCACTCAAAACCTTTTTTATCTCCATCATACTTTCTCCGCTATCTACTAAATCATCTACTATTATGACTTTTTTAAATTCTTTTAAATCGGGAATATTAAATATTTTTATATAATCAAGCTTTTTTGTATCATCGTAGTGTATGGAATTTAAGACAAAAAGATTTCTATTTGAAAGTGCCGTAGCTAGTGAATGTGCTAAAGACAGTCCGCCTCTTGCTACTGCTACTATTGCGTCTGGGTTAAAATCTTTTTTAATTTGTCTTGCTAAGATTTTTACATCTTCTTTAAATTCATCATAGGAATAAAAATACATTTTAAAACTTTAGAATTTGTAGCACAAATACCACGAGTGCGATTAGTGCTATTAATAATAGTGTTAAATTTAATCTTTGCTTAGTGAAAAAACACATTAAAACATAAGTTAAAAAACCAAAAGCAAAACCCGTAGTTATAGAGTAGGTAAGTGGCATCATAATTATTATAAAAAAGCTTGATATAGCTATGGCTGGGTTTTTAAAATTTATATTTTTAACCTCGCAAAACATCAAAAATCCAACCATAACAAGCACTGGATAAACAGCATTTTTAGGTATGGCTTCAAACAATGGTAGAAAAAATAAGCTAAGCAAAAAGCAAATTCCTACCACAATAGAACTTAAACCTGTTTTAGCACCGCTTTCAACTCCAGCACTGCTTTCAACAAAGGCAGTAACTGTGGAAGTGCCAAAAAAAGAAGAGAAAGTAGAGCTTGCAGCATCTGCAATTAAAGCTTTTTCTAATTTTTTTTCTCCTTTTTTTCCTTCAAAAAGCCCACTTCTAGCCCCAACCCCGCTTATAGTTCCTATGCTATCAAATAATTGAGTTACAAAAAATGTTAGTATTATAGGTATCATACTAAGCTCTAGTATAGCAAAAAAATCAATCTTGAAAAAAATTTCCTTTAAACCACCATTTTCACTAAAATTTGGTAAAGATATGATGTTTTGAGGCAAAGAATAATTATTTATATTAAAGCTCCATGTTATTATGGAGCTGATAAGAACAGCCAAAATAAAAGAAGTCCTTAACTTGATTGCATAAAAAAATACAAGCAATAATAAGGTAAAAAGCCCTATAAGAACATAAGAATCACTTAAATTTCCTAAAGAAAGTATAGTATTTTCATTTTTTACTATCAGTTTCATTTGAGAAAGACCTATAAAGGCTATGAAAAGCCCTATACCAGCACATATAGCTAAAATAAGATCCTTTGGTATATTTTTTATTATATGTGTTCTAAAATTTGTAAATGACAATATTAAAAATATTAAGCCTGAAAAAAACACAGCCGCTAAAGCACTTTGCCACGGTATATTTTGTGCCACGCATACACCAAAAGCAAAATAGGCATTCATACCCATACCAACGCTAAGAGCTATTGGGGTATTTGAAAAGAGTCCGCAAAAAATACAAGCTATAGCACTTACCAAGCTTGTTGCACATATTAAAGCTTCCATAGGCATTTGTGCCGCACTCATAATGTGTGCATTTACAGGTATTATGTAGATCATAGTTATAAAGGTGATAAGCCCAGCTATGACTTCCGTTTTCATAGAGCTTTTATTTTCTTTTAATATATCAAGCATATTTTTTTAACTCATTATACAAGGAATCTCTTTCGACAGGTATTAAATTCGAGCTTTTTATCATATCGATAAATGTCTTTAACTGCATACCTTTAGCACTTTTAGCACCTCCAGCACTTTGTATGTTTTCTTTTTCTATAGTGCCATCAAGATCATTTGCTCCAAATTCTTGAGCTACCATAGCCAAATTTATACCCATAGTAGCCCAATATGCTTTTATATTTTTTATATTATCTAGCAATATCCTAGATATAGCAATAGTTTTTAAAATTTCCTCGCTATCGGCTTGTTCTTTGATGTCTAAAAAGCTATTATCTTTTTGCCATACTAAGGGTATGAAAGCATTAAAACCATTCGTTTCATCTTGTAGTTTTCTAAGTCTTAGCATATGATCTATTCTGTGCTCTCTTTTTTCGATATGCCCAAAAAGCATAGTAGCATTGCTTTGCCTTCCTTTTTGATGCCAAAGTTTATGAATTTTTAACCAATTTTCACTACTTACCTTGCCTTTGCAAATTTTAGCTCTAACTTCCTCATCAAATATTTCAGCACCGCCTCCGGGCATAGAATCAACTCCATATTCAAGCATTTTTTCTATAACTTCCTCGTAACTTAGCTTAAAGCGACGATATAAAAAGTCTATTTCAGCTGCGGTCATAGCTTTTATATGCAAAGTAGGGTATTTATCTTTTATGAGCTTAAAGATCTCTAAATACCACTGCCAGGATCTATCTTTATTATGAGCTGATACTATGTGAATTTCTTTCGTGCCATTTTTAACGGTTTTATCTACTATTTTCATTATTTCTTCGTGAGTCATAAAGTAAGGATTAGGATTTTTTCTGTGTGCCGAAAAAGCACAAAATTTGCAGGTATCAGCACAAATATTTGTAGGATTTATATGCCTATTTACATTAAAATACACTTTTTTTCCGTGCAAAGCTTCTCTTTTTTTATGTGCGTATTTTGCCAGAGTAAAAAGGTCAAGTTCATACAATTTGTAAGCTAAATTTTCATCTATTCTTTCGCCTTTTTCAAGAGTATCAAGTATATTTTGCATAAAAGCTCCTTATAAAAGCTTAATTATACAAAAATTATTTTAACAACTTTTATAAATAATCTTTAGCATTTGCTTTTGTGTCTATTTTATTGGCTATTTTTTTGTATAGATTATAGTAATAAAGCACAAATTTTTCGCATTCTTCATCTATCGGTAAAAAAATTCCTTTGTTTAGTTTGCAAAATTTAAATAAAAATTCTTTTGCATCTAGTTTTTGTGAGTAGTGCTGTGCTAAAAGTTTATATACTTTTATAAATTCAAGCTTAAATCTCTCATAAGCTTTTTCACTAAAATCAATAAATAATTTTTCCTCAAAGCTTAAAACCTTTGTTTTAAACAGTATGCTAAGACTTATCAGAGCTTCTGTGTAGTAAGGTTTTATTTCTTCTACATTTTGATAGGCTATTAAAGATACAGCTCTTTTTATAAATTCATTGAAAACAGCTAGTTTTAGTTGGGGTTTTTCGTTTTCAAAAAAGCACATAAGCCCACCAGCACTTGCTTTAAATTCTTCTATATTTTTAAAATATCCACTTTTATTCATTTTGATTTCGCTGTCTTGTGCTACAAAATAAATATGTCCAAATTCGTGTCCTATAGTTAGAATTTCATATACTTCTTTCCATTTTTGTTCGTCTTTAAAAAGTATTTTTCTTGAAAAATCTAAAAAATTCTTATCAAAAATTTCACTTGAAATTTGCATAAATGGAGCTTTTTTAGAGTTTTCATATACAAAATTTATAAAAGCAAATATCTTTTTTCCACCTTTATTGCTTACAGTTTCATCATTTGGGACAACTTGTGCTGAAAACAAGCCGTTTAATTCTGCACCGTAATAAAGCATAGGAGAGCATATGTATAGTTGAGTTTTATTTATATTTGACAAGACTTCATTTTTTAACTTTTTATCATTTAAATTTAGTGAGTTAAATATATTTTCAAAACAGTTTCTATGTTTTTGTATGCAAAATTCAGGCTTTATAATACTTTCTTCATTTAATCTCAAATCCCACTCCGGTGCTACTGCTTTTGTAAATTTGTCCTCGTAGTATTCTAGTGGATGTCCTAGTTGTAGAGGTGATTTTACCTTTAACCAAGCAAGTTCAGCTTCTTGCCAAGAGCTTATAACCTTGTCGTTATTTGTTTGTAGTAAAGCTTTTTTCAGTTTTTTGATATAAACAAGGTATTTTTTATGCTCATTTTTCGTGCATTTTTTCTCTAAGCTTTTGATTTTTTTATTAAATACATTTTTTATTTTTAAAAATTCTTTTTTGAATGCTAGGGCATATGGTAAAAATATTATCTTATCTTTTTTAATATCCATAGCACCGTAGGTTCTTTCAGAGATATTGTTTGAGCTATCTTTTTGATAAATATTATTATCTTGCAAAAAATTTAGAATTTCTTCTAGATTTTTAAATTTATTTTCTAAAAAATTTGCATTTTTGCATAGAATTTTTTTATCCCAAGATATGAAAAATTTATTCATAATAAGACCTATTTTATGCACTGTTTTTATGAGTTCTATATAAAAATCATCTAGTAAATTTTGCTTTGAAATTTCTTTTATTAGTTTTTCATATCTTTTTTTATAAAAACTAGCTACTTCTTTATATATTTTGTATTTTAATGTTTTATCATCTAAGATTTGTAATAAATTCTCTTCTTTTAAGCTAAGCAATCTTTTTAAAACGGCAAGTCTGTGTTCTTTATTGTCAGATAAAGAACATATTTTTAATATCTTTTTAGCACTTTTGTTTAGTTTCTTGTTTTCATCTATTTCATCATACAAAGAATTTATTTCTTCTCTCATCTTGTGAGTAAGTTTTGCCACTTGCTTAAAATTATTCATATTTTTGTCCTTAGTATTTTAGAAATTTTATTATAATAGATTTTTATTAATATTTAGGAGAAAATTATGTTAGCACAGATAGGTGTTAAGGATATGAAAGAGCCAAGATTACGTGTGGTAGCTATGCCAAGCGATACAAATCCAGCCGGTAATATATTTGGTGGGTGGATAATGTCTCAAATGGACCTTGCAGCTTCCGTAGCCGCAAGAGAGCTAGCACCCGAAGGTGTAGCTACTGTTTCTATGGATAAAGTTGTTTTTAAGCAACCTGTTTTTGTAGCAGATGTTCTTTCTTGTTATGCGAAAATAATGAGCGTGGGTAATAGTTCGATTAAGGTTGATGTTGAGGTTATATCAGATAGAATCAGTAAAGAAGGCTTTGCTATGTGTGTTCCTGTTTGTTCTGCTAGTTTAACCTTTGTAGCTTTGGATAAAAATGGAGAAAAAAAGCTTATAGATGATGATTTAAAGAAAATTCACGGTTTTTAAGGATAAATTTATGAAAGACGCTCAAATAAAAATTATAGCTATGCCAAGTGATAAAATCGGCGATAAATCAGTTATGAGTTCTGGCTGGATAACAAAGATATTTGATTTAGCTGCAGGGGTTGTTGTAAAAGAACTTACTCAAAATAGAAGTGTTACCATAGCAATGGATAAAATACATTTTAAAAAGCCTATATTAGTGGGTGATTATGTGCTTTGCTATGCCGATATAGTAAAACTTGGAAAAAGTTCCATAGAGATAGATATGAGAATAGATGTAAAAAGGCTTTGTGATGAGGGCTTTTGTGAGCTTAAAGATCTAGCATCGGCAAAAGCCATATTTGTAAGCCTTGATAAAAATGGTAAAAAGATTATTTTAAGTGAAGAGCTTAAGAAAAAATTACACAAACAATGAAGTTACACTTTCATTGTGATAAACTCTTCTTATAACCTCTGCAAATACAGGTGCTACGCTTAAAACTTTTATCTTTTTAGACTCTTGTTTTAAGCTTATGGTATCTGTTACGACTAGCTCATCTAGTGCTTCTGTCGCTATTCTTTCGTATGCAGGACCGCTTAAAACGGGGTGTGTGCAACACGCCATTACCGACTTTGCTCCGTTTTGCTTGAAAGCTGCAGCTGCTTTTACTATAGTTCCAGCTGTGTCTATGATATCATCTACAAGTATAACTTCTTTATCTTTTACATCTCCTATGATATTCATAACTTCGCTTTCATTGGCTTTTTCTCGTCTTTTATCTATAATCACTATATCCATACCAAGACTTTTTGCAACGGATCTTGCTCTTGCTATACCGCCTATATCCGGACTTGCTATTATTGGATTTTTGAAATTCTTACTTTTTATGTATTCATTAAATACTATGCTTCCATATAAATTATCTACTGGTATATCAAAAAAACCTTGAATTTGTCCTGCGTGTAAATCCATAGTAGCAACTCTATCAATACCTGCTACTTGCATTAAATTTGCTACTAGTTTTGCAGTTATTGGCACTCTTGGCATAGGTTTTCTATCTTGTCTTGCATAGCCAAAATACGGAATGATAGCAGTTATAGAATTTGCACTAGATCTACGCAAAGCATCTGTGAGTATAAGAACTTCCATTAATGTATCATTGCTAGGAGCACAGGTGCTTTGCACTATAAATACGTCCTTGCCTCTAACGCTTTCATCTATTTGAACGCTTATTTCTCCATCGCTAAACCTTTTTATACTCGCATTGCTAATCGGCAAAGATAGATACTTAGAAATCTGTTCTGTAAATTCTAAACTTGTGGAACCGGAAAAAATTTTATAACCTCGCATAAAAACCTCTTTTAATAAGTCAAAACAGTATTTTAATGAATTTTACTTAAATAAAAACTTTTTTAGAAAAAATTATTTTAAAGTCATTACAACTTGTTTAAAAACCTCTCCTCTTTGAGCGTATGATTTAAATTGATCTAATGAAGCACAAGCAGGACTTAAAAGTGCTACTTCATTTAATTTTAAATTTTTGTCTATATTCAAAACCGCATTTTCTACAGTTTTGCACGCAAGATAATCAATTAAAAACTCCTTTGCTAAAGCACACAATCTAGCTTCACTACTTCCAACTATATAAAGTTTTATATCAAGATCTTTCATAAAAGAAAATAATGCTCTTAAATCAACCCCCTTATCATCTCCTCCGATAATAAGATGAATTTTTTTACCCTCATATCTTTTAAGAGCTGCTTTTGTAGCGTCTAAATTTGTGGCTTTACTATCATTTACCCATAATCTACCTTTGCTATCTTTGAATTCTTCTAATTTATTATCTGTTATTTCAAATTTATTTAAAAGTTCATAGCTTAGAGTGTCAAGTAAAATTTTTTCAGCACTTAAAGCTAAGATAGCATCTAATAAAAATGGGGTTTTAAAAGAAATTTTATCTATATCTATACCCATTTTAGCAGCTAAGTCTTTTTCATCTTCATAGCTTATAACATAAGCTTTTGTGTGTATGTTTTGGTATTTTTTAGGCAATATAACAACATCGCATTCGTTCATTCTGGATAATACGCTTAATTTCGCCTTTTCATAAGCCTCAAAAGATCCGTGCCAAGAAATATGATCTTCTGTTATAGGTAATAGTATGTAAAGCTCTGGTTTTGCCTTTTTTGTATAATGAAGTGTAAAAGATGAGGTCTCAAGTATCCAAAGCTTGGAATAAGGGTTTAAAATCGCTAATGGCACACCGACATTTGCTCCTATTTCAGCTCCTATTTTTTTAAGCAAATGTCCGCACATTTGAGTTGTTGTAGTTTTGCCATTTGTCCCGCTTATCCATATAGTTCTAGGTGATATATCATAAAAATAATCATACTCGCTTGTTAAATTTAAAGCCTTTTGTATTAGACTGTGTGTGGCTGGAAAACCGGGGCTTACTATCTCTATTTCGCTAAGCTCTGCTTCAAAATACTTAGGATTTAAAAGCACATTATCAAATTCATCATTTTTGGCTTCTTTAAAAGAATCATCATATATATAAAATCCACCAAATTTTTGTGCTATAGCTTTTGTTGTTTTTCCGTATCCAAATAATGATTTCTTCATCATCTTAACTTTATTGTTGCAAGAGCTATTAGGTTTGCTAATAAAGCTATTGTCCAAAAACGAACTATTATTTTATTTTCCACCCAGCCAATTTTTTCAAAGTGATGATGTATAGGTGCCATTTTAAATACTCTTTTGTTAAAGATTTTAAAAGAACCTACTTGAAGTATTACTGATATTGTCTCAAGCACAAATACAAAACCTATTAATATAAGTAAAATTTCATTTTTGCTAATTATCGCTAAAAATCCTAGAAAACCGCCTATGCTAAGACTTCCGCTATCTCCCATAAAAACTTGAGCAGGGTAGCAATTATACCATAAAAAGCCCATTAACGCTCCTACTAAAGCCGCACAGACTATAACTACTTCTCCTAAACCTTGAATTTTAGGCAAAAGTAAGTATTCGCTATATATCACATTTCCACTAAGATACATAAACACACCTAAGGTGGCTAGTGAAAATATAGAAGGAACAGTGGCAAGTCCGTCAAGCCCATCTGTTAAATTTACGGCGTTTGAGCTTGAAATTAGAACTAAAACCCAAAAAGCCAATGCAAAAATTTGCATATCAAATAGTGGATATTTATAAAAAGGGATATAAAGATCCGTGCTTATATAAGAACCCATATAAAGAGGTAAAATACATATAAAAGAAGCTATTATTAAAAATAGCATTTTTGAATTAGCACTTAAACCAGAGTGATTATCTTTTTTTAAAACCTTACCCAAATCATCTACAAGCCCTATAACACAAAATGCTAAAAGACATAACAAAGAGCATAAAACCAAAGCATTATCAAGCCTAGCACAGAGCAAAGAAGCAAATAAAGCACAAGCTATAAAGACAAGACCACCCATAGTAGGAGTTTTTCCTTTTTCTTGATGCGAACTTGGAGCTAGTTCATATATTGGCTGATTTGCATTTTTATTTTTTGCCCATTTTATAAATTTTGGCATCAAAAAAAGTGTCAAAGCTAGTGCGATAAAAAAAGCAAGTCCTGCACGAACACTAATGTAAGAAAAGAAAGCATAATCGCTTATGTAAGAAAGATAATACAAAATTTAACCTTATTTTTATTTTTTAAAAGCAAAATTGTAGTAAAATTTAGCTTAAAATTTTACTAAGGAAATAAAATGAAGCAAAAATGCTTACTTGTAATAACAGATGGTATAGGATACAATCCAAGTAAAAAATTTAACGCATTTTATGAAGCTAATAAGCCAAATTATGAAAAGCTCTTTAAAGAAGTTCCAAACACTGTTCTTAAAACAAGTGGTCTTGCAGTAGGACTTCCTGAAGGGCAAATGGGAAATAGCGAAGTAGGGCATATGTGTATAGGTAGCGGACGTATAATATATCAAAATTTGGTTAGGATAAATAAAGCCATAGAAGAAAATACTCTAAAAGATAATGAAAATTTAAAATCTTTTTTAAAAAAACACAAAAATATACATATTATAGGTCTTTATAGCAATGGAGGAGTTCATTCTGATCTAAATCACTTTAAAGCTATTGCAAAGATAGCTAAGGATTCTGATAAAAATGTATTTTTGCACGCTATAACAGATGGTAGAGATGTTATACCTACTAGCGGTCTTGATTTTATCAAGGATTTAGAAAATTTTTGCGATAAAGAAGATATGGAATTTGCAACTATTTGTGGTAGATTTTACGCTATGGATAGAGATAAAAGATGGGAAAGGCTTAAGGAGTATTATGAATGCTTATTGGCTAAAAGCAAGGAAGTAAAGAGTTTTAGTGATTATATTAAACAAAGTTATGATGAAGGTGTTTTTGATGAATTTATAAAGGCTGCTAAGAGTCCAAAATTTAGCGGTTTTAACGAAGACGATGGTATCATACTTATAAATTTTAGAAACGATAGAATGAAACAGCTTGTAACAGTTTTGCAAGATAGCAATTTTTCCGAATTTAAAAGGGATAAACTTTGTAAAAATATACTTACAATGACAGTGTATGATGATAAATTTAAACTTCCTGTTATATTTGAAAAGGAGGACATTAAAAATACCTTAGCAGAAGTTATTTCTAATGAAAATCTAAAACAATTTCATACAGCAGAAACTGAAAAATACGCTCATGTAACGTTTTTCTTTAATGGAGGAAAAGAAGATGAATTTAAGGGCGAAAGTAGGGTTTTAATACCAAGTCCTAAGGTTAAAACATACGATGAAAAACCAGAAATGAGTGCCTTTGAGGTGCTTGAAACAACAAAAAAAGCTATACAAGATGGATATGATTTTATAGTGGTTAATTTTGCAAATGGGGATATGGTCGGTCATACAGGCAATTTTTCCGCTTGTGTTAAGGCTGTTGAAGCGGTAGATAAGTGTTTGGGAGAACTTGTAGATGAGGCTAGAAAATATGGTTATGCTTTTATCATAACAAGCGATCATGGAAATTGTGAAGCTATGAAAGATGAAAAAGGAAATTTGCTTACAAATCACACAACCTTTGATGTCTTTGTTTTCATAGAGGCTAAAGGAGTAAGCAAGATAAAAGAAAATTTAGGTCTTAGCAATATAGCAGCAACAGTGCTTGATATAATGCAGATTAAAAAGCCAAAAGAAATGAATGAATCTTTGATTTAATTTGGAGGCTTTTTTGAAAAAATATTTTAAAAACACAAAATGCTTTTAACAATTCTTTATATAGTAGGCATATCAGCAGAAGCTATGACAGGTGCAATAGCTGCTGGACGGCATAAGATGGATTTGTTTGGGGTTATGTTTATAGCCTTGGTTACTGCCATAGGTGGAGGAAGCATTAGAGATGTGCTTTTGGGGCATTATCCTATAACTTGGGTTAAACATCCAGAATACATCATATTAATTTGCGTCTGTGCCTTGGTTACTACTAAAATTCCTTTTGTTGTAACCAAACTAGAAAGTTTATTTTTAATACTTGATGCCATAGGTCTTGTTGTTTTTAGCATAATAGGTGCTAGAGTTGGCATAGAAGAAAATTTAGGCTTTATAATAAGCGTGGTCGCAGCTGTTATAACTGGTGTTTTTGGTGGAATACTTAGAGATATTTTGTGTATGAGAATTCCTCTTGTTTTTCAAAAGGAAATTTATGCAGGTGTTGCTATTATAGCTGGGGCACTTTTTTATGTATTTACTGTTTTTTTAAATCTTGATTTATTGCTTAGCACGGTAATAACTCTTTTTGTAGGAGTTAGTGCAAGAATTTTAGCTATAAAATACAAACTTTCTTTACCTGTTTTTTCTTATGATGATGGTAAGTAATTTTAAAAGTGTTTTTATTGTCATAAATTATATATTTTTGTCGATATTGTAAAAAGTGGCACTATTTTTGCTTTTGCTTTTTTAGCAGATATTTTGTTAAGATAATCTAAACAAAAAAGGATAACACAATGCGTGTAACAAATCATTTGAATATGTTTAATTCATTAAATACGGTTCAAAGTGGTATGAATGCTTTCTATAAAATTAACCAGCAAATAGGCACTGGTAGTATAATATCTAACTCTTACGAGGGTGCTAACACTTACATTGATAGTGTAAGATTAGAATATGAAATAGAAACACTAGAGCAGGTTAAAAATGCGGCTAATATGGCTTCTGAAATGATGAAAAATACAGATTCCGCACTTGGACAAATGGTTTCTTTGATAGAGCAGTTTAAGGTAAAGGTTACTCAAGCTGTAAATGATGTCCAAGATCAAACATCAAGAGAGGCTATAGCAAAGGAACTTACTCGTATAAAAGAAGAGATTGTAAATTTGGCAAATACTAGCATAAATGGACAGTATCTTTTTTCTGGCTCTCTTACAAATACAAAACCTTTTGATATAAATGGAAACTATTTTGGAAATAGAGAAGATTTAAATATAGTAACAGGAGATAGAACCACAAATTCATACAATATACCGGGGTATGATTTGTTTTTTAAGCCAGATAATGATTTTTTCAAAGAAGTTACTACAAATGTAAGCTTTACGGACAATCGCTATGATTTGATTAATGAGCCAGATCAAACTAGATATTTGACAGGTTCTGATAGTTTTAAATATTTAGTCGGATTAAATTATATGCAAGATAGTTCAGAGCTGATTCCTGACAAGCATTTTGACTTAGAACCGCTTGATTTTCCTCCTTCTGTTTTATACGTGCAAGGTGTAAGACCCGATGGAACAAGTTTTAAAAGTTCGGTTTTAGTTGGTCCAAATGATACTATACAATCTGTTATGGATAATATAGGCGTTTTATATGGAAATACAAATACAAACAAAGTAGTCGATGTTAGCATAAATGCTAGCGGACAATTACAAATAAAGGATTTAAAACAAGGAAACAATTCTCTTGATTTTCACGCAGTATCTTTTACTCCTCAATTTGAAGACTACGCACAGTATCAAAGTGTTTTAGAGGATTTAGAAGCTCAAGGCAACACTTTAGAAGATCTTACAAATGCGGTAATGCAAGAAGCTTTAAATGCTAGTGGCGGAGATATTACTAACTTAACTCCACCAGTTACTGTAGGTATAAATGGAAATAATTACGAATTTGGTATAACAAGCAATGAATTTATATCTGGTAATATGACAGATACAGACGGAAATCAGATTAATGGTGCTGATTACGATAATGTCTTTTTTGAACAAGACGGCAATAAAGTATATGGAAATGTATCTCAAATAGTAAAATCAACAGGAGAGTATGCTACTGAATCAACTAAATTAAGCGAAGTAGCTACAGGCAGCCTTGATAATACAGTCTTAGAACTTACTGTAAATTCAAAAGGTGGAGTAACATATAATGTCAGTGTGGATATAGGAAATTCGACAGTAAGCTATGAAGATCCGGCAAATCCGGGTGCAATTATAAGCTTTCCTATAATGCAAACAGACCCGCTTACTGGAAATTCAGGCAATGTAACTCCAAGCAATGATATAACATACAGACAATTAAATGATATAATAGGTCTTTTTGCCTCTGATCAAGCACCAACTACTACTATAAATGCTGTTAATAATCAAATAAATGCAGCCGATTATCAAGTGTATCAAGATGCTCTAGCAGCTTCTAAATCAACGGTTGAGGTAAATCTTGATTATAAAGGTAGAATTACAGTTACAGATAGACTTTCAACAGGCACAAATATAGGAATTGCAATGCACGATAGCAATTCAACCCAGTTTCCAGCACCTCCTTTTACCACTACAGCAAATGTTACAGAGGGTGCATCTTTATCTTTTAATGCAAATAATGCCCTTATAATCGATGAGCCTCATGTCGATCTTATCAAAGATTTAGATAGTATGATAGAGGCTGTGCTGAAAGGTTACAAAAGAGCGGATGCTACTAGTGAAGATCCTAGAAATACAGGTATGCAAGGTGCATTAGCTAGACTTGATCACTTATCAGAACACATAATAAAACAAAGAACTATAATAGGTGCTGATGCTAAGGCTGTAGAAACCACTAGAAGTAGAGCTGAATTGTTGCAAATAAATGTAAAAAGTGTCAAATCAGAAGTTATAGATATAGATTTAGCAGCCGTTTTGACAAATTTAATGCAAACACAGATGAATTATCAAGCAGCCTTAAAAGCTACAACTACTATGTCTCAACTATCTCTTCTTAACTATATGTAGAAATTTCCTAGCCTTAGCTAGGAATTCCTACATAAAATTTGGGGCATCATTTGAAAAGAGTATTAAATCTTTATTTTTAGTCATTTTAGCTAATGTGTCTATTAGCTCATTTTTATCTTTTAGTATGATTTTTTCTATTTTTAATTCTTTGTTAAAAAGTTTTGCATTTTTATGGCTTGTTATTATTGCAAGGTCAAAGCACTCATTTATAATCTTTGCTAGTTTTATGTTTTCTTCATCATTTACTTCTATTATGCCAGGACTTACTAGCACTCTACGACCCTTATAATTTTTGCAAAGTTCGTAACTCTTACTCATTCCATTGAAATTGCCATTAAAGCCATCGTCTATTATAAATTTTGGCTCTTTTGATATTATTTGTAGCCTATGTTCTACCTGTTTTATATTTTTAAGCTTTGTTTTTATTTCATCTATGCTTAATCCCAAATAATTAGCACAAAGTATGCAAGCACCCAGATTGTATGCATTAAATTCTCCAAGCAAATTTGCTTTAAATTCGTGGTAGTTTTCATCTATAGCCATTTTAAAAGAAAGTCCTTCAAGATCGGCTTTTACTTCTTTAATCCTTGTATCATATATAGCTTGTTTATCATTTTCTTTTTTTTCTGTGCTGCTATGTAAGAATGCTTTAATGAGCCTTTTAGAATTTAGTGCTTCTAATTTTGTTTTTCTTATATTTTCTACCGTTTTAAAATACTCTAAATGAGAAGTTCCTATTTCTCCTACTATACAGAATTGAGGTTCTAAGAAATTTGTTATTTCTAGTATATCACCTTCTTTTCTAGCACCTGCTTCTGCTATGTAAAATTCACTATCATCATTTAGATTTGTATTTACATCTTGTATTATGCCTACTAGGGTATTAACGCTTCTTGGAGTCTTATAAACCTTAAAATTATCATTCAAAAGCTCAAATAAAAAATTTTTTATACTCGTTTTACCATAACTTGCTGTGATTAGGATTATTTTTAAATTATGCATATTTTTTATTTTATTTTTTGCTTTATTATAAAAATACCTAGCTTCAAACAAAGAATAAATTTTTAACATAATAATTGCAAATAAAACAGCTAAGACACAAATTCTATAATCTATAAGATTTAGACTAAGTGAAAATAAAAGTGCTGATATACCAGTAAATATAAAGAAAATTTTAACCTTTTTTGTAAAAACAAGTTTTTTATCGAGCTTTTTATACCAAAAAAACAAAGAAAATAAATAAGGTATAAAAAGCAATAAAAATATTTTGTAAGAATAAACAAATACAAGCGTTGGTAAGAGTATAAAATAAACGTGCCACAAAGGCTTTGAAAAATGAAATAAAATCCTTTCTATCTTGTATGAATACCACTGTAGTGCCGTGATAAGATAAAATGCTACTACATATGAAAAAGCAAATATTGATATTATTAATATAGTATATTCGAGGCTCATTTTAATTCTTTTTCACAAATTTTATTTATATTTTCAGATTCTTTTAGGAAAAAAAAATGATCTCCATTAAGGGCGTAAAATTTGCTATTTTGTATTAAATTGTGAATTTTTTCTCCACTTTTTAATGGAGTTGCATTATCATCTTTTCCCCAAAAAATTAAAGCATTGCTTTTTAAAGACGAAAAAATACTAGAAAAATCCTCATCTACGACCCTTTTAAATGTTTTATACATAAGCTCATTCATACCTTTTACATCTTTTGAGGCAAAGAATCTGTAAAAGCTTGAAAAGCCTAAGAGTTTTAAAATTTTAAATATTTTTATCTTAAGTCTAGTTTTTAGATTTTTTTTCCACAATATCCCAGCACTTGAGAGAAGTATGATATTTTTTATATTAAATTCTTTACAGAGCAAAGCAGATAGTTTGCCCCCAAATGAATGCCCCATTACCGTGTTTATTTTTAAATCTTTTTCCCTTATAAATTTACTTAAAATTTGAGCATATTCAAAGCTATCCAAATCTTTTTTTATGTTTGATTTGGCAAAACCCGGCAAATCAATATAAATTTGCTTAAAATCTTTAAATTTATCTGAAAAAGCTTGTTTCATAATGTCTTTACTAGCTCCCCAGCCGTGCAATATCATCAGTATTTTTTCTTTGTCAAGATTTATAATTTCATAGCAAAGTTCGTATTTTTCATTTTCAAATTCTAGCTCATAAATTGCCATTATCTTCCTTTTGTTTGCTATGTATGAGTTCTAGCAAATTTACCGCATTTGTAAGTTTTTCATACTCTTTTATGCTTAACATTACCGCTTGAAATTTGTTGTTTTTTAGTATTACTATTTTACCGTCTTTATCTACCTTATCTAGCATAGTGCTAAAATTTCTAACAACATCTGTAGCGGTGTAAATTTCATCTTTATTAAATATCATATTCGATTCTTACTTAAAATTTTATGTAAAATTTTCTGTATTTTAACTCAAGTATTTTAAAATTTTACTAAAACATACTATAATTACAATAAAAACATCAACATAAAGTATTTAGTTATGGCATATAAAAGATACAAAACAAGACAAGTAAAAGTAGGGAATGTTTTAATAGGTGCTGATGCCCCTATTTCAGTGCAGTCTATGTTATTTAGCAAGACTAGAGATATTGATGCTTGTTTAGAACAGATAAATAGACTTTATTTTGCTGGTGCTGATATCGTTCGTTTGGCTTGTTTGGATATGGCAGATGCTAGGGCATTAAAAGAGATAAAAAAGAAAAGCCCATTACCTTTAGTTGTTGATATACATTTTAATCACAATCTAGCTGTGTTTTGTGCTGAATTTATAGATGCAGTTAGGATAAATCCCGGAAATATCGGCTCTAAAGAAAATATAAAAGAGGTTGTTAAAGCTTGCAAACAAAGGCAAATTCCTATTAGGATAGGCATAAATCACGGTTCCATAGAGAAACAGTTTAGCGACAAATACGGATACGGCGTTGATGCTATGATAGAAAGTGCTAAATATAATATCAAGCTTTTAGAGGACTTAGATTTTTTTGATATAAAAATTTCTATGAAAACATCAGATGTTCAAAAGACTATAGAAGCTTACGAAAGACTTAGAGAGCTTTGTGATTATCCTTTTCATTTAGGTGTTACGGAAGCTGGGACTAAATTTCATAGCACAGTAAAAAGCTCAATAGCACTTGGAAATTTACTCTTAAAGGGTATAGGAGATACCATAAGAGTTTCTATGACAGGGGAACTTGAAGAAGAAATAAGGGTTGCAAGGGCTATCTTACAAGATAGCGGGGTGCAAAAAAGCGGAGTAAATATAATATCCTGCCCCACTTGCGGTAGAATTCAAAGCGATCTTGTAAAAGCTATAAAAATAGTCGAGGAAAAAACAAAACACATAAAAGAGCCATTAAATATAAGCGTGATGGGCTGTGTTGTAAATGCATTAGGTGAAGCAAAAGGAGCTGATGTAGCCATAGCTTTTGGAAAAAAACAAGGACTAGTTATAAGACAAGGCGAAGTCGTGGCTAAGCTCAAAGAAGATGAGCTTGTTGATAGATTTTTGCTTGAAGTTGAAGATGAGCTTAGACTTAGAAACGCCTAGTTGTTTTTAAATGTGAGATATATATGTTAAATGATGAATTTTCCAATATAGATATAGATATTGAAAAAGCTGTGCTTAGCTCTTGTATGCATAGTGAGGACATTTTAAGCGAGGTAATTACTCAGATAAGTGCTAGTGATTTTAGCTTAAAGGTTCATAGCGATATATTTGAAGCCTTACTTAGTTGCTATAATGCTGGAGAGCCTTCAGGACTTACTTTTATTAAAAAATACAAAAAGATAGAAGATGAGGTTTTGCTAGATATTATAGGAACTACTACTCTAGTCGATGTTAGCAAATACTGTGCTTATTTAAAAGAATTATCAACAAAAAGAAAATTGATGAATTTTATACATCAAATTCCAAGCAAGATGAATCAAAGCACATCTTTAAGCTTATTGTTAGATGACATAAATAAAAATATATTTAATATAACAAGTAGCGTAAATTCAAAAGATATAAAAGATGTTAATGTAGTTATAGAAGAGCTTTTAGATGCCTTTAAAAAAATAAAAGAGCAAAAAAAAGGAGATGTTTTAGGTCTTGACACTGGATTTGATTCTTTAAACAAAATGATAAAGGGCTTTAAAGACGGAGATTTGGTAATAATAGCTGCAAGACCAGGTATGGGAAAAACTAGCATTTGTTTAAATTTTATAGACAAGGCTCTTAGAAATGAAAATGGAGTTGTGTTTTTTTCTTTAGAAATGCCAGCCGTTCAAATTTTGCAAAGAATGCTTTCTGCAAGAACTTTAATACCTTTGCAAAAAATAATTACAGGTGATTTGAATGATTTAGAATGGGAAAGAGTGTCAAGTGCTTGTGATGAATACTCAAAAAAGACATTTTATGTGTATGATAGCGGATACGCAAGCGTAAGCGATATTTCGGCTGTTCTTAGAAGGTTAAAAAATCAGCATAATAATATAAAATTATGCGTTGTTGATTATATAGGATTGATGATGGGTGCTAATTCTAGCAAATTTCAAGATAGGCATTTACAAGTTGCAGAAATTTCAAGAGGTTTAAAGCTTTTAGCAAGAGACCTTGAAATGCCTATTATAGCTTTATCCCAGCTAAATAGAAGTCTTGAAAGTAGGTCAAATAAAAGACCTATGTTGAGTGATTTACGTGAAAGTGGAGCTATAGAGCAAGATGCTGATACTATACTTTTTGTATATAGAGATGAAATTTATAGAGAGCAAGAAGAAAAGGAAAAGCAAAATAAAGCAAGAGCTGAAGGAAAAGAGAAAGAATTTGTTTCAAATTTCACTCCAAACCCGATCAAAGAATCAGCAGAGCTTATAGTAGGAAAGAATAGAAACGGTCCAACCGGCACAGTTGATCTTATTTTTAACAAAGAATGTTCCACATTCAAAGAAGTGCATAAAGATGTGGATTATATCCCAAAGAGCGTTAGTTCCAATAAGATAGAATTATAAGGAGATTATATGAAACTAAGTGAGATAGCAAATTTTTTAAATCTCGAGTTTAACGCACAAGATATAGAGATAAGAGCTTTAAATTCTCTAACAAAAGCAGGTCTTGATGAGCTTACTTACTGTGATGGTGATAAAAATGCCAAAAATATCTCACTTTGTGGTGCTGGTGCGATTATAGTTAGCAAAAAGTATGAGAGTTTAGTTCCAAGAGATATGCAAAAGCTTATAAGTCCTGATCCGCATTTAAGCTTTGCTTATCTTAGCAAAATTTTTGCAAAGCCTTTGATTTCAAGCAAGAATGTAGAAAATAAGATTGCAAGCACCGCTACAATAATGCCAAATGTTTATATAGGCAAGGGCGTTAATATAGAAAATAATGTTGTAATAATGGCTGGAGCTTATATAGGAGATAATGTTTCAATAGGAGAAAACACTATCATACACCCAAATGTTGTTATTTATAATGATAGTAAGATAGGAAAAAGATGCCATTTGCTTGCAAATTGCGTTATAGGTAGCGACGGTTTTGGATATGCACATACAAAAAATGGAGAACATTATAAAATTTATCATAATGGCAATGTTATCTTAGAAGATGATGTAGAAATAGGTGCTTGTACTACGGTTGATAGAGCTGTTTTTGAAAGCACTATTATAAAAAAAGGCACGAAAATTGATAATTTGGTTCAAGTAGGACATAACTGTGATATAGGTGCAAACTGCATTATAGTAGCACAAACAGGTCTTTCAGGCTCTAGTGAATTAGGAACAAATGTAACTATGGGAGGTCAAAGTGCTACAAGCGGACATTTAAAGATAGGAGATTTTGCCACTATAGCAGCAAGAGGTGGAGTTAGCAAGAGTTTGGAGGGCGGAAAGGTTTATGGAGGCTTTCCAATAATGTTACAAAAAGAATGGTTAAGGCTACAAGCAAGGATAGTTTCAGCCTTTAAAAACAAAAATAAAGAATTGTAGCTAAAGGATTTTCTAATGAGTGTTTCTATTGTTATTTTAGCAGCTGGTCTTGGAACTAGAATGAAATCCGAAAAGGCTAAGGTTTTGCAAAAACTTTGTGGTAAGAGTATGATACTTCATATATTAAAAGAGGCTTTTGATGTTAGCGATGATGTAACTGTAGTGCTTTCACACCAAAAGGATTTAGTCAAAGAATGTATAGATAAAGAATTTCAAAATGTAAATATCTTAGAGCAGGATTTAAAAAACTACCCAGGAACAGCCGGTGCTTTAAGAGCTTATCAACCAAAATATGAGAAAACTATAGTTTTATGCGGGGATATGCCTTTGATAAAAAGCTCCTCTTTAAAGCAGATATTAAACAATGATAGCGATTTTTGCGTAGCAGTTTTTGAGGCTAAAGATGCTAAAAGCTATGGTAGGGTAGTTATACAAAACGATGAGATTAAGAAAATAGTTGAGCTAAAAGACGCAAATGATGAAGAAAGAAATATAAAAATTTGCAATTCCGGAGTTTATGCATTTAAGAGTGAAATTTTACACAAATTTTTACCTTTGATTTCAAATGAAAATGCTTCCAAAGAATATTATTTAACAGACTTGATTTTATTAGCTAAAAATGACTATAAAATAAAAGCTACTTTTGTTGAAGAGCTGGAATTTATGGGCGTAAATGATAAATTCGAATTAAGCATAGCAGAAAATTTAATGCAAGAAAGATTCAAAAAAGAGCTTATGCAAGGTGGAGTTATTATGCATAATCCAAATTCTATTTTTATAAGCTTAGATTCTAGTTTTGAGGGTGAATGTGAAATTTATGAAAATGTTAGGATAGAGGGTAAAAGCTTTATCAAAAATTCCATTATCAAAAGCTCTTGCGTTATAGAAGATAGTATAGTTATAGATAGTGATGTAGGTCCATTAGCACATTTAAGACCTAACTGTGAGCTTAAAAATACACATATAGGAAATTTTGTAGAATGCAAAAATGCAAAGTTAAATTCAGTGAAAGCAGGGCATTTAAGCTATCTTGGAGACTGTGAAATAGATGAAGGGACAAATGTAGGTTGCGGAACTATAACTTGCAACTACGATGGGCTAAAAAAACATAAGACAAAGATAGGTAAAAATGTTTTCATAGGCTCTGACACACAGTTTGTAGCTCCTGTTGAAGTGCAAGATAATGTCATAATAGCCGCTGGAAGCACAGTTACAAGCAATGTAAAAAGTGGAGCTTTGTATATAAATAGAGCTGATTCAAAACAAATCGATGATTATTATCATAAAAAATTTGGTAAAAAATGAAAACTGTTTTAATAGCTGTAAGTGGTAGTATAGCATTTTACAAGTCTTATGAATTGATATCTCTTTTTAAAAAAGAGGGCTTTAAAGTAAAAATTTTGCTTAGTTCATCGGTTTTAAAATTTGCTTCTAGGCTTAGTTTTGAAGCCCTAGCTGATGATGTTTTGTGCGATGAAAATGAAAACTGGCACAGCGATAAAAATCACATCAAATTTACAAGAGATTGTGATTTATTGGTTTTTGCACCGGCTACAATAAGTTCTATAAATAAACTAGCACAAGGCATAGCAGACAATCTTTTTATACAAACTTTGATTGCTTCAAAAGCACCTTTAATCATAGCACCAGCCGCAAATACAGTTATGTTAAATCATTTTAGCACTCAAAATTCTCTAAAGATATTAAAAGAAAATGGAGCTGTTATAATTCCTGCAGTTTCAAAAGAACTTGCTTGTAAAGAAGTGGGCGAGGGTGCTTTAGCCGATGTTTTAGATATTTTTTATATCAGTAAAAGAATGCTTTTAAGAGATGAATTTTTTTGCGATAAAACAGTTTTGATCACAGGTGGTGGAACTAAGGAAAAAATAGACGATGTGAGATGTATAAGCAATTTTTCTAGTGGAAAAATGGCTAAAGCCTTGGCTGATGTTTTTTATTTTTTAGGGGCTAAGGTAGTTTTTCTAAGCTCTATAGATTTTCAAACCCCTTACGAGTTAAAAAAATACGGCAGTTCCTTAGAGCTAAAAGAGCTTATGGATAAATACAAAAATGCTGATTTTTTGTTTATGCTTGCAGCGGTTAGTGATTTTTTGCCACAAAAATTTGACGGTAAGATAAAAAAGAATTTGTATAAGAATGGATTTAATTTAGAATTAAAATTAAATAAAGACTTGCTTGTTGATTATAAATTTAAAGGCAAAAAAATAGCTTTTAAAATGGAAACAGATGAAGCAAATGCTTTAGAAAATGCTAAGAAAAGTTTTGTTGAAAAAAAACTTGATATGCTTTGTTTGAACGTTTTAAGCAAGAAAAATCCTTGTTTTGACAGCGATTTTAATGAACTTGTTTTGCTATTAAAAGATGATTTTATATCTTTGGGTTATGATAGTAAAATAAACTTAGCATTTAAGGTGGCACAGGAATGCAAAAAGCTATAATAAACGCGGTTTTGCCGGTTCATATGAAGGTTTTAGAGCATATATCCTATAACCGTTATACTTTGCTTTTAAATAGCAGAAAAATATCTACTAAAAGCTTGATAGAGCTTGAATTAAACGCAGAATACTTAGCTGAAATTTATGAGGGTAAGGGTGGGGTTTTATCCTTTAAAAATTTATCAAAAAAGCCAAATATCATAAAATACGATGACGGTTTAAATTTGCTTTTAAATTTTTTAGAGGGAAATGTGAATTTTAAAGACTTTGTGCTTAAAAAGCTTATAGAATCTGAAAATAGCCTTGAATTTAAAATTTATAAAGAAATGCTATTTGCTTTGGCTGAAAATGTTTATCATATTCCCTTTGTTTATGAGGATAAAACCTGTTTATTTCAGCTTAGAAAAAGTTCCTTACAGACTGAACTTTATCTTTATTTTTCTGTATTTGGATCTTTAAAATTTATATTTGATGATAAGGGACTAAGCCTTTATACACCATTTGCTAAAGTAGCTGCTTTTCTTTCGCCTCGTTTAAAATGCGAAATTTATGAGGATAAGAATTTAAAAGCATTGTTTGAATTTAAAAGATTGCTTGATTTTAAGGGTTAGTATGAATGAACTAAAACACCTTGCCGTAGTAATGGATGGAAATAGACGTTGGGCTAAGATAAATGGATTTTTAGAAAAGCTTGGTTATTCTCAAGGGCTTAAAACCATACAAAGACTTATGGAAGTTTGTATAGATGAAAAGATACCGCAACTTAGCCTTTTTGCTTTTAGCACTGAAAATTGGGCGAGACCAAAAGATGAAGTGGAGTTTATTTTTTCTTTGCTAGAAAAGACCTTAGATGATAAACTTGATTTATTTATAGAAAATGATATTAGAATCCGTATAATAGGAAATTTATCTATGCTTGATAAAAAACTTTTAGACAAGCTTTTGTATGCACAAGAAAAAACTAAAGATTGTAGTCTTTTGTGTATAAATTTGGCTATAAGTTATGGTGGAAAAGACGAAATAGTCCGCTCTGTTAAAAGATGTATAGAAAAAAATATAGAAATAAATGAAAAAAATATCTTTGAAAATTTGGATTTACCTTTAGATGTTGATTTGCTTTTAAGAGTAGGCGACGCTAAAAGAATTTCAAATTTTTTACTTTGGCAGTGTGCTTATGCTGAAATTCATTTTAGCAATACTCTTTTTCCGGGTCTTACAAAGCGAGAATTTAAAAACATTATAAAAGATTTTTATAAAAGAGAAAGAAGATTTGGCAAATGACGGTTTTGCTAGTTTTGTTTCTTGGAGCTTGTGTTGGTTCTTTTTTTACGTGCTTGGCAGATAGGATAGCTTTTAAAGAGAGTATTTTTTCTAGTCGTTCTTTTTGCTTTTCTTGTCGAAAGCAGCTTAAAATTCAGCACATTATTCCTATTTTTTCATATATATTTTTAAGATCTAGGTGTGCTTTTTGCGGTGCTAGTTTAAGCTCACATCTTTTTTTGTCCGAGCTATTTTGTGCCTTATGTTTTTGCTTTGCTTTATTTTTTTCTCATTCATTTTATGATTTTCTTGTCTTAGCTTTTATTTTATGCACTCTTTATTGTCTTTCTTTGCTAGATCTAAGACTTAAGGCTGTGCCTGAATTTTTGTTATTTTTTCTCGTCCTTTTATCTTTTTTATATGCTTTTGTTACTGATTTGTCTTTATTTTCTCTTTTTGAGGATAGTTTTTTTCTTAGATTTTTTATATTTGCTGGATTTGTTTTTTTTATAAAATTTATATCATCTTTTTTTATAAATTTTAAAAAATACGATGAAAAGCTTGAAAGTATGGGCGAAGCAGATATTTTGGTTTTGGCTAGTATGGCTGGTATATTAGGCATTTGGCAAGGTTTTTATATAATGTTTTTGTCGTCTTTACTGGCACTTTGTTTTTTTGTATTCTTAAAACTTTACCATGTTAAAAACTATGAAATGCCAATGATACCGTTTTTCGCAGTATCTTTTATGATTGTTTTTGTAGGCTCTTTTTATGAGATTAGTTTATAAATATATGTTAAATCACTTTTTAAGCACAACACTATCACTATTTTCTGTGCTTTTTTTGATAGTTTCTATGGTTTTTTTTATACAACTTGCTAGAGTAACATCTAGCATAGAAATTTCTTTTTTAGATTTTTTAAAATTATATAGCTTTACCATTCCAAGAATCATAATATTTACTTTGCCAATAAGCTTTTTTATTTCTTTGTCTCTTAGTCTTTATAGGCTTTCAAGAGAGAATGAAAGTATAGTGTGCTTTGCTTTAGGCTGTTCCCCAAAGCTTTTAGCAAATTTCTTTTTAAAGATCTCCGTTCTTGTAAGCTTGATTATGCTGCTTGTATCTTTATTTTTCATTCCACTTGCATACTCTTTGCAGAATAATTTTATAGATTACAAGAAGACTCAGGTTAGTTTAAATTTAAAAACCGGAGAATTCGGGCAGAAATTTCTTGACTGGATGATCTTTATAGAAAAAGAAAGTGATTCTTTGTATGATAATATAATAATGTATCACCCAGCAAATAAAGACTACAACAAAGAACAAATGATAGTAGCAAAAAGAGGAGAGATAGTAAGAGATGAGCAGACTATGTCTTTGAATTTGTATGATGGAATGGTTTATGATTTTGATAAAAATAATACTTGGCGTGTAGGTCATTTCAATGATATGTCTATAAATACACTTTTAAAAGGCTTTTCATCAAAGGATCAGAATTTTTATCAATATTGGCAGGATATGAATACAAGCGAAAAAAGAGCAAAAGAATTTGTTATATATGTGCTTATATCTCTTTTTCCAATAGCCTCTACTTATTTTGCTTTATCATTTGGCTTTGTAACTTATAGATATGAAAAAGGTATAATTTATCCGGGAATTTTTGCCGTTATATCGTTTTATTTTGGCTTTTTGTCCGTCTTTTATAAGCCTCCATTTTTATCCATAGTTTTAATATTTGTATTGTTTTTTGTATCCGGTATGTTTTATTTTAAAAAGCATACTCTTAGCAGGTATTAGCTTGAAAGCAAAGATAATATTATCTTATGATGGTTCTAAATTTTTTGGATCAGCTACGCAGCCTCATAAAAATACAGTCCAAGACGCACTAACAAGAGCTTTAAAGGCTTTTGGGATAGATGAAATACCGCTTTTTGCTTCAAGAACTGATAAAGGCGTTCATGCATTAAATGCAGTGGCTTGTGTTAGGCTTAGAGATTGTATTTTTGATTTAGCTTATTTTAGAGATAGGCTAAATTTTTATCTATATCCTAGTGCTTATATAAAAAAGATAGAACTTGTAAATGATGATTTTGAGGTAAGATTTCACGCAAAAAAAAGAGAATATATATACATCTTTAACCATAGCAATTTTAATCCATTTTTATCATCTTATCATCTTTTTTATCCAAAAATAAATTTAAGGGAGGCAAATGAGCTTTTAGGTTTTTTTGTCGGAAAAAATGATTTTAAATTCTTTCAAAAACAAGGAAAAGAAGATACCGTTAGGACAATGTTTAAAGCTTATGCTTATTCTTATAAAACTTATACTATTTTCAAGTTTCAAGCAGATGGTTTTTTAAGGGGGCAGATAAGATTGACTGTTAATGCTGTCTTATCTGTTCTTGAAGGCAAGATAGACAAAGACGACCTTTTAAAACAAATAAAAGGCGAAAAAGTCTCTGTTAGAAAATTGTCTGAAGCTTGCGGACTTTATTTAAATAGAATTTGGTATTAATCTTATTTAAATGTGGTTCCACCATCCACTATAAAAGTATGTCCCGTTACCCAAGATGCTTTATCAGAGCAAAGAAACAAACAGGCTCCAGCTAAATCATCCGGTTGTCCCATTCTGTTTAAAGGGCTTAAATTTATAGTAGCTTGTTTTACTTCTTCATAATTCGTAAAAGCCCTCAAAGCATCGGTTTCTATTGGACCTCCGCTTACTACATTAACTCTGATATTTTTATCTCCTAGTTCAGTAGCAGCATATCTAGCCATAGCTTCAACTGCAGCTTTTGCCGTGCCGTGTCCAGCGTAATTTTCTATATGCACTAAATTTCCAGTAGATGATATAGATATTATACTTCCTCCACCTACTAATTCCATTCTCTTTGCAGCTTGTTGAGCACCAACTACAAAGGCATTGACTGTTGCTGTGAATATATTATTTATACCTTTTGGTTTTAATTTCATAAATTTTGTATATCCGCCAACAACTGCTCTACCCGATATAATGGCATTTGATATAAAAAAGTCTATTCTATCAAAATCCTTATCTATCTCATCAAAAAGTTCTTTATATGTTTCTGGCTCTAGTATATTAAAAGGATATGCTTTTGCTTTTATTTTATAGTTTTGTTCTAGATCTTTTATAATATCTTTTGCAAGCTCTTCGTTTGAATTATAAGTAAAAGCTACATTCACTCCAGCCTTTGCAAATTCATATACTATAGCTCTTCCTATACCTCTAGTGCCACCACTTACGACTAGGGTTTTTCCTTTAAAAAAAATATTCATAATCTTTCCTTATAAAAGCTTTATTGTATTAAAACAAGTCTTAAAATTAATATAAAAAAAACAAATTTGGCAAATAAAAATAATAATGCAAAAGCTCTATTATACAAAGAGCAAAAAGTCCAATAGCCCAGTTTAATGCTCTTTTTAACTCCCTATGTAAAAATTCTGGTCTAACTTCTATCCTATCAGGGCAGTAAAAGTTAGTAAGTCTTGGGAAAAATCTTGCTGTTTTTTCTAAAAATTCCAAATAAGACTGCCCAAATTTAGAACTTAAAAATTTTTCTTCTTGTTTTATGGTTTGATGATATACTATTAAAAAAAATACAGCTCCTATTAAGATTAAAATTAATTGAGCCTTTATAGCCAAAAGTCCCAAAAAAGCTAAAAATGAAAAAAAATATAAAGGATTTCTGCAAAGACTGTATGCACCATAATCTATAAATTTGCTTCCATCAACACCTTCATTTTTCATACCGCCGATGAAAATGGTTGCGTAAATTCTACCTATAATGCCAAGCACAACTAAAAATACACCACAAATTCTTAGCAAATTAGCGTAAAATTCATCATATGGCGTGTATGATATAAAAATCCACACTATAAAAATAAAGGCAAATATGTATTGATATATAAAACGGTTCATTTTATTCCTTATTTTACCACTTCGTATTCTTTTAATACTCTTTCTAAAAGCTCCATACTTTCTTTTCTAGGCTCTACTAAAGGTAAGCGATATTCTAAAGTTTGTATTATACCGCTTAGATACATAGCAGCTTTTATTGGTATGGGATTGCTTTCGCAAAAAAGAGCTTTGTTGATATTATAAAGCTTATCATTTATAGCTTTTGCTTCTTTGTATTTTTCATCTAAAGCTAATTGTGTTAATTTGGCTATCATATCAGGTAGTAAATTTGAAGTAACTGATATTACTCCTTTTCCTCCATTTGAAAGTATAGGATAATTTATCGCATCATCTCCGCTTATAAGTATCATTTTTGGCTCGTGAGCTAATAAATCGACGCATTTATCTATGCTACCGCTTGCTTCTTTTACTCCATATATGTTTTCGCAATCCCTAAAAAGTCTTATTATGGTTTGAGTTTCTAAATCACAGGCTGTTCTGCCAGGCACATTGTATAAAAGAACAGGTATATCGACATTTTTTGCTATTTCTTTGTAATGTCTATAAAGTCCTTCTTGGCTTGGTTTGTTATAATATGGAGTTACACTTAAAATTCCATCTGCGTTATTATCTCTAGCAAATTTAGCTAAATCCACCGCTTCGTGCGTTGCATTGCTACCGGCTCCTGCTAAAACTTTAGCTTTTGTCCCTTTGCAGGCTGCTACTGCTATTTCTATGCAAGTTTTGTGTTCGCTATGTGTTAGAGTTGCACTTTCTCCGGTTGTTCCTACAGGCACAACTGCGTCTATGCCATTATTTATTTGTCTTTTTATAAGCTTATAATAAGCGTCTTCGTCCAGTTTAGAATTTTTAAAAGGTGTAATAAGAGCGGTCATAGAGCCTATAATGTAGTTAGTATCCATATTTAAGCCTTTTTGAGAATTATTGTTGTTGAGTTTTTTTCTATAAAATACTTTTTAGCACAGCTGATTAAATCTTTCTTTTCTAATTTTTCCACATTATTTTCATAATTTAAAAGAGGTTTTAAATCGCCTCTAGCTAGATAATCTCCATATATATTCGCTACTGAACTAGCGGTATTTAATGAAAAGATAAAATCCCTTTTTACTTGATTTTTAATCTTTTTAAGATCCTCTTCTTTTATATCTCCTTTTTTTAGGTTGTTAAGTATTTGAAGCACTTCTTTTTCTACTACTGTTGCTTTTATTTTTGGATTACAAACACAAACGATGATAAAAAGATTTTCATCTATGCTATCGTTACAAAATACATAAAATTCATTTACAAGACCTAATTTATCTACTAATATTTCCTGCAATATAGACGATTTGCCAGATGACAGTAGCTCAGCTAATGCACTTAATCCTACTATGTCTTTATGCTTAAAATTTGGGATTTTATATGCTATGCCTAGTAGCTGTGTATCTGTGTCTTTTTTTATTATAAGTCTTTTTGCTCCATCTTGTTTTGGTTCTTTTTGATGTATTTTTGGTATTTTTTTGGTATTTTTTATGTTTTCAAAATGCTTTTTTGCTAAACTAAAAACCTCTTTTGCCTCTATATCGCCGCTTACTGTTAATATAGCATTTTTTGGTTGATAATAAATGCTATGAAAATCTTTTATATCTTTTATATCCCAGTTTAGTATATCGCTTTTAAATCCTATCGGTGTCCAATGGTAAGGATGATACAAAAAAGAATTATTAAAAAGTCTAAAATAAAGATAACCAAGAGGATTGTTATCTGTTCTCCATAGCCTTTCTTCAAAGACAACCTTTCTTTCAGGTTGAAATTCCTCATCTTTTAAATTTAAATTTTGCATCAATTCCGAAAAGAGCCATAAAGCCTTATCTAAATTTGCTTTAGAACATTTTATATAGTAATGTGTATAGTCAAATCCGGTGCTAGCATTATCAACGCCACCAAAGCCTTTAACTATTTCATCAAATTCTCCAGCTTTTAAATTCTTAGTGCTTTTAAAATTTAAATGCTCTATCATATGTGCTATGCCACTTTTTCCCATCACTTCATTTCTTGAGCCAACTTTATAAAATATATCAACGCTGACAACAGAGCTGTTTTTATTTACAGGAAAGGTATATACTTCTAGTTTGTTTTTTAAGACTGCTTTTTCATAGCTTATCATTTCAGGTTTGCTCCTATAGCTTGTGATATATGCAAGAATTTATCTTTTTTCATCAAAGAAATGAGTTCCTCATTTATATCTTTTATCAAACAAGGTCCCTTAAAGACTAAAGCCGTATAAATCTGCACTAAAGAGGCACCGTTTTTGATTCTATCGTATGCGACTTTTGCACTATCTATACCTCCACTTGCTATCAATACAGCATCTTTAAAGAATTCTTTTGCTATTTCTTTAAAAAATTTAGAACTTTTTTCTTGTATTATTTTTCCACTTAATCCACCAAAGGTGCGATTTGTGTCTAGTAAAGAATAATCCGTGCTAGTATTTGCTAGTATAAAACCACTTGCACCAAATTTTAAGGCTTGCTCACATATACTTAAACTATCTTTTATTTTTAAGTCAGGTGCAAGCTTGATGAATATAGGTTTTGTCGTGATATTTTTTGCTTCTTTTAATAAGGATTCTAGAAAATCCTTACTTTGCAAATTTCTTAAATTTTTTGTGTTTGGAGATGAAATATTTACCGTAAAATAATCGCAAAAATTATTAAAAGACTTTATCAAAGTAGTGTAATCATTTATCGCTTCATCATTGCTTGTATCTTTGTTTTTTCCTATGTTTGCCCCAAGTGGCAAAACGAAAGGATATAGGTCTTTTATATTTTGTAAAATTCTATCTTTTCCTACATTATTAAAACCCATAGAATTTTGCAAACTCTCTTCTTTTACAAGTCTAAATAATCTAGGTTTTTCGTTTCCTTTTTGTGCTTTTGGTGTAACTGTGCCAAATTCTAAAAAACCAAATCCAAGAGCACACATCGCTCTTATCATAGTAGCGTTTTTATCAAAGCCACCAGCTAAGCCAATCGGATTTGCAAAGTAAAGCCCTAAAATTTCTTGCTTTAAGCTATCATCATTTACTATGTATTTGTTAGCCATAAAATTTAAAAGGGCAGGGTGGATAGCACTTAAAGTTCTTAAGCTATATTCGACTGTGCTATGTGCTAACTCTGGCTCTAGTTTAAAAAGTAATGGTTTTAAAAGTTGATACATATTTTTCCCTTAAACACGAATTGTAGCTAAGAAAGCTTAATTTTTAACTTAAAAATCTATGCTTTTATCATTTGCTTTAAATTTTTGATAGAGTTCGCATCTGTTTATTAATTCTTTATCAGTGCCTATGTCTATAACTAAGCCTTTGTCAACCACGGCTATCTTATCCGCATTTTCTATCGTGCTTAGTCTATGTGCTATTACTAGAATCAAATGTTTATCTTTAAGCATTTGTATGCTATTTGTTATAGCTTTTTCGCTTTCATTATCAAGTGCTGATGTTGCTTCATCAAAGATTAATAAATCAGGCTTTTTGTATAATGCTCTTGCTATAGCTATCCTTTGTTTTTGCCCTCCGCTTAAATTTTTTCCATGTTCTTTTATTACGCTGTATATACCGCCCATATTTTCAACAAAATCATATGCGTTTGCTTCTTTTAAAGCGTTTATGACTTTATTATCATCAAATTCTTGTGAATATGCTACATTTTCAGCTATACTTTCATTAAAAAGATAAATATTTTGTGTTACTAGAGCTATTTTTAACCTAAGACTTTCTAAGCTATATGCGGTAATATCTTTATCATTTAGTAAAATTTCCCCACTTTTTTTATCGTAAAAACGCATTAAAAGATTTATTATAGATGATTTTCCACCCCCGCTAGGACCAACTAAGGCTAAAATTTCTCCTTTTTTAAAATTAAAATTTATCCCATTTAATACAGGCTTATCTTCTATATACTCAAATTTGACATTTTTAAAACTTATATTTTCAATATCTAAAAGCTTTTCTTGTCCATCTTTTATGTTTGATTTCAAGTCTAGTAAATAAAAAGTTCTCTCACTAGCAGCTACTGCAACTTGAAGTTTTGCATAAGCTGAACTTAATTTCTTAATAGGTGTGTATGCCATAAACAAAGCTGTTAAAAAGCTAAAGAATGAATTTATTTCTAATTCTCCTTTTATGACCTCGCTACCTCCTATCATAATAACAGTGGCTATGCCAACAGAACCGAAAAGCTCCATTATCGGATTTACAAGGGCATCTATTCTTGAGCTTTTTATAGAGATTTTTGCTAAGTCCTCATTTTGTATAGCGAATTTATCTAGCTCTTTTTTTTGAGTATTATTTGCTTTTATTAATTCTAAATTCGAAAAAATTTCACTTAGTCTTGACATTAAATCAGCCCCTTTTTCTTGGGAGCTTTTGCCTAGTTTTTTTAATTTTCTTGCAAAAAGAGATAAAGGATACAGTGAGGCAGGGATTACCACAAGTGCAAAGAATGCAAGTGTTGGACTTTGATATATCACTACTGATAAAAGACCTATTACTGTTATTAAATCCCTTAAAAATTCTGGTATGATATTTGAAACTATGCTTTGCAATGCACCTATATCGCCAGTGCAGCGACTCATAAGCTCTCCGCTTCTGTGTTTATGAAAAAATGCCATATCTAGTTTTAGTATATTTTCTAGCACCTTAGCTCTTAATTCTTTTAGTATGTTAGCACCTATATATGATACATAATAACTTTGTATATAAAGACCAAGATCTTTTAATAAATAAATAGCTATTACAGCCAAAGGCATTATGTAAAGCATATCTTCATTTTTTTCTATAAATATCTTTTTTAAGACAGGATCTACTATATAAGCACTACCAGAAGTTCCAGCCGCAGCCATTAGCATACCGATTATAGCTATTAAGAAATACCACTTGTATTTTTTGTAAAAAGGTTTAAATCTTATAAGAACATCTTTTAAATTCATATTTTGTTTGTTATTCATCTATCTTTTCCCACAAAACACCATTTGCCGTATCCATTAGGATTATATTGTCTTTTAAAAGATTTTTTCTTATATCGTCTGCTAAGTCGTAGTTTTTCTCTTTTTTAGCTAGAGTTCTTAAGGCTATTTGTTTTTCTATAAATTCTTTTTTTTCTTTACTTACTCCAAATTGAAAATAAGAAAATGGCTCTAAAAAACCAAAGCCAAATATCAATGAGCTTTCTTTTAATGCAAATTCAAGTTCATTTTTTAAAATTTTATTTTTTTTATTTTTATCAAGTTCTAAATTAGCATTATTTATAAATTCGTCCAAAAATGCAAGTGCTTTTGATATGTTTAAATCATCTTTTAAAATATCTAAAAGCTCTTTTCCTAAGACAGTATCTATATGGAAATTTATTTTCATATCGTCAAAATGTCCTAAATTTAACCTTTGTTTTAGTCTGTAAAATTTATCAAGTCTTTTTTTTGAGGATTTTAAATCTTCTATACTGTAATTAAAATGCGAGCGATAATGTGTGCTTAAAAGATAAAATCTAATAACTTCAGCATTAAATTCTTTCAAAACATCTTTTATGAAGAAGCTATTATTTAAGCTTTTGCTCATTTTTTCACCATTTATATTTACAAAACCATTGTGAAACCAAATTTTTGCTAATTCTTTATTGTTTAAACACCTGCACTGTGAGTTTTCATTTTCGTGATGTGGAAAAAGAAGATCTATACCACCGCAGTGTATATCAAGCCCTTCGCTAAAAATAGAATTTATCATAGCTACGCATTCAGTATGCCAACCGGGTCTTCCCTTGCCAAACGGAGCGTCGTAAAAATTATCATCAAATTTCCACAATACAAAATCGCTTTCATTCTTTTTATCTATAAGCTTTTCTAAACGACTTATATTATCTTTTGTATCCCTTTTTGAAAGATTAAAATAATCCTTATCTTTACTTGTATCAAAATAAATTCCATCATTTAATTTATAGGTAAAACCTTTATACTCAAGCCCTTTTATGAGTTCTATCATATCTTTTATGTAATCAGTAGCCTTTGGCTTAAAGTCAGGTTCTAAAACATTCAATGCTTTCATATCGCTTTCATAAGCATTTATATAAAAATCTGTAAGCTCTTTTAAGTCTTTGTTTTCCTCTTTTATCTTTTTTAAGATTTTATCATCTATATCAGTGTAGTTTCTAGCAAATTTAACATCCTTTTTTAAGGCTCTTAAGACTCTTGTAAGCAAATCCACACAAATAGCACTTCTTGCGTGTCCTAAATGAGCGTAGTCATATACAGTTGGACCGCATAAATATATATTTACATTTTTATCTGTTAATTCAAGTTTTTTTTTGCTTGCAGTATCATTTAATCTCAAAAAAATCCTTTAAAAAATCTAAAAATATCAAACAAAAATTCCAAAAATACTACCTTAAATTCTAGCAAAAATAAAGTAAAAATTAAAATGCAAATAATAGCAAAAAAAGTTTTTGAAAAAGAAAATAAAGTAAAAAACTTCTTAAAGCCAAATTCTTTTATATTTGCAAAAAGTAAGTATATAGCACTTATAGATGAGCTTAAAGAAACGGCTAACACTTTTAATTCGTCATCTTGTATCAAAAAAAC
Source organism: uncultured Campylobacter sp. (assembly GCF_944323605.1). Classification (GTDB taxonomy): domain Bacteria; phylum Campylobacterota; class Campylobacteria; order Campylobacterales; family Campylobacteraceae; genus Campylobacter_D. Next base: position 43,638 of record NZ_CALUTC010000003.1, read on the forward strand.
GCAAGATATAGCAAAAATTGTTGCTAAAAGTAGAGATTTAAAAGCTATTATGGCTGCTATTTTTTGTTTAAATTTGGCATAAAGCCAAAGTGAAAGAATTTTTTGTAAGCCAAATGGCAAAAGCCCTATCATATATGAGATTAAAACATAAGCTGTTAATCTTGTATCATTTGCATCAAATTCGCCTCTTTCAAACAATAATTTTGTTATTTCTTGTGCAAAAACTATGCTTATGATTGTGGCTAGTATGAGTAATATACTAAGCGAACCCACAGCCTTTTTCATAAAAAGTAGAGCTTTGTCCTCTTCATCATTTTTTAAGTGTTTTAAAATTTTAGGAAAGCTAACTTGCGTTAATGCTATAGCAAAAAGTGCTAGAGGCAACTGAAAAACCCTGTTTGCATAGTATAGATAAGATATACTTCCTGTTATTAAGAATGAGGCTATTGTAGTATCAAGAAGAGAGCTTAACTGTGTGGCAGAAGAGCCTAAAATCCCTTGAAAAAAATTTGAATAAAAGCGGTTTAATTTTATTTTATATCTTTTAAATTTTACACTCAAACACATAGCTTTTATGACTTTATTATCTTTAAGAGCCAATAAATGCCATATTAGTTGTGCTACGCCGCTTAAAACTATAGCGTAAGAAAAATAGTAAAGATTATTATAAGCGTCATTTTTCTCTACAAAAAAAGCTGCTATTACTATACAAAGATTGAAAAAAGAGCTTGAAAAAGAGCTTACAAAAAATTTGTGTTCATAGTTTAATAAAGCACTTAACAATGTAACCAAAAATATAAAAAATAAATACCAAAAATTTATAGCTACAAGAGGGGAGGCTAGGGCTATTGTTTCTTTATTAAAGCCAAAGGCGAAAATTTTTGTAAAAAAATCAGCAAATATACTTACCAATAAGCAAAATAAAAATACAATAGCACAAAAATGAAGCAATACAGTCAAGGTAAAAGCACCTTTTTTTCTTGCAGCTGTAAAATTTGGCAAGAAACTTTGTCCAAATGCACCTTCTGCGAAAATTCTTCTAAAAAAAGCCGGCATTTTAAGAGCTACAAAAAAAACATCGCTATAAAGTCCAGCTCCTAAAAATAAGGCTAGTATAACGTCTCTAGCAAGACCTAATATGCGAGAACATAAAATTCCAAGAGAATTTATTATAAAATTTTTAAAAATGATATTTTTTTTCAATTTTCTTCCTATATAAAAGCTTTATATTTTAACTAAAATTTGATAAAATGCAAAGTGTTATAAAAACTTTTAGTAAGGAAAATTTATATATGCAAAATATCATAGTTAGTGCTAATCCTTATGAAGAGCTTTTGAAATTTAGTGCAGATACTGGCAAAGATTATGCTAGTCTTGATTTTGCTATACTTGGTTTTAGCACAAATTGCGATATAAACGGAGAGAGCAAAAGTTTCAGCGAAAAAGAGCTTGTTTTTTTTGATGATGATGAGAATTTTTTAAATGAAACTTTAAAAATAAATCAAAATTATAAATTCCAAATAAAAGATTTAGATGAGAATTCTAAAAAGTTAAATGATTCTGTAAAAATAGAACTAAACAAAGATGGCACAACTTTGATTTTAAAATTATCATTACAAGATCTAGAATACCACAACTCTTTAGCTATGGATATCTTGCAAACTGTATATAAAAAGATGATCAAAGAGGGGTTTTTTTTAAGCATTAGAATTTTTGATTTTAAGAAAAAACTTATAGATTTTTTACATAATTTCAAAGAAAAAAAGATACATAAGAAAAATGTAATAATTCAGATTTGCAAAGGTGTAAAAACTATCAGTGCAGAAGATGAAAAACTTATCTTGTCTTATCAGGACAAAATAAGACAAAAATATGGAGCTAATAAAGTAGGCATAATAGGAGTAAAAAAATCAGAACTTGTTTTTAAGCACATAAAACCGGGAACTTCTAAAAGAGGCAGGAGCTTGAAATTAGAATTTATAGAACCCCGTGCTTTGAAAGAAAATAAAATAGAAGTTTCCTTTTCTGAAAATTATGAAGAAAAGCAAGTAGCTGACAAAAAGGGCAAAAGTAATACAAGCGAGTATTTTGCTAAAAAAAGTGGTTTTGTATCTCACACCGGCGGTAGATATGATATAGAAAGTGAGCTAACTCTTTCATCTGTAAATTTTAAAGATACGGGAGCTATTTATGCTGGGCTTGATACAGGCGTTACTTTAAATTTAAGATCTCTTTCAGACTTAGAAGAGGCTGTTGGTTCAGGGGTTAATATAGAATGTGAGAATATTAACATAAATGGCAACGTGGCTGGAAATACTGTCATAAAAGCTAAGAATCTAAAAATTTATGGACAAACTCATAGCAAGAGTTCTTTATATGCTGAAAATGCCTATATATCAATGCATAAAGGAAGGCTTGAAGCTAAGGTGGCTGATTTAGATTCTATAGAAAATGCCTTCGTTAAAGCTGATATAGTAAAACTCAAAAAGTCTTTAGGCTCAAACATAGAAGCTAAAAAGGTGTATTTTTTATCTATGTCTAGCAATAATAATATAAATTTAAGCCAAGTGGCAGTTATTGATCGTATAGAAGGCTCTAATAATAAATTTTTAGTAAGCATAGAAAAAACAGAGGTCGATTTTGAACAAAGATTAAAAGAAATAAAGCAAAGACAAGAAAAACTTCCCTCTTTGATAGCTTCCTTACAAAATAATATGGACGCAAGCAGAGGAGGAGTTGAAACCATAATAAAACAAATAGAAATTCTAAAATCACAAGGTCAAAAAATACCTGTAAATTTCTTTCAGATAGTAAAAGACTATCAAAATTATTTAAAAGAATTAAAGTCTTTAAACAAAGAGGAGGCTTCTTTGAAAATAGAAGAAGCTGAATTATTAGAAAAGATAAAAGAGGCTCAAAAGACCTTGTTTGACGCAAAGATTATAAACAAAGAAGGAAAATGGAGCGATATGAATGAGATAAAATTTAAATTCATACATCCTAAAAATGATGTGCTTTACTCTACCCGTTCAAGCGATAGTGCGAAACTTTTTATATTACATAAAGATGTTAATGACGGTGGAAAGCTCAAGATAGAGGCAAAAAATGAATTTAATGAAGAGGATACAAAATGGTAGTTGCTATAAATGGGATTTTAAAAAGCAAAGAACCTACCTTTGTTGTTATTAAATGTGCTAGTGGTCTTAGTTATGGAGTTTTTGTGTCTTTATTTTGCTCTTCTAATCTAAGCTTAAATGATGAAGTTGAGCTTTTTATAACGCAGATTATTAAAGAAGATTCTAATAAATTTTTTGGTTTTTTAGATAAGCAGGAGCAGCTTATGTTTGAAACCTTGCTAAAAGTAAATGGCATAGGCTCTAGCACAGCTATGGCACTTTGTTCTAGTATGAGGGTTAGTGATTTTTATAAAGCCTTGGCAAGTGCTGATGAAAATGCTTTTAAAAGAGTTCCTGGCATTGGTGCAAAAAGTGCTAAGAGAATCATAGTCGAACTTAGCGATAAGAAACCAAATATAAGCAATTTTACAAATGAAAAGGCACAAGCTTTGCAAGCCTTGCTTTCTCTAGGTTTTAAACAAGAAAAAGCAAGTGAAATTTTAAGCGCTTGTGTATCGCAAGATGTCTCAGAGCTTGTTAAAGAGGCTCTTAAAAAATTATCATAAGGATTTATATGAAATTTGGAGTATTGTTTGGTGGAAATTCTTACGAACACGAGATAAGCATAGTTTCTGCCGTTGTGTTGAAAAAGGTTTTTAGAGGCGATATGAGCTTTATTTTTTGCGATAAGGATAGAAATTTTTACTTAATCGATACAGATAAAATGAATGCCAAAACCTTTAGTTCATCAGCATATAAAAAAGAAAAACAACTTTTTTTAAAACAGGGCGGTTTTTTTGAAAAAACTGTATTAAAGGAAAAAAAGATAGAGCTTGATGTATGCATAAATTTGATACACGGTAAAGATGGAGAAGATGGAAAAATAGCTGCTTTGATGGAATTTTTTGATCTAAGGTATATAGGACCTAGGATAGAAGCGTCTGTCATTTCGTATAATAAAGAATTTACTAAGCTTTATGCACAAAAAGTTGGCGTTAAAACCTTGCCTTATACTGTGTTAAAAAAGGGATACGAGCTTGCTAGCACAGTAGAATTTCCTTGTATTTTAAAAGCCCTTAGGCTTGGAAGTAGCATAGGTTTGGCTGTAGCTAATAATAAAGATGAATTTGAATATGCCAAGGATCTTGCCTTTGAATTTGATAATGAAATTTTAATAGAAAAATTCATAAAAGATGTAAAAGAATACAATCTAGCAGGTTGTAAAATAAAAGATGAAATGATTTTTTCTATCATAGAGGAACCAAAGAAAAATGAGCTTTTAGATTTTGAACAAAAATATATGTCTTTTTCCTCAAGCACTTCGGCAAAGGAAGCTGAAATAAGCGATGAGCTTAAACAAAAAATCAAAGACGCTTTTGTAAAAATTTATGATCCTTGTTTTAGGGGAGCATTGATAAGATGTGATTTTTTTGTTATAGATAATGAGGTTTATTTAAATGAAATAAACCCAAATCCAGGCTCTTTGGCAAATTATTTATTTGACGATTTTTCAGTTATTTTGCAAAGATTAGCAGAATGCGTAAGAAATGAAAAACATATAGATATAGATTATGCTTTTTTGCATTCTATAAATGGGCAAAAGGGAAAACTGTAGATTAATATAAGGAAAAATGCGTGAAATTTTTAAAAAATTTTTTTACAAGATCAAAAAGATTTAAACAAAATTTAGTTTCTATAAGAGATGACTTGAGAAATGATAAACCACTTATGAGTGCTTTTGTAGAAAAACTCTTAGAAGATAAGAAAGGACTAAGTGATATAAAATTTAGATGTAAATGATGATTTGCTTAAGGATGTGAGAGAAAAAATTGCAAATTTTAAAGCCTTTTAAAGTATAAGCATAGCATCGCCATAAGAATAAAAGCGATAATTTTCTTTCATAGCTATCTCATAAAGCTCTAGGGTTTTTTTTCTACCTATGAAAGATGATACTAGCATTATTAAGCTTGATTTTGGTAGATGAAAATTTGTAAGCAGATAATCAACCCTTGTTGGAGGATTTTTAGGATGCAAAAATAAAGAGCAAAGCCCATTTTCCTCTTTTGTTCTTACGAAATTTTCTATAGTTCTTGCTACTGTTGTCCCAACTGCTAAAATTTTTTCATCACTTAGTAAAATTTTTTGCAAATCTTTGTTTATGAAAAAAAATTCCTCGTGCATTTTGTGTTCTAGTATATTTTCGCATTCAACATTTTTAAATGTTCCTGCTCCTATATGTAAGCTTAAATAGTATAATTTGTGTTTTTTCTCAAGTTTTTTTAACATATCTTTTGAGAAATGCAAAGAAGCAGTAGGTGCAGCTACTGAGCCTAAATTTTTTGCAAAAACAGTTTGATACTGGGTAGCGTCTTCTTTTTCATCTGCTCTTTTTATGTAAGGTGGCAATGGAACGTGTCCGTGATTTTCTAAGAATTCTAAAACCTCTTTGTGATTTAATTTCTTATCTTTTAAAAATTCTATTTTTCTAGTTCCATCGTCAAATAGTTCTAAAATTCTAACCTTTAAATCATCGCAAAAGCTTAAAATATCATCTTTTTTTACTCTAGCTCTTATCTGTGCTAAAAATTCGTATTCGTTTAAAGCTTTGTGAAATAAGAGTTCCACTTTTGCACCGCTTTGTTTTTTGCCAAAGATTCTAGCTTTTATAACCTTGCTATCGTTAAATACTATGCAACAGTGTGGTAAAATTTCGTATAAGTCTTTAAATTTAAGATGGCTTATTTTGTTTTTGTCTCTTTCATAAAGCAATAACTTAGCATCTTCTTTTGGTGATACTGGGTATTTTGCTATGAGATTATTATCAAATTTATAATCATAGTTTTTTAGTAGCAAATCCTCATCATTCATTTTTATTTTCTACTTCTGGATTTACCTTTTTTGCTATGTATATAGATAAGCCGTAGAGCAAACACAAAGGCAAGGCTAATAGAAATTGAGATAGCACATCAGGCGGGGTCATAAGTGCTGCAAATATAAAAATAAGCAATATGGCTATTCTAAAATGTCTTTTTAAAAAGGCATCGCTTACTATTCCAAGTTTTGCTAAAAAATATGTAAATATCGGCATTTCAAAAGCTATTCCAAATGCTAACATAATTTTTATGAAAAAACCAACATAAAGCCCTATGCTAATTAAAGGTGTTAAGTTGTGAGTCCATCCAAAAAATATCAAAAAACTAAAAGCCATAGGTATAACTATGAAGTAACAAAAGCTAACGCCTAATATAAACATAAAGGTTGCACTTATAACAAATGGTAAAACCAGTTTTTTTTCATTGTCATAAAGCCCTGGTGCTACAAATTTCCAAAACTGCCAAAAAATGATAGGAGAGCATATAAGTAAAGCGGTAAAAAAACTTACTTTCATAGCTGTAAATATTGGCTCTGTAAGCTCTACGAAAGTCATTTTGTTTGAAAGCTCCACTCCTTGATTTGCGGCTAGCAAAGCTTTTTCTACTGGGTTACTTAAAATTTTTAGTATATGATTGCTAAAAAAAAGACAAATAAAAAAAACGACTATAACACAGCTTACGCAAATAAAAAGTCTTTTTCTAAGCTCTACAAGGTGAGGTCTTAATTCTTCAAACATCTTTGCCTTCCTTGTTTTTATCAACATCTTTTTGTGCTGTATCATCTGCAGCTATTTCTTTGTAATCTTGTGTTGTTGGGTTTGGATTAGGACCTGTGTTATTTGTAAAAATATCTTTTTTTAGTTCGTCAAATTCTTCAAAGCTAAGCTTTTTTCTTATATTTTCGTTGTATTGAGAAAATTCATCTTTGTATTTTTTAGCTTCTTCTTTCATTTCATTTATTCTAACTTCTTTGTCTAAGCTTTCTTTTACATCATCTATGTGTTTTTTAGCTGCCTTTATAAATTTAGCTATTTGTATCGCTGCGTCTGGCAATTTTTCAGGTCCTAGGACAAGCACAGCTACTATTGAAATAACTAAAATTTCACCCATACTCATAAGAAATCCTTGCTATAAAAAGCTACATTTTACAATTAAAAACTTTTAAAAAAGCTTTACTCTTGTAAAAATAACGCTAATTCATCACTTAAAAGATAGTTTGGATTAAAAAATTTCTTTTTTCTCTCATTATACACTAGTTTTTTAGCTCTGCTTAAAAAAAAGGCTTTTTCTCTTTGTTCTTGGCTTATTTTGTTTGAATTTATACCAACCACACTTCTAAGTCCTAAAAATAAATGCTCTAAATTTAAAGATCTATCATCTAGCTTTTCTACATCTCTAAAAATAGGATTTTGTATATATTCTTTTAAGGTTTTATGAGTGTAAAATCTTTGCTTTTTATAAAAACTAACAGAGCTAAGACCACAAGCTAAATATTCTTTGCCTTGCCAGTAAGCAAGATTGTGTTTGCAAATTTTGCCAAAATTACTTATTTCATACTGCTTAAAACCAAGCTCTTTTATAGAATTTATAAAATACTTCATAAGTAAGTAAGCATTTTTTTTGAAATGCTCTTTGTTTGCAAATGCTGTATTTTTTTCTATACTAATATTATAAGCACTTATGTGTTTTATTAAATTTTTGATACTTTTTAAGTGAGATATTTCGTAATTAAGCATTTTTTTATCATCTAGTTTTGTATCGTAAATAAGGTCTAAGTTGATGTTTTTAAAACCTAATTTAAAGGCATTGTTTATGCTATCATAAATGCTTTTTTGTCCGTGATTTCTGCCAAGAAATTTTAATTTTTTTTCATTAAAGCTTTGGGCTCCAAAAGACAGTCTATTTACCCCAAAATTTTTCATTTCTTTTAACCAAAATTCATTGCTTGAATTCGGGTTTGCTTCGCTTGTTATTTCACATTTATCGTTTAAAAAACAGTTCAAAAACTTAAAAATTTCTTCATAAAATTTAGCATCTACAATGCTAGGAGTTCCACCTCCTATAAATAATGTTTTTATGGACTGTTTTTTTATATTTAAAAACCTAAAATGAAATTTTAAATCCCTCATTAAAGCTTTAAAATATTCTTTTTCATATTTTTTGCTTAAGGAAGTAAAAGCACAGTAATTACACTTGCTCTCGCAAAATGGTATGTGTATATATAGATGTTGCAAGTTTTAATCCAAAATTTGTATTTTTTATTTAATTCTAATAAAAATTTTATTTGAAATAAGTTAAGATTTCAAAGATTGATTTTTATTTTGAGGTTTTTTGTGAAAGAAAAAAAATACAGGCTAAATGTTGCTGCTATAATACTTTCATCAGCGTATCCCTTTGAATGTAAAGTGTTTATTGCAAAAAGAAATGATATGGATGATGTATGGCAGTTTCCCCAGGGAGGAATAGACGAAAATGAAAATACTAAAAGTGCTATATTAAGAGAATTAGAAGAGGAGATTGGCACTAAAGATGTCGAATTTATAGCCACGTATCCAAAATGGTTAAAATATGATTTTCCAAGCAAGGTAGCACAAAAAATGTATCCTTATGATGGGCAAAGTCAAAAGTATTTTTTATTACGGTTAAAAGCAAATGCAAAGATAAATTTACATACTAAACACCCGGAATTTGATGCTTACAAATTTGTTGATTTAAAAGAGCTTTTTAGTATAATTAATCATTTTAAAAGACCTCTTTATGTTAAAGTGATAAAGTATTTTCAAGAAAAAGGTTATATTTAATGTTGATAGTGCAAAAATACGGTGGAACAAGTGTTGGAAGTTTAGAAAGGATAGAAGCGGTTGCTAAGAGAGTTATAAGTAGCAAAAAAGATGGTGTTAAGCTTGTTGTCGTTGTTTCTGCTATGAGCGGTGTTACAAATGATTTGATAAGCAAAGCAGAGTATTTTTCTAAAATTCCTAACGCAAAAGATATGGACTTACTTTTAAGTAGCGGTGAAAGGGTAACATCAGCTTTGTTGTCTATAGCTTTGAATGAAGCAGGATATAAAGCAAACGCTTTGAGCGGTCGTTTAGCTGGTATTGTTACAGATAGTTTTTACACAAAAGCTAGGATACAAAACATAGATACAAGTTACATAAAAAAGCTTTTAGATGATGATACTATAGTCGTGATAGCCGGTTTTCAAGGTATTGATAAAAACGGTTTTGTTACTACTTTAGGAAGAGGGGGCAGCGATTTGAGTGCTGTTGCTTTAGCAGGAGCTTTAGAAGCAGATTTGTGTGAAATTTATACTGATGTTGATGGTGTTTATACTACAGATCCTAGAATAGAACCTAAAGCCAGAAAGCTTGATATAATATCTTATGATGAGATGTTGGAGCTTGCTAGTTTAGGAGCTAAGGTTTTGCAAAATAGATCTGTTGAACTAGCAAAAAAGCTTAATGTAAAACTAGTAACTAGAAGCTCTTTTAACACAAATGAAGGAACTATAATAACAAAAGAGGATGAAAAAATGGAACAAGCATTAGTTAGCGGTATAGCACTTGATAAAAATCAAGCAAGGCTTACTTTGAGAAATATAGAAGACAAACCGGGCATAGCAGCCGAGATATTTACGGCTCTTGCAAATGAAAATATAAATGTTGATATGATCATACAAAATGTAGGTAGAGATGGAACTACAAATTTAGGTTTTACAGTGCCTGAAAACGAACTAAGTATTGCTAAAAAAATTATGCAAAATGTATTAGGAGAAGATGCTTTGATAGAAACTGATAGCGAGGTGGTTAAGGTTTCTGTTGTGGGTGTTGGTATGAAATCGCACTCAGGAGTTGCTTCAAAAGCCTTCAAAAGCCTAGCAGATGAGGGGATAAATATAGGTATGATTTCTACAAGCGAGATAAAGATCTCTATGATAGTAAATGAGAAATATGCTGAATTAGCCGTAAGAGCTTTGCATAAAGCTTATGAATTAGATAAAAAATGACGACAGAATTTTTAAAATACACCCTAGATATTATAAGGCAAAATGGCACTTCAATGTCTTGGTTGGAAGAAAAAAGACTTGAATTTGCTCCTTTGCTTTCTAGCAGACTTAAACTTTTGATTCAAGATAGCAGACCATTTATTTTTATATGTGATGACGAAAGAGCGTGGTATGAAGAATATTTTTTAAGCAATATAAACTCCAGATCCCATAGACCTTTTGTTCCATTTTTTTCTTTAAAGTCTTTATGTAAAAATACCATAAGCACCTCAAATGATATAGCTCTTTTAAATGACTTGCTAGAGCTTTCTTTTCCAAATGGCTATGTATTTTTTTATGTCGGATTAAGCACTAATAAAATGGCACAAGTAGCCAAGTCAAAAGACGATAGTTTATTAGTAGTTTTTGATGATAAAAATATACACAACAGTCTTTATATACCTTTAAAAGAGTCTAATTTAGATTCAAAATTAATATCGCTTTATAAATTTTTTGATAGCTCTTTAGAGGCTATTTTACTATCTAAGGTAAATATTTGAGTTTTATAAGCAAGATATTGATTAGCTCTGATTTTGAAATGATAAAAGAAAAAATCCAAGAGGAATACAAGGAAAGTATATTAAAATTTATACCTAAAACTGTTGCAAATGAATTTTTAATGGATGATGCAAAAGAAGTGCAAAAAGAAAGCTTTCTTGCCGAAAATAAAGAAAAAATCATAGTAATAATGGCAAATTCTTTTAAAAATGAGGCACAAAATTTTTTATTAAAGCTTTTTGAGGAGCCACCTAAAAATATAAAATTTTTACTTGTTTGTCCGTCAAAAAATTTGCTTTTACCAACTGTTAGGTCTCGTTTTATTATAGAAAAACATAAAACACAAAAAAATGATTTAAAATTCGATTTAGATATACAAAATTTAGACTTAAAAAGCTTTTTTGCATTTTTGCAAAAAAATGAAAATATGGACAAAGTAGAGCTTATGGAACTTATAAAATACATATCCTTAAGCGTTTGCAAGAATAAAAGCCTAAATGATGAAGAGCTTGAGTATTTTTATAAATTTTATGAACTAGCTAGATTAAATTCAAGACCTAGCTTGATTTTATCGGCTATTTTTTTGCTTTTACAGGATAATGTTTAATGCACATTTTTAAAATAAATTCAAATAGTGATTTTAATAAACTTTGTTCTAAGATAAAGCCTCATAAGGTTGGAAAAAGCATTATGTCTAAAAAGACTGAGCTTAATTTTTTTTACATAAAAGATATAAAATCAGCTGCTGCAAATATATTAAAGCAAGATGCTTTAAGAGTCGGTGCTGAACTTGTTACAAATGAAAGGGTGATTTTGCCATACGATGAGCTTAGCGATGCTTTATTAATCGCTACTGAAGAGCAAATTTCTAAGCTTATCTTAAAGGAAAAAAAGCAGGATTTTGGATTAAAAGATTTAGCCTTATTTTTGCAAAAGGATTTTAAAAAACCAAAAGAAGCTAAAATAATGGGCGTTTTAAACCTAAATACAGATAGCTTTAATTCAGAAAGTAGGGTAAGTAAGAAAAATTTTGAAGCTAGGCTTGTATCTATGCTAGATGATGGGGCTGATTATGTAGATATAGGTGCTGCTTCGTCTCGTCCGGGCTCTTTTTACTGTGGGAAAGAGGAGGAATTTAAAAGGCTTAAATTTGCACTTGATTTAATTTACAAACAAAACTATTACAAACAAGCTATTTTTAGTCTTGATAGTTTTGATGAGTATTGTTTAGAATATGCCTTAAACAAAGGTTTTTCTATAATAAATGATATACAGGGCTTAAAAAACCATAATTTAGCTATCTTAGCAAAAAAATATCAAGCAAAATACTGCTTAATGCATATGCAAAACGAACCGCATAATATGCAAGATGAACCAAGATATGATTTTATCTTGTCTGATATAGAGACTTTTTTTAAAGAAAAACTAGAGATTTTAGATTCTTTCGGGGTAAAAGACGTTATTCTTGATGTAGGTATTGGTTTTGGTAAGAGTGCAGAGCATAATTTGCTTTTAATCACACATTTAGAGCATTTTTTGCAATTTCAAAAGCCTTTGCTTGTAGGAGCTAGTAGAAAAAGTCTTATCAATGCTTATCATAAAAGCGAAGTCGATGAAAGATTGCCCGGAAGCTTATTTTTGCACCTAAAAGCTTTTGAAAACGGTGCTAGTATCTTAAGAACGCACGATGTAAAAGAACATAAACAAATGTTTGCTATATCTAAGGCTATGCAAGAACTATCCATAAAATAAAATTTAATTTTCCGATATTATAAGCACAAAATTATAAGCCTATGCTTATCTTAAAAAGGAGATAAAATGAGAATTGATTTTAACAACTTAAATTTTGCCTTTAGAGATTTCTTGCACAACGAAAATAAGAGTGCTTCAACTGCTAAAAGAAAAGATATGATTGACTTAGGAGAAAGCCTAAGGGAAAATCTTTTAAAAGATAAAAATTTAAATGAGAGCGAAGAAGCTTCAAAAACAAACAAAGATGATTCCTTAGCTAGTATTTATTCTACCTTAGAGAAGCTATATGCTATGTTAGAGAAAATTCAAAATATGATGAAAAATGCGAAAGATGCTAATCAATTAGCACAGCTAAGCTCACAAGCACAGCAGATAATGGGACAGATAAGTGAGATTATGTCTAAATTATCTGAGATATTAGAAGAGCAGCAAAAATAGATACAAAGAAGTATTAAAATGGTGTCCCCTGTTGGATTCGAACCAACGGCCCCCTCCTTAAAAGGGAGATGCTCTACCGGCTGAGCTAAGGAGACAAAGTGGCGCAGCGGACGGGGCTCGAACCCGCGACCTCCGCCGTGACAGGGCGGCATTCTAACCAGCTGAACTACCGCTGCACCGTAAAGAAATGGTGGTCGCTATAAGACTCGAACTTATGACATCCACCTTGTAAGGGTGGCGCTCTACCAACTGAGCTAAGCGACCAAATAAAAATGGCGACCCCTAGAGGATTTGAACCCCTGTTACCAAGCAGAGAGAATGGTGTCCTGGGCCACTAGACGAAAGGGTCTAATCCTACAATGGTGTCCCCTGTTGGGATCGAACCAACGACCACCTGATTAAGAGTCAGATGCTCTACCAGCTGAGCTAAGGAGACATCTTAGCATTTGCCTCGTAGCAAAAAATAAGTTGTGATTATGCCAGAATTAACCTTATTTGTCAATGATGTTTTTAAGCTATATTTAAGTAAAACATAGTAGAATTTTGTCAATTTTTTTGGAAAGGACCCTAGATATGCAAGATTTCGCTATGTATATAATGTGCGATATGTGTTAGTCTAGGTCTTTGGGGCTTAATTCAGGTTTCCGAGGGCTTTTGGCAGTAGGAAGGCTGGATATGCTTATAAAATTCACTTTTCTACTTAAGAACTCTCTTGGATTATTTATTAACAAGTTACTTTGTTTTGACAAAATTAAAGGATAAGTATGCAAAATTCTGTTATATCATACCCTAGAATAGGTGCTTTAAGAGAGCTTAAATTTGGAGTTGAAAAATATTTTAAAGGACTCTCATCAAAAGAAGAGCTTTTCTCTCTTGCAAAAACACTTAGAAAAACTCATTTTCAAACTCAAAAAGAAGCTGGTATAGACTATATATCTTGTAACGATTTTTCATTTTATGATAATATCTTAGATAATGCAAATATATTTGGTGTGGTTGCTAAAAGATATAAAAATTTAAATTTAGATCCATTAGATGAATATTTTGCACAAGCACGTGGGTATCAAGGCGATAAAGGTGATGTTAAGGCTTTAGCTATGAAAAAATGGTTTAATACAAATTATCATTATCTAGTGCCAGAATGCGACGATATTTCTTTAATCAAGTTAAATGCTGAAAAAATTTTAAATGAATACAAAGAGGCAAAAGATTTAGGTATAGAAGCAAAAGTTGTTGTAAGCGGTCTTTTCACCTTTTACAAGCTTATTAATTTTATAAATGATACTGATAAAAAAGAGGCTTTGACTAAGCTAAAAAGTGCTTATAAAGAGCTTTTAAATGAACTAAATAAAGCTGGTGTAAAATGGCTTCAGTTTGATGAGCCGTATTTGGTTTATGATTTAAGCTCAAGCGATATAAGTTTATTTAATGATATTTATAAAGATTTGCTGCATAATAAAGCTGGGCTTAAAATTCTGTTACAAACTTATTTTGGAGATGTAAGAGATATTTATGATTACTTATTAAAACTTGATTTTGACGCTATAGGACTTGACTTTTTAGAAGGTAAGGAAAGCTTAAATCTTTTGAAAAAAGGTTTTGATGATAAAAAAATTTTATTTGCTGGTGTTTTGAATGGCAAAAATATATATAAAAATAATTATAAAAAAACAGTTTCTCTATTAAAAGAAATACAAAAATACGCTAAAAATCTTGTTATAAACACATCTTGCTCTTTATTGCATAGCCCATATACAATAAAAAATGAAAGTAAGCTAGATGCTAAATTTCTTGATTATCTTTCATTTGCACAAGAAAAATTATTAGAATTAAAAGACTTAAAAGAAATTTTATCTAGTTCTGATATAGAAAATCACCCGTCTTATAAGATTAATATCGAGCTTTTTTCAAGGGAAAATAATAGAAAAAACGAGGCAGTAAGTGCTAGAATAGCGTCATTAAAGGATAGTGATTATGTTAGAAAGCCTGCCTTTAAAGAAAGAGAAAAGATACAAAAACAACTTCTATCTTTGCCTTTGTTGCCAACTACCACTATAGGTTCATTTCCTCAGAGTGCTGATGTACGTTCAAACCGTTTGGCTTTTAAGCAACAAAAAATTTCAGCTACTCAATATACAGAATTTAATCAAACAAAGATAAAAGAATGTATAAAATTCCAAGAGGAAATAGGGCTTGATGTTTTGGTGCATGGTGAATTTGAAAGGAATGATATGGTTGAGTATTTTGGTGAAAGCTTGGATGGCTTTTTATTTACTCAAAATGGTTGGGTGCAAAGCTATGGCACAAGGTGTGTAAAACCACCTATAATATGGGCAGATGTTTCAAGATCTAAGCCTATGACTGTTTCTTGGAGTAAATTTGCACAAGAACAAACAAATAAGCTTATGAAGGGTATGCTAACAGGTCCTGTTACTATACTTAATTGGTCTTTTCCTAGAGAAGATATAAGCACAAAAGAAAGCACACTACAAATAGCACTTGCAATAAGAGATGAAGTGCTTGATCTAGAAAAAGCTGGAATCAAAATAATACAAATAGACGAAGCTGCTTTGCGTGAGAAATTGCCTCTTAGAAAAAGTGATTGGCATAGCGAGTATTTAAATTGGGCTATACCTGCTTTTAATCTAGTTCATAGCGGTGTTAAACCAGAAACTCAAATTCATACTCATATGTGTTATAGCGAATTTAGCGATATTATAAAAGAAATTGATGCTATGGATGCTGATGTAATTTCTTTTGAAGCTTCTAGGTCTAATCTAGAGCTTTTGGATACTTTGAAAGCAAACAACTTCCAAACAGAGGTTGGTCCAGGTGTGTATGACATACACAGCCCAAGAGTTCCTAGTGTAGATGAGCTTAAAAATACCATAAGAGCTATTTTAGAAAAATTACCTAAGGAACAGGTTTGGATAAATCCAGACTGCGGTCTTAAGACAAGAGGGGAAAAAGAAGTTATACAAAGCCTTAAAAATATGAGCGAAGCAACAGCTCAAATAAGAAAAGAGCTTTAAATTTGGAGTTATACAAGTGAAAAAAAAGCAAAGCTTCTCATTTGAAATTTATCCTCCTAGAAAAAATGATACTGTGGATAAAATTTACAAAGTTTTAGAGGAGTTAAAGGGTTTAAAACCAGATTTCATAAGCGTTACTTTTGGTGCTGGCGGTTCTGCAAATTCTAAAAATACCTTAGATATTTCAAGGTTAGTGCAAGAAAAATACCACACCAAAAGCATAGTCCATTTGCCTTGCATACATCTAAACAAAGATGATATTAGAGTGATCTTAAACGAATGCAAAGCCTATGGGCTTAAAAATATACTTGCATTAAGAGGTGATGTGGTAGAAGGAAAGCAGGTAAGTAAGGATTTTTCTTATGCTAGCGATTTGATAAGTTTCATCAAGAGCGAGGGCGATTTTACTGTTTATGCTGCTTGTTACCCAGAAAAACACAACGATGCAAAAAGTATGGCTGATGATATTAGAAATTTAAAATTAAAAGTTGATGCAGGGGCTGAAATTTTACTTACCCAGCTTTTTTTTGATAATTCAGATTTCTACCGCTTTAAAGAGTATTGCGATATAGCCGATATTAAAGCAAAAATTTACGCAGGTATAATGCCTGTTGCCAATAAAAGACAAGTTTTAAAGATAACTTCTATGTGTAAGGCTAAAATTCCAAGAAAATTCGAGCAAATTTTACACAAATACGAGAACAATGATAAAGCTATGGTAGATGCTGGAATCGCTTATGCTATAGATCAGATAGTTGATTTGCTTACAAACGATGTTGATGGAATTCATCTTTACACTATGAATAATTCCTACATAGCAAAAAGGATTTACGAGGCTACTCACTCTTTGTTTTGAGCTTTTGTATTTTAAGGGCAATGTTTTGAGTGCTTACTTTTTTAATGCTTTCAAAATCAGCTTCATAAATAGCCTCAAAACTTCCAAAATATTGCAGTAGTCTTTGTATGTAAGCTTTGCTTATGCCTAAATTTTGTAATTTTGAACTTTGTAAATTCTGTTTTTGCCTAGTTTTTTTATGAAATGATATGGCAAATCTGTGAGCCTCATCTCTTAATCTTTGTAAAAAAAGCAGTTTTTCATCACTGTTATTTAATTTAAAACTAGATAATGAGCTGTGTATTTCATCATTTGCAAAGCCTTTTGCACGTCTTGTTTTATTATCCATTTTTTCTTTTGATATAGCTAAAACATCTATGTTTAGACCATAGCTTTTTACGAGATCTATTGCTAAATTTAAAAGTGTTTTGCCACCGTCAATTAGCCACATATCAGGCACACTAAGCTCATCTATCATTTCTAACCGTCTTAATAAAAGCTCTTTCATTTGTTCGTATTCATTTTTAGCTTTAAGGTGAAACAATCTATATCTATTTTTGTCTAATTTTCCTTCATTATAGCTTACCATAGCTCCAACAGTTGCATTTCCTTGCAAATGAGAATTGTCAAATATTTCTATACAAGATGGAAAATTATTTAATTCAAAGAAATCAAATAATTTTTGTAGAATTTTATCCTCTTTTTTGTCATTATTTTCTAAGAAAAGTAAAGCATTTTTATAAGCCAAATCGCAAATTTGCTTTTTTTCATTATTTTTTGGCACTTTTATTGATATTTTTTGCTTAAATCTATCGCAAAGCAAATCTTGTAAGGGTTCTAAATCTTTAAATTCATCTCTTACATATATAGTTTTTGAGTTAAGTGGATTTTGAGTATTAAAATTTTCTATTATCATTTGTTTGTAAATTTCGTTCGCATCTATATCTTTCAGAATATTTTTAGATATGTTTGTTTTAGAGCTTATGAGCTTTCCATTTTGTATAACAAATCTTATGGTGCAAATATTTATACCTTTGTTTGCAAAAGCAAATACATCAAAATTTTCAAGCTTTGCTATGTCTATCTTGACTTTTGTTTTTAGTTCATTTATAGTTTTTATGCTATCTCTGATTTTGGCTGCTTCCTCATAATTTTCATTTTCAGCATAAAACAACATTTTTTTTTCTAAATTTTTTATCAATATACTTGGATTTAACAATGACGAAGTAGCTTCTTTTACTATCTTATCATACTCTTGTTTTGAAACCATATTAGCACAGGGTGCTAAACATCTTTTCATTTGGTAAAAAATACAAGGGCTTTTGCAAGAATTTTTTTGTTTTAATTTATAGTTTTCATAGAGTGCATTTAAGAGCTCTTTAGCACCTTTGAAAAATGGACCATAATATTTAATTTTAGGTTTTTTTATAAGCTTTCTACTTATATTAAAACGAGGAAAATCCTCACTTAAATCTATATATATGTAAGGGTATGTTTTATCATCTCTTAATAATATATTATACTTTGGTCTAAGTTGCTTTATCAAAGAATTTTCAAGTATAAGTGCATCAGCTTCTGAATCAGTGCTTATAAATTCTAAATGCTTGCACTGTGCTATCATATTTTGAATTCTTAAAGAATTTTTGGGGTTAGCAGCAAGTTTTGGCTTAAATACAAAATAACTTTTTACTCTTTTTTTTAAATTCTTTGCTTTTCCAACATATAGTAAATGAGATTTATCGTCAAAATATTGATAAATTCCAGCACTATCTGGGAGGTTTTCAATCTCTTGTATTAGCATTTTTTATCATTTCTCTAAGTTCTTCAAATTTTTGAAAATGCACTTTATTGCTAAAATTATTTTTAAAATTAGCCTTTGATAGTTCTATTAAAGGTATCT
Organism: uncultured Campylobacter sp.; assembly: GCF_944323605.1. Taxonomy (GTDB): domain Bacteria; phylum Campylobacterota; class Campylobacteria; order Campylobacterales; family Campylobacteraceae; genus Campylobacter_D. Next base: position 62,130 of record NZ_CALUTC010000003.1, read on the forward strand.
TTAATGCCTCTTTGTCTTCATTTTGTTCTTGCTTTTGTTTTCTATAATCTTTAGAAAAAATTTTTACATCATTTAATGATGAAAAATCACTACTTGGGTATTTTTTTGCGTATAAATTTATACGAAATTTAATGTCTTTTTTGCTACTATCGTGATTTAGAGTTTGATATCCGGATGGGTGTTTAGTAACTATGTAAAATATTTGCTTTGAGATAAAAGATTTATCTATTAAATTTTTTTCTTTTTCACTCATCATTACATTTATAAAATCTCTACAAAAAAAATGAGTTTTAAGAGGTATAAAATGCGGTATAGCCAACAGTTCATTGATTATTGTTTTAGAATTTTTAATTTTTTTCATATTTTTATTTTAACATTTTTTTTATTAATTTTTTTATCTTCTTGTGGCTATAAAGACGATCCTTTTTACCAAGTAAAAGATAATAACGGCACTGTTATAAAAACAAAACACTACGAAAATATAAACAGATGGTATTAAACAGTCATTCTACTAAGGCTTCTTGTATTTTTTCATAAGCCTTTTTTAGTGCCTCATCTAGTTTTTTTACATCCTTACCTCCAGCAGTGGCAAAATCATCTTTTCCTCCGCCATTTCCGCCTGTTAGCGTAGCTACGTATTTTACTAAATCCACTGCTTTTAGTTTTGTGTTTTTGCAAGCACAAGCAAAGCTTATTTTATCGTCTTTAACTTGTGCTAACAACACAACTACGCTTTCAAATTTATTCTTAGCTTCATCTATAGCTGCTTTTATATCTGAATTTTTAAGCTCACAAACACATATTTTTGTGCCTTTTACATCTTTAAATTCAAGATTTGTAGAGTTGTTTCTAAGCTCATTTTTAAGCTTATTTATCTCGTCTTTTAGTTTTTTTACTCCTAAAAGATTATCATTTGTTTTTAGCTCTGTTTTTAATAGCATACTTTCGTTTATGAAATGCTTGGCATATTTTAAAGCAGCTTTTGATACAACTGCTTCTATGCGTCTTACTCCAGCACTAACTCCGCTTTCTTTAACTATATAAAAAGACCCGATTTCTGATGTGTTTTTTACATGAGTTCCTCCGCAAAGCTCTTTGCTATCGCCTAGAGTTAAGACCCTTACATTATCTTGATATTTTTCGCTAAAAAGTGCTATGGCACCGCTATCTTTAGCTTTTTGCAAGGGCATTGTTTCAAGCACAGCCTCATCTGCTTTTATTATCAATGAATTTACAAGCTCTTCTATTTTTGTAAGTTCAGCTTCACTTAAAGCCTTTGAATGTGTAAAATCAAATCTTAATTTATTTTCTTCTACCAAAGAACCAGCTTGAGCTATATGAGGACCTAAAATTTTTCTTAGAGCATAATGCAGCAAGTGCGTAGCACTGTGATGCCTTGCTATTTGCATTCTTTTTTCTTTATCAACCTTTGCAAACAACTCATCATTTGTTTTTATTTCCTCGTTTGCCAATACAAGACACAAATTTATATCTAAAAATTTGGCTACATCTAAAATTTCACTATTTCCAAGCTCGCCACTATCTGCTATTTGCCCCCCACTTGTAGCATAAAATGGAGTTTTATCAAGCATTATCCAGCCTTTTTCTCCTTTTTTTAAAGCAGTATTTTTTTTAAAATTTTCATCTAGTACAGCTAAAACCTTGCTTTTGTTTTCTAAATATTCATATCCTACAAAGGAATTTACACCAAATTCTTCAAGTAAAATTTTAAAATCTCCACTGGCTACTTTGTCTCCACTACCTTTCCAAGATGCTTTTGCTCTGTTTTTTTGCTCATTCATAAGCTCATCAAATTTATTTTCATCTACTTTTAAGTTTAATTCTCTTAGCATATCCGTAGTTAGATCAAGCGGAAAACCGTAGGTATCGTAAAGCTTAAAAGCTACTTCTCCACTAAAAACTTCTTTTGTGTTTTTAAGTTCCTCATTAAAAATTTCTAAGCCATTTTCTATAGTGCTTAAAAATCTCTCCTCCTCCAATAAAATTTGTTCTTTTACGTTTTCCTTTTTTTCATTTAGATATGTATAATGCTCTGACATAAGATCGCAAACTTTATCCACTAGTTTATACATAAAAGGTTCTTTAAGACCAAGTAAGTAACCGTGCCTTAACGCCCGTCTTAATATCCTTCTTAATACATATCCTCTTCCTTCTTTATCAAAGCTAAGTCCCTGTGCTAGTAGAAAAACAGAGGATCTTATGTGATCTGCTATAACTCTATAAGAAGCACCGCTTTCATACTCATAAGTCTTTTTACACAGCTTTTCTATCTCTTTTATAAGCGGCATAAATAAGGAGGTGTCAAAATTACTAAATTTACCCTCTTTTATAGCTACAACCCTTTCAAGCCCCATTCCAGTATCTATACTAGGTTTTGGTAGAGGGCTTAATTTACCATCAGAGCTTCTTTCATATTGCATAAATACCAAATTCCAAATTTCTAAGAATCTATCTCCATCTCCACCCATATAGTCTTCATCGCTATTAAAATGCTCTTCTCCTTGATCATAAAAAATTTCACTGCAAGGTCCGCAAGGTCCGGTATCTCCCATTTGCCAAAAATTATCTTTATCCCCAAATTTATAAATTCTATCTTTTTGTATATGTTCTTGCCAAAGCTTATAAGCTTCTTCATCGCTTGTATGAACTGTTACATAAAGTCTATCTTTTGGTAGTTTTAAAACTTCAGTTACAAATTCCCAAGCGTAAGCTATAGCTTCTTTTTTAAAATAATCTCCAAAACTAAAATTCCCTAACATCTCAAAGAAAGTATGATGTCTTGCCGTGTATCCTACGTTATCTAGATCGTTATGTTTTCCACCAGCTCTGATACAAGTTTGACAACTTGTTTTTCTAGGTGGATTTGGTCTTGGTTCATCTCCTGTAAAAATTCTTTTAAAAGGCACCATTCCAGCATTTGTAAAAAGTAAGCTTTCATCATCTGGCACAAGTGCAGATGATGGTGTTACTGTGTGTCCTTTTGACTTGAAAAATTCTAAAAATTCTTTTCTTACGTCCATATCTATATCCATTCATAGCTTAAAAAAATATTTGCAAAATAATAGCAAAATATCCTAAATTTAAGCAAAAATAAAATATAATACACATTTTTAATAAAACTTAAAGGCTAAAAATGAACTTTCCTTTTATAAATTTAAAAGCACAGTATCACGCATATAAAACAGAGATAGATAAGGCTATATTTGATGTTTTAGAAAGCTCATCTTTTATAGGAGGTAAAGTTTTAGATGATTTTGAAAGAAATTTAGCCTCTTTTGTTGGGGTTAAACACGCTATAGGTTGTTCATCTGGAACATCTTCATTGCTTTTGGCATTACTTGCTTTAGATATAAAAAAAGGAGATGAAGTTATAGTCCCTTCTTTTACCTTTGTTGCTACAGCTGAAATGGTTAGCTTAATAGGTGCTAAACCTGTCTTTGCCGACATATCTTTAGATGATTACAATATAAATGTAGATACGGTTAAAAATTTAGTAAATGATAAAACAAAAGCTATTATAGCGGTTTCTATATTTGGACAAATGCCAGATTTACTTGCTTTGCGAGAATTTTGCAAGTCAAATAATATACACTTGATAGAAGATGCAGCCCAAAGTTTTGGTGCTAAACAAAATGGTTTAAAATCTTGCTCTATATCTGAAATTTCTTGCACCTCATTTTTTCCTTCAAAGCCTCTTGGTGCTTATGGTGATGCAGGAGCTATTTTTACAAATGATGATGAACTTGCTTCTAAGATTAGAATTTATCTTAATCATGGTCAAACCAAAAGATATAAACATAGCTTAATAGGCTTTAATGGTAGGCTTGATAGCATACAAGCAGCTGTATTAAATGTGAAGTTGAAATATCTAGAGGAAGAAATTTTAAAACGAGATGAAATCGCTAAAATTTATAATGAAAATTTAAATAAAACAAAACTTATTTTACCTAAGATAAAAGACGGATTTACCAGCGTTTGGGCACAGTATTCAGTGCGAGTAAAAGACAGATCCTCTGTCATAAAAAAGCTTGATGAGCTAGGTATCCCAAGTGCGATACACTATCCTTTAGGACTACATTTGCAAGAAGCTTATTTAGATCTTGGATACAAAAAAGGCTCTTTAGTAAATACCGAGTTAGTTAGCGAAGAAATTTTATCTTTGCCTATGAGTGCATTTTTGACTAAAGAAGAGCAAGAAAGTGTAATAAAGGCTTTTGAATGAATATAGGTATAATAGGTCTTGGCAAAATGGGTCAAAACCATTTAAAAGAACTTAGTAAAAACGAAAATTTCACAATAAGAGCTTTGCTTGATTTGCGTATAGATAGGGATATACAGTATCCTTTTTTTGATAATATAGATACTTTTTTACGCACAGAATTAGACTGTGTCATCATCTCATCTCCTACCAACACTCACTTAGAATTAGCAAAGTCTTGTTTTAAAAAAGTTAAGACTGTTTTGATAGAAAAGCCATTAGCCTTAAATTTAGAGCAAATGAAAGAGTTGAAAGACTGTGCTATAAAAGAAGATGTTGCTTTGGCTGTAGGTTTTAGCGAAAGATTTAACCCAGCCGTTGTAGCCCTTAAAAATGAGCTAAAAGATGAAAAAATCATAAGTATAAATATAAGGAGATTTTCTACATATCCACTTAGAATTTTAGATGTTGGAATTTTGCAAGATTTAACAGTTCACGACTTAGACCTTGCACTGTTTTTTGCAAATAAAAAAATTGAAAAAAGCGAGCTTTTTAAGCTAAACAAAAAAGACGAAAAAAGAGAAGATGAAGCACTTTGTGTGCTTGATTTTGGCGAAACCTTAGCTTGTGTCCATCAAAGCTGGAACTGTAAAGTAGCTATAAGACAGTTGGATATAATTAGCGAAAAAGCCACTTATAACGTTGATTTACTGAATTTTACACTTAAAAAAAATGGAAATTTAGTCCCACTCCCACAGACAACTCCTTTGCAAGGAGAGCATAATTCTCTTCTTAATCTTATTAAAAATAGACAGTCAAAATTATTAGCAAATATTGATGATTCCATTGCAATACAAGAAATTTTGGAAGCTAAATGAAGTATGTTTTTTTTATAAATATGGGTGGAGCAGAAAATTTAGCTGATTGTGATGTATTTTTAAAAAATATGTTTTTTGACCCATATATACTAGGCATAAAAAATCAATACTTAAGAAAATTTGTAGGCTTTATTATAAGAAAATCAAGATTAAAGGCTATGCAGGAAAGCTATAAACACATAGGGGGCAAATCCCCATTAAATGATATAACACAACAGCTTTGCTTAAAGCTTAAACAAGGTGATGTTTGCTTTGATTTTATAAATTTGTATGTAAAACCTTTTGCTTTAGATGTATTGAGAAAATACAATTTTAAAAAAGATGATGAGATAGTTTTATTTCCTCTTTACCCTCATCATTCTCAAACCACAGTCTTAAGTTCTGTGGAAAACGTAAAAAAAGCTATAAGTGCTTTGGGTATAGATTCTAATGTATTTGTGGTAGATATATTTTATGAAGATGAGCTTTATAATGATATGATAATCAAGCATATATTAGAGGAAAATGAAAAATTCTATCCAAATGAAAAAAAAATACTTCTTTTTTCTGCCCATTCTTTGCCTATGTCTATTATAAAAAAGGGCGATTTGTATGAAAAGCATATAAACGAGCATATTAAAATTTTGTCCGAAAGGCTTAAGCCTTATTTTTCAGATTTCATCTTGGCTTATCAGTCAAAACTAGGTCCTGTCAAGTGGCTAGAGCCAAATACGGGCGATATTTTAGCTTCTTTAGATAAAAAGGCTATTGTATATCCTATATCATTTTGTATAGATTGTTCTGAAACTGTTTTTGAGCTTGATATAGAATATAAAAAAGTAGCAAAAAATGAATACAAGGTCGTATCTTGCCCAAATTATAGTGATGAATTTATCAAATTTATAGAAAGTAAAATTTAAAACAAAATTTATTTAGTCTTTTTATAGTATAATGTTATTCATATCAATAATATTTAAGGAGGAATAATGTATAAATTTTTGTATATGGGGGGGGGGCATTAGCCTTATTGCTACTTTTTAGTGCTTGCTCTACTACATCTATCCCGTTAAATCCGAAGGCTCAAGGTATAGCAATTAGCGATAATATCGATAAGACTTGCAAGCTCGTAGGCAATGTTAGTGGCTTAGACAAAAATGCAGGCATGTCAGCTGTTAAGTCAAATTCAGAACTTAAAATGAATGCTTATAATGACCTAAGAAACAAATCTGTTAAATTTGGAACAGACGTAAAACTTAAAATAAAAGATGAAAAATGCGATGTTATAATAAATGGATTTTTTACAAGCGAACGAAAAGAAATAGATTGTTGGCAGCTAGATTCAACAAAAGTTACGTTAGTATCAGCTTACTATGTTTTTGCTGATGTTTATGACTGTGAATAAATTTTATATAAGTGTTTAGGCTTTAAGCCTAAACTATATCATAATATTTACATTTTATTTGGTATTAAAAAACCTTCATCTATAAGTATGTCAATCACCCCTTTAAAAACAGGCAAGGCACTTTGTGCTGAGTAATAGCTGTATTCTTTTTTTGGATTTCTAACCAAAACACCTATTGTAAATTTGCTATGTGTATCGTTTGCAAAACCGAAAAAAGAAGCATTGTATCTGCCAGAATTATACCCTTGTTTCTCGGCTATTCTAGCAGTGCCCGTTTTTCCACCAACTATAATACCTTGCGTTTTTGCTTTTTTACTAGTCCCTTTTTCAACTGTTGCTATTAGTATATTTTGCATTTGTTTGCTTGCTTCGCTTGAAAGGATTTTTTCTTCTATTATATTTTCTTTTAATTCTTTTATTTTGCCATTTTGATAGAATTTTTCTGCTAAATTAGGACTTATATATACGCCTCCATTGTTAAAAACATTATATCCGGCTAAAAGTTGTATAAAAGTTGTTTTAAGCCCGTATCCATAGCTTAAAACAGATTTTTCTATATCCCTTAATCTTTGTGAATTTGGCAATTCTCCTTTTTGTTCGTATGGTAAATCTATACCACTTTTATCTGCAAAATGAAAAATTTTAAGACCTGAAATTATTTCAAAATTACTTAATCTCCTTGCTATTTGTATCATTCCTATATTTGATGAATACATAAGCACTTCTTCAGAACTCATTTTTTTCGCTTTATGGCTATCTTGTATAGTAAAACGACCAAGTTTGTAGTATCCATCATTTGTATTTATTTCTTCTCCTAGTTTTAGCTTTCCTAGCCTTAATGCAGTTACAAATATGAATGGTTTTATAACAGAACCAGGTTCATATCCGTATTCTATGGCACTAGTATTTAATACAGATAAGTCTTTACCTCTATTTGATGGGTCGTATCTTCTAGTGCTTGCTAGACTTAAAATTTTGCCAGTGCTACTCTCCATAACAGCAGCTACTATTTCAGTAGCATTTAAGTCTTCATTTTGTGTGCTTATCATCTTTTCTATACTTTTTTGCAATTTAAGATGAATGTTTATATAAAGATTGCAACCATTTATCTTTCTTTTTTGAACTGAATTTAAATTTAAGATAATATTACCACTTATATCTTTTAAGCCTTGCACCTTCTCATTTTGAGTATCCATTAAGCAATAATCATAAAATTTTTCTAGTCCTTTCACTCCAATATTTTTAAAAATCTTACTTTCCTCATCTAAAACAACCCTAGTGTATCCTATGGCAGGTGTTAAAGAATCTTTTGCCATATAAACTCTGTCTTCTTTATGTTCTATTATGCTTAATCCACGAGTTTCAACCCTGTTGCTATCATTAGAAAATGCCTTAAAAAAGCCTTGCACATAAAGTTTTCTAGCTAATTCTCTTAAATGCGAAGCTGACTTTGAGTTTATATCTTGACTTAGTATAAAATTATAGTTTTTGCCTTTACTGGCATTATTAAGTCTTTTTTTGATTTCTTGCATTTGCACATCATCTAAGCCGCTGTAAATTTGAAATAGTTTTAAAAACAAATCAAGTTTTCCATTATCTATACTTCTTAAATCTATTTCAGCTCTGTAAAGTTCTTTAGAAGATGCTACTGTGAAATTATCCTTTGTTATTATATTTCCTCTTAGAGCAGTGTCATATTGATATTTTTCTGTGTTTGGTATATTTCTTTTTGAAGTTAAAAAAAAGGTTGAGCTTAAAAATAGCAACATAAAGACTAAGGACATTATAAAAGCAAATGCAACCTTAGAAACTCTATTGCTACTATTTTCTTGCATTAAATTTGTGTTCTGCTTATTTCTTTATAGGCATTTATGGCTTTATTTCTCACTTCTAGCATAAATTTCATACTACTTTCAGCCTTGTTTATAGCTATGGCTGCTTGGTGTAAATTCTTTACCTCGCCAGTTGCTATATCTGTCATAGCTGCTTCGCCTTGTTTTTGTGTTGCGTCAAGGTCATTTATAGATTTTTTGAGTAGATTAGCAAATTCATCACCTATATTTTGTGTATTTTGATTTTTAGCTGTTGTGTTATTTGTATTTATACCATTGATTTTGTTTATTTCATTCATAACTTATTACCCCCTTAACAAGTCTATAGCACTTTGAGCTATGCTTTTTGTGCTATTAAATGCAGCCACATTTGCTTGATAAGCTCTTGTAGCTTCTATTAAATCTGCCATTTCAATAACAGGGTTTATATTTGGATATGCTACATACCCTTCAGCATTTGCGTCTGGATGTCCTGGTTCATATTTTAGACGAAATTCTCTATCATCTCTTACAACCTTATCTACTACGACACTCATAACAGCTGGATGAGCATCTTTTTGTGAGCTGGAGTCATTTAAAGGATTTTCGTATTCTAAAAGATTATTATCCTCTTTTATTTGTTTATTTAAAAGCTCACTAAAGTCATTTGCCTTAAATATAACTTCTCTTCTTCTATAAGGACCGCCTTCTGCTGTTCTTGTAGTGTTTGCATTAGCTATATTAGAGCTTATTACATTTAGTCTAAATCTTTGAGCACTAAGACCATATCCACTTATATCAAAATCACTTAAATAAGCCATACTCTACTCCTTTATGAAAGCTTAGAACTAGCGTCTATAATAGCTGTGGCTATATTGCCTTGTCTTCTTAAAACACCATCTAATGCAGTTATCATAGCAGTATTTTTGCTAAGTTCTGTTGTCTCCACATCTAAATCCACAGTATTTGCGTCGTTTCTAGCTAAATGTCCATCTCTTAGATATATTGTTGATTTATTAGGATCTGGAAATTTCCAAGGCTCTTGATGATTTGCATTAGTTTGAGCCATTTTAAGCTCCATATCCCTACCTTTTTTAAATATCTCTTTAGATCTATTTACTAAAGCAGTTTCAAATTCTATATCTCTTGATTTATAAAATGGAGTATCTACGTTAGCAAGGTTAGAATTTATAAGTTGGTTTCTAAGGTTTCTACCTGCTAAAGCCGAAGTTACAAGCTCTTTTGATTTAAACATATCAATCATTTTTTTATCCTAAAAATTAAATTTAAAAACTAAAAGCAATAAGTATTCCAAATTTAAAAAAAACGCTTATTACTGAAGTCATTATTTATACTTTTTTATATACCTTATATATTCTATCATAAAAATATACAAAATATGTAATTTATAATGCATTTTTTAAAAAAAAATTATATTAATTAATTAATAATTAGATAGAATTAAACTTTTGTTATTGGTGAGGAGAAATGATGAAAATTTTAAAGACTGTTTTTTCAGTTATTTTACTAGTAATCATTGTTGGAGTTGGATATGCAGCTTACATAGTAATAAATGCAAATGTTGATGGTTATAGTTTTAAAGAGTATAAACCGCCAATTTCCACTCAAATTTATGATAGAAATGGAAAATTAATAGCAAATATTTTTGATAAAGAGCATCGTTTTTACGTAAAATATGATGATATACCTCCAAGATTAATAGAAGCTCTTTTAGCTATAGAGGATACAGCTTTTTTCGAGCATAGTGGTGTAAATTTAGACGCTATAGTTAGGGCTGCTTTAAAAATAATAAGTAGTGGAGGTCAAACGGTAGAGGGAGCTTCTACTTTAACACAGCAGCTTATAAAAAATACAGAATTAACACCGGAAAGAACTATAAATAGAAAGGTAAAAGAAGTAATACTAGCTTATAGACTAGAAACAGAGCTTTCAAAAGAAGAAATTTTAGAAAGATATTTAAATTTTATATTTTTTGGACACGGATATTACGGTGTAAAAACAGCGGCAAGAGGTTATTTTAGAAAAGAGCTTTCTCAACTTACATTAAAAGAAATGGCAATGCTTGTGGGTATGCCAAAAGCACCTACTTCTTATGATCCTACTAGGAATTTAAACCTATCTCTTTCAAGGGCTAATGCAGTAATACAAAGAATGTATAATATAGGCTGGATTTCTAGTGAGGAATACAGAAATGCTATTGATGAAACTCCTGTAGTATATGATGATACTCTTACTCAAAATGTCGCTCCATATGTTGTAGATGAAGTTATTAAAAGATTAGAGCCTGTTTTACCTGATTTAAGAACCAATGGCTACACTGTCGAGCTTGGCGTTGATTTGTCCGTTCAAATGGCTGCTGAAAATGCCTTGCGTTTTGGTTATGATGAAATAGTAAAAAGAGATAAAGACGCAAATTTGAGTGTGCTAAATGGTGCTATGGTTGTTATGGATCACCAAAATGGAGATATTTTAGCTTTGGTTGGAGGAGTTGATTATAATAAGAGCAATTTTAATAGAGCAACTCAAAGTTTAAGACAGCCAGGAAGCACCTTTAAACCTTTTGTGTATCAAATAGCTATAAATGAAGGGTATTCTCCTATGAGTGAAATTGCTGATATATCAAGGATTTTTGAGGGAGCATATAAAGGCGATGACTGGAAACCTACAAATTTAGGAGGTTCTTTAGCTGGTCTTGTTACCTTAAAAGATGCATTAACAAGATCTAGAAATCTAGCCACTATAAATTTAGCTCTAGATATAGGACTTGATGTTCTTTATAAAAGAATGTTAGAATTTGGTTTTAGCGATAAGATACCAGCTGATTTGTCTATAGTTCTTGGCTCTTTTGGAATTTCTCCACTTGATTTTTCTAAATTTTATTCTATGTTTGGAAATTACGGCAATATTATGGAGCCAATTATAGTAAAAAATGTCAAAGATAGAGAACAAAATGTAGTTTTACATTATGATAGTAACGCTACTAAAGTAAGCGAGCCTCAGCAAATTTTTTTAACTGTTGATATGATGAGAAATGTTGTAAATAGAGGAACAGGTGCAAATGCAAGGGTAGCTGGTATAGAAATAGCTGGAAAAACCGGGACTAGTAATGACAGCATAGATGCTTGGTTTGTTGGAATAACACCAGAAATACAAGCCATAATATGGTACGGCAATGATAATAACAAGCCATTAAAACGAGTAGAAGGAGGTGCAAGGACTGCAGCTCCAGTATTTAGGGTATTTTTAACTGAATACTTGAAATTTTTTCCACAAACAAAAAGATATTTTTCCGTGCCAGAAGGAGTATTTACAGGCACTTATAATGGTGAAAATGAATTTTACACAAATCGCTCACCATTGCCTCAAAAGAGCATACATTCTATGAGTGATGATGAGATGTTATTTTGAAAGTTAGCAAAAATTTGTTACAATCTTAATGCAAGTTTTATTTTAAGGATAGTGTTATGAGAATCATTAATATAGTTCTACTTTCTTTTTTAGTTTTGTTTATATCAGCTTGTGCTAAAAAAAGCACTATGCAAAGGGCAGCTGATATTGCTTCCCAGCAACATTGTTATGATTGTAACAGTGCAAGAGGCTTTGAAGCAAATATACAAGGTTTGTTATATCTTAGCGACGTTGGCTTGCAGTGCTGTGCCGATAAAAGGACGCTTGATACTGGAGTTGCTATAAAAAAAGTTTATTTGCATAGAATTTATGATTTACCAGAAGAAAAAAAGACTTTTTATATAGGAAACGATAGATATTTTATAAATGAGCAGTTTAATTTAGCATTTTATCTTTTTTTGGAGCAAGAACTTAAATCTAGAGGTATAGTTGTTATAGACGGTATAAATAATTCACCATATGTTTTAAGACTTGACCTATCCTTTATAGATTTTTCATCTAAATTTGACAGAACAGGGCTTCATTCAAATGTAAGTGCAAGATTAAATTTAAAAGATATTAATATAAATAAAGAAATAATTGTAAGAACAAAGCAAGATGTTGTAGGTTTTAACGATGAAAAAGAGATAAGTTTTTATACGTTTTTGCTTATAAAGCAAATGGCAAATAAAGTAGCCAGCATTATATCATCACTTTGAGATGTTATAACTGTCATAGCTTTACCTTGCTTGGTTTTTGTGAAGATTGTATAAAAGAATTATCTGATTTGTCTTTAGGTGTTAGAAAGCTTGATGATGATTTTAAGGTTTATTCCTTTTATAAGCATAGTGAAATAAAGCATTTGTTGTATTCAAAGCATAAATTTTATGGTTATTTTGTATTAAATGCCTTAGCTAAGCTTTCTTTCGCTAAATTTGTTGATTTATTTTCCATAAATTTTAAGGTAAATGCTGTGGCATTAGATGATAGGGTTGAAAATTTTTTGTATTCTCATTCTGCTATATTAACTAAACACTTAAAAAGCAAGTTTGTAAAACCAAAATTTGCTGTTTTGCAAGCTCAATCAAATATTAAATATTCTGGAAAAAATATAGAATTTAGACTTAAAAATAAAAGATCATATAAGCTTTTAAAGCAAATTTCATCTCCTGTTATATTGGTAGATGACGTAGTAACTAGCGGCTCTTCTTTGCTAGAAGCTAGAAATTTTTTAAAAGAAAATGGTATTGAAACTTTATTTGCTTTGGTTTTAGCTGATGCGAAAGAATAAAATGTTAAAATTAAAAAATATTTTTTAAATAAGGAATTATATGGACAGTTTTACAAAAGATTTAGACATAGAAGAAATAGACATAGAAAATTCTATAAAGGCTTCCTATCTTGATTATTCTATGAGTGTTATAATAGGGCGTGCATTGCCTGATGCCAGAGATGGACTTAAACCTGTGCATAGAAGAATTCTTTATGCAATGAATGATCTAGGCGTTACAAGTAGGGCAGCTTACAAAAAATCAGCTCGTATCGTGGGTGATGTCATAGGTAAATACCATCCTCACGGTGATACGGCTGTATATGATGCCTTAGTTAGAATGGCACAAAGCTTTTCTATGCGATATCCTAGCATAGATGGACAGGGTAATTTTGGCTCTATAGATGGAGACGGTGCAGCTGCTATGCGTTACACTGAAGCTAGAATGACAATTTTAGCAGAAGAGCTTTTAAGAGATATAGATAAAGATACTGTTGATTTTGTTCCAAATTATGATGATTCTTTGAGTGAGCCAGATGTTTTGCCTGCTAGATTGCCAAATTTACTTTTAAATGGTTCTAGTGGTATAGCTGTTGGTATGGCTACAAATATACCTCCTCACAGCTTAAATGAATTAGTAGATGGATTAATACACCTTTTAGATAATAAAAATAGCACCTTAGAAGAATTAATGAATTTTATAAAGGGTCCAGATTTTCCAACTGCTGGGATAATATATGGTAAAAAAGGTATCATTGATGCTTACAGAGATGGCAGGGGCAGGGTAAAAGTTCGTGCAAAAACTCATATAGAAAATAAATCAAACAAAGATGTAATAGTCATAGACGAGCTTCCATATCAAACAAACAAAGCACGACTCATAGAACAAATAGCTGATTTGGCTAAAGACAAAACCATACAAGGCATAGCTGATATAAGAGATGAAAGCGATAGAGAGGGTATAAGAGTTGTTATAGAATTAAAAAGAGATGCGGACACAAGGGCTGTTTTAAACAATCTTTTTAAATCAACTGCTATGGAAAATACATTCAGCATAATAATGTTAGCCATACATAATAAGGAACCAAAAATATTTTCTTTAATAGAGCTTTTAAAATTATTCTTAAGTCACAGAAAAACTGTTATTATAAGAAGGGCTATTTTTGACCTGCAAAAAGCAAAAGCAAGAGCACATATATTAGAAGGGCTTAAGATAGCTTTAGATGATATAGATAGGATAATAAATCTTATAAGAAGTAGCAAAGATAATACAGAAGCAAAAGAAGGCTTAATCTCTAAATTTTCACTTAGCGAACTTCAAGCAAATGCTATTTTGGATATGAGACTTGCCCGTTTAACCGGACTTGAAAGAGAAAAGATAGAAAACGAATTAAAAGAATTAAAGCTAGAAATAGAAAATTTAGAAGCCATATTAAAAAGTGAAAGCAAAATAGAAGAAATTATAAAAGAAGAGCTTTTAGAAATAAAATCTAAATTTAATGTCCCAAGATTAACCGAAATAGTTGATGAGATAGAAGAAAGAAGCGATAAAAGCACTCAACCAAACATAAACGTTGTAGTTACTATAACTGAAAAGGGTTACATAAAAAGAGTTGATAGTAAAATTTATGAAAGACAAAAAAGAGGAGGAAAAGGGAAATTAGCCCTTACAACCCACGATGATGACTTTATAAAACATTTCTTTACTGCAAATACTCACGATGTTCTTATGTTTGTAACAAATAAAGGACAGTTATACAAAAAAGATGTATTTAAAATAGATGATGCCAGCAGAACATCTGTTGGACGACACATCTCAAATGTGCTTGAGGGATTTGATAAAGATAGGGAAAAAATAATGACTGTTATATCTGCAAATGATGATTTTTCAGATAGTAAATCCCTATGTTTCTTTACTAAAAATGGTATTATCAAAAGAACAAATTTAAGCGAATACAAAAGCAACCGTGCAAATGGAGTAAGAGCTATAAATTTAGATGAGGGAGATGAGCTTGTAGCGGCTTTTGTTGCAGAAAAAGATGATAAATTTGATGATGTTGAAGATATAAAATTTGACGAGAATTTTAATTCAAAGATGATTTTTATAGCTACCAAAAAAGGTATGTGTATTAAATTTCCTCTTGCAAGTGTTAGAGAAATAGGAAGGGTAAGCAGAGGCGTAACTGCTATAAGATTTAAGGAAAAAGGCGATGAAGTAGTAGGTGCTATTCTTGTTGAAAATAACGAACAAGAAATTTTAAGCATAAGTAAAAAAGGTATAGGAAAAAGGACTAATGCTGGTGAATATAGGCTTCAAAACAGAGGTGGTAAGGGCGTTATATGTATGAAGCTTACTGAAAAGACCAAGGATTTGGTGTGTATTTTAACTGTTGAAGAAGATGCTGATTTAATGGTTGCTACAAGTAGCGGAAAAACCATAAGAGTCGATATGCAAGGCATTAAAAAATCAAGCAGAAATACCATAGGTGTAATAGTTGTAAATGTAGAAAACGATGAAGTTATAAGTGTAGATAAATGCCCTAAACAAAATGATGAAAATGACGATAATACTCAGGAAAGTATTGATATGAAAGAAGGCAATTAAAAGTTGGAACGGTTATTGCTTTTGTATGTCAAATACAATATTTTGAAGGTTGAAAAATGAAAAAGACAGTTTTGCTCTTTAGCGTGGCTTTGTTAGTAAGTGGCTGTGTAGTTTCTCCGAAAAATACTGGAACAAACTCTCAAGCAGTTAGTAGAATTTCAAATGGCTCTAGCACAGGAGCTACAAGCTCTACTTCCACACCTAATTCGTTGTTGAGTGCTTTAAGCACAGGAAGCAGTAATACCGATGTGGTTGTGCAAAAGGTTGATAAAGACGATGTTAGAGATATTATAAGACAGGAAAAAATGCTTGCTCTTGATAACTCGGAAAATGAATTAACCTTTGGTGCTGTTGGTGAAGGTATAGCTCCTATGAATACAGTTTCTTCAGCTCAAGCTTTAGCTTTAGCTAAAAGAGCGGCTATAGCTGATGCTTATCGTCAGCTTGCGAGTAAGCTTTATGGAGTTAAGATAAACGGTAAAGATACAGTTAAAGATGCTATGCTGGGTAGCTCTACCATTACAGCTCAGGTAAATGGTTTAATCAAAAATGCTAGCGTTATAGATGAAAGTTTTAATCAAGGACTTTACAGAGTAAATGTAGAGCTTAAGATAGATGAAACTAAGTGGAAAGAACTTTTCTCATACTAAGCATATTGTGCTTTAAGCTTCTTGCCCAAGATGAATTTATATTTTGGGCAGAGCTTAGTAGCAAAAATTATGTCCTTTTTCATCAAAAAGAAAGTGTATCTGCTGCTATGACAAAGAGTGAGGATGTAGCAGAAGAGTATGTGTGCGACATAGCTTATGATGATAAAGATCTTGAATACTTGCAAAAAACTCCGCTTGGCAGTTTTGATGATTCTATGCCAAAAAAACTAAAACTTCGTTTTTTAAATTCTCATAAAGATAAGCTCATTGATTGTTTTACTTCTGTTGATGTTAAAGTAAGAGATACTGTAAGTAATTCTTCTATGAAAGCTAATAGTGCTACTTATGTTAAATTTTTACCCATTAGATTTAGTGTCGTTTTTTCAAAAGATAAGGCTTTGATTTACCACCTAAAAAAGCAATGATTATTTTTTACAGTAATACACAAAAGCAGGAGGTATATTTTGCCAAATTATTTTTGACATATGCACTTCCTCAAAAAATCTGTGTAAAAGCTTTCTAAAAACATTTGCTCTAGCGTTTGGTAACACATACGCAAATGTATTAAAATGACCGCCAGTATTTAAACTATCATATATTGTTTTTAGCAAAGAAAGCTGCTCTCTTACATTTAGTAAAGCCCAAGGTATACCAGAAACTACATTATCTATCTTATCTATACCTTTTGACCTTAAAATTTCTTTTAAATTTAGAGCATTTTGGACTTCAATATCCATATTAGGAAATTCTTTTTTTAATTTATTAGCCATATTTTGATTTATTTCTACAGCAAAAAAATAGCTATTATCGTTTTTTCTATTTAAAATTTCTTTTGTGAAAGCTCCTGTTCCAGGACCTATTTCTACTATATTTTTTGCATTTGCAAAGTCTATATTTTTAATCATCATACAGCTTAGCTTCTTAGAGCTAGAGCAAACAGCTCCAGTTTGTTTCGGAGCTTTTATATAATGAGTTATAAACAAAATACCATATCTCCATTTTTTATTTTATCATTTGCGATAAATTATAACAAATTTTAGTAATGATATTTTATATTTGTGAAATCATTGTGAATTTTCGTGCTTTATGATATTTTAAATTTATTGCTTTTTAGCCGATATTAAGTTTTCATTTTAAAAAAAAGCATAGAATTTTTTAAATTATTAGTGAGGTTTTTATGAGAAAAAGTATTTCAAGTCTTTTGGAACAAAAGAAAAAAAATGACAAGATTACTATGCTAACGGCTTATGATTATCACAGTGCCAAAGCTTTAGATGAGGCTGGTATAGATGTGATTTTAGTAGGCGATTCTTTGGCTATGGTTGTTTTAGGACACGAAGATACTTTAAGCGTAACGGTTGATGAAATGCTTGTTTTTACAAAAGCTGTTTCAAGAGGGACAAAAAATGCTATTGTTTTAAGTGATATGCCTTTTGCATCGTATCAAGCTTGTGAGTATGAAGCTTTTAAAAATGCTGCTAGGTTTATAAAAGAGGGTAGGGCAAATGCTGTAAAACTAGAAGGAGGCAAGGAAATTTGCAAAAGTATAGAAATTATTTCAAAAGCTAACATTCCTGTCGTAGCACACTTAGGACTTACACCTCAAGCCATTAATGCTTTGGGAGGATATAAGGTTCAAGGTAAAAATTTAGAAGCAGCCCAGAAATTGCTTGATGATGCTAGATTTGTTCAAGATGCTGGAGCTTGTATGCTTGTTTTAGAGTGCGTCCCTTCTAAATTAGCACAAAAAATAACACAAAGTTTAAATATACCAACTATAGGTATAGGAGCTGGAAGCTACTGTGATGGTCAGGTTTTGGTTTATCACGATGTTTTAGGTATCAACCAAGATTTTAAACCTAAATTTGTAAAAAGATTTGCGAATTTTAATCCAAAAGAAGCTGTAAAACAATATATACAAGAGGTTAAAAGTGGCGTTTTTCCAAATGCAGAATTTTCTTTTGATTTAAATGATGAATGGATTGATAAACTTTACTAGGAAAAATTATGAAAATTTTTAAAGATATAAAAGAACTTCAAAAAGAGCTTGTGCCATATGAAAAACAAGGTTTAAGTGTAGCACTTGTCCCTACAATGGGCTATTTGCACGAGGGTCATTTAAGTCTTATAAAAGCTGCTAGAAGCGAGAATGATAAGGTTATAGTAAGTATTTTTGTAAATCCTATGCAATTTGGTGCAAATGAGGATTTAGATAAATATCCAAGAGATTTAAAAAGAGATTCTAAGCTTTGTGAGGAAAATGGAGTTGATATACTTTTTTGCCCTACTGTAGAACAAATGTATCCGCAAAATTTTTCCTCTTATGTTGATATGGATAATATAACAAATAATTTATGCGGAGCTAGCAGACAAGGGCATTTTAGAGGAGTTTGCACTGTTTTAACAAAGCTTTTTAACATCACAAAAGCAAATAAAGCATATTTTGGACAAAAAGATGCACAGCAATGTGCTGTTGTAAAACAAATGGTAAGGGATTTAAATATAAATATAGACATTATAATTTGTCCTATAGTTAGAGAAGATGATAATTTAGCAAAAAGTTCAAGAAATGTTTATTTAAACGATGATGAAAGAAAAGCAGCACTTTGTCTTAGTAAGGCTTTGTTTATAGCTAAAACAATGCTAGATAATGGAGAAAAATATTCCCAAAAAATAAAAGATGCTATGATAAAAGAAATTCAAAAGGAAAAATTAGCTAGGATTGATTATGTAAGCCTAGTAAATCCTCATACTATGCAGGATTTAGATGAAATAAAAGATGAAGTTTTAGTAGCATTAGCTGTATTTATAGGAAAAACTAGGTTGATAGATAATTTTCTTAAAGGTTGTATATGATACTTACTATGTTAAAGGCTAAAATTCACAGAGCAACTGTTACTGAGGCTAGACTTGATTATGTCGGAAGCATAAGCATAGATGAGAATTTGTTAAGAGAAAGTGGAATTTTAGAGTATGAAAAGGTGCAAGTTGTCAATGTAAATAATGGAGCTAGATTTGAAACTTATACCATAGCCACAAAGACAAAGGGTGAAATTTGTTTAAATGGTGCAGCTGCTCGTCTTGTTCAAAATGGAGATAAGGTAATTATAATGGCGTATGCAAATTTAGATGAAAAGGAAGCTACAAATTTCAAACCTAAGGTGGTATTTGTAAATGATAAAAATGAAATTTCTAAGATAAGCACATATGAAAAACACGGAGAGCTTTTTTAAAGCGTATATAAATTTTTATAAATTTATGTTAAATAATTTTTCTATCTTGCTTTTTAATTCATTTTTATCGCTAAATTCATTTTCTTTTTCGCTACCTCTTCCCCATTTTGCACTAAGATAGGGAATGTTTGCATTTTTTGCAGCTTCTTCATCTTTTTTGCTATCACCAACAAAAACTATATCAGTATATGGGCTTTTATTTTTTACCAAATTTAGCATAGCAGGATTTGGCTTTGGTTCAACATCATCACTTACACCTATTATTTCATCAAAATAAGCACTTATTTCGTATTTTTTTAGTATCAAAGGCAAAGATTCTTGCGGTGCATTCGTAGCTATTGCTAAATAAGCTTTTTTGTTTTTTAGTTCTTCTAAAAATTCTTTTATTCCGTCATAGAGTATAACGCTTTGTTGATAATGTTTTACAAAATACTTTTCAAAGCCATTTTTAAAGCTACTGTGCTTGAAATCTTTTATATTATATAATTCTTTCGCCCAGTCTTTACCTGGTGTATTTATTATATGTAAAATATAATTTGCGTCTAAGGGCTGAAATCCCATATCCTTTCTTATTTCATTTACAGCACTTACTATGGCATTTGCACTGTTTATAAGCGTTCCGTCCATATCAAAGATTACAGTTATCAAAAAAGCTCCTTAAATTTAGATTTATGTTTATCTTTTTTGTATGATTTTGCATTTTTTAATTTATTTAAAGCATTACTTTTGCTTAAAAGTTCGTCTTTGCTGAATTTAAAACTAATGCATTCGTTTGCAAAGGTTTCAAGCTCTTTTGTATAGCTTGAATACAAAGAAACAAAGTTGTTTTTTTGTAAGTTATCATAAGCCTTATTAACCCTTTGTTTAAAAAGCATTTCATCAAAATTTTCCTTTTTTAGCATAGAATTTACAGTATTATAAAACTTTTCTAAAGCCCTTATATAGCGAATTCTATCTTGCTTTTCTTTCATATCTTTTTTTCATCATAAAATATCAAATCAAAACTATTTTTATGCTTTATAACAGATTTTCCGACTTTGCCTTGATGTCTTTCAAGCTCTAATCTCAACTCATCTATTAAATTTTCAAATTCATTTAACTGTGTTTTTAGCTTTAGTATAACATCTACTCCAGCCAAATTTACACCCATATCTCTAGTAAGCCTTAATATAAGCTTTATTCTATCTATATCTTTTTGCGAATAAAGTCTCATTTTGCCATCTGTCCTACTTGGTTCTACAAGACCTTCTCTTTCATACTGTCTTAAAGTTTGAGGGTGTATGCTTAAAACTTTAGCTACAACTGATATAAGATAAACAGGCTCATCGTATCCATGTTGCATTTTATCTCCTTAAGGTAATTTTTCTTGTAAAAGTTTTAGAAGTTCTTTGTCTAACTCGTCTGTATTTGGTAATACAACCGTAATATTTAAGTATAAATCTCCATAAATTCCGCTTTTTCTATTTTGAACCCCATATCCTTTTATACGAATTTTTTGACCATTTTTTGTGTTTGGCGGAATTTTTATGCTAACTTCTTTTCTTGGGGTGTTTATTGTTATTTTATTTCCAAACAAGGCATCTTTTAAGCTGATTTCCGCCTTTTTATACAAGTCATCCTCATCTCTTTCGTATTCCGTGCTTTTTTCTATCTCAACTTGAACGATTAAATCCCCTCTCATACCATTAAAAGATGAACCTTTACCTCTGATTCTTAGTTTTTCTCCATCTTTTATACCGTGAGGAATTTTAACTGTTATGCTTTCTCCATTAAAACTTAACTTCTGTTCTCCTCCAAGTATAGCTACATTAAAAGGAATTTTTGTTTTTGCATTAAGATCCAAATTTGTATGATTTGTTGAATTAAAGCCAAAATTAGAATTAAAATTATTAAAATTTGAGGATTTAAAACTAGATCTTGAACTACTAAAACCACTAAAATTTGAGAATAAATCGTGTAGTATATCATTTAAATCTGCTGTATTTGCTCCTCTTGAAAAATCGTGAAAGCTTTGACCGCCAAACATAGAATCCCCATATCTGTCGTATTTTTTTCTTTTGTTTTCATCGCTTAGTATCTCGTATGCCGCATTTATTTCTTTAAATTTTTCTTCCGCACCTTTTTCTTTATTTATATCAGGGTGGTATTTTCTTGCAAGACGTCTATAAGCTTTTTTTATCTCATCAGAACTAGCATTTTGAGAGACACCTAATGTTTCATATAAACTGTTATTCATATTTTTTTACCCTTTAAAATGTAAAATTTTTATACGTATTATAGCATAACCTTTAGTGTAAGTCAATCAAGTTTTTTAAGTTTTTTTATCTTAACTTTGCTTATTAACTATTTGATAAATTATAAATTTTATACTTTTTCTAAATATTAAGTTAAAGAAGGTTTTATTATGTTTAAAAAAATTATTTTATCATCTATTTTGACTTCTTTTACTATAGCTGCAAGTATAAGTTTTAAAGAAGCACAAGATAATGTAAGAAGAGTTAATCCTCAAGGCTCTGATAATTCCGTTATATTATCATATCACGACTCTATAAAAGATGCGAAAAATTCTGTTGTAAATATATCTACATCAAAAACGGTTACTAGAGCAAGAGATCCGTTTTTTGATGATTTTTTTAACGATCCTTATTTTAGACGTTTTTTTGATATTCCTCAACAAAGAGGAGGTTCAAATAAGGAGGTGGTAAATTCATTAGGTTCTGGTGTGATAATTTCTAGTGATGGATATATAATAACAAATAACCACGTTGTAGAAAACACGGATGAAATTACAGTAAATTTAGTAAATAGCAATGAAGAATACAAAGCTAAAGTTATAGGAAACGACCCAAAGACGGATTTAGCTGTTATAAAAATAGAAGCTAAAAATTTAGCTGCTATTTCTTTTGCCGATTCTGATGATTTAATGGAAGGTGATGTTGTTTTTGCTATAGGTAACCCTTTTGGAGTTGGTTCTAGTATAACAACTGGTATTATTTCGGCTTTAAATAAGGATAATATAGGATTAAACCAATATGAAAATTTTATACAAACTGATGCCTCAATAAATCCAGGAAATTCAGGTGGTGCTTTGGTTGATAGTAGAGGTGCTTTAGTAGGTATCAATTCTGCTATACTTTCAAGAAGTGGTGGAAATAACGGCATAGGTTTTGCCATACCTTCAAATATGGCTAAAAATATAGCTAAAAGTCTGATAGAAAAAGGCAAGGTAGAACGAGGTTTTCTTGGTGTTAGCATAACTTCTTTGCAAGGCGATAGTAAAACTGTTTATACAAATAAAGAGGGTGCTTTAATCACTGATGTAGAAAAAGGTTCAGCTGCCGATAAAGCCGGCTTAAAAAGAGGTGATTTGGTGCTTAAGGTAAATGAAAAAAATATAAAAAATGCTAATGATTTAAAAAATTATATAGGCACTTTATCTCCAAATGAAAAAATTGTGCTTATATATGAAAGAGATGGAGTTACAAAAAGTGTAACATTTAGCTTGCAAGCACAAAGTGAGGCTTTAAGTGCTGAAGGGCTTATAGATGGTTTAGAACTTAAAGATTTAGATAAGCAGTCAAGATCTAATATACCAAATTCTGTAAATGGAGTATTTGTAAGCTCTGTTAAGAAGGATTCAAAGGCTGAAAATGCTGGTTTTGAAGTAGGGGATATAATAATAGCCGTCGAGCAAAATGAAATAAAAAATATTCAAGAGCTTTCAAATGCCTTAAAAGCAAATCGTTCAAAAAGTTTTATAAAAATTTGGGTATATAGGCAAGGATATGCACAGCTTTTAATACTTAGGTGATTTGTTTTTTGTTTGAAAATATAGTTTAAAATTAAAAAAAATTAGAAGGAGATATATGGTTAGCATCCTTATGATAGAAGATGATTTGGAGCTTGCTGAGATTATAGCTGAATATCTTGAAAAATTTGATATGAAGGTGGATATAGCACATGAACCTTATATAGGGCTTTCAAAACTAGCTCTAAAGGAATATCAATTAATAATCCTAGATCTATCCTTACCTGGACTTGACGGTTTAGAGGTTTGTGAAGAAATTCGTAAAAAATATGATACTCCTATAATTATATCAAGTGCTAGACACGATATAAGCGATAAAGTTAATGCTTTAGAGCTTGGAGCAGATGATTATCTACCAAAACCTTATAATCCTCAAGAATTGCAAGCTAGGATAAAAAGTCATTTAAGACGTATAAACACTACTAAAAAAGCTATGGCAGACACCGTTAAAGATTTAGTATATGATCAATATAAGCATATCATAACTATGAAAGGGCAAGAAATCAATCTCACAAATGCAGAATTTGATATACTTTCTTATCTTATCAAAAAAGAAGGTGGCGTAGTTAGTAGAGAAGAATTGGTTTATAACTGTTCTTCTATTAGTGAAGATTCTAGCAATAAAAGCATAGACGTTATAATAAGCAGGATAAGACAAAAAATGGGCGATGATCCTAAAACCCCAAAATATATACATTCTATAAGGGGTATAGGCTATAAGCTTACTCAATGAATAAATCATCCATTTTTTATACCATAACCTTTATATTTATATTAGCCATAGTAAGTGTTGTTTTAGCATTTCTATGGCTAATAGCTTATGATCAACAAAATTACACAGATGAACTAAATGCAAAATATTCTTTGATAGCAAATGCTAGGCTTTTGTATTTTAGCGGCGTTATAGATGAGAGCGAATTTAAAGAGCAGACTAAAAATTATAAAATGGAACTTGTTACAGATGAGGGAGAAATAAGACAGGTTATATTTAGAGGGGAAATTTTAGCAAAGGCTTTTGTAAATACAGGACTTGTTGAAATAGTATCTTATAAAAGAGATAATTACCTTAAGATAATTTACAATGGCAGACTTTATCTTTATGTAGATCAAGATTACGAGAGTTATCGATATTTTCTTATAAGATTTATGGCTTTAAGTGTTGTTTTGATTCTTATTTTACTTTACGTTTATATGATAAAGAAGCTTAGACCTCTTTCCTTGCTAAAAAAACAGATTGATAAATTTGCTAATAATAAACTAGAAGAAATACAAGATGTAAGCTCTGGAGGTGATGAAATTTCACAGGTTGCAAGTGCTTTTTTTGCCGCCATTACTCAAATACGAAAATTAAACAAATCAAGGCAATTTTTTATAAGAAATATAATGCACGAATTAAAAACGCCCATAACAAAAGGCTTAATCACCTTAGAAATGATAGAGGATAGTAAATATAAAGATAGACTTAGTAATATTTTTTACCGTCTTGAACTTTTGATAAATGAATTCGCAGCCATAGAGCAAATTTCATCTGGTTCTAGTTTTTTGCATAAGAAAAGATATAATATCTTAGATCTTATAGACGAGGCAAAAGAGGTTGCTATGAGCGATGAAAGCAATGTAAGCTTAGTTTATGAGGAAAGTTTTTTTGTAAATGTCGATTTTAAGCTTTTTTCAACTGCCATAAAAAATATGATAGATAATGCTATAAAATATGCAGAAGATAAACGCGTAGAAATAGAGCTAAACAAAGAATTTATTTGTTTTAAAAATAAAGGTAAAGGGCTTGATCACTCTTTAGAGTATTATACCCAAGCCTTTACTCAAGGTAACAAGCAAAAAGATAGCTTTGGATTAGGGCTTTATATAGTAGATACTATATTAAAATCTCACAATATGGATCTTGATTATTTGTATGAAAATGGTATAAACAAATTTTATTTTAGATTTTTAGATAGAATAATAAGCAAGGAATGAAAGGAATACTATGTCTAGGATAAATCAAAAAGAGGCACTTGATTTGCTAAGAAATGCCGATTTATATGAGCTTGGAAATTTAGCTTATAAGAAAAAACAAGAATTGCACCCAGAAAAAATCACTACCTTCGTTGTAGACAGAAATATAAATTACACAAATGTTTGTTGCATAGACTGCGATTTTTGTGCTTTTTATAGACACGCAAAAGATGAAGATGCGTATGTTTTAAGCTTTGAGGAGATAGGCAAGAAGATAGAAGAATTGCTTGCTATAGGCGGGACTCAAATTTTATTTCAAGGCGGAGTTCATCCTAAACTTAAGATAGAATGGTATGAAGATTTGGTTGAATTTATTTCAAAAAATTATCCAAATATAACAGTCCATGGTTTTTCAGCCGTCGAAATAGCTTATATAGCTAAAATTTCTAAAATTTCTATAAAAGAGGTTTTGCAAAGATTACAAAAAAAAGGTCTTTTTTCTATACCGGGAGCAGGTGCTGAAGTGCTTAGCGATAGAGTAAGAGATGAGATAGCACCGCATAAATGCGATACTGCTACTTGGCTTTTAGTTCATAAAGAAGCACATAATATAGGTATGAAAAGCACAGCTACTATGATGTTTGGCACTATAGAAAGTGATGAAGAAATAATAGAACATTTTGAGCATTTAAGAAAATTGCAAGATGAAACTAATGGCTTTAGAGCCTTTATATTATGGTCTTTTCAAGGAACAAATACAAAACTCATAAAAAAACATCCAGAAATAATCAAGCAAAGTTCAAATAAATATTTAAGATTATTAGCTCTATCAAGACTTTATCTTGATAATTTCAAAAACATACAAAGCTCTTGGGTAACTCAAGGATCTTTGATAGGTCAGTTAGCACTTAAATTTGGAGCAAATGATCTTGGTTCTACAATGATGGAAGAAAATGTTGTTTCAGCAGCTGGAGCAAGTTATAAAATGAATCAGCAAGAGATGATAAGATTGATTGAAAGCATAGGAGAAAAACCTGCAAAAAGAAACACAGCTTATGAAATTTTAGAAAGGTATTAATTATTGCAATATATGTTAATCATATATTGCAAAATTCTAAATTTAATCCAAAGCCCTTAAGTGCTACAAAATCTCTATCGCAGCTCGAGCTTAAAAGTTTGATGCTTTCTATGCCTAGATACCTTAAGATTTGAGCTCCTATGCCGTAATTTTTAAAATTTGTTTGAGAAGTTTTTTCTCCATGCATAAATACCAAAATACCACCGTTTTCGCTTAAAAAACGAATTTGCCTTAAAAGTTCATTAAATTTATTAGACGTTAGCAAATCAAAATCTTGAGAGCTTATGTGAAATTTGACATTATAGCTTTTTTTTATTTCGCCAAAACAAAAGGCTATGTGTTTTTGAGAATTATGATCTTCAAATGTCAGTTTTTTAGCATTAAAACCTGCTATTTGAGTTTCGCTTTCTTGTGTGCATTTTATTAAGCTTTCATTTTTTAATCTATACTCTATCAGATCAGAAATTGCTATCATATTTATACCGAATTTTTTGCAAAATTCTTTCAAATCGTCTCTTCTAGCCATTTCTCCATCATCTCTTACTATCTCGCATATAACACAAGCTTCTTTTAAACCAGCTAAACGGCATAAATCCACAGTCCCTTCGGTATGCCCCGTTCTTTCTAGCACACCACCTTTTTTTGCTATTAAAGGATTTATATGCCCTGGTTTTACAAAATCACTTGCTACAGCCTTATCATCTGCAAATATTTTTATAGTCATATCTCTTTCAAATGCACTAACCCCAGTGCTAGCATTTTTTGCATCAACTGTTACAGTAAATGCGGTTTCGTGATTTGATGTGTTTTCTTTCACCATCAAAGGTAGTTCAAAATGCTCTGCTAAATCCTTGCTTAATGCAACGCAAAGAACCCCTCTTGCATTTGTTATTGTAAAATTTACCTTTTCTTTGCTGCTAAACTGTGCTGCAAAGATCAAATCCCCTTCATTTTCTCTATCTTCTGCATCAACCATAACAAGCATTTTGCCTTCTTTTAGCTCTTTTATGGCTTGTTCTATACTTATGAAAGACATAGCACTTCCTCAAATATTATTTCAAGCTAAAAATTATATCTTTTTTTCTTGACAATTTAATTAAAATGCATTATAATTTTTGTTTTTGTTATCAATGGGGTATCGCCAAGCGGTAAGGCAACAGGTTTTGGTCCTGTCATTCAGGGGTTCGAATCCCTTTACCCCATCCACAATGAAGCGAAGTAGAGCAGTGGTTAGCTCGTCGGGCTCATAACCCGAAGGTCGGGGGTTCAAATCCCTCCTTCGCAACCAGTTATGATTTTTATATGTTAGAAAATTTTTCTCTATTTGCTTTGGCTCTTGTTTGTTTCATATCGGCAAGTATTTATCCTCTAGCTTCTGAAGCCTTTGTTGTAGCCTTTGTTATAAACGGTTTTGATAAAAATCTTGTTTTTTTAATCGCAAGTATTTTTAATACCTTAGGTGCTTTAAGCACTTATATTTTAGGATTGTTTGCTTCTAAATTTATATTAGAAAAATACTTTTCTAAATCCATTTATAAAATCAGACATTCAAAGATAAATTTTAAAAAATATGGCTTATTTTTTGCCTTCTTTAGTTTTTTACCAATAATTGGTGATTTATTTGTTTTGGCCTTAGCATTAAATAAATATCCTTTTTTAAAAGCTAGTATTTTTATATTTTTAGGCAAGGCTTTTCGATATGCTTTGCTTATATTTTTGATTTAAGTTAAGTTGTGTTAGAATTTTTACCTTTTTCGAAAGGTAAAAAAATGAAAACTTTAACTGTAATAGACACTTTTGGTTTGTTTTTTAGGCTTTTTTATGCACTTAAAAGTTTGAAAAATTCAAAAGGAAAAGATAGCGGTATGATAAAAGGCTTTGCTGATTTTATTTATACTTTAGAAAGTGAATTTCAAAGTGATTATATTATATTTGCACTTGACAGCAAAGGAGAAGGTGTTAGAAATGATATAGATAAGGATTACAAAAGCAATAGAACAGAACCACCGCAAGAGCTAAAAGAACAACTTCCAATATGTATTCAAATGATTAAAGATATGGGTTTTGCATATTTTGAAAAACAAAGATATGAAGCAGATGATATAATTGCCTCTGTTGTAAGATTTTGCGAGGATAAAGATATTTTTGTAAGGATAATATCTCAAGACAAGGATCTTTACCAACTTATAAAAAATGATAAAGTCAGCATATACAGCCCAATATCTAAAAACGAATATGATGAGGAAGCTTGTTTTGAGAAATATGGAGTTAAGCCTTCTAAGATAAGAGATTTTCTAGCCTTGTGTGGGGATAGCTCTGATAATATAAAAGGGGTTAAAGGCATAGGTGCAAAAGGTGCAAAAAAGCTTTTAGACGAATTTGATACTATAGAGGACATTTATACAAATTTAAACCTTGTAAGAAACGAGAGAACAAAAACGCTTTTAATGGAGGGCAAAAATGATGCTTTTGTATCTAAAAAACTAGCTACTTTGTATGATGATTTAGAGCTTGATTTAAATTTAAATGAGTGCAAAAAGCCTGATAAACCTCTTTTATCTGTGCTTAAAATTTTAGAAGAGTATGAATTAAATGCCCTGCTTAAAAGAATCAATGCAAAAAATATAAAAAACACTACAGTAACAAACTATAAAAGCATATTGATAAATGATGAAAACAAGCTATTTGAAATTTTAGAGAAATTAGACAAAAATACAGTTATAGCATTTGACACTGAAACTACCGGACTTGACAGTAAAACTGCTAAAATAGTAGGTTTTTCCTTTGCTATTAATGAAAATGAGGCGTTTTATGTGCCTTTGACTCATAAGAATTTTAAGGAACAAATTTCAATGCAAGTCGCTAAAAAAGCTATACAAATGATATTTGAAAATTTTGTTGTCGGGCATAATTTAAAATATGATTTTGAAATTATAGAAAGAAATTTTAATTTGCCTTTGCCTGAAAAATACGCAGACACTATGATACTTGCTTGGCTTAAAGAACCAAATTCACGCATAAATATGGACAGCTTAGCAAAGAAATTTTTTAACCACGATACTATACATTTTGAAGACATTGTTAAAAAAGGTGAAAATTTCAGCGATATAGATATAAATGAGGCTTGCAAATACGCCTGTGAAGATGCTTATATAAGCTTGAAATTTTATTTTTACTTTTTAGAAAATTTAGAAAAAGAACTTTTTGATATAGCCTTAAGATATGAATTTCCATTCATTAAAACACTGCTAAGAATGCAACAACAAGGCATAAAGCTAGATACTAGTTGTTTAGAAAGATTAATGAGGGATTTTAAAGATGATATAGACAAAATAAAAGATGAAATTTATAAGTTAGCAGATGAGAATTTTAACATAAATTCCCCGCAACAAGTTGCATTTATATTATTTGAAAAGCTTTCCTTAAAAAGTAGCAAAAAAGGTAAAAGTGGCGTATTATCAACAGATGAAAAGGTTTTACAAGAGCTTATAAACGAGCATTTAATAGTTAAAAAAATTTTAGACTACAGAGAGCTTTCAAAACTGTATTCTACATACTGTGAGCCTCTTTTAAAACTAGCATTAAAAGATGATAAGTCAAGAATTTATTCTCATTTTTTGCAAAGCGGCACCGCTACTGGAAGACTCTCATCAAAAGAGCCAAATTTGCAAAATATACCAGCTCACGGAAAATATGCAAAAAGTTACAAAAGCTGTTTTGTAGCTGAAGAAGGCTTTTCTTTTTTAAGTATAGATTATTCGCAAATAGAGCTTAGAATGCTCGCACATTTTAGCGAAGATGAAAAATTGCTAAATGCTTTTAAAAATGATGAAGATATACACTCAAAAACTGCTTTGATGATATTTAATGAGGTAAATGATAAGACAAGAAGCATAGCAAAAAGTATCAATTTTGGTTTGATTTATGGTATGGGATATAAAAGTCTTAGTAAAAATTTGCAAATAGAGGCAAAAGATGCAAAAATTTATATAGAAAGATATTTTGATAATTTCACAAGC
Source organism: uncultured Campylobacter sp. (assembly GCF_944323605.1). Classification (GTDB taxonomy): domain Bacteria; phylum Campylobacterota; class Campylobacteria; order Campylobacterales; family Campylobacteraceae; genus Campylobacter_D. The sequence goes on from NZ_CALUTC010000003.1 coordinate 92,443, forward strand.
ATAAAGACTTATTTTGAAAAGGTCAAATCTGAAGCTAAAAAAAATGGCTTTATAAAAACATTGCTAGGACGCAAGAGGTATTTTAACTTTAGTGAAGTAAATGCCAAAATTTTAGCATCCTATGAAAGAGAGAGTGTAAATTCTATTTTACAAGGTTCTGCTGCCGATGTGATAAAGCTTGCTATGCTTGAGATAGATAAATATTTAGATAATGAGAAAAGATTGATTTTACAAATTCACGATGAATTGATATTTGAAGTTAAAGATGAAATAATGCAAAATTTTGCTAATTTTGCTGAAAATATTATGCAAAATATTGTAAAATTAAAAGTTAGTTTAAAAACCTCATCAAGCATTGCTAAAAATTGGGGTGATTTAAAATAGCAAAATACTTAAGGAGAAAGTATGGATTTAACCACTATACTTGGTATGATACTAGCTACCGCCAGTATATCTATAGGAGATATTTTAGAAGGTGGAAATCCCTTACATGTTATTCACTTATCTTCTGTAATGATTGTGATACCTACAGCTGCTTGTTGTGCAATGACTGCTACTCATAAAAAAGCCGTTAAAAATGCTTATAAAGAGCTAAAACTCGCTTTTACAGGTGCTAAGGTAAATTTGCCAGAAAGAATAGCTCAAATAGTTGATTTTTCAATAGTTGCAAGAAGAGATGGGCTACTAGCTTTAGAATCAAGGACTAACGACATAGATAATGAATTTCTAAGAAATGCTATGATGATGTTGGTTGATGGAAAGAGCTTTGATGAGATTAAAGAATCTATGGAAATTCAAACAGAAGAGCTTGAAGAGCACTACAAAGAAGCGTCAGAATACTGGATAAGATTTGGTGAAACTTGCCCTACTATGGGATTGGTTGGTGCTGTTATGGGTCTTATGCTTGCACTTCAAAAACTTGATAATCCGCAAGAAATGGCTATGGGTATTTCAGGTGCTTTTACAGCTACTGTTACAGGAATTTTTGGCTCTTATGCCCTTTTCACTCCTTGGGGAAACAAAATGAGAGCTAATGGTATGGAATATGTAAAAGAGCAAATTGTTATAACAGAAGGTATAAAAGGTATAGCTGAAGGAGCTAATCCTAGAGATTTAGAAGCTAAGCTATTTAACTTTTTAAGCCATGATGATGTCAGAATTTCTCAATTTGAAAAATAATAAAATGGATAAAAATTATGAGTAAAAAACACAAATGTCCGGAGTGTGCGGCTGGCGAAAAATGGGCTGTTCCATACGCTGACTTTTTGTCTTTATTGTTAGCCCTTTTTATAGCACTTTGGGCTATATCAGAAAGTAATCCAGCCAAAGTAGAGGCTTTAAAAACAGAGTTTGTTAAAATTTTTGATTTTACTCCATCTCACACACTTGATACACCAAGTCAAAATACACAAAAGCATCAAGGTGCTTCTACAACCCCACAAGATGAGATAGAGTCCTTAAAATCGCTTACTATGACTCAGCAAGAGACAATTAAAAAGCTTAAAGCAGCACTTGATCAACAAGAAAATCAAGTGGCATTGCAGTTACCTGCTAGGGTGGAATTTGAGCGAGGTAGTGCAGATATAGTCTCACAAGATGTAAAAGACTTTATAAAATATATGATAGAATTTAGTTCTCAGCTTTCTCCTAAAGTAAAAATAGAAATAAGAGGCTACACAGATAATAGTGATACAGCCAAGAGAAGTTTTGAGCTTGGATACAAAAGAGCTGAAGCTGTTGCTAACTATTTTTTAGACGGTGGTATAAACCCACAAAATATAAGCATAAAAAGTTTTGGACTTAATGAACCGCTTGATAATGACCCATCTCTTAGTAAAAATAATAGGGTAGAGGTGTATTACAAGGTGGATGTGGCAGACGATGAAACACAAAAATCTGTCATAGAAAGAATGAATAGCTTTAATCAGTAATTTTTCTTGGATTTAGAAAAAGATTTTATCAATCTTCTCTAAATCCAAATCCATTTGCTCTCATTATTCTTATATCATATATAACTTGATTATCTTTTAACTCTTCTTTAAAAATTCTTTTAGCGTCTTTATTCATAAATTCTGTATATAAATAATCAACTCCAACGCTTGTTGCATAGGCTATCCAATTATAATCTATACTTTGCTCTAGCAATTCATTTATATAAGATAAGCTATCATCGCTATTTGAGATAGAATTTGCTATATATAAATTTGTTCTATCATTTACCTGGCTTAAGCTAAGTATTGTTGGATTGTAGCCTATTTGACTTGAAAAAAGTTTTATATTTCTTGTCTCATAGACTCTTAATTGTGAGCTTATTATAGCACTTTCAACTATAGGAGTATTTAAAAATATAGCTGCACCGTTTAAAGAGCCTTTGGAGTAAATCAAGGATTTAAAATTTATTTTTTTATCTTTTATAAATTCATATGTTCTAGCATTAGGAACTTTTTCTAAAACAATGTAATTAAGGCTATTTGAAAGCGTAGAATCATCATAAAAGCTTGCAATATTTTTTGTATTTGCTATCTTTAATAATTCATTTATTTGCTCGCTGTAATCTATACTTCCAAAATAAATTCTATCATTTTGAATGTTTGCCTTGCTTTTGTGTATAGTTGGTATGTAAAAATACATTTTAGAATTTGCATTTTTTATAGAATTTAGCCCCTTTAGCGTAAAAGCTGCTACTGCGAATTTATAGCCATCGTTTTCTAGTTTTTTTAATGTATTTACTAAAGTTTTTTCATTCTCATCACCTATTAAAAATACATCTACTGAAATTTTGGCATCTTGTCTTAAAACATAGGCTAATGCTGAATTTATAATTACTTTTGTATAGCTTCTTATAACCTTTTCAGGTATAATTAAGGCTATTTTTTTATTATAATCATCACTTAGTTGTTCTTCAGTTTGTGGCCTCGGTATATACTGCGTTTGGTCTTGCTTTATTGCTGTGGTGCAAGCACTAAATAAAAACAATGCAAATATAGTTAAAATATATTTCATAAGCTTTTTCCTAATAAGTATTTTTTTTAAACAAAAAAGATTGTAAGTATTTTACGAGAGTAATTATACATAATCAGAAGTTAATTTGATTAAATTTTTACATAATTATTTAATATGTATTTTTATCATTTTATTTAAGTGGTTTTACCGGATTTATACTATAAGTTATATTTTTTAAGCTTATAAGAAAGTTTTGATTTTATTTAAATCGTCTATAAAATTTTCCTCTAAACTTGGATTTTTGCTTATAAAATTTATGTCAAATGAGGGTAAAAACCAGGCATTAAAAAATATAAAAAATTCACCCCTAAGTCTTTTAAAATCACTAAAACCGAGTGCATTGAAAGCATTTTCTCCAAGACACAGTATAAAATCAGGTTTTAATAAAGAAAGCTCTGCGAAAACATAAGGCACACATTGTTTTAAGGCAAAATCATCATTTTTTTCATCGCAAAAACACTTATATATATAGCTTATGTAATAGTCTTTTTCCTCTAAATTTAAGTGTTGTTTTAATAGTGTTTTTAGTTTTGTATTTTGTGTTGAACTCATAAAAATTCCATTTTCATTTTCGCTTTTTTTTATAAAGCTATCTATAATAAAAATTTTCATATCCTTTTTTTTTCTTGGAAAAAAAATATGTTTTCTTTTTTTGGAATAAGAGCATAATTCGCAGCTATAAATTTGCTCTTTTAAATTTTCATAAGATGTGTATTTATAATCCTCATCCGCTTTTTCAAAAAAATCATACCCAAAAGCTTTTAGATAATACAAAGCTCTAAGCATACTAAATTAAATCCTCTAAATTTTTCCCGTCTAATCGATAATTTATCCACTTTTTACTTAAATTTGTTGCATTTAATTTTTCATAAAATTTTATGCCAAGCTCGTTTTCTATTAAACAAGCCCACTCAAGCCTCTTAAAATTCTTATCTTTACAAAGTTTTGCTAGATATTTAAAAACTTCCTTAGCAAAACCTTTTCTTCTAAAATTTTCTTTTATATAAATATCCTCAAGATATATACCACCTTTGCCCCAAAACGATGAAAAAGTAAAGAAGTATATGGCGTAGCCAATTATTTCATTGTTAAATTCTAAGATTAGTGCCCTTGCTAGCTTGTCTTTTAATAAAGATTCTTCTATAATATCTTCATTGCAGTAAAATTCATCTAGCATATTTTCATATTTTGCTAGTTCTTTTAAAAGTTCGATGAATTGTTTTAGGTCTTTTTTCTCTAAATCTCTTATGATTAATTTGTCCATTTTTTCCTCATTTATTTAAAATATTTCATCACTTCAATTTTAACAAATATAATTAAAAATACAAAAATAAAAGCAAATTTAAGCAATATATGATAAAATTATAGCTTTTAATAAACTATAATGATTAAGAAGGAAAAAGATGAAAAGAACATATCAACCACACAATACGCCAAGAAAAAGAACGCACGGTTTTCGTCTTCGTATGAAAACAAAAAGTGGTCGTAAAATCATAAATGCAAGAAGAGCTAAAGGTAGAAAAAGATTAGCAGTTTAAGCAAAATAAGCACCATAAGTGATGCTTTTGAATTTAGCGAACTTTACAAAAATGCTAATAAATGGCATTGTGTAGGGGTTATCATCTTTTATCTACCTTGTGATGAGATGAAAGTTGCATTTGTTGCTAGTAAGAAAGTAGGGAAATCTGTTCTTAGAAACAGGGCAAAAAGACTTTTAAGAGTAGTTTTTTCTAGCTTGAGTGATACTTTATCTGTAGGTAAGTATGCGTTTGTAGCCAAGAGTGATTTTAAAGACTTGGATTACTTAACTTTTAAAAAAAATATTATTTGGGGGCTTAAGAAGTTAAAATGTTTAGATCCTTGTGTATAGCTTTACTTGATTTTTATCAAAAATTTTTAACTATTTTAAAGCCTTCTTGTTGTAGGTTCTACCCAAGTTGTTCCGAATACGCTAGATGGCAGTTTAAAAAGCAAAATATTATAAAGGCTTTTTTTTTAAGTTTTTTTAGAATTATAAGATGTAATCCATATTGCAAGGGAGGCTTTGACTACCCTCTAGTTCATAAGACGGATTTTAAACTAAGCACATATAAAAATTCTATGCGTATAGACTTTTTTTACATACATTACAAGGGCAATGAATTTTATATGATTAAAAATATCTTTAAAGGACAAAAGTGAATAATCAAAGAGACCCAAAACAGCAACAAAGAGTTATCATAGCAGTTGCTTTATCCTTTTTGTTTTTTTTGATTTACAGTGAATTTTTTATGAAGCCTCAAGTTGGCGACCAAAATTTAAGCACTAATTCCACAAAAAGCGAATTTAATGCAAGTCAAAATCTTAGCGAAAATGTTCAAAATGTAGCTCCGACATTAAATACTTTTCAGCAGCCTCAAAATTTAGATTCAAATTTAAGTTCAAATAAAACATTATCAGTAATTAAAAGTAAGCATTTTGAAGCTAAGATAGATGATTTAGGAAGAATATCAAGTTTTAAACTTTTAGATTCTAAATACAAAGATGATAAAAACGAGGCTATAGATCTTATAGCAAGTAATTCTTACGCAAAACCGCTTGAAATAAGATTTAGCGATACAAGTTTAAATTCTTTAGCTTTTAAAGTATCTTATAATGCCGATAAGTCAGAGCTTTTTATAGACGAAAATTCATCTGCTACTTTAAATTTGGTGCAAAATTTAAATGGATTGATAGTAAGAAAGCAAATAACCTTTTATGAGCTTGGAAACTACGAGCTTTCTGTAGGACTGTCATCTGATGCAGCTTATTTTATAAGCACTGGTTCTAGACCTAGTGTAGCTGTGGATAATTTTACAGTGCATGGAGCTTTATTATTAGATAATGAGGATACCATACACACTTACGAAGATGGAGATGTAGATGCCGATGAAAGCTTTAATAATATCTTTGTAGCTTCAGCATTTGACAGGTATTATTCCACATTTTTTTATAGCTTTGATAAGCCTTTAAATATAGTTGTAAGCAAAGACAAAGAAGAAAATTCAGTGCTTTTTGCACACTCTCAAAATGAATTTAAAGCAAAGGGTTATATAGGTGCTAAAGAACACACTACTTTAAGAGCCATAGATGAAAGACTTGATGTTGTAGTTGAGTATGGTTGGTTCACTTTCATAGCAAAGCCTATGTTTGATTTCTTAAATTTCTTGTATGCTTATATAGGAAATTGGGGTTGGGCTATTGTGGTTATGACTTTGATAGTGCGTTTGGTTTTATTCCCACTCACATACAAATCTATGATATCTATGAATAAGCTAAAGGATTTAGCACCAAAAATGAAAGATATAAGGGATAAATACAAAGGAGATCCTCAAAAGATGAATTTGCATATGATGGAGCTTTATAAAAAGCATGGTGCAAATCCTATGAGTGGTTGTCTGCCAATACTACTACAAATTCCTTTGTTCTTTGCTATATATAGAGTTTTGCTTAATGCCATAGAGTTAAAAGGTGCGTATTGGGCTTTATGGATAAATGATTTGTCTGTTATGGATCCTTATTTTATCTTGCCTATATTAATGGGACTTACTATGTTTTTGCAGCAACATATCACTCCTATGGCTATACAAGATCCTTTACAAGCTAAGATTATGAAATATTTGCCACTAGTATTTATAATATTTTTTATAACCTTTCCTGCCGGTCTTACTCTTTATTGGTTTATAAACAATCTTTGTTCCTTGATACAACAATGGGTTATAAACAAGCTTTTTGAGAAAGAACATAAACGCAAAGAAAGCGAGGAAAAGAAATGAGAATAGAAGCTATTGATTTACAGGCTGCTTTGACAAAGGCTTCAAATGAGCTTTCTTGTTCTGTTGTTGATTTGGAGTATGATATTTTACAATACCCAAAAAAAGGTTTTTTAGGCATAGGTAAAAAAAATGCTATCATAGAAGCAAGATGCTTGAAAAAAACACAAGAAAAAAAGAATGCTGAAAAAAAATACAAAGAAAAAAACAGTAACGATAAACATAAGATAAAACAACAAAAACAAAGTGCTCAAAAACCTGTTCAAAAGGATAATGCTAGACAAAAATACACCGTAAAAAGCGATGATATATTTAAAGATTTTCATAAGGAAAATCATTCTGATAGAAATCCAGACGATTTATTAGACGAGATAAAAAAGCAGATAGAAAGTTTGTTTTCAAAGTCTTGCTTTAATATCTCATTACAAGAAGTTAGCTTTTATGATAAAAACTGTATTTTAATAAAATTTGACGGAGAAGATGTAGCCTTGATGATAGGTAAAGAAGCTCATAGATATAAGGCTCTTTCTTATCTTTTGCATAATTGGATAAATTCAAAATATAAATTTTTAATAAGACTAGAGATAGCACAGTTCTTAGAAAATCAAAGCAATGCCATAGAATCTTATGTAAATTCTGTAATAGAAAAAGTAAATCAAGAGGGCAGGGCTCAAACCAAACACTTAGATGGAGTGTTGATAAAAATAGCTCTTGAGAAGCTAAGAAAAGAATTTCCAAATAAATATGTAGCCATAAAAGAGCAGGGCGAAAAAAGAATTATCATAATAAACGATTTTCAAAAAAAAGATGAATGATACTATAGTCGCACCAGCTAGTGCATATGGTCTAGGAGCTATTAGCATAGTAAGACTTAGTGGGGAATTGTCCTACGAACTTGGTTTAAGACTATCAAAAAAAAAGATTTTAAAACCCAGATTTGCTACTTTTACAAGATTATTTAAAGATAATGATGATTTTATTGATGAGGCTATACTTATATACTTTAAAGCACCATATAGCTTTACTGGAGAGGATATACTTGAATTTCAAATACACGGCGGCGTAACAAGTTCTCAAATTTTGATAAATGAAATTTTAAAGCACGGTATAAGACTTGCAAATCCCGGAGAATTTAGCAAAAGAGCTGTTTTAAATGGAAAAATGGATCTGTTAAAAGCCGTAAGCATTCAAGAATTAATATCCGCAAAATCTCTTAGTGCAGCAAATATAATAGCTAGAAATTTAAAAGGTGATTTGAGTGCATTTTTAAATAAAATTAGATTGGATTTGGTAAAAACTCTATCTTTTGTGGAAACTAGCATTGATTACGCTGACGATGACTTGCCGCAAGATTTGATAAATGAAATAAAAAAAATGTGTGATGATAATGCAAATACTTTAAGAAAAATATATGAGCTTTCTATTTCAAGGCGAGGTTTGATTCAAGGTTTTAAAATAGCCATAGTTGGAAAGCCAAATGTTGGAAAATCGTCTCTTTTAAATAAAATTTTAAGCTATGAAAGAGCTATAGTTTCAAGCGAAGCTGGCACTACGAGGGATTTTTTAGAAGAAGAAATTTTATTAGGCAAACATTTAGTAAGGATTATAGATACAGCCGGTATAAGAAAGGCTAATGATAAGATAGAAAAAAAAGGCATAGAATTTAGTAAAAATTATATACAAGAAGCTGATATTATCTTGGCTCTTTTTGATAATTCTAGACTTAAGGATAATGAGGATGATGAACTTTTAGAATTATTAAAAAATAGCAGCAAGAAAATTTTTTATATCTTAAATAAGTGTGATTTACCTTCAAAATTTAAAGCCGATATAAAATGCTTAAAACTTTGCGTAAATGATGATATAAGCGAGCTAAAACAAGCTCTTATAAATTATTTAGACAGTCTTGATAGCACTGATATTTTAGTTTCTAACACAAGCTTACTAGAATCATTTAAAAAAGCTTATGAAGCCATTCTTAGATCAAAATCATTGCTAAATGAAAGCACTTTGGAACTTTTTGCCTTCGAATTAAATTTGGCTATAAATGAAATATCAAAATTTACTAAGGATTTTTCTTACAATGAACTTTTAGATGAAATGTTTAGTAATTTTTGCTTAGGAAAATGAAAGGTTAGTTATGGATAAGGATACTATAAAAGCACATAAGATAAGTGATGAAGAGTATGTTGAAATTTTAAAAATTTTGGGACGAGAGCCAAATTTATTAGAACTAGGCGTTATTTCTGCTATGTGGAGCGAGCATTGTTCTTATAAATCAAGCAAAAAATACCTAAAAGGTTTTCCTAGTAAAGCAGATTGGGTTATACAAGGACCCGGAGAAAATGCAGGTGTTATAGATATAGGCAAAGGAATGGCTGCAGTTTTCAAAATAGAAAGCCATAACCACCCAAGCTTTATAGAGCCTTTTGCCGGAGCTGCTACCGGAGTTGGCGGTATCTTTAGAGACGTTTTTACTATGGGGGCTAGAGTTGTTGCTTCTATGAATTCGCTTAAATTTGGCGATTTAAAAGATAAAAAAACATCTAAAAAGCAAAAATATCTAGTCAAGGGAGTAGCAAACGGGATTTCTCATTACGGAAACTGTGTAGGTGTGCCTACTGTTGGCGGAGAAACGAATTTTAATCCCTGTTTTAATGGCAATATCTTGGTCAATGCTTTTGCACTAGGTGTTTGCAAAATAAAAGATATTTTTTACGCTAAAGCAGAAGGAGAGGGAAATTTAGTTATTTATGCTGGTTCAAAGACTGGTAGAGACGGTCTTGGTGGTGCTGTTATGTCAAGCGACAGTTTCAATGAAGAAAGTAAAAAATTAAGACCAACAGTGCAAATAGGAGATCCTTTCACTGAAAAATTGCTAATGGAAGCTTGTTTAGAGCTTTTTAAAACAGATTATGTAGTTGGGATACAGGATATGGGTGCAGCAGGTCTTACTTCTAGCTCTTTTGAAATGGCTGGTAGAAGTGCTAGTGGAATGAAACTATACCTAGATAAAGTGCCTATGCGTGAAGACGGTATGAGTCCTTACGAGCTAATGCTAAGCGAATCGCAAGAACGTATGTTAATATGCGTAAAAAGGGGCTTTGAACAAAATGTTATAGATATATTTTCTAAGTGGAATTTAGACTGTGCAGTTGTAGGAGAGGTTACTAACACTTCTAAAATGGAGCTTTTTTGGCATGGAAAGCTTGTAGGCTCTTTGCCGATAAATGAGCTTAGTGAAAATTCGCCAGTGCTTGATAGAGAGGTATCAAAACCAAAATATTTAGAGGATATAAAATCATATAAATTTAAACTAAAACTAGGAGCTAAAGAGCTTTTTTTAAAAATGCTTAGCAACGAGAATGTGTGTGATAAAGGCTTTATATACGAGCAATTTGACAATACAGTGCAAACAAATACCATAAAATCGCACGGAAAAAGCGGTGCAGCCATCATAAGAGTAAAAGAAAACAATGCACTTTTAGCGATGGCTTGTGAGTGTAACTCAAATTTAGTTTATATAAATCCAAAAATAGGCTCGGCTTTAAATGTAGCAAATGCCGCTAGAAAAGTAGTTTGTGCTGGGGCAAAACCTTTAGCTATAAGTGATTGTTTAAATTTTGGAAATCCTCAAAATCCAGAAGTTATGTGGCAGTTTCAAGAGTCCTGCGAGGGCATAAAGGAGGCTTGTTTAAAGCTTAATACCCCAGTTATAAGTGGTAATGTTTCTTTATACAATGAAACAGACGGTGTTAGCATATATCCTAGCCCAACTATTGTCTGTGTTGGTTTAAATGCCGATGAAAATAAAGCTATATTCTCACATATAAATGAAGATAGGCTAAAATTTTATTTATTAGGTGATACAAAATACGATTTTTCAGCCTCATTAGCAGCAACCGTGCAAGATAATATAGTAGCAGGAGAATTAAAAGAATTTGACTATGAAAAAGAACTAGCTTTATGGAGGCTTTTGCAAAGAGCAAATGAAAAATCCTTGCTTTCTTGTGCAAATAATGTAGGAATCGGCGGCATGGCTATATCACTGGCTAAGATTTTTGCTCATTCGACTGTTGGTTGTGAGCTCAAAACAGGCTTTGAAGATGAGGCTTTGCTTTTTAGTCAAAGCCCAAGTAGAGCCATAGTATCCTTAAAAGATGATGAAGAATTTTTAAAGCTTTGTGAGGAAGAAAATGTAAAAGCTACATTTTTAGGCTTTAGCATACAAAAAAATATTTTTAAACTAGACAAGATAGAGCTTACTTTAGATGAGTTAAAAAAAGTGTATTTTAACAGCTTTAGGGATATTTTATGAGTTTTATTTTGCTTTTAGTGGCTATTTTAGCATTTTATTGGTATTTTAAGACTTGGGGAAAAGGCGATATTTTAGGCGGTGTTAAAGGTTTTGCCAAAGGTTTTAGAGAGGGTATGCTAGAAGAGAGGATAGATGAATATAAAAAAAGAATGAACTACTACGTAATAGCACTTTTAGCAAAGATAGCAAAAAGCGATGGTAGGGTTAGCGAAAATGAAGCTGATATGATATCTCAAATTTTAGATGCTAATGCAAAGGATAAAAGAGAGAGAGAATTTTTAAAAGTTACATTTAACGAACATAAAGAAAATATAAATGATGTTTTTGCAGTAGCTAAAGAATTTACCAAAGAAGTGCCTTTAGCCAAAAGAGAATTTTTAAATGTTTTAAATTTGCTAGTTTTTATGGCTTTTGTAGATGGAGAGATAAATAGCAAAAAAGAAGAAATTTTACAAGAAATAGCTAGAGCTTTTGATATAAGCAAATACGAACTTGACGATTTTATAAAAAATATAAGCTCTATGAAAACTACATTACCTAAAAACATGAGTTTAGATGAGGCTTATGAAATTTTGAATGTATCAAAAAACGTATCTTTAAACGAGCTTAAAAAAAGATATAGAGAATTAGCTAAAAAATACCACCCAGATATTTTAAATGCGAATAATGTTAGTCAAAAAGAGCTTGAAGAAGGGGTTGTTAAATTTCGTAAAATAAATGAAGCATACGAGCTTATAAAAAAGAATCTATCTTAGAGCAAATAAAAATGTTTATAAAAAAGCTTGTTTTTTTATCCTTATTCATTTATACTTTTGCCTTTGCTTGTGATGAGGCTAAGACTTGTTTTGACTTGGCTGAAAAGGCTTATGATTCATCTGATCTTAAAACAGCGGCTAAGTTGTATGAAAAGGCTTGCGAGCTTGATTATGCTAAGGCTTGTTATACTTTGGGAATTTTGCATTATAATTCAGATGAGAAAGACTTTAAAAAAATATTTACGCTTTGGCAAAAAGCTTGTGATATGAATGAGGTATTTGCTTGCACTAATTTAGCTTATTTATACGAAACTGGAAAAGGCGTTGAGAAAAATGCTACAAAAGCAAAAATTCTTAATGAAAAGGCTTGTGAAATGAAAGATTCATTTGCTTGTCATAATCTGGCTATATCATATGATGAATTAAATATGCTTGATAAAGCAAAAGAAATTTATATGAAAGCTTGTTATGAAATGCAAGATGGTGATTCTTGTGCAGCTCTTGCTTATTCATATTATAATAAGGACAAAAATTATAAAAAAGCAGCTGTTTTATGGCAAAAGGCTTGTGATATGAATAGAGCTGATGCTTGTTTTAATTTAGGGGTTTTGTATGAAAAAGCTAGAGGAGTTGAAAAGAATTTTTCAAAAGCAAAAAATCTGTATGAAAAGGCTTGCGACATGAATGAAGCTAGATCTTGCAATAATCTTGGTGCTTTTTATTATAATGCTACTGGGGTGCAAAGAGACTATAAAAAAGCTTATATTTTTTATAAAAAGTCTTGCGATATGAATGAAGCTGTTGCTTGTAAAAACCTCGCTTTTTTGTATGAAAATTCTATGGGAATTGAAGAAGATATCGATAAAGCTACAGATTTATACGGTAAAGCTTGTTATTTAGGGAACAAAGAAGCTTGTTATTCTTATAAAGCATTGGTTTTATGGTTTTTTGAATAAATGAAATTTGTTTATACTTTTTAGCGTTTATTAAACAATATAATGAGAAAATAAAGAATTAAAACCATCAAAAATATACAAAAGAGCTGAAAAATTTAGACAGCTAAGGAGAGTCGATGAAACGAGCTTTAATAAGCGTAAGTGATAAAAATGGAATATTAGATTTTGCAAAAGAGCTTGAAAATTTAGATTTTGAGTTGCTTAGCACAGGAGGGACTTTTAAGCTTTTAAAAGAAGCTGGTTTGAAAGTAATCGAAGTTAGTGATTTTACAAAGAATGCCGAACTTTTTGAAGGTAGGGTAAAAACCTTGCATCCTAAAATTCACGGTGCAATACTTTATAAAAGAGATGATGAAAAGCATATAAAAGAGGCAAAAGAAAATGAAATTTCAAAGATAGATTTGGTTTGCGTAAATTTATATCCTTTTAAGGATACTACTAAAAAAACAAATGATTTTGATGAGATAATAGAAAATATCGACATAGGTGGTCCAAGCCTTTTAAGAGCTGCTGCAAAAAACCACAAAGATGTTTGGGTGCTTTGCGATAATAATGACTTTCAAACTGTGTTAAATTTTTTAAAAGAAAATGATGAAAATAAGTGCTTACAGTTAAGACAAAAGCTTATGATAAAAGCTTTTGAACATACAGCCCAGTATGATTGTTTTATAGCAAACTATATGAATGAAAGGTTTAATCACGGATTTGGTGCTTATAAATTTATAAGTGCTAAAAAATGCTTTGATACAAAATACGGAGAAAACCCTCATCAAAGGGGAGCTTTGTATGAATTTGAAGATTTTTTTAGTAAAAATTTCAAAGCTTTAAAAGGAGAAGCCTCCTTTAACAATCTAAATGATATAAACGCAGCCTTAAATTTAGCCTCATCTTTTGGAAATTCTCCAGCTATTGCCATAGTAAAACACGCAAATCCTTGCGGCTTTGCCATAAAAGAAAATTTGCTTCAAAGCTATATAAATGCTCTTAAATGTGATACAGTAAGTGCTTATGGTGGAGTTGTAGCTATAAATGGCACTTTAGATGAGGATTTAGCTAATAAAATCAATGAAATTTATATAGAAGTGATTATAGCGGCAAATGTGGATAAAAAAGCCTTGGCTGTTTTTGAAAATAAAAAACGTATAAAAATTTTTACCCAAAATTCAGTTTTTTTGATACCGTCCCTTGATAAATACAGCTTTAAACATATAAATGGTGGTTTTATATATCAAGATAGCGATTATATAGATGAAAATGAGCTTAAAAACGCTAAGCTAGTCAGTGCTAGAAAGGCTAATGAAAAAGAATTTAAAGATCTAGAAATCGCACTTAAAATAGCAGCCTTAACTAAGTCAAATAATGTAGTCTATGTAAAAGATGGTGCTATGGTAGCTATAGGTATGGGTATGACAAGCAGAGTAGATGCTGCAAAAGCTGCTATAATAAAGGCTAGAGATATGGGGCTTGATTTAAATGGCTGTGTATTAGCGTCTGAAGCATTTTTTCCCTTTAGAGATAGCATAGATGAAGCTAGCAAGGTTGGAGTAAAAGCTATAGTAGAGCCGGGCGGCAGTATAAGAGATAATGAGGTGATACAAGCCGCAGATGAATACGGTATAGCACTTTATTTTACGGGCGTAAGACACTTTTTACATTAAATTTATAAATTCTATTTTTACTGTAGTTTTTATAGATAAATCCTCTTTTAGCATTGTTAAATTTGGTGTCAAAAATACATTTTTAGATTTTTGCAAAGAGTTTATGAAAGCTATGCTTTGCTCGAAACTGGATTTAAATTCAAGTAGCACAGTGTGCTTTAAGCTTAGTTTGTTGGATTTTGATGATGTTTGTATGTTTATAAAGGATATTTCTTGCTCTTTGGCTTTTGAGTAAATTTCATCTAAGGCACTTTTAAAATTAGAGTTAAAATTATTCAAAATCTCGTCTAACTCTTTCATTCGCTCGTTTTGTGTAGAAAGCTCGTCTTTTAGCTCACTAACAGTTTTTTGCTTTAAATCAAGCTCTTCATCATTTCTTAGACTAAATGCTAAAAATACGCCTAGCAGTGCCAATAAGATTAAAAGTAAAAATTTTTCTCTAAAATTTAGCCTATTTATGTAAAAAGCTAATTTTTCAGCCATCTTTTAACTCCAAGAAAAGTTTAATGCTGTCGTTTTTTTCCTTGTTTTTAAGTAGAAAAAAATTATTATTATAAAATTCTTGCATAAATTCATCTTGCTCGTCGTATAATTCTAAAATTAGGATTTTTTTATCTATGCTAAAGCTTTTTAACTTTATCTTGTATTTATCAAGCAAATCAAATACATCTTTTAAGTGCATTAAAGATACAGTGGTATCAAAATAAGCTTCTAGCTCTTTTACAAGCTCATCTTTTTTGTTTATATGAATTTTATTGTTTTCTATCTTGTTTTCAAGAAAGTCTTTGTCTATCTTTTCATCAAAAAATCCATACACATAAGGATAAATAATCCCTATAAAAAAGCTAATCAAAAAACTTAATACGCAAATTTTTAGGAATTTAGTAGAGCTTCTTGTAAAAAGCCTAGAATAATTCAAACTTTGCTCTGGCTTTACAAATTTAAGTAGTTTTTCATCTATATTTTTATCTAGCTCTTTAAATTTTAGTTCAGATATTTTGTTTAATTCTTTTATATCCTCGTCTTTTGCATTTTCTACAAGCAAAATTTCGCTTTTGTATTCCCTGCAAAGCTCTAGTATATAACTGTCTTTGATAGATGATTTGTATGTTTTACAATACAGTATTTTTTCCTTATCAAAAAAGGCAGAGAAAATAAAATCATCTTTGAAGCTTAAAAGACAAAAATATCTTTCCTTAAGATTTAAAAAGGAAGCTAACTGTTTAAAAAGTGCTATTTTAGGCAAGATCAACTCGGCTTTTTTATCCAAATCACTATATTTACTTAAGAAAATTTCTGCAAATTCATCATAAATTTTATAAGACATAGCATAAGAAAAAATCTCTTTTAAATTTAATTCCTTAGATGCCATATCAAAAAGCAACTCTTCTGATACGTCTTTTTTATCTTTTAGATTTAATTTTATACATAAAATTTTATCAAAGTCTAAAATTTGAGTTTTTTGCTCTTGCTTTATGAGTTTAAAAGTTCGTCCAAGAATTTTTTATCCTTTATCCAAGCTTTTTTTACAGATACAAAGAGCTTTAAATTTACCTTCTTAAAAGAAAAGCTCTCAAGTTTTTTTCTAGCTTTTATGCCAAGCCTTTTTATTGCTTGTGCGTTTTTGCCTATAAGTATGATTTTATGGGCATTTGTATCTGTGATTATTAAAGCTTTTATATGTAAAATATCTTCTTTTTCTATAATGCTTTCTATCAAAACATCGCTACTATAAGGCAGCTCATCACTAAAGCTTTCAAATATAGCTTCTAGTATAAGCTCTTTATAAATATCCTTTTCATTATCCGGGCTTAATATATCCGTTTCGTAATAATATTTATCAAAGTTAAGATATTTACAAAGTTCATCAAGTAAGGGTTTTCTATGGCTTTTAGCTTTAAAAGAGTAGGGTAGTAAGGCTTGAAAATGAGAGCTAAATTTTTCGTATTCTTTTATCTTGCTTAAAAGCTTATCTTGAGGTAGTAAATCTATCTTATTTAAAAGTAAGATATGAGGTTTTTTGGAATTTAAGCTTAAAAATTCCTCGTAATCTTTTGTGCTATCTTTTGCACTAACAACAAAAAGCACTATATCACAATCATTTATCGACTTTTTAGCACTTTCTATCAAGGTTTGATTAAAAAGCTTATCACTTTTATGAAGTCCTGGGGTATCTACAAATATAAGCTGATTTTCACCGTGCATTACTATGGCACGTATTTTTCTACGAGTTGCATTTTTTTTGTGAGATACTAGGGCGATTTTTTCGCCCATTAAAGAATTTATAACAGTGCTTTTGCCAGCATTTGTTCTACCAACAACGCTTATAAAGCCACTTTTCACAAAATATACCTAGCTAAATCTTTGTTTTCTACTATATCCTTAAGCTTATCTTGCACCATTTCCTTATCTATTTTAAAGGTTTTATTTTTATACTCATCGGCTTCAAAGCTAATATCTTCTAAAAGATTTTCTATGACAGTGTGAAGTCTTCTAGCACCTATATCTTGCATTTCTTCATTTGCCTTACTAGCTATTTCTGCTATTTCTTTTATAGCCTCATCATCAAAGACAAGTTTTACTTTCTCTGTTTTTAGCAATTCTTGATACTGCTTAAGTAAAGAATTTTTAGGTCTAGTTAAAATTTCATAAAGTGCTTTAGCTGTCAAGCTATCAAGTTCTACTCTTAAAGGAAAACGACCTTGAAGTTCTGGTATCAAGTCGCTTGGCTTGCTAAGATGAAAAGCTCCAGCTGCTATAAAAAGTATATGATCCGTTTTTAACGCCCCAAATTTAGTCTGCACCGTGCTTCCCTCAACGATAGGAAGCAAGTCTCTTTGAACCCCTTCTTTACTAGGATCTTGTCTATTTGAGCCTGAAACTGCTATCTTGTCTATCTCGTCTATAAAGATAATTCCCTCATTTTCCGCTCTTCTTAGGGCTTCAGCTTTTATGCTTTCCATATCTAAAATTTGTTCAATAGCTTCGTTTTGAAGAGCATTTTTTGCATCTTTAATCTTTAATTCTTTTTTTACCTTTTTATTTCCAACGCCTATAACTTTTACTATGTCTTGCATAGCCCCCATTTCTGGCGGTAAATTTGGATTTGTATCAAAAAAGTTTTGTGAAATTTCTATCTCTATCACACTTTCGTCTAAATCCCCATTTCGTAGCTTTGTTCTCATCTTTTCAAGGCTATTTTTATACTCTTCTTGTTTTTCTTCACTGACCCCTTTTGGTAAAGGCGGTAGTAGTTTTTCTAGTATTTTTGTTTCTATGTATTCGTTTATTTTATCTTGTTTTTTTTGTCTTTGCTCGTTTTTAACCAAATTTAAAGCAGCATTTGCAAGATCTCTTACCATACTTTCAACATCTCTTCCCACAAAGCCAACTTCAGTATATTTGCTAGCTTCCACTTTTACAAATGGAAAGCCAAGCATTTTTGCAAGTCTTCTTGCTATCTCTGTTTTTCCAACACCGGTTGAGCCTATCATCAAAATGTTTTTTGGTATAATATCATCTTGAAGTTCGGGTTTTAATTTCATACGACGGTATCTATTTCTAAGGGCTATAGCTATAATCTTCTTTGCTCTTTTTTGTCCGATTACGTATTCATCTAAAAATTTTACTATCTCTTTTGGTGTTAAATTCATTCTTTCACATCCTCTATGCTATAAGTATTTATATTTGTATTCGTATAAATGCAAATTTCACCGGCTATCTCAAGACTAGTTCTTACTAATTTTTCCTCATCTAGTTTTGTATGCTTTGCTAAGGCTCTAGCTGCTGCAAGTGCATAGTTTCCACCACTTCCTATAGCTGCTATGGCTCCGTCTTCTGGCTCAACTACATCTCCTGTGCCTGATAATAAAAATATATTTTTTCTATCTAATACAAGCATCATAGCTTCTAGCCTACGCAAAAATTTATCCTTTCTCCACGCTTTTGAAAAGTCTATAGCGGCTTTTAAAAGGTCTCCTTTTGAGCTTTGCAATAAATTTTCAAACATATCAAAAAGCATAAAAGCATCTGCTGTGCTTCCAGCAAAACCAGCCAAAACTTTACCGTTGTGTAGTTTGCGAATTTTAACAGCATTTCCTTTCATAACAGTATTTCCAAAAGAAACCTGTCCGTCTCCTCCTATTACCGACTTATTTTTTCCTTTATATGCTAAAATGGTAGTTGCGTGAAACATTACTGTGCCTTTACTTCTAGTTCAAAGTTAGCGTGTATGCTATGTCCTAGCTTTACGCTTATCTTGTGTTTTCCTATCTCTTTTATATTAGAACACTCTAGACTTTTTTTGTCTAATTCTATATTTTTTTGTTCTTTTAAAGCTGTGGCGATTTCCTCTTTTGTGACTCCACCAAACAAATGCCCATTTGCTCCAAGTGGTTTTGTTATGCTTATGCTTATTTTTTCTAACTCATCTTTTAGTTTTTCTAAATTTGCTAGTTCAAAACGCAGTTGTTCGGCTTCTTTCTTTTTGTCGCTTTCATATTTCCTTAAAACTTCTGTTGTAGCTGCTTTTGCGTAGCCTTTTGCTATTAAGAAATTTTGCCCATATCCGTCTTTTACTTCTTTTACTTCTCCAGCCTTACCAAGACTTTTTACATCTTTTATAAGCAAAACTTTCATCTTATATACCCTTTCTTACTTATTGAAAATCTTTATTTTAGCAAAAGAGATTTAAGATTAGGCAAAAATTTCTTTCAAATCATTAGTAAAATTTGAAATATCTTTAAGTTCTTTTAAATTCAGGGTGAGTTTTAAATTTACTTGATTTCCAGGATTCATAGACACAAGCTGTTTTTCTTTATTGTTGATTATCATAAAATCTTTTTTTAATTTATGATTGTATATATAATCTTTACTTTTATTTATTATATAATAATGCAAAGACTTAGTGCTTATAGCTATAAGTATTATATAATCATAATTATATTTAGGATTTATACCATTAAATTGAAAAGTATCTCTATTAATCCCTTTTCTAGCGGTTTTAATTTCTATTTTTTTAGAATTTGAAATCATATCAAATTCATCGTGTATCACATCTTTGTCAAAATCTTCAAATGGTATATTTAAAAACTTAAAAACTTCTTTTACAAATTTTTCCCCTATCTGTCCTACAGCGTTTGCTTCAAAAAGTAAAATTTTTTCAAAAATACCTCTATCTTGTTTGTTTTTAAGTTCGTTATATTTTTCATCTATAAGCTCTAACAATATATTTTCAATTTTCATCAAAACCCTCATCTTGCAAAAGCTTAAATATATGAGATTTGCCTATATGCCTACAACCATTAGTAGCCAAGGAGCTATATTTTTGCCAATTAGCTTTTAAAAAAATTTCATCAAGCTTTTTTTTTGGGGCATTTTCGCTATATACTATAGCTATTCCGCTTTTGTATTTAACTTCATTAAAATCTTTAACAACAGAATTTTCTTTAAAAAATGTGCTTGATAAATAAAAATTTGCCTTCTTGTTAAATATATACTCTTTTCCACATTCTCTGTTCTTAGCCAAAGACACTGTTAAAACTTTTAAGATGCTTGAAAAAGGCTCTTGTTTTTCTTTTTGTTTATACCAACTAAATTCAGTATTTAAAGCCTTGTATTTTTTACTCCAAATTTGAAAACAACACTTTACATCTTTTTCTTTTCCATTTGCTAGATAAAATGAATTTTTAGGTAGGCTTTCTTCATAAAGCAGATTAAAATTTTTAATACGGTAACGAATCGAGCCTTTTCCCAAGCTTTGAAAAAACATAGGCAAGATAAAACACACAAAATCAGCTTCTTTTGAGTGGTTTATAAACTCTAATGCTAAAACACCACGGTGTCCAAATGGGGGGTTTCCTATCACTATTAACGGCTTTTTTGGTAAGCTAAAATCCAGATAATTCATTTTAATTATATCAAAATTACTGTCGTTTATATCTATGCCTATTTTGTTTTTGGGTAAAAGTTCATAAAAGCACCCATTACCAACACTTGGTTCAAGCCAAGTGTATTTATCTATATTTTCATACTTAGATATGATTTCTTTGCTTTTTTCAAAAAGTTTTTTTGCCACAGTATGCTTTGTAAAATACTCATCAAAAAAATTACTAGCATTTTCTTTCATTGTATTACCATTTACATACTTTAAAACCTTTTCATTTTTTTTCACAGTTTAAAATTTCCTTCCATTTTTTCCTGCGATTATAAGGCGTAGAGCATTTAGCTTTATGAAACCTTCGGCATCTTTTTGATTATAAACTTCATCTTCTTCAAAAGTTGAGTAAGCAGCGTCAAACAAGCTATCACTAGCACTTTCTCTACCAAGAACTATAACATTTCCTTTGTAAAGCTCTAAAAACACCTTGCCATTTACATATTTTTGCGATTCGTCTATTAATGCTTGTAGCATAAGCCTTTCTGGGCTAAACCAAAAACCATTGTATATAAGATGTGCGTATTTTGGCATAAGTTCGTCTTTTAAGTGTGCGGCTTCTTTATCAAGAGTTATGCTTTCTATAGCACGGTGAGCCTTTAAAAGTATAGTGCCTCCCGGAGTTTCATAACAACCTCTACTTTTCATACCAACAAAACGGTTCTCTACTATGTCAAGGCGACCTATACCGTGTTTAGAACCTAGCTCGTTTAGTTTTGTCAAAAGGGCGGCAGGACTTAAAACTTCGCCGTTTATAGCGTATAAATCACCTTTTTTAAATTCAAGCTCCACTTTTTCGCTTTCATCTATCGCTGTTTTAGGGCTTTTACTCCATCTCCACATATCATCTTCAGGTGCTTTTGCAGGATCTTCTAAGATAAGACCTTCATAGGAAATGTGAAGTAAATTTGCGTCCATAGAGTAGGGCGATTTGCCTTTTTTCTTTGATATATCAATGCCGTGTTTTTGAGCATAAGCAAGCAATTTCTCACGGCTATTTAAGTCCCACTGTCTCCAAGGTGCTATTATCTTTAAATTTGGATTAAAAGCTAAATATCCAAGCTCAAATCTAACCTGATCATTACCTTTACCAGTCGCTCCGTGACTTACCGCATCGGCTCCAGTTTGTATAGCGATTTGTGCTTGAGTTTTAGCTATCAAAGGACGGGCTATACTAGTGCCTAAAAGGTATTCGCCTTCGTATATAGCGTTTGCTCTAAACATAGGAAAAACATAGTCTTTTACAAATTCATCTTTCAAATCTTTTATAAATATATTTTCTTCTTTTATTCCTAAGGCTAGGGCTTTTTTTCTTGCGTCCTCTAGCTCATCTCCTTGTCCTATGTCAGCTGTAAAGGTTACCACCTCGCACTTATACTCATCTTGTAGCCATTTTAAAATTATGCTTGTATCAAGCCCACCAGAATACGCCAAAACTACTTTTTTTACGCTATCTTTCATACTTTTTCCTTTATTGTTTTAAAAGTATAATTGTAGCTAAAAATATTTTAATTAAAGCTCTAAAAAATAAAAAATGAGAAAATAAGCATTTTTTGTTCCAATTTTTTTTCTTTTTTGTTAAAATTATAAGTATGAGAGTGGATAAATTTTTAAATGTTGTAAATATCACAAAAAGAAGAGCCATATCAGAAGATATGTGTAGAAGTGGTATAGTAAGCATAAATGGAAATATCGCAAAAGCTAGTAAAGAGATAAAAATAGGCGATGTTATAAGCTTAAATTTAAATAGCGGTGTGCGAAGTTACAAGGTTTTAGCCTTGCCAACTGTTAAAAATATAGCTAAAACAGAGCAAAGCAAATATGTAGAGGTTTTATGAAAGAATTTATACTAGCACAAGATGAGTTAGATAAGCTTTGCGTTTTGATTCCAAATGAAGCCATAGTGCTTTTAAGTGGAGATTTAGCAAGTGGAAAAACAAGTCTTGTAAAAGCCATAGCTAAGCAAAAAGGCGTAAAGCAAGATATAAATTCCCCTACATTTAGCATAATGCAAAGCTATGAAGCTAAAGAGTGCAAAATTTATCATTATGATATATATCAAAATGGTATAAAGGCTATCTTGCAAAATGGCTTGTTTGAAAATTTTTTCGAAAAAGCTTTACATTTAGTAGAGTGGGGCGATGAAATTTTACAACAAAGACTTAAGCTTTTTGATTTGCATAGCATTGTTATAAAGATAGATTTTTTTAACGATAAAAGAAAGTATGAATTTTATGAGTAAATTAGAGGTTAAAAATTTAGAAAAGATTATCAAAAAAACAAAGATTATACACGGAATTTCTCTTGAAGTTAATAGCGGGGAGGTTGTGGGTCTTTTGGGTCCAAATGGGGCTGGAAAAACTACTACCTTTTATATGATATGCGGTCTTATCCCTCCAAGTGCTGGTTCTGTGTTTTTAGATGATATAGACATAACAAAAGATCCATTACATAAACGAGCTAGAAAAGGTATTGGCTATCTACCGCAAGAAAGTAGCGTGTTTAAAGATTTATCCGTAGAAGATAATCTACTCTTAGCAGCACAAATTTTTTACAAAGATAAAGACGATTTGCATTCGAAGATAGAAGAAACTCTAGAGCTTTTAAGCATAGAGCCTATAAGGCTTAGAAAAGGTTTAAGCCTTAGCGGGGGCGAAAGAAGAAGGTGCGAGATAGCAAGATCTTTAATGTGTAATCCAAAATTTTTACTACTTGATGAGCCTTTTGCTGGAGTTGATCCTATAGCAGTTTCTGAAATTCAAAGTCTTATAAATGAGCTTAAAAAACTAGGCATAGGAGTGCTTATAACGGATCATAATGTAAGAGAAACTTTGGCAATCTGTGATAGAGCCTATGTGATAAGGGCTGGAAGTGTTTTAGCAAAGGGTAGTGCTAATGAGATAGCACATAATAAAGATGTTAAAAAATACTACTTAGGAGCGGAGTTTAAACTCCTTGATTAAATATGTTAAAGCAAAAACTAAATCAAAGTCAAAAAACAAAGCTATCGCAAACATTGCGTTCGTGGCTTCCTATACTTCAAGCAAACATAGAGGACTTAAAAGAAAGCTTAGATGAATTTACAAAGGATAATCCTTTTGTAACAGTCAAAGAAAATGCCATTTCGCACGATAAAAAAAATAAAAATTTTTACGACAGCTTTCATAAAAATTCTGTAAGCGATACCTTAGAAGCTATGAGCGTCAGTAAAAAAAGCGTTTATGAGCTTTTGGACGAGCAAATACTTCCGCCCCTTTTTCCAACGCAAAAATCCCAAGATATAGCCTTTAAAATCATACAATGCCTAAATAATGAAGGCTATTTTGAATACGATAAAGAACTCTTAAAAGACTTTAACGCAGATGAAGTAGAAAGGATAAGGCAGAGATTTAAATTCTTAGAACCTGTGGGAGTAGGGGCTTTGGACTATAAAGAAGCCTTTGAATTTGCCTTAGAAAATGAGGAGCTTGATGATGAGCTTTATGACTTTTGTATAATGCTTGTAAGGGATTTTGAAAACGTGCAAGCCTACGTAAAAGCACCTCTTTACAAAGAAGCACTTGCTATCATAAAGAAATTTAGCATTCCGCCTTTTATAGAGTATTTTGACGATAGCACCCAAATCACGCCGGACATATACATATATAGAGATTCTAACGAAATAAAAGTAAAAATAAATGATGAGTATTATCCTGAAATTTCTTTAGAAACGGATTCTATGACACACGAATTTTTAAATTCCTATATAAAGGAAGCTAAAAATTTAATAGACGCTTTGGAGATGAGAAAGGCTACACTTTATAAAATAGGGCTTATGATAGTAGAACATCAGTATGATTTTTTTCTTGGCAAGGATATAAAGCCTATGAAATTACAAGACTTAGCAGAGGATTTGCAAAGAAATCCATCTACCATATCAAGAGCCATAGCAAATAAACACCTAGCTTGTGAAAGAGGCATAATACCGCTTAAAAATTTCTTTTCTGTCGCACTTGATGATGAGGGAGAGACTTCAAATGCGGCTATAAAAGATTATATATCAAATTTAATCAAAAATGAAAATAGACAAAAACCTCTTAGCGATGAAAAGCTTTTATCGCTCACGCAACAAGAATTTAAAAGCATACAAATAGGGCGACGCACCATAGCAAAATACAGACAACAACTAAAAATAGCAAATTCAAGCGAAAGAAAAAAGCTTTACGAGCTTTCCTAAAAAAGATTTGTTAGAAAACTTCTAGCTAAGCTTCTTTTTTAAGCAAAAAATAAGTAGTTTTTTCCAGTTTTTCCTCAAATTTTTTCATCTTTGGCAAAAGCTCTCTAATTAAGGAGCGAAAATTTTTAAAACCATAATTTTGTGGGTTAAAATCAGAATACTTATGCTTCATATTTGTGCTAATTTGTGCATATTCAGCACGTCCTTTCTCATCTATAAGTTGCTCTATGATATTAATCAAAGCGTTTAAATAATCCTCGCTTAAAATACCTTCTTTTTTATCGTATTTATCCAAATAAAAAAAGTCGCTAAAAGCATTTACGTATGATTTTATAGATTTTTCAAGCCCCATTCCTATAACTTGCTTTTTGTTTTCTCTTAGCTTTTGCACCAGTGAAGTATAATCACTATCGCTTGAAACGATGACAAAAATATCTATATTTTTTTCATAAAATATACTCATGATATCAGTGATTAAATACATATCGCTTGAGTTTTTGTTTGCTGCAAAATTAAATTGCTGCATTGCGATTAAAGAATGCTCGGCTACTTTTTCTTTCCAGGCTTGAATGCTTGTTTGAGTACAGTCTCCATAAATTCGTTTGATTAATATTTCTCCATAATCTGAAGCTATATCAAAAATACTCTTAGCATATTTTGCAGCAATATTTTCTGCATCTATAAAAATCGCTATACTTTTGTTATCCATTTTTAACCCCCTTTATAAAGCAATCACTTCTTTTCGCTTACTTCTTTAGCTACTTCAGCGGCAAGACGAAGTTTTTCATTATCAAAATGCGTATAAATTCTTGATGTATTTAAAGAAGCGTGTCCCAAAGCTTCTTGCACCAAAACCAAATCTTTTTGTTTTTTATAAAGTAGGGTGGCAAAAGTATGCCTTAGCATATGTGCTCCATTTTTTTGTTTGCGAATTCCAGCCTTAAATAAAATTTGCTCCACTATCCTTGAAACATAAGCTTGAGTTAGGGACGAGCCTTTGTTGTTTGTAAAAAGAAGATTGTCTTTGTTGTTGTAATTTATGTTGATTTCATTTAAAAGATGAGAGATTAATTCCTTTTTTACCATAACCACGCGGTATTTATTGCCCTTACCTCTAATCCTAAAAACATAAAGATCATTTTCCTCGCTTATATCTTTTAGCTTTAAATTTATCGCCTCGCTTACTCTTATGCCCGTAAAGATGATGATTTTGATGATAAGCTGGTTTCTTGCTGTATTTTTCTTAAAATCTGACTCATCTATAGCTTCTAAAAAGCTTACAAGCTCATCTTCGCTCATATATTCGGGGAGCTTTTCACCTCTTAAACCACTTATACCAGCCCAATTTTTAAGGCTTATATCATATACGTGTGCCTTGCCTTCCTCCTCGTTTTGTTTGTCTAAGAAGTCAAAAAAATTCATCATAGAAATTCTATAATTTTTCTTTGAAGCATCTGAAAGTGAGGCTGTTATACTTGCTAATACCTCTATGACAAGCTCTTCATCGATTTGTTTCATAGAATAAAGCTTGTAATTTATCAAATTTTCATACATCTTTTTTAGAGGTATAAAATACGTATTAACGCCGGTAAGTCCAGCATTTCTAGCTCTTTTTGCAAGAGAATCAAGCTCCTCTATGTGTTTGACATTGCGAGATAGGGCAAAATTTACTGCTGCTAACTCATTTGCGTTTTTGACTTCCTTATTAGACAAAGAATTTAGCTTAAATTTAACATAGCGAGTAAGCCAAAAGAGTAGAGAGCTTTTAAAATCTTCCTCACAGTCGAGCGGATATTTCATAAAATCTACCTTAAAAAAAGATTTTAAATAATACAGTAAAAAAATGAATTTAAAAAATAATTAAAGATAGATTTTGTATTTATACAAGGTCTAAAAAATAAAAAAATATATTTTAAACTCTTTATAAATATATATTAAAATAAACTTAAATAATATGTAAAATTATATGATAAAAGGTAAATTTATATCTATATTATAATTTTGTATTGAAAACTATAATTTTCAAACTTTTTTAAAAATACAAAAAGCTATACTCTACTATCTTTTATAGGCTCTATTTTAAGGTATTTAAAGGATTTTACTTTTTATCAGACAAGAATTTATCCATAAAATTTTATATCTTTTTATACTAAAAAATTTAAGCATAAGAGTTCTAAAAATATTTTATTTTAAAAATTTATATTTGTGATTTTTTATATTAATTTATATTTTATATTTATATTTTTATCAAATTAAACTATAAATGATAAAACTTAGCTTAAGATTTTTTTCTCTTATCTACCCTATTTTTAAAATACCTATGCTATTTTTTGCTTAAAAATTGATAAATTTTTATTTTTTAGATAAAATACTTTCAAAAATTTAAGGATAAAATTTGTTATATTTTAAAGGTATTTTGCTTACATTTTTACTAGCACTGTTTTCAATATTTTTTGTTAAGTTAGATTTTATAGCTTCTTTTCACATATCAGCTCTTATCTTTGCTATACTTTTTGGGCTTGTTTTTTCTTTTTTGTATAAGGCTAAGGCTTCATCTTTAGAAAGCGGGGTTTCTTTTTCTGCAAAAAAACTTTTAAGGTTTGGCATAATTTTATATGCTTTTAATCTCTCTTTGACAGAACTAAGTCAAGTTGGCTTTTTAGGTATATTTTTTGCCATACTTTTGCTTACTTTTACCCTTGTTTTTGGTTTTTTTGTGGCTGTAAAAATTTTTAAGCTAGATAAAGAGCTTGCTATACTTATTAGTGCTGGGACGGCTATTTGTGGTGCAGCAGCGGTTTTAGCACTTGAATCTGCCTTAAAAACAAAGTCTAGCAAAGCTTTTGTAGCGGTTTCAACTGTGGTTGTTTTTGGGCTTTTGGCTATGTTTATTTATCCTTTATTTTACGGGGTTTTTTCTTTTGATGAAAAGCAAATGGGTATCTTTTTGGGACTTTCCTTGCACGAGGTGGCAAATGTAGTAGGAGCTGGTGCTTTTATAAATGAAAATGTGGCAAATATAGCACTTATAACAAAGATGATAAGGGTTATCTTGCTTGTGCCTGTTTTGCTGATACTTCCCCTACTCTTAGATAAGAAAATGGAAAAAAGAAAGCTTCATATACCTTATTTTGCTTTAGTATTTTTGCTTTTAATCTTTGTAAATTCTTTTATAGCACTTCCAAGCTTTGTAGTTGAACTTTGTAAATTTTTATCATTGCTTTTTCTTGCTATGTCTATGTGTGCTTTGGGACTTCAGTTTGACATAGCTAAATTTAAAGAATCAGGTAAAAAAGCTTTTGGCTTTGCCCTACTTTTAACTTTATTTGTAGCTTTTTTAGCCTTTGTTTTAGCTTTGCTTTTTTAAAACATTTATAAGACTCTAAAAAATAAGATATTTAAAAATGTGATAAAAGATTTAAGAAAGGCAAAAGGGACAAGCCCTTTTGCGTGGTATTAGAAGTTGTAAGAAGTTCTAAGACCTATGATAGAGTTGTCAATATCTTCAGAATTGTAAAGACCTGTTCTAGTGTAAAGTTCTGTAGAGAATTTAGAACCAAATAGTTCATAATTTACTCTAAGACCAAGGTTTAAACCTAAATCAATGCTATTATATTTATCGCCTAATTGAATTCCTGCTACTTTATAGCTTTGTTCAAAAGTAGCATAACCAAGACCTAGACCACCAAATACACCAAATTCTGTACCACCTGAGCTGAAGTTGTAGATAGCATCAGCATTTACATAGATATTCCAAGGAGCTTTTATATGATATGGATCATCTTTATAAGCACCACCGAAATCTATGTTAGCATAGTATCTAGCACCAAAAGTGTCGCTAAACATTTGAGTATAACCACCATATACACCAAATCTTAAAGCAGATTTATAATCTCCACCTGTTAGACCTAACCAAGAGATTTTATCTCCAGCTGAACCATATCCCCAGCTAAGACCTGCAAAATATCCACTTTCTTCAGCAACAGCAGCAGAAGAAACCAAAGCTGAAGCAACAGCTACACTAGCTAAGAATTTTTTCATAGCAAATTCCTTTATAAAGAAAATTCATTGTTTTTTACAAAACAATCAGCCGAAATTCTAGCTAATCTTTTCTTAATAAATACTTAATTGTGGCTTATTTTAGGTTTTTGAGTGAAAATTTTAAGAATAAGGCTTATAAAATAATAGTTTAAGATATGGCACAAACCATATCTTAAGGGTTTTAAAAGAGATAAGAGGTTCTAATGCCTATTTGAGAATCGCTACCGTTTAAAACAGAATCTATAAGTCCGGTGCGGGTGTAAAGCTCTGTGCTAAATTTAGAACCAAAAGCTTCATAATTTATCCTAGCTCCTAAGTTTATGCCAAGACCTAAGCCTGTTTCGCTATTAGAATACCTTCCTGCAGTTTCTTTTCCGCTTATAAAGCCAAGTGCTACACCGCCATAAACAGAGTATTCTAAATCGCCTTGCTCTAAGAATTTGTATAAGACATCAGCATTTGCGTAAAGATTTGTAGTAGAATAATGAGGATTATTCTTTCCTTTTGTGTAATCCGTTCCAAAATCTAAGCTAAGATAATATCTAAAGCCCAAATTCGCATCTCTCATATCTGTATAACCGCCATAAAGTCCGAATCTATGCCCTGTGTAAGCATCACTACCAATCAAACCTAGCAAAGATATACCATCGGTAAAAGAGCCGTAAGCATAGCTTAAACCTGCGAAGTAATTGTCACTTTCAGCCATAGCAGAGCTAGAAAGAACGCAAACTAAAGCTGTAGAAGCTAAAATTTTTCTCATAAGTTTCCTTTATTTTTAGTAAAAGCGTGATTTTAACCTATAAAAGTTAAACAATTCTAAACAAAATTTTAATCCCCGTTTTCTCTTATAAATTTTTCATCATTTTGCAAGGTATCTACAAAACGCCCTACCCTATCCCAGCGGATATTTCTTTGGCTGTCTATGGAAAAATACACAAACCAAGGCTTACCTACTATGTATTTATAAGGCACAGAACCCCAAAAACGGCTGTCTTCTGAGTCTGTTCTATTATCTCCCATCATAAAATACTCGTTTTCAGGCACTACAAAGCTGTAAGCATTTGCACCAGAAAAGCCCATTTCTCCAAATTCTGATAAATTTTCTGCTTGCATTGCAAATTTGTCTAAAGATAAGGCGATTTGAAAAATTTCATTTAAATCCCTGCCTTTATCATAGTGAATTCCTTTGTTTTTATAAGGCTCTTTCACAAAGAGTTTATTTTTTATATACACAAGATCATTTGGGTAATGCTTTTTCATATACTCATCGCCCTCGCTCATGCTTACATAAAGGGCATTTGCGGTGATTATGACTTCATCGTTTCCCTTTGCAACGCATCTTTTTACGAAATGAATTTTTGGCTCTTTTGGATACCTAAAAACCACTATATCGCCTCTTTGCGGTCCTTTTGCAGAGATTAAATGCCCATCGCCGTCAAAATCAGGCAAAACAGGAAGTTCTATCCAAGGTAAATGTGGGGTCGGTATGCCATAAGAAAATTTTTTTACAAATAAAAAATCCCCCACAAGTAAAGAATTTTTCATAGAACCGCTAGGTATGGTAAAGGCTTGGATACAGAAAAATAGAAGCAAAAGGACTATGATTATCGTGCCTAGCCACGAATTTGAAAAGGAGCTTAGTTTTTTAAAGAAATTCATTTTTTAACCTTGTTTTAGTCTATTTTTAGCGGATTTGATAGTATTTTTAAGAAGCATTGCTATAGTCATAGGACCTACTCCGCCCGGCACAGGACTTATAAAAGAGGCTTTTTTACTAACATTTTGAAAATCAACATCGCCTACTAAAACACCATTTACTTTATTTATACCCACATCTACTACTATAACACCTTCTTTGACCATATCAGCCTTTAGCAAATTTACGCAACCAGCGGCACAAATTATAAGCTCGGCTTCTTTTGTATAAAGGCTTAGATCCTTTGTTTGCAAATGACAAATGCTAACAGTAGCACCTTCGTTTAAAAGCATAGCCGCCATAGGCTTTCCTACTATATTTGAAGCACCTATGACAACGGCATTTAAGCCGCTTAGTTTTATATCATAAGCCCTTAAAAGCTCTATGATACCGGCTGGAGTGCAAGGCAAAAACGAACCTTTTATATCACTATGCAAAAAGCCTACATTGCTTGGGTGAAAACCGTCTACGTCTTTGTTTGAATTTATGCTTTGTATGATTATGTCTTTGTTTATATGCTTTGGTAGAGGCAATTGAACTAAGATACCATCTATACTATCATCGTAATTTAGCGTGTTTATGAGTGCTAAAAGCTCGCTTTGAGTGGTTTCTTCATTTAGCTCGTAAAGTATGGACTTTATGCCACAAGATTCACAAGCTTTGGTTTTGTTTGTAACGTAAGTTTTACTAGCTGGATTATCTCCTACTAATATAACCGCTAATGCCGGTAGTATAGAATTTTGCCTTAGTAATTCTACTTCTTGTTTTATCTCATCTTTGATTTTTTGACTTATTTTTTTGCCGTCAAGTATAGTCATTTATATCCTTTTAAAAATAAAAAGTGTATTATAACACAATCTTTATTTATCAAGGTTGCTTAATGAAAATAATATTTTTTACTGTTTTATTTTTATTTTTTTTACAAGCAAATTTACAAGCAAATGATTTTATAAGTGCGAAAGAATACTCTAAAATGCTTTATGAAAACCCACGTGGCATAGGTTGCAATAAATGCCACGGAGCAAATGGAGAAATGCAAATTTTAGGACATTATGAAAAAAAGGGCAAAAGAACAGCTTTTGTCGTGCCTAGCATACAAAATTTAGGCTTTGAGGAATTTAAAAAATCATTAAACGAAACAAAAGAAGCAAGTAGTATAATGCCTAGTTACTCTTTAACAGAAAATGAAATTTTAGTTTTGTATAATTATATACAAGAAAAAACCAAGGAGCAAAACAATGCAAAGCAATGAACAAGCTTTTAAAGAAGCGTTAAAATACATACCAGGCGGTGTAAATTCGCCTGTAAGAGCGTTTAAGTCTGTAAATGCAAATCCACTTTTTATAGAAAGCGGAAAAGGTGCTTATATAAAAGATATAGAGGGAAACTCTTATATAGATTTTGTGCAAAGTTGGGGTCCTTTGCTATTTGGGCACTGTGATATTGATATAATGAAAGCTTGTAAAAAAGCTCTTAAGAAAGGTTCTTCCTTTGGAGCCCCTACTTTGATAGAAACAAAACTTGCAAAAGCTATTTTAAAAGAATTTAAACACATGGATAAAATTCGTTTTGTAAGCTCTGGAACAGAGGCAACTATGTCCGCTATAAGACTTGCTAGAGGCTACACAAATAAGGCTAAGATACTTAAATTTGAAGGTTGTTATCACGGGCATTCTGATTCCTTGCTAGTAAGTGCTGGAAGCGGTGCTGCTACTTTTAACACACCGTCTTCTTTAGGAGTTTTGCAAGAGGTGGCTAATAATACATTAGTCGCTACATACAATGACATAAAAAGCGTAGAAGATCTTTTTGAAAAACACAAGGATATAGCCTGTGTTATAATAGAGCCAATAGCTGGAAATATGGGCTTGATACCTGCGAAACTTGATTTTTTGAAAAAACTTAGAAAATTATGCACTGAAAATAAAACCTTGCTTATCTTTGATGAAGTTATGAGCGGTTTTCGTGCTTCTTTGAAGGGTTCTTTTGGTATAAATGGCATAGAAGCTGACATAATAACTTTTGGTAAGGTTATAGGAGGGGGATTGCCTGCGGCTGCATTTGCTGCTAAAGATAAAATAATGCACATTTTAAGCCCTTTAGGCGGAGTGTATCAAGCAGGTACTTTGAGCGGAAACCCTCTTGCAATGGCTGCTGGACTTGCTAGT
This sequence comes from uncultured Campylobacter sp., assembly GCF_944323605.1. Taxonomy (GTDB): domain Bacteria; phylum Campylobacterota; class Campylobacteria; order Campylobacterales; family Campylobacteraceae; genus Campylobacter_D. Next base: position 124,980 of record NZ_CALUTC010000003.1, read on the forward strand.
CTTAAAAAGGCAAAAAAAGATAAAAATCTTTACAAAAGGCTTGGAAAATTAGCCCAAAGTCTTAGCACTGGCTTACAAGAAGCGGCGAATATAGCTAATATCCCTTTGCAAACCTGCTCGGTAGGCTCTATGTTTGGCTTTTTCTTTAATGAAAATGAAGTGAATAATTACAAAGACGCTATGAAGTCAAATTTAAAGCACTTTGCCTCTTTTCATAAGGCTATGCTAAAAAGAGGGGTTTATCTTGCTTGTTCGCAGTTTGAGGTTGGTTTTATCTGTGATAAAATGAATGAAAAAATTATAGATAAGACTATAAATGCAGCCTTTGAGAGTATGAAAGAACTATGAGTAAAAGAGCTAAGATAGTAAAAGAAAGCGTAAAAGCAGCCGATGGGCTTTCTCTTGGAATTTCCATTGTGGTTGCTGTGCTGATAGGGATTGGTATAGGGTATTTTTTAAAGGATCTTACTGGCTCTTTGGCATTGTTTTTCTTGGGCGTGTTTATAGGAGTTGGGGCTGCTATACTTAATGTATATAAAGCGTATAAAGCACAAGTTAAAGAATACGAGGAATTTAAAGAGGATAAAAGATACCAAAAAGATGAGTTTCAATGAAAATAAAATAAATTAAAAGGAAAGAGCAAATGAGTAAAATTAAAATGCTCTTTTGTAGCCTTTTGTGTTTGAATTTGGCATTTGCTCAAGTGCAAAATATGAAAAAAGATGATTTTTTTAAAGCTGTCAAAGAATCAAATATAGACAAGATACAATACTTTTTAGAGGGTGGTTTTGATATAAACGCAAAAGATGAAAGAGGTAGAAACGCTATACTGATAGCAACTTATAAGGATGATGTAAAACTCGTTAAATTTTTATATCAAAATGGCGGAGATGTTAATGATAGAGATGAGAATTTAAATTCGGCTTTTTTGTATGCAGGGGCAAATGGAAAGCTTGAAATTTTAAAGATAATACATAAAAAAGCTAAGGTAAATTCCGTTTTTAACCGCTTTGGCGGAAATGCTTTGATACCAGCTTGTGAAAAAGGGCATTTTGAAACTGCTAAATTTTTGCTAGAAAATACAGATATAAATGTAAATCACGTAAATAATTTATCTTGGACTGCCTTGTTGGAAGTTCTCATTTTAGGAGACGGGAGTAAAAAATATGTAGATATAACAAGGCTTTTGCTAGAACACAAAGCAGATAAAAATATAAAAGATAATCAAGGCAAAACAGCTATTGACTACGCTAAGGAAAGGGGATTTAAGGAGATAGAGAAGCTTTTGAGGTAAGCTAGGCTAAATGATCTTGCTTAGCTCGTATTTATGTATTTTCACTTCCTTTTAAACTCCCTCTTTATCCTACGCACATCTTTCATAAATTTTAGATACTTCAATGCCCCCCCCCCGTTTCATATTTTCTATCAATGCTTCACCTAATTTATATGTGATACACTCTTTTTCTTTTAAAGCCTCTTCATAATCAGGATAGCTTTCAAGTGAAGGAAGTTTAAAAAAAGAATTTGTTTTTATCTTTTCATTATAAATTATTTGTTCTTTTTTATGTTTATCTTTTATATAAGATAAAATAAAAGGCATTCTTATATAGCCTAAGATACTTTTTGAATTTAGTATCAAAGCTTGTCCAAGTTTATAAGCTAAGTGATTGTGTACTCTTTCTTTGGCTGTGCCAAAATTTTTTAAAAAATTCAAAAGATTTTTAGTAGAGTTTAAATTTTGTAGCATACTGTCCAATTTCTTTTGCTTATCAATTACATTGTTTTGCAAGTTTATTTTTTCATTTTCTAGCTTACTTATAAGTTTTTCTTGTAAATATATATCTTTTTTAAATACTATAAGCTCGTAAAATGGGCTATGTTTAGCATATTCCCACCAAATATCTGCTTTTTCTGAATCTGGATAATACCAAGGTTTTATACCTGCAGCATAGTGTAAGATACAAACATCTTTCTTACTTTCTTCAAAATCTGCAAGCATAGTCATTTGCGGCATAGTTTTGTAGTGTTGTCTCTGCGTTTTGTAAAAACAAACCTCATTATTGTATCTTAAATCTAAGAATTTTACCCTATTTTCAAGCATAGCATTAAATACACACTGATCCATAAATATAGGTTCTTTAATATCTTTTAAGGTATCTAAAAAGCATTCTAAAAAATTTATACTATTGCATTGTTTGATATTAAAAAGTAAAACACCAGAGTTAAAATATTGTTTAGTTTTCATTTTCAAGGTATTTTTTACATAATTACTAAAATGTGTATTTGAATTCAAAGTAATACCTAATATAATTGGTAAGTCTGCAACCACACCTAAAAACATATCCTCAAGTTCTGTATCAAAAAGATCTTTTAAATCTTTTAAAACAATGGTATCAACATCTATATACAAAATTTTTTCATAATACTTAAATACGATTGGTATAAAAGAGGGATAATACACAGCGTCGGTATAGTATAAACGCGTAAATAATATTCTTTCTTGTTTTAGTTTTTGTGCTAGATGACTTATATCAACAAACCTTAAAGAAAAATTACTTTTTGTTATCATGAGTTGAAGTTTTTTAATTGAATTTATGTGTAGTTTCTCATCGTGTAATATTACTATATCATAGTTTGAATCTGGATTTGAATTTTTTATGACAGATGTAAGCAAAACAGAAAAATAAAAGCTGTAATTATCATCAAAAATAAAACATAAATTTATGCTATTTTTGTCAAAACAAGGTCTTATCATCTTATCTCTTTTAGGGATTTTGTATCATTATATCAAAAAAAAAAAAAAAACAAAATTTATTTTTTAGGTCTAAAAGCCTTAATGAGTTCCTCATTTGTCTGTATGCAAGCACCACCTATTAAGTCTATGCAGTAAGGTATGGCTGAAAATACTGGTTCTAAACACTCTTTTATCGCCTTTGGCTGACCGGGTAAATTTATGATAAGGCTTTTTTTTCTTATACCAGCTACTTGCCTTGAAAGTATAGCAGTTGGCACGAATTTTAAGCTAACTCTTCTCATTTCCTCTGCGAAACCGGGCAGCATTTTATCGCAAATTTCTTCTGTAGCTTCTGGGGTTACGTCTCTTAAAGCTGGTCCCGTGCCACCTGTGCTTAAGATCAAATCGCATTTTTTATCATCGCTTAGGTATATTAGCTTTTGCTTTATCAGTTCGTATTCATCTGGTATTAGTTCATAATGAAAGATCATTTCATTTTTTATGTAGCTTTGTAAAAGTTTTTTTATCTCTTTGCCTGATTTGTCCTCATAAACTCCGGCACTAGCCCTATCGCTTAATGTGAGAATTCCTATATTTACAGTATCCATTACATTTCCTCATTTAAAACCGTCGCTACATCTGTGCTTTCAAGCTTTTCTTGCTCTAAAAGCAAATCCGCAAGTTTTATGACCTTATCTTTCATAGCACTTATATAGTTTTCTATCTCTTTTTTTTGCTCTTCTAAAGAGAAATTTTCGCTCATATCAAAACTTAGCATAAAATTTACAAGCTCTTTTACCTTTGCTAAATCGTTTTGAGAATTTGTGTAAGTTTCATTACAAATTAGCTTCATAGCACAGCTTCCGGCTAAATGAACCTTTATTTTATTTAAAAGCTCTGATTTTGATTTTATGTGTTTTTCGTATTCTTTAAATCTATCCTCTATCAATGTTATCTTATCAAATCCTACATCAAAATAATAAGCAGAAAGTGCTTTTGCCGCTTGATATGTAGCTTGAATTTTCTTTTCCTCATCGCTAAAGCTTAGAATTTTTTTCTTGCCAGTTAAGACCTTGTTTAAAACCGCAAAGAAATCGCTCTCTTCAACTGTGCTCGCCTCTCGTCTTAAAGCGTTTATGGCAGCTTCATTTACTAAGGTTTCAAGAGCAGCACCGCTAAAACCAACTGTAGCTTTTGCTATGACTGTTAAGTCGGCATTATTTTTTTTATCGCTCATATAAATTTCTAAAATTTTAAGCCTATCTTTAAAATCAGGCAAAGATAAAAAGACCCTCCTATCAAAACGACCAGAACGAAGCAAAGCAGGATCCATTAACTCTATCTTGTTTGTAGCAGCTATAACTATAACCCCGCTATTATCCTCAAAGCCGTCCATTTGCGTTAAAAGCTGATTTAAGGTATTATCTCTTTCTACGTTTGAAATTTCTCCCCTAGCCTTGCCTACCGCATCTATTTCATCTATGAAAATTATACTAGGAGACATCATTTTCGCTCTTGAAAAAAGCTCTCTTACCCTTTTTGCACCCATACCTACATAAATTTCAACAAAAGAAGCTCCACTTTGATAGAAAAATGGCACCGAAGCTTCTCCTGCAACAGCCTTTGCGATAAGTGTTTTTCCAACACCAGGAGGTCCAACCATCAATACTCCCTTTGGCATTTTGATACCAAAGTCTTTGTATTTTTTAGGATTTTTGAGAAAATCAACTATCTCATTTAATTCTATCTTAACATCATCAACACCAGCAACATCATCAAAGCTTATATTAGAAATAACGGGCTTTATGGAATTTGCATAGTCTAAATTTGAAATAGCATTTTGACCTTGCTTTGGAGCTGGTTGTATAGGAAAGGAAGTCTTTTTTTTTGCAAAATAAAGTATAGAAAAAAGCATAGCAAATAAAGCCGTTAAGACAAAGGTAAAAAATAAAAAATCATAATCCTTTTTTAACTCTATTGGCACTTTTCTTAAAAGCTCATCTATATCTATGCCCTCTTTTATGATGACATAGTTTGAGCCAGCGGCTTTAAAGATGATTTCATTATCTTTTAGTATAGCCTTTTCTATCAAATTTTTATCTAAAAAGCTTTGATATAAAGCTTTGTCTATATATTTTGGCTCGTTTTTGATATAAACTATAGCAAATAAAATAAGCAAAACAAGCAAAGAGCTAAATATAATCTTTTTATTCTTACTCAAAATTTACTCCTAAAATTTTATTACAATCCTCGCACACTTCGTATTTATCGGCATTTAACCATTTTTTTAACAAATTCTTATCACTTTTTATTTTGATTTTATTATAAAACTGATCATAGCCTTCAAAATAATTTAGTTTTTTTTGTTCGATTAAAATTTCAAGTATTTTATCTTTATTTTGCTTTCTAAATTCGTAGTTGTTGTTTTTGACTATATTTTTTAATGTATGCAACCTTTCTTTTGCCACTGCTTTTTCTATATTATTTTTCATAGACGCTGAAGCTGTGCCTTTTCTAGGAGAAAATATGAAAGCGTGTATATGTGTGAGTTTAAAATCCTTAAAATGCTCTAAGGCATCTTGCCATATCTCATCGCTTTCTCCCGGGTGTGCTACTATAAAATCACTACCTAAAGCAAAACCTTTATCTCTAAGATAAGCAAACAAAGCCTTATCTTCTTCTAGTTTTGATCTTCTTTTCATTATTTTTAGCATAGTATCATTAGTATGTTGAAGTGCTATATGCAAATGTCTTTCTAAAATGCTTTCATCTAAAATTTCTTTAAAACTATCATCTATTTGACTTGGTTCTAAACTACCTAATCTAAGTCTTTTTAAGCCTTTTAGTTTAAAAATTTTTTGCAAAAGCCTTCCTAAGCTACTTTTTTCTTTTAATCCGTAAGATCCTATGTTTGTGCCTGTTAAAACAAGCTCACTGTGTCCATTTTCAAGCAAAATTTTGCATTGATTTAGTATGTAATTTTCATCAAGGCTTCTTGATTTTCCTCTTACAGAAGGTATTATGCAGTAAGAGCAGTTAAAATCGCAACCCTCTTGTATTTTAACAAAGGCTTTTGTATGCGTTTGAAAAGAGCTTAGCAAGGTGCTATCTTTAAATTTTAAGTCCCCAAACTCCATAAATTTAGAATTTGAAAGCAGTAAGGAATTTATTTTATCTTTATTTGAAGCTCCTAATATGCCAAAAATCTTTCCTTCATCTAGCATAGTTTTTGCCTTATCCAAGCCACAACCTGTTAAGACTATCTTAACACCTTTTTTTTGCATAGAATTTACATAAGCTTTTGTAGTGTTATCGGCAGAATTTGTAACCGTGCAAGAATTTACTATGATGATATTCGCATCTTTTTCATCATTTATAATCTCATAATCTTTTATGTAAGACTTTAAAAGCTCTGTATCATAGATATTTGTCCTGCAACCAAAGGTTTTAAAATACACCTTTTGCTTCATTTAAAAGCCTCTAATGTATGTAAAATAGCGTCTTTAGGCACATCATCTTTTATAAAAGCCTTTCCTAAGGCTGATAAAAGTATGAAATTTATTTTTTTATTATGGCTTTTTTTATCTAGAAAAAAGGCTTGATAAAATTCATTTACATCATTTATTTTATAGTGCGTAGGCAAGTCAAATTTCTTTAAAATTTCAACAACCCTTTTAACTTCGCTTTCTTTTAAAAGTCCCAAATTTAAGGCTAAGTGATTTGCCATATTCATACCTATAGCGACAGCTTCGCCGTGCAAAAATCTTTTGTAATTTGTTTGATTTTCGATAATATGTGCAAATGTATGCCCGTAGTTTAGCAGCATTCTAAGAGAATTTTCTTTTTCATCTTTGCTAACTACATCTGCTTTTAAAGCTATGCTTTTGTCTATTATCTTAGAATAAATAGCGTCATCAAGACTGTTTTCAAAAAAAGCTTTTTCGTCTATATTTTCTATAAAATCTAAAATTTCTACATCAAAACTTAAAGCCATTTTTATAAATTCAGCCATACCAGCACTAAGTTCTCTTTTTTCTAAGGTTTTTAAAAAAGAGCTTTCGCAATAAACTGCCTTTGGTTGCTTGAAAGTGCCTATTAAATTTTTACCAAAAGAGTTATTCACACCCGTTTTTCCACCGACTGCAGCATCCACACAGGCTAATAAGGTTGTAGGTATATTTACAAAATCAATTCCTCTTTGATATATACTAGCAACAAAGCCTACAATATCGCTTACAACTCCTCCACCAAAAGCTATAAGAGTGCTTTTTCTATCTAGCTTTGATACAAAAAGCTGGTTTAAAATTTCCTCAACTGTGATTAAATTTTTGTATTCTTCGCCATCTTTTATACTTATTACAAAAATTTCATCAGCTTCTATCTTTGATAATAAGCTTTGCAAATGAAGCCCGGACACTTTTGCATTGCTTACTATGGCTACCTTACCTTTAAATTTTAACTTATCTAGTTCATTTATAAAAACTTGATAAGAATTTTCTTTTAATTTTACTTCTACTTTCATAGTCTATATTTTATCCTAACTTAGCTAATTGGTATAAAAACTTGATAGTTTTTATTCATTTTATAATACAAGCTATTTAAATTTGTGCTTAAAATACTTCTTAAATTAAAAGATAGCAAATCCTTTTTAAAATATATAAACTGAAGTGCGGGTTTTTTATGCTCTAGTTCTAGGATCGGGTTTTTATTTTTGTCATTTATTATTTTTAATTCTTTGTTATAGAGCTGCGAAAGACTTTGCAAGTGTTCTGTTAGTTTTTTAGAATCATTATCTGGCTCATAATAATAAAGCAAAGCTTTTAGTTTTAATTGCTTACTTAAATCTATCATAACACCGGCTTGATTTTCTAGCTCATCTTCATTTGAGCTAAGTATAATAGCTTCATCTAAGTCCTCAAAATCTATAGAGCCTAGCTTAAGAATAGGAATTTTCAAAGAGTAAAATTCCTTTTTTCTTTTTTTAAAGGTTGAATCATCTACTATTATAAGCCCTATATCATCATTGATTAGTATATCTTTTATGTTTTTTATCTTGGTATTTTCATAATCAAAATGAACGGTTACGCTATTTTTCTTATCCTGTTTTAATTCTTCATAAAAATCACAAAGCTTTGAATTTATGCTGTGTATAAAAAGCCTTTTGCTATTTGTATTAGAATGCAATATATTAGCAGTTTTGTAAGCTTTATAAAGTTCTTTTTGAGAAATTCTTTTCATATCCAAAAAAAGATACAAATTATTTCCAAAAGGCGATGGAAACTGCCCTCTACCGCCTTTTATTTTATAATACACATTTTGAAGAATGCTTGGTTCGCCAACCAGTAAGACATTATCATTTGGCATTATCATAACGGAAGGATTTGGCATAATTATCTTTTTATTTCTATAAATAAGTGCTATACGCCACCTTTTTTGACTTATTGAAGATATATGCCTGTGTGCAAAAATACTATAAGCTGGTATTTTTACTTCCATAATTTCACCATTTGAAAGACCGATATTTTGGGCAAAATTTGGAACATCGGGCAAGAATGCAAGTAAATATTCACTTAAAGAACTTCTAACATCTACTAATTCACATCTAGAATCATTTATGCTAAGCCCCCAAAAATCAACCAACACAACAGAAATCTCTTCGTTTATCTCTCTTATGTTGTCATAAACAGCTTTAACATCAAATTCATCTTTCATATGTATAAAAATTTGTGTATAAGAATTTGTTAAAAACAACTCTTTTAATTTACTAGCAGAGCTTGGGTCAAATTTTATAAAATTTATATATTCACTTTGTAATTTTAAATTTATAGAGTCCTCATTATAATACACCACATCAAAATGATAATTAGATGTTTTTTGTAAGCAAAGCCTTTCTAAGAAATATTTTGCTAAAATTCCATCAAGTATTAATAAAATTTGATTCATATAAACTCCAAATGTAAAAGGTAATTATAACAAATGGAATTTAAAATAAAGCATAAAGACAATAAAGCAAGAGTTTGTGAGATAAAGACCGCTCACAGTTCATTTACCACTCCTATTTTTATGCCTGTTGGCACGGCAGCTTGTGTAAAAAGTCTTGATTTTTTAGACCTTATAGAGATTTTAAATGCAAAAATCATACTTGCAAATACCTATCATTTGTATCTTAGACCCGGTGCAAATATAATATCAAAATTTAATGGTTTGCACGGCTTTACCGGCTTTAAAAATTCTTTTCTAACAGATAGCGGCGGTTTTCAAGCCTTTTCTTTAAGTAAAAATTCAAAACACAAAGATGAGGGCATAGAATTTAAAAGCCATATAGATGGCTCAAAACACCTTTTTACACCAAAATCAGTGCTTGATACACAGTATCTTTTAAATTCTGATATTATGATGATACTTGATGATTTGGTATCTTTGCCAGCAGATGAAAAAAGGCTAAAATTATCCGTTCAAAGAACTATAAAATGGGCAAAAGAGTCGATAAATTATCACAAAGAAAACTTAAAAAATGGTCTAGCTTTTAATAACAATATTTTTGGCATAATACAAGGCGGCACTGATTATGAACAAAGAAAAATTTGTGCTTTAGAGCTTTGTTCTATGGATTTTAACGGACTTGCCATAGGCGGACTTAGCGTAGGCGAGGAAAATGCATTAATGTATGACACTATAGAAGGGGTTATGGATTTTATAGATGAGAATAGACCTAGGTATTTAATGGGAGTTGGCACACCGCAGGACTTGGTAGAGGGAGTTGAAAGAGGAGTTGATATGTTTGACTGCGTTATGCCTACTAGAAACGCCAGAAATGGGACGCTTTTTACAAATTTTGGTAAGATAAACATTAAAAAAGCTGAATTCTTGCAAGATGAAAAAGCTATAGATGAAAACTGCGACTGTTACACTTGCAAGAATTTTTCAAGAGGATATTTACATCATCTTTTTAGAGCAAAAGAGCTTACTTTTTTTAGACTTGCAAGCTTGCATAATTTGCATTATTATTTAAGCTTAGTAAAAGCTATGCAAGAAGCCATTTTAAAAGATAGTTTTTCTGAGTTTAAAAAAGAATTTTATGCTAAAAGAAGTTTAAGTTAAGGAAAATTCGCTATAATTTTGCTTTTTCTTGCGCTCATAGCTCAGCTGGATAGAGCATTTGATTGCGGTTCAAAAGGTCAGAGGTTCGAATCCTCTTGAGCGCGCCACTTAAAACACCGCCCAAAAGGCAGTGCTTTTTCAAGGCTTTTTGATTAAAAATCTAAGCACGGGTCCATCTTGATTTATCTCAAGCACCTCAAAACCTCTATTTTTAGCGTCATCTGGTATAGAATTTATACTTTGAGGACAGTCGCATAAAACCTCTAATATTTCTCCATTTTTAAGTTCAGATAGAGCGTCTATGGTAGCCATAGCAGGATATGGACAAGCCTCACCTTGTAAATTTAAAGTATAAGTTATATTCATTTTTGTATCCTTTTGAAAAAATATTTTTTATAAGCTAATGCTAAGATAAGCATAGAAAGCAAAAAGAGCAAGTTTAAAGCAAGCCCACCTAAATTTGAAAAGCTATCAAGAAGATTTATCTTTACGCCCTCCTTAAAGCCTTGCGGAAAGAAATCATAACTTAAGGCTAGTATCATAGTTCCTGCTATGTTAGCAGCTCCAACTATCATAAAATGGCTTTGTCCCTCCCACATTCTATAAGCCCAGCCGCACTCGCAAGCTCCGGCAAAAACTATACCAAAGCCAAACAAAAAAGCTCCCACAGCCACACTTAAAGAAAGCTGAGTAAGCTTTGGCTCGTGTCCATAAAGAGTAAAGGCAAAGGCTATGATAGTAGCTATCATCATACCTATAATGGCTCCTTTTATGGCCGAATCTCTACCAAATAAAAACAGATCCCTAAAGCAAGAAGTAAAGCAAATTTGGCATTTTGAGATGATAAAACCAAAGATAAAACCAAAAACTAAAGCTAAAGAAAGCATACTTTTTCTATCGCTAGGATTAATATCGTGGTAATTTATCAAAAGATAAAGCAGCCAAGAAAGAAAAAGAACAAAGACAAATATACCTAAGAAAAAGTAAAATTTAGCTCTTTTTTCGTGTATTTCTAAACCCTCATCCTTTTTATTTACCCTTACAAGTTTTGCTTTTGGTTTAAAAAATTTAGTATTTGTAAGCTTTACAGCTAGATAAATTCCAAGCACCATAAAAAGAGCAAAAAGCCAAGTATGCAAGGAAAAATAAGGAATGCCAGAGAAAAAATTTCCCAAATTACAACCAAAGGCAAGTCTGGCTCCAAAGCCTGAGAGCAGTCCTCCAACTATAGCTTGAAATACCCTTAAAGAACTAGCTGGTAAGCGAAATTTAACCTTATTTGCAAGCAGGGCTGCAACTATACAACCTATAGACATACCAAGAAGCATTATGCCTGAAATTCTAGTCGTGGCATTACCTGCTAAACCTAAATTTTGATAGTAAGAATAAGAGCTTAAATCAGCTCCAAAAAGCTCTAAAAATTCTCCTCCAAGTCTTGTCATCTCGCTAGTTACTCCCCAATTAACAGCAAAGATACCAAAATAAGCAGCAGAAAAAACTCCAAGTGCTATAAAACCTTTTTTATTTTCCCAAAAATTTATTAGATATTTTTGTTTAATTTCATTCAAATTTATCTCCTTAAAGAGTTAAAAAAACATTAAAAAACTTTAGTTTGAAAACCAGAATGTATATGTATATACTAAATGAGATTAAGAATTTTTGCACACAAAAGTGTGCATACAGCAAGACATAGTAGATTTAAAAGAAACAAGGAAAAAAGATTTAATCTTAGTTTTATACATAAATTCCTCATTTCCTTTCATTCTAAGTTTAGCTTTTTTTTACAAGAAAAAGACTATAATTTTAGCAAAATTACATAAAAAAGTCAAATTTTATCCTAATTAAAAGGAGTATTATGCAAGATTATGAAGGCTTTTATAAGGAAGCTAAAGAGCTTTTTAAAGGCAGAGTTTATAAGGATTATTTAAGATGTTTTGCTTATGGAGTTGATGCGAGTTGTTATTCCTTAGTTCCAAAACTTGTTTGTTTATTGCAAAGCGAAAATGAGATAATAAAAGCCTTTAGATTATCTAGAAAATACAATACCCCACTTTGTTTCCGTGCCGCTGGGACAAGCCTTAGCGGTCAAAGCTCTTGTGATACTGTGCTTGTTTTGCTAGATTTTTCTTTTAATAACATTAAAATTTCAAAAAATGCAGAAACAATACTACTTGATGCTGGTGTTATAGGCTCTAATGCAAATTTAGCCTTGAAAGAATTTTCTAAAAAAATAGGTCCTGACCCAGCAACGATAGCAGCTGCACAAATAGCTGGTATAGTAAATAATAACTCAAGTGGAATGTGTTGCGGAGTAAAGCAAAATTCTTACAATACTATAAAATCGATAAGAGTCATACTAGCAGACGGCTTTATACTTGATACAAGCGATGAAAAAAGCATAAAAGATTTTAAAAATACACACTCAAAGATGATAGAAGAAATATTAGCATTAAGAGCTGAAATTTTACAAGATAAAGCCTTGCAAGAACTTATACGCAAAAAATACAAGATAAAAAACACAACAGGATACAGTATAAATTCCTTACTTGATTTTGATGATGTAATAGACATAATCACTCATCTTTTTGTAGGTTCTGAAGGCACTTTGGGCTTTGTTTCAAAGGTGGAATTAGAATGCGTAGATGATAGCCCGTATAAAGCTTGTGCCTTGCTTTTTTATGAAGATATTTTAAAGGCTGTTGAAGTTGTAAAAGTCTTAGCTTCTCTTGATGATATTATCACAAGTGCAGAGATAATGGATTATTCTTGTTTAAAAACAGCTTCTAAATTTAAAGGCGTGCCAGAATTTCTAAAAAAAATCAAAAAAGATACAGCTTGCATCCTTATACAAACAGAAAGCGATGATGAAAAGACATTAGAAAAGCATATAAAAAAGATAAAAGATACTATAACGCCCTACCCCACTTCTATGCCGCTTGAATTTTCAAGTGATGAAGCCGTATATAGTGCTTGGTGGAAAATAAGAAAGGGATTATTGCCAATAGCCGCAAGTGCTAGGAAAAAAGGTGCTTCGGTGATTACTGAGGATATTTGTTTTGAGATAGATGATTTAGGAAAAGGAATTTTAGAACTACAAAAGCTGTTTAAAAAATATTCTTTTGACAAGAATGCCATTTTATTCGGACACGCATTAGCTGGAAATATGCATTTTATAATAACTCCAAATTTAAATGATAAAAAAGAATTTCAAAATTTTTCTATCTTAGTCGATGAAATGTCAAAAATGGTAGCCTCTTTTGGTGGTAGCATAAAAGCAGAACACGGCACAGGAAGAATGATAGCTCCATTTGTAGAGCTTGAATGGGGCGAAAAAGCATATAAGATAAATAAAAAAATAAAAGAAATTTTTGATAAGAAAAAACTTATAAATCCAGATGTGATAATAAGTGATGATAAAGAAATTTACAAAAAAAATATAAAAGAAGTTACAGAGATAGAGCAAGAGTATTTGGAGGCTTGTATGGAATGCGGATTTTGCGAGAAATACTGCCCTTCTCATAAATTTACATTAAGCCCAAGGCAAAGGATAGCCATACAAAGAGAGATAAAAAGGCTTGAAAAGCTTTTTGACAATGAAAGTAGAAAGAATTTAAAAAATTTAAAAAGTGGCTTGAAGTATTTTTCTCAAGAAAGTTGTGCTGCTTGTTCTATGTGCGAAGAACTCTGCCCTATAAACATAGATACAGCTTTATTAGCCTTAGAAGAAAGAAAAAATCAATCTCAAATATCGCAAAAAATAGCACAATACGCCTATAAAAATTTCAATACCAGCTTAGATATAGCTAAATTTTCATTAAAAACTAGCTCATTATTTTCTCTTGATAAGCTTTCAAATTTTAGTATCAATACCAGAAAAATAGTAAAATTTAGCCCAGTAACTAGAAAATATATGCCAAGTGCTAATACTTACAAATTTAAAAATCAAAAATCAAGCCTAAATAAAGAAGTCGTGTATTTTACAAGTTGTATAAATAGAGCCTTTGCCCCTTCAAAACTTGCAAACGATAAAAGAAGTCTGCAAGAGGTTTTTGAAAGTCTTTGCAAAAAGGCGAAAGTTAGCGTTATTTATCTAAAAAACATAAAAAATATGTGTTGTGGAAAAGCCTTTGAAAACTTTTCAGACATAAAAGAAGCAAATTTAGAAAAAAATAAAAAAATTCTAAAAAAGATAAGCAAAGATGGCACAATCCCTATAGTAATCGATCACGGTGCTTGTAGTGCAAGACTCATAAAAGATTTAAAGGATGAATTTAAAATTTATGACCTAAGCACTTATTTACTTAAAGAAATCTTACCTGAAATCGATATAAAAGCACTTGATGAAGATATAGCACTTTATACAATGTGTGCTAGCAAAAAACTTGGAATAGATAATGATATGAGAGAACTTGCCAAAAAATGCACGAACAAAAGAGTTTTAGAACATGATATGGCTTGTTGCGGCTTTGCTGGATATAAAGGCTTTTTTATCCCGGAATTAAACATAAATGCTACAAAAGCTTTTGCTAAATTTTATGATGATAAAGATATAAAATTTGCGTTTTCAAATTCAAGCACTTGTGAAATAGGATTAAGCGATGCGACAAATATTTCTTGGCAGCATATAGCTTATCTTATAGATATGCTTAGCGAAGGAAAAAAATGAAGCTTGATGATATACTTAATCTTAACAAAAATATACGAGTAGTAGCGGCTAGCAAGTATGTAGATTCCGATGTTATAAGAGTTTTTTTTAACAATGGCATAACAGAGTTTGGAGAAAATCAAGTCCAAGCACTATCAAACAAAAAAGAAGCATTAAAAGATTTGCCTATAAAATGGCACTTTATAGGCAATTTACAGAGCAATAAAATAAATCTTTTATTAAAACAAAAGCCTATTTTATGGCAGTCTTGCAACGGTATTAAAATAGCAAAAGCCGTAGATAAAAGGCTTGATTATAAATTAGATGTCTTGCTTGAAGTAAATTCTGCACAAGAAAGCTCAAAAAGTGGGGTTGCAGTTGAAAAAGCACTAGATGAATACTTGCAAATACAAGAAGAATGTAAATCATTAAATCTCTGCGGACTTATGAGTATAGGTGCAAATTCAAATAACACAAAAGAGATACAAAAAAGCTTTGAACTAACATACAAACTTTTTGAGTCTTTGCAAAAACACGGTGCAAAAATATGCTCTATGGGTATGAGTTCTGATTTTGAACTAGCTATAAAATGTGGCTCTAATATGATAAGACTTGGATCCATTTTATTTAAAAGTCTTAAAAATTTTTAAACTTATCTTTACTCTATAAATACACACATTTTCCCATAACACAACCTTAATCCCTTTTAAAAAAGTTTGAAAACAGCCATTTTCAATACAAAAATAGATGATAAAAATTCTTTGTAAGTTAAGGATTTAAGTCTTTATAAAAACTAAAAAGATGCTTTAAAAGAAAATTGAAAGATAAAAAAGAAATATTAGTAAATAGAAAGGACTTTTTAAGTGCAAAAAGAAAGTTTTCAAAATAAAAACCCTTCCATAAAAATTCTAGTAGGCTATCATAAACCTGCAGTATTACTTAAAGATGAAATTCTTACTCCTATACACTTAGGTAGAGTCTTAGCTACACAAGCTTCTAAAGATGGAGAAATATCTAAAGAAGATTATGAATGGATGTGTGAAAATATGATAGGAGATGATACAGGAGATAATATCTCTCATCTTAATAGATATTTTTGTGAATTAACAGGAATTTATTGGGCTTGGAAAAATTATAATAAATTAGGCAATCCTGATTATATAGGGTTTATGCATTATAACAAGTTTTTGCTTTTAGATGAAAAAGATAACACATTCTGTAATAATATTTCTTATTTTAATATATTTTTGAAAGAAAAAATATACCATCAATACAAAATGCTAAAATATAAAATAAATAGATTAAATGCAATAACCATAAATCCTTATTTTGCAAATATTACTGTTGATAAATTTTATAAATGTAATTACTCAAAAAAACTAGGACACGTTGAAGATGATTTTGAACTATTAAAACAAAGTGTAAAAAACAAATTCCCACAATATAATTTTTTCTTAAAATATTCAGATGTTGATGAGCATTATTTCAAAAATATTTTTATTATGGAAAAAAAACTATTTTTTAAATACTGCTCTTATGTTTTTGAGATATTGTTTTATATGCACGAAAAAATTAATTACACAGATAGGGATATAAAACAAAAAAGAGCTATTGGTTTTTTATCAGAAAGACTTACTGGTGCTTTTATTTATAATATTAAAAAAGAACTAGCTATAAAATTTTATCCTATTGCATATATAAAAAGAGGTGTTTCTATAGCTGAAGATAGGATTAAAAATCATCTAACTTACAAAGTGGGTAAAACTGTAATAAATGCTAAAAATCCTATTAAATTTTATTATTACCTTTTTCGCTTGTTTATTGCATATACAAACATAAAAGGGGGATAAATATATACAAGCAAATATCTAGTATAAACCCTGCACTAAAACTCCCTCCACTGCCTAGTTATGTGGATTATGAAAAGGCATTAAGAGTAAAAAATCATTTGTCATATAGAATGGGTAAAATAATTTTATCTTACTTTAAAAATTGGTATAAAGGCTATTTATTTTTACTGCCGCTTGAGATAGCAAAACTTACAAATTTTAAATTTAAATTTTACAGTGTCATTTTTTTAAAGATACAAACATTTTTTAAAAAAGATACTTACATTTTATTTGATAATCTATATGAAAAAGATGCTGAATGCATAGATGCTTGGTGTGTATTTCAGTATATGCAAGAACATAATGTAAAATCTTACTATGTTTTATGGAAAGAAAACCCTCTATACAAAGAGTTAAAAGAAAAAAATAGGCTAAAAAATATAATAGCTCTTGATAGATCTTCAAAAGACGATATAAAGCATAATTTTGACTTTTTCTTTATTTCCTTTAAGCAACTTTTAAGAGCTAAATACGTGATCACATCTTTTGGTGGTTTAAATAAAAATCTGACAAATTTTTTATTTGAAAACGAACATATACAGTATATTAATATTAACCATGGGGCTACTCTTTTAAAAGTTTTTGTTCTAACTACTGGTTATTTATCTCCTAGACAGTTTAATAAATTTTTAGTTAGCTCGGAGCAAGAAGCAGAAATCTTTGAACGATACGGGAATTGGGAAAGACAAAATTTAATAAAAATAGGTATGCCTAGATGGGACTTGTTAAAAAAAGAAAAAACTGAAAAAAAGACTATATTTATTATGTTTACTTGGAGGGTTTTTTTTAAATTCCAATGAAAATGAACTAAGTTTAGATTTATCAAATACTGTTTATTATAAAAAAATCTTACCCTTTTTTAGTGTCTTGGCAAAATTATCAAAACAATACGATATAAAAACAACTTATTCTTTACACCATTCACTACTTAATCAATGTGATAAATTTGATTTCTTTGATATAAAAGATTGTGAATACATAAAACCTGAAAAAATTTCTAAACATATAGGTAAGGCAGATCTTTTTATAACAGATTATTCATCTTTATTTTTTGACTTCTTATTTTTAAATACTCCTGTAATATTTTACAGACACGATTATAATGATACTATGTTGCTAGATGTTGATTTGAAAGATATGCAACATGCCAAAAGTAAAGATGATATGCTTTTTAATATAGCTTACGATGAAGATACTTGTTTAAAGCTTATAGAAAAATATATAAAAAATAGCTTTGTATTAGAAGATGAAAATAAGATAAAAGCTGAGAAGCTTTTAGCACAAAAAAGATATAAGAAAAAAGGTTGTTAAATACTTGCAAGAGCTTTGAAAATATTAAAATATAAAAAATTTATTTGAATAAATTTTTTATTAAGAATATTTTAGCTAGAATTCTCAAATCTAAAAACGGATCTTAGTTAGTATGAGTATCAAAATTTCTATATTAATTCCAAGTTATAATTCCATAAAATACATAAAAGAAGCGTTGAAAAGTGCTGTAAATCAGACTTTTAAAGATATAGAAATCATTTGCATAGATGCAAATTCTAATGACGGAACTTTAGAATTTTTAAAAGAAGAGCAAAGAAAAGATGAACGCATAAGGATAATACTCTCCGATAAAAAAAGTTTAGGATATCAGTTAAATTTAGGATTTAAAGAGGCTAAAGGCGAGTATCTTACCATAATAGAAAGCGATGATTACGCAAGGCTTGATATGTGCGAAAAGCTTTATGAATTGGCTTTAAAATATAATTGCGACATTATAAAATCAGATATTATGCACTTTACAAGACGAGAAAAACAATACAAAGTCATATCATACGAAGCAAACTTATACAATAAAATATTAAAAGAACAAGATAAGATTGAGCTGATACAGCATTCACTAATTGCGTATCAAGGTGCAATTTACAAGCTTGATTTTATTAGAAAATTTAAAATAAAAGCTAACGAAAGCGATGGTGCTTCTTTTCAAGATACTGGAGTTTTCTTTATAACTCTAAGTCTAGCAGATAGCATTTATTTGCACAACGAAGCATTATATTTTTATAGAAAAGATAATGAAAATTCTTCTATACACAGCAAAGAAAAAATTTATTGTGTGTGTGATGAATATGATTTTATATATAATTTTTTAAACAAATGCGATAAAGAATTAATGAAAAAATTATTTGCAGTATTTTTATATAAAAAATTTAAAGCTTACTGGTGGAATTTAAAACGCATTGACAATAAATTTAAGCTTGATTTTATAAAACGTTTTGCACTTGAATTTGAACCTGTTATTGATAAGTTGGATAAAAATTTTTTTACAAATGGAGAGATAAGGGAATTAAAAGAAATCATAAAAGACCCTGAAAACTTCTACAAACGATACAAAAGTCCATTTTTCAAACTTAGAAAAAAGGGTGCTAGATTAAAAAGAAAAATAAAATCTTTATTCAAAAACGACAAATAAATTTAACCTTTTTATAAAGCTTTTAAACAAATAAGCTATTCTTAAACAAAAGGGTATAAAATAAACATTCCAAAAATACATTCCTAGGGAAAATTTGTGGCTAAAGCAAGCAAACAGCTATCCTTGTCTAGATTAACTGTGCCTATATTTATAGAAATGCTACTTAGGTATCTTAGCATTATTATAAACACTTATATGGTTACTCAATACTCAAACTATCTAGTCGGTGCTATGGGTGCTGGAAACCAAATCATTAGCATATTTTTTACCATATTTAGCTTTTTAAGTGTTGGTTGTAGCATAGTTATAGCACAGGCTATAGGTGCTAAAGATACTGTGCTGGCTAAAAAAGCTATACATCAAAGTATTTTTTTTAATTCTATTTTAGGTTTTGTTTGCGGTAGCTTTTTGTTTTTGTTTGGAGATTTCTTACTAAATTTTATGAATATACCTAATGATCTTCTAAATCATAGCAAAATTTATTTACATATGCTCGCAATTTGCCTTATTTTTGACGGTCTTGGAGTTGTTTTAGCTGCAATTATCAGAGTTTATAATATGGTTTATTGGGTTATGATAGCCTCTTTGATTATGGATTTTGTTATAGTTTTACTTAATTACTATATGTTAAATTATACAAAATTAGAACTTTTTGGCATAGGTCTTTCAAATATCATAGGCAGAGTAACCATACTATCAATTTTACTATTTGTCTTTTTTTTCAAGTTAAAGATGAAATTGGAGTTAAAAGAGCTTTTCAAATTTGAAAAAAAGGTTATGTTTAAAATTTTAAATATTGGTTCTTTTTCAGCCGGCGAAAACTTAATCTGGGTTATTCAATACGCTATAGCCTTATCTTTTGTAGCCAGTTTAGGAAGTTTAAATTTAAGCATTCAAACAATCTACTTTCAAATTTCTATGTTTGTAATGCTTACAGGACAAGCTATAAGTGTAGCAAATGAGATAATTATAGGAAAATTAGTAGGAGCAAATTATCTAAATGTGGCATATAAACACACTTGGAGAGCGTTTTATTTTAGTATATTAGTTACTTTTTTTGTTGTGCTTTGCTTTTATATATTTCAAGATTTCATAATGCAAATACTCAATCTAAAAGATGAATTTAGAAAAGTAATGGCTCCTTTATTCTTGCTTTCGATATTCTTAGAGGTGTCAAGAACTTTTAATATAGTTATGGTAAATTCTTTACGTGCGAGCGGAGACGCTAAATTTCCATTCTTTAGTGCTTGTGTATTTATGTTGGGCGTGTCTCTGCCAGTAGGATACATACTTTGCTTTTGGGCTAAGCTTGGTATATTAGGTGTTTGGATAGGTTTTTTGTGTGATGAATTTTTTAGAGGTCTTACAAATGCTTTTAGATGGAAAAGTAGAAAATGGCAAACAAAGGCTATAGTATAAAAGAAATTAAATACAAAAAATTTAACATAACAATACAATATAAAAAAGTAAAATATATAAGACTAAAAATAGATAAAAATTTGTGTATAAGATTGGTAATTCCATTATTTTGTAGTAAAAAAGATCTTATTTTCTTTCTAGATAAGCATTCCGAGTGGCTAAATGAAAAATATGAGCTTTTAAGCAAATATTCTCATAAAAATGATGATGAAATTCTATTTTTAGGCAAGTCTTATAAGCTAATATTTGATGAAAATATTGAAAAAATTCGTTTTGAAAAAGGTTTGCTTATAAGTAAAAATAAATCACAATACGAAGAATTTATGAAAAAAAATGCTTTTAAAATTTTTTCATTTTACATAAAAAAATGGCAAAAATTTTTTGATAAAAAAATACAAAGACTTAGTATAAAGCCTATGAAAACGCGTTGGGGTTCTTGTAATAGTAGCAAGGCTTATATAAATTTAAATATAAATTTGATGCAAAAGTCTCTAAAAGGCATAGAATATGTAGTATTGCACGAACTTACGCATTTAAAATTTGCAAATCATAGCAAAGAATTTTACAAAGAACTTGAAAATTTAATGCCAGATTTTAGGATAAGAGAGCTTGAATTTAAGATACATTAATCTTTAAAGGATAAAATCAGGTCAAATATAAGGATAGTTATGAAAAATATAAATTTTTTATTATTAGCTTCAGTCATAGGCATAGAGCTATTTATAGGCGTGGTGGTAGCTTCTTATATTTTTTATCCTCCAAATGGATTAAATGGTTCTGTTTTGCTAGATAGATTTGAAAGCGGTCTGATTATGGCTCAAATCTTTTTAAAATTCGCCTATGTTCTTATCTTTGTTTCTATTGTAAATTTCTTATATGAAATATTTTCTGTAAAAAATAAATTTAAAATTTTAAAAATTTTTATATCTTTAGTAATTTTGGCACTATCTTTGCTTTTCTTATTTTATTACACTTTACCAATGCTTGAATTCCAAAAACAAGTTTTAGGAACAGAGCTTGATATAGCGTATTTTGATAGCGATGAGTTTAAAGATTTTCACTATCAAAGCGAGTTGCTTGTTAAAGTTTTGCTTGTTTTTCAAGTGATTCTTTATTTTTTAAGCTTAAAAACAGCTGATAAAGCATATAATAAAGAAAGTTAGATTAGAAGGGGGTTTAAAATGACAGTCAATAATAATCCACAAAGTATGTCTCAAACAAATTATCTAAATGACGCTAAAAAAACTAGCGATACTGCTTTAGAACGTATAGCAGCAGTACGTGCTATAGACGGTAGGGACGGTGCAAATTTAGCAATAGCTGATTCTTTGATGTCTCAGTATAATTCTGTGGATCAAGGTATATCAAATTCCTATGATGCTATAGCAGTTTTACAGGTTGCTGACGCTAGTTTAAATCGTATAAATGAAAGTGCTGACAGACTTAGCGAACTTTCTGTTCGTTCTAATAATGCTGTATTAAGCGATAGTCAAAGAGCTATGTTAAATACAGAAGCACAAAGGGTAATAACTTCTATTAATGATGCTTTTAATAATGCCCAATATAATGGAAAAAATGTTTTTCAATCAATGGAATTTGTGGTTGGTTCTGGAGTAGAACAAACAAATTTAAATCCTATAAACACCAGTGAATTATCCCTTGAAAATACAGATGCTATACAAAGATTTTCAGAAGATGTATCAAGGCTAAGAGCTGATATAGGTGCTGGCATAAACGCCATTTATAGCAATATGAACGCTAGTATGGAAAATAGTGTAAATTTAAAAGACGCTGAAAATAGACTTCTAAATAATGATATGGCTGTGAATGTGAATCAGCTAAACGAGGGTTTTTTAAAGCAAAATGCTGCTTCTTTTATGGTAGCTCATCAAAACAATATACTACAAACTAAAGTTGCCTCTTTACTAAACTGATGAAAGCATACAAGTATTAGAATGTTCTAATGCTTGTTTTGTTTCTATTTTAACTCTCTATTAGTCCTGCGTAAGTTCGCTTTATAATATCTTTATATATTTAGAAAGTTTTTATATATACCGTCCTTTCTCCCTCTTCCACTCTTTATACACCTTACTTACTCTAAATAAAAAAGTAAAAGGATGTTTTACAAGTAAATTTCCTAGTCTATAAGTGAGGTGTTTTTTAATTTTTAAGGCTTCATTATAATCCTTGTAGGTGTATAGCGGTGGAGTCTTATGTCTTAGTAATTTTAAAATATATTCGCGTGTTTTAAATGATACAAGTTCTTTTAAAAGCTTAAAAGGACATGCAAATAAAGACTTTACATTGTTGCTTTTAAGCAGAATTGTACCAAGCCTATATGAAAGCTGATCTTTCATACGATATGTAGCACCTAGTGCTGGAGCGTACATATTTGCATTATATCTGATAATCTTTAGATGTAAACTATGTGCTGAATCTACACCAATATAAACATCTTTTAGATAAAACTCATCTCTTTTCCCCATATTTACTAAAAAGAAATTTATATAAGAGGCTATGATTTGATTATCAAAAGAGACTTTAAAATCAGCAAAACTATCTAGTAAATCCTCTGCAAAATCTAACTCGTGTTTGTATATCAAGGAAAAAATTTCTTTATACAATTCTTCAAAATCATTGTTATTTTCTACAAATTCTTTATCCTCATTTATGTAAGATTTTGAAAAATGAGGTGCGCTCATTAAAAATTCACTAAATGTGTAATTAATTATCTTCACATAGCCATTCTCATAAGCATTAAAGTTGATTTTTTTCTTAATCTCATCATCTCCACCAACATTGTAATACAAGGGAAAAAAATTTTTATCCTTAAACATAGATTTTAGCAATTTTAAAGATGAGAAAGTAGAAGCATTACCATCAAAGATAGCTATGTTTTGAGCTTTAAAATCAAACTGTGATAGATAGTGTTTGTAAAGCTCTTTATTTTTGTTTGATATTTCTTTGATAAGATCTTTTTCATTAAGCAAGATATTGTATTTTTCTTCAGCATCAGAAATATTTTTATACAAGTCATTAAATTTTTCATTTTGCTCACAAAGAAAATGAAACAAAGAATGTATTTTTTGTTGCCTATCATTGATTTTTAACTTGCTTAAATCAGGATTTATGAGTAAGTTAAAGGCTCTACTTGCTACTATATATGAGCTGTTTATATCTTTGATATTTCTTTTTTTAAGTATAAGCTCAAAGACTTCTTTTATCATATATCCGTCTCTAGCTATGAAAAATATATCTTTTAAGCCATTTTTTATAATATTTTCAAAAACAAAATTTGATATAGCAAATATAAATGCTCCTCCTATAAAATACCCTAAGTATTTGTAGTAATCTATATCTTCATCAAAAACAGTTTTTTTTACCAACAAAGCTAGTATTATAGAACTTGTAAGATTCGTATTTGCCTCATAAAAATCCTTTAAAAGCTTGTATTCTTCAAAAAACAAAGATGATGGCATTGGCACACATAAAGCTTTTATGCCGTATTTGCTAGGCGTTTTATAATCAGATAATTCATTATCTCCTATGTGTAAAATTTTATCTCTATCTACATCTATTTTGTCAAATACATATTCAAAAAGACTGCCAGAACGTTTGTTAAGATTGTAAGTTGAGGAAACATAAAGCTTGTCATAGCCTTTTATATCGCATTTTTCAAGCAAAGAACTTATAAATTGTTCATCATAATACATATCTGATATTAAAAATACTTTTTTATTTAAAGAAAGTGCATACTCAAAAAGCTCTTTCATAAATTTGTTTGCGTATATGTTTTTATACTCTAGCTCTCTTTCTTTATCTTTTAAAAAATGAAATTTTTTGGGTAAAAAATTGTATATATCATCAAAACTTGCCTGAGTTTTATTTAGCTCTTTCATAGCCTTTCTCTCAGCTATGCTTCTAGCATAAGCAAAATTTTTTGCATTGAAATTTTGCTCTAAGTGTTCAAAAAGATCGCTTGGTTTTAAATATGTTCTAAGCAACAAGGTATCAAATATATCAAATGATACTATATCAGCTTGCTTAATCTCATCTTTTATCTTAGCCCTAAGCAAGTCTTTTTTTAAAGTTAGGCTATCTGTTTTTATTATATGACTTAAGCACACTTCTTTGCTTTTTTTACCATGCTCTATTTGTTTTTTTATAAAGGTGCTTGTGATGTATTCGCTAATCCAAGATAGCTCTCTTTTTGAGCTAGAATTAGTATTACTTAGTTTTTGTTTAAATCTATCATACAGCTTAAACATAGTGTAAAATAAAAATTCACAATACTCAAAAAATAAGTCTTTTTTCATTATGAACATATTGCAAGGAAAAAAACTACCCTGATTGCTTAAATTTAAGGCTAAATGCCTATATTTTTGTAATTTTTCATCATTTTTCATAAGTTCTATAAGAGCATAAAACTTCGTTCCACTACAAAAAGAAAATAAAAATTCAGGCACAGTTTCGTATTTTCTCTTGCTGTGTTCTTTTATCTTTAGAGCCTTTGGGCTTATGATATCGTATAAGGATATATCTATTTTATTTATATCTATAAGTTGCTTTAAGTATTCATCTATTTTCTCATACTTATAATAATAGATAGAATTTTCAAATCTATCCGCAATGCCCTCATCAAACACAAACTGCCTTCTATAATGCATAAAACCTATATAATCAGGATTGCCTAATTTATCATAATTTTTCCAAGCCCAATAAATTCCTGTTAATTCACAAAAATATCTATTAAGATGAGAGATGTTATCTCCTGTATCATCTCCTATCATATTTTCACATAGCCATTCATAATCTTGCTTAGATAATTCTCCATCTTTAGAAGCTTGTGTAGCCAAGACTCTACCTAAGTGTATAGGAGTAAGAATTTCATCTTTAAGTAAGACTGCAGGTTTATGATAACCTACTAGAATTTTTATGGAAGGGTTTTTATTTTTTAAATTCATTATTTTAAGATCCTTAAATATAAAATTTGAAAATAATTTTAAATCTTGTAAAACTCATTTGCTTTTTTCCTTTTTCCACTCTTTATAAATTTTTTTAAATCTAAATAAAAAGCTAAAAGGGTGTTTTACAAGAGTGTTTCCTAATCTATAAGTAAGATAGTTTTTAATCTTTAAGGCGTCTTGATAATCAGAATAAGCATTTAAAGGCAAATTCTGCAAATTTGGATTTGTATCCATTAAGAGTTTATTTAAAAGCTTAGATAAAAAATGCTTAAAATACACATACAAAAGCGTAAAAGGCAAAAATATAATCTTTATTTTATTTTTATAGGCAGACAGTAATCTCTCTCCTAGTTTGTAAGAAAGATGAGATCTTACAATCCTTGCCGCACCGCTATGAGAACTTTTGTATTCATTGTTATTTATTTTGCCATTGTATATGCTATTTAAAAGCAATAAATTTTGATACCTTTTTTCACCAAAGAAATACGCCTTGCTTTTGCAAGATATAAACATATCTTTTGAGTTTTTAAAGTCTTTTTCTAAGCCTAGCATATCGCTAAAAGATTTAGCCTCACTTCCGCCAAGTTCTATCCAAGTTTTATGATTTTCATACCACTCATCATAAGCACAGTAAAAAAGCCAAGGCTTAAATCCTAAGAAATGAATTATCTTAGCTCTATGCTTATCTTCAAACGGAAAACAGTGATAAACATCTTTAGGAAACTCATCTACTTCTATATCAAAATCTTGAAGCATTAGATGCAAAATACCTTGTTCTGCGTATTTTATTGAAGAGGAGTATTCATTTGTTTTCTCATAAAGATACTGCCTTAATAAGTGCGGATTTTTAAGTTTATCAGTAAATATTACTAAGCCTGAAGCATAGGCTTTTGCACACATATCATAAGCTTGTATTTTAGCATTAAAAAACTCACTTATACTATGATTTTTAGGATATGGATTTAGATCGACTGACATCGCAACACCTGTGTTTCCATACTCAAGCAAGTTTTTTATATCATCAAGTATTAAAAAATCGGAGTCAAACCACACAACCTTTTCATAAATGCTTAGATACTTAAGCATTTCATATCTTGCATAAGGCATATTTTGATAATACGAAAGCCTTATTCTATCTGCTTGATTTCTTATCTCAAAGTCATAAAGCTCAAATTTTATGTTAGAAAATATTGTTTTTAGTATAAGCTTGTCGTTATCGCTGATTTTATCATCTGTGTATATTATTATATCATCAAAGATATTTGGCGAGTATTTTTTTAGTCCTATTAGAACATTTGCCACAGCAAAGATATAATCATAAGTGGCTGCCATCACAAGCAATGCTTTTTTCTTAGTATTCATCAAAAATTCCTTTTAAGCCCACTGGATTTATAGATAATACCTCTACATCTGGATAGTAAAATTGCACGAAATTCTTAAATTTTTTGTAATTATTTATGATTCTTTGCGGATTTAAATCACTCTTATCATCTTTAGCATAAAAATAAGGCTCATTTGAGCAGTCGCAACCAACTAAAAAAATTCTCTTTGCTCCAGCATACAAGATGAACTGCAGGGCTGCAAATACTACATTTTCAAAGCAACCAATCCTTTCCTTGCTTAAATCAAAGGCAAATTTTGAGGGTATGCCCGTTAAAGAGGTGTCTTGGTAATATATCTTTGCCCTAGACTTCAAAGCATATTCAAGCGGTATTTTGAACTCTTTTACCGCCTCACATATACCAAAAAATTTTTCACACTCATAAGAAAATATCTCTTCTTCAAAATTCTTAAAGGCTCTAAAATCTTGCACGAATAAATAGTCAAGTTTTATGCTATGCAAAAGACTTTTATTTACACCTACATATATAGCATTATCTATTTTTGTGTGTATCTTAGCACTAGGACCAGAAGCTAAAAGCACAAAATCCTTACCACTATGCTTGTTTTTATAAGGTAAAAAGCTATCACTGTGAGTACTTATGATTCTATCATTATCTAAAATCTTGTAATAAATTTCATCTGCAAATCTTTCATAAAATTTCAAATTATTTATAAAGCGGTCTGCATAAACTAAATCCTTGCTTGTATGCCAAGGCTTTATGGGACCCGTAAAATGCCATATAACAGGCTTATTTAGGGAGGCAAAATAGTCATTTGTATTCATTGGATTAAAAAAACCATACCTAGTATGGTGTAGGTTATATTTGTAGCTTAACTTTTTAATCTTATCATAAAAGCAATCATTAAACATATCCTGATCGCTTACCTTGTATTTGTCAAAATTTTCTTTTACCTTAGTTTTTATCCTATCCATATAAGTGGAATTTTTTATTTGCTTTATATTAAACAGTATCACACCAGAATTAAAATAAATATACTCATCTGGGTAGCCAAATGGAATTTTAAGCCTTTGATTAGCATCTTCTACAGCTGCAAAGCAAAAGTCCTCTAAAGTGCTTTCATAAAGAGGGCTTATATCTTCTAAAACTACTATATCAGAATCTAAAAATAAAATCCTATCTAGCTTAGGCAAAATCAAAGGTAGGGAAAATTTGTAAAAGGTTTCTATTTTAACGTGTTCTTGCAGCTTTATATCCTTAAAAATTTGCACAAAGCTCTCATCTGGTTTTATAAAAAACACCTCGCATTGTTTAAATCTTTTTAACTTTAAAAACCTATCCTTATTTTCTTGCGATATGCTAGTTGAAAGTATATAAAAATGACAAATTTTATCACTTGATAAGTTTTTTAATATAGAACAAATAACAGCTCCTGTGTATCTTGCATATTTATTATCGCAAGCAAATGCTATATTTATTATCTTTTTTTTCTTATTTGCATCTAAATGCTCGGCATTTTTATCATTAATATGTATATGTTTATTTGGAATCATTTATTCTCCATATATAAAAAAATTTAGATTAAAAACACATAGCTTTTAATCTAAATTAACAATTCTTTTACAAATCTTCTACACTAACTATAGAATCTTCATTCATAAAGCTATTTATGATTGTGTATTTATAACCTATGCTTTGTTCTTTATCACTAAGCTTTGCTTTTGCTATAATGTGATAATTTATGCCTGTTGATATAGAGTGTGCTACATAAAGTTCTGGAGTATATTTAACTCCTACTAAGTTAGAAAAAGCCTTATTAAAGGAATGAACTATACGATTAGCCTCTATGCAGTCTAATTTACTTATAAAAGCTTCAGAGCTTTTAGTGCAGAAAATTCCTCCTTTTAATTTATTTTCTTTTACTACATCTTTCATCTTACTTATAGAACATTCTCCTTGTAGATTCTCATAACAAATCACCAAAGAATAAGCACTTTTTGGATTTAATGCAACTGTTTTTCTTCTGCAAATGAAAGCATAATTCTTTCCCGATACTAGCTGACTTCCAAGACAAAGCATTAGTTCTAAATCAGAACCAAGAAAAGATTTAGTAGCCTTAGAAAATACAGATTTTGCATGCTCATCTATATTTGTAGGATCTTCATTATATACCCAAGCTCCAATGTGCATAGTGCTTAACATAGTCTATCTCCTTAATATTATTTATTTTTAAAACCTAAACTCAAGGCTAAAACATTAAGCTAAGTCTTAAAGACAAATAAAATCAATAAATATAAATGCTAATAAAGAAGCAAAATAAACAATATCCACTTCTTGTTATTTTGTATTGAAAATGGCTGTTTTCAAACTTTTTTAAAAGGGATTAAGGTTGTGTTATGGGAAAATGTGTGTATTTTAAATTGAAAATTTAATAAATTATCTATAAAACGAAGTTGGTATATACCTAATAGGATTTATAATTCATAAAGTTAATTTTCTGTAGAATTGTATTTTTTGAATAAACAAAAAAGGTTTTTTAACTATGAAAAATATTTTGGTAACCGGGGGCACTGGTTTTCTTGGGTCTAATCTTTGTAAAAGGCTTATAGAACAAGGACAAAGAGTTATCTGTGTTGATAACAACTACACAGGCAAGATGAAAAACATAGAAAATCTCTTAAAAAACGAAAATTTCAGCTTCATAGAACACGATATTTGTGAGCCACTAAAAATAGAAGAAAAAATAGATCAAATTTATAATTTTGCCTGCCCTGCCTCTCCACCTGCTTATCAAGGCAAACACGCTATAAAAACAACAAAAACAAGCGTTTATGGCGCTATTAATATGCTAGAACTTGCCAAAGAAAAAAAAGCCACCATCTTACAAGCTTCCACATCTGAAATTTATGGCGATCCTTTAGAACACCCTCAAAACGAAGGCTATAGAGGAAATGTAAATCCCATAGGAATTCGTGCTTGTTATGATGAGGGAAAAAGATGTGCTGAAAGCTTATTTTTTGACTATCACAGGAATGAAAATGTGGATATAAAGGTTATAAGAATTTTTAACACCTACGGGGAAAATATGGACCCAAATGATGGTAGAGTTGTAAGCAATTTCATATGTCAAGCCTTAAGCGGAAAAGATATTACCATATATGGCGATGGCTCACAGACTCGTTCATTTTGCTATGTAGATGATCTAATAGATATAATAATAATGGTAATGAATTCTGATAAAGACTTTACAGGTCCTATAAATACGGGCAATCCCGGTGAATTTAGCATAAAAGAACTAGCTCAAAAAGTTATAGAAAAAACGGGGTCAAAATCAAAAATAATCTACAAAGATTTACCGCTTGATGATCCTACTCAAAGACGACCTGATATAAGTTTGGCAAAGTCAAAATTTGGTTGGGAGCCAAAAATAAATCTTGATGAGGGTTTAGATAAGAGTATAGAGTATTTTAAAAAAGTTATTAAAGAATTCAAAGGGTAGATGATGAATATAGCTATAATAGGCACAGGTTATGTAGGACTTCCAACAGGTGTTGGTTTAGCAGAGCTGGGGCATAATGTTATTTGCATAGATAGGGAAGAAAGAAAGATAAAAGCCTTGCAAGATGGCAAGATAACGCTTTATGAAGAGGGCTTAGAAGAGCTTTTCCATAAAAATGTGAAAGAAAAAAGGCTGTCTTTTAGCACCTCTATGAAAGAAGGTGTTGAAAATGCTGACATAGTTATGATAGCTGTTGGAACGCCTCCTCACCCCGTTACTAAAGAAGCGGATATGAAGTATATACACGCAGCTGCTACTGAATTAGCTCCTTATCTTAAAACATACACCGTAATAGCTACAAAATCAACCGTTCCAGTTGGCACGGGAGATGATATAGAAAGTCTTATATCAAAGAAAAATCCACAAGCTGAATTTGACGTTGTATCCTTGCCGGAATTTTTAAGGGAAGGTTTTGCTGTGTATGATTTTTTCAATCCAGACCGCATAATAGTAGGCACAAATAACGACCGTGCTAGGGTTGTTATAGAAAAAATGTATGAAAAGTTCAAAAATAAAATCGTTTTTGTTAGCAGACGTTCGTCAGAAACTATAAAATACGCCTCAAATTCTTTTTTAGCTATAAAGGTTCATTTTATAAATGAAATGGCTGATTTCTGCGAAAAATCCGGTGCAGATATACTTGAAGTAGCAAAAGGAATGGGGCTTGATACTAGGATAGGAAATAGATTCTTAAATCCAGGTCCTGGTTATGGTGGCTCTTGCTTTCCTAAAGACACCTTAGCTATGTCTTATATGGCTAGGCAAAATGAAGTAAATTTAAGCCTTGTTAATGCTGCTATAAAAGGAAACGATGATAGAAAAGAAAAAATAGCTCTAAGAATTTTAGAAAAAATAAAAGATGATAAAAATGCTAAAATAGCTATATTAGGACTTGCCTTTAAAGACGGCACTGATGACTGC
The DNA here is from genome assembly GCF_944323605.1 of uncultured Campylobacter sp. Taxonomy (GTDB): domain Bacteria; phylum Campylobacterota; class Campylobacteria; order Campylobacterales; family Campylobacteraceae; genus Campylobacter_D. Next base: position 156,019 of record NZ_CALUTC010000003.1, read on the forward strand.
AGGGAAAGTCCAGCCATTGAAATAATATTAAAATTATTAGAAAAAAATCTAAATATAACAGCTTACGATCCAAAAGCTATGGATATAGCAAAGGAAATTTTAAAAGATAAGATATCTTATGCAAAAAATATGTATGAATGCGTAGAAAATGCGGATATTTTAGTGATTTTAACAGAATGGCAAAGTTTTAAAGAGCTTGATTTAAAACAAGCTAAAAAGCTTATGAAAGGCAAAAATATACTTGATTTTAGAAACTTGCTAGATAAAAATAAGGCTATAGAAGCGGGCTTTGTATATAGCGGGGTCGGTAGATGAAAAATATATTAGTTTTTGGTGGAGCTGGATATATAGGCTCGCACACATTAAAACACTTGTTAAATGAGGGTTATAGCTGTGTAGTAGCCGATAATCTCATATACGGTCACAAAGAAGCCGTAGATAAAAGAGCTAAATTTATACATTCTGATTTGCTTGATTTAACTTCTTTAAGAAATATATTTAAAAAGGAAAAAATAGATGCAGTAGTGCATTTTGCTGCCTTTGCTTATGTTGGAGAAAGTGTGATAGATCCTGCAAAATATTATCAAAACAATCTAATAGGAACTTGCAATCTGCTAAACACTATGCTTGATTTTGGTGTAAAAGACATAGTTTTTTCAAGCACTTGTGCTACTTATGGTGAGCCTGAATACACTCCAATAGATGAAAACCACCCCCAAAGACCTATAAATGCTTATGGCAGGTCAAAGCTTATGATAGAGCACATTTTTAAAGACTATGAAAGGGCTTATGGCTTAAGGCATATCTCACTTCGCTATTTTAACGCCGCAGGAGCTAGTATTGATGGCAGCATAGGCGAAAGTCATGAGCCAGAAACACATCTTATTCCTCTAGTTTTAAAGGCTATTAAAGGAGAAATTGAAGCTATAAATGTTTTTGGCACAGATTATGATACCAAAGATGGAACTTGTGAAAGGGATTATATACACGTGGAGGATCTAGCCTTAGCTCACCGTTTAGCTCTTGAAAATTTGCATAAATATAGCGGTTGCATAAACCTTGGCACAGGCATAAGCACAAGTGTTAAAGAGCTAATTGATGCTGCAAAAGAACTTTCTGGCAAGGACTGCGCGATAAATTATGCTCCAAGAAGAGAGGGCGATCCTGCAAAGCTTTTTGCAGATAACAAAAAGGCAAAACAAATTCTAGGCTGGGAGCCAAAATTTAAAGACATAAAAGATATACTTAAAAGTGCTTGGTATTGGGAAAATAACAGGAAATTTTGATGAAAAAAGTAAAAAATTTAATTGTTGGTGCGGGTTTAAGTGGAGCTATCATAGCTAGACGTTTAGCTGAAGAAAAAAATGAAGAGAGCTTAGTGATAGATAAAAGAGAACATTTAGGTGGAAATGTATATGATTATAAAGAGGATAATATTACTGTGCATAAATACGGACCTCATATCTTTCACACCAGCATAGAAGAAGTTTGGAGCTTTTTAAGTAGATTTACAAAATGGCATTTGTATATGCATAGGGTAAGAGCTGTTATAGATGGAAAAGAGGTAAATATACCTTTTAACCTAGACAGCTTACACAAGGTTTTTCCGAAATTTTTAGCTACAAAGCTTGAAGAAAAACTGCTTACTAATTTTGCTTTCAATACAAAAGTGCCAATTTTAGAGCTTAAAAATAGCAAAGATAAGGATTTGGAATTTTTATCCACTTATATTTATGAAAAGGTTTTTTTGGGCTACACTGTTAAGCAGTGGGGAGTAAAACCTGAGGAGCTTGATTTTTCAGTATCTGCTAGAGTTCCTGTTTATATAAGTCGCGATGATAGGTATTTTCAAGATAAATACCAAGGCATACCAAAAGATGGCTACACAAAGATGCTGCAAAATATACTGAAGCACCCTTTGATAAAAGTAGAGCTAAATACCGATTTTAAAGATATCAAAGAAAGTATAGACTATGAAAATCTTTATTATACCGGAGCTATTGATGAGTTTTTTGAATATAAATTTGGAAAACTTCCTTACAGAAGCCTAGATATTGTATTTGAAAGCCTTGATACTGATGATTTTATACAGTCGGTTTCACAGATGAATTATCCTGAAAACTATGATTTTACAAGAAGGGTGGAGTATAAGCACTTTTTAAATGAAAGCTCAAACAAAAGCATACTATCTTATGAATTTTCTTGCGATTTTAAGGAGGGTAAAAACGAAAGATATTATCCTGTGCCAAAGGAAGAAAATGAAGCTCTTTATCAAAGCTATTTAAAAGAGGCAAAAGAGCTTAAAAATGTGCATTTTTTAGGTAGGCTTGGAGATTATAAGTATTATGATATGGATAAAACCGTGCATAGAGCTTTGAATTTTAACTTAGATTAAGAAAGGTGATAATGAAAAAATATATCGTTGTGGGTGGGGGCATTGCTGGAATTTCAGCGGCTTATCATCTTAAGAAAAAGGGCATAAAAGCGACTATTTTTGAGAAAGAAAATGAAGTAGGAGGACTTTGCAACTCCTTTAAGCTGGGCGATTTTACCTTTGATTATGCTCCGCACTTATCTTTTGCTAAAGATGAGTATGTAAAAGAACTTTTTGCTTCTTCTTGTGAAATTGTAGCTCATAAACCGCCTAGAATGTCAAATTACTATCACGGCACCTGGGTTAAACACCCAGCACAAAACAATCTTTATCCCTTAAATACAGATGAAAAAGTAAAAATTATAGCTGATTTTGTGAAAAATCCTTATAGACAAAAGGAGATTAAAACTTATGAGGACTGGCTTAAGGCTTCTTATGGAGAGTATTTTACAGAACATTTTTCCAAACCTTACACTAGAAAATACTGGGTTTTAGAAGCTAGTGAAATGAATGCAAATTGGGTAAGTGCTAGATTTTACACACCAAATATTACAGAAGTTTTAAAAGGAGCTTTTGAAAAAGAAACACCAAATACCTACTATGCTGATGAGATGAGAGTGCCAAAAGAAGGTGGATACAAAAGTTTTTTAAATTCTATGCTCAAAGAAGTAGATGATATAAGGCTAAATAAAGAGCTTGTTAAGATAGATACAAAAGCAAAAATAATTTATTTTAAAGACGGTGAAAAGCAAGATTATGATGTTTTAATCTCTACCTTGCCCCTGCCTGAATACGCACAGCTTTTAAAAGATATACCTACTAAGGTAAAAGAAGCTTGTTTAAAGCTTAAAAATACAAGCATGGCTTTAATCTCACTTTGCTTTAACAAGCCACAAGTTATAAAAGATATTTGGTTTTATATTTATGATGAGGATATTTTAGCTGCAAGATGTCATTCTCCAAGTCAAAAATCGCCCTTTAATGCTCCTAAAAACTGCTCTTCTTTGCAGTTTGAAGTATGCTTTTCAAAGGACAAGCCATTAAGTTTAAGCAAAGATGGGCTTTTAAGACATATAATTGAAAAGGGCGAAGAAATGAAACTTTTCAAAGAAAGTGAGATTTTGCACAAGGATATTAGAATAAAGCCTTATGCAAATGTGAGCTTTTATCTAGGTATGGAAGATGATAGAGAGCTAATAAGAAAATTTTTAGACGAATCAAAAATTTACACCGCTGGTCGCTTTGGAAAATGGGACTATTTATGGAGCGATCAAAGCTTACTAAGCGGTAAAGATGTGGTAGAAAAGGAGCTTGGGTTTTAAAGGAGCTTAAATTTTCATAACAAGATTAGTAAAGATCTTTACTAATCTTGTATATCTTTTACAAGCATTCTAAAACCTTCCTCTAAACTTATCTTTTGTTCCCAGTTAGGTAAGGCTTCTCCTCCTTCCCAAGGTAAGTTTATCTCAAGTTCTCTTTTTGCTCTTGCTCCCCATTTTATATTTAACTTTTTACCTAAAATTCTTTCATAAAGTTCTACTACTTCTTTAAGACTTTTTCTTTCTTTTCCTTTTAAAGAAAAGATTTTATCTTTACAAAAATTTGGCTTTTCTTGTATGAGTTTTATTAAAATATCAAAGGCATTGATTACATCTAAAATATGAGAGTAATCAACTATTTGAGAGCCATCACTCATTTTTAGTTCTTCGTTTGTTTTTGAAATTTTATTTAGATAAGAAAAGAGGTATTTTGTGTCATAATTTCCATAATTGTTGAAAAGAAGCAAGGAGGTGAATATAGTCTTTGAGCTAAGTGAGTAGTAATACATTATGTCTTCAAATGCTTTTTTAGTGGCTGCGTAAAGATTTGCTGGGCGGTAAGTTAAGGAATCACAATAGCTTCCAAAAGTAGCGGAATTTATAAAAAATTTAAGCTCTTTTGTTTTTGTAAATTCTAAAAGATAAGTTCCAAATTCAAGGTTAGTTTCAATCAAACCTTTAATTTGGTCAAAATTATGAGCAAAAAGCCACCTAGTAGCCAAATGCACCACCCCATCAATCTTTTCATTTTCAAATACTCTTTGTATAGATTCTATACTTTCATCATATCTATAAATTTTACAAAACTTTTCTATTTTACTTGTATCACTACTTTGTCTAACTAAGGCTATGATTTCATACTTTTTGTGTAAATTTAAAACAAAATTTGTGCCCACAAAACCTGTGGCACCTGTGAGTAGAATTTTTAACTTTGGATCTTGCATTAGGCAACCTCCAAAGTTTTGTTAAGTGAATTTTGTAGGGAAAGTAAATTATTTTCTAAAAATGTTAAAGCCCCCCCCCC